>DATJRP010000035.1:0-66776 GCA_035504555.1 Rhizomicrobium sp. | reverse complement strand
CCGGTCCAGACCCCGTGCCGAAAGGTTGCCTTTAAAATCTGAAAGGCAAAGGAACCGAGGGTCTTAGAAGTTGTACACTCATGTTTGTGTGTTAATGATGATCGTGTAGGGCCACGTCGACTATTTTACGCTCGCCGGTGATCCATCCCACAACCGAGCAGCGTATCGGTAGCAATGAATTCGCTCGGGGATGCGCCATGGTGAGATTTCTATCGGATGGGAAACGCGTCGACTTTCACGTCGGCGAACGGATCCGCGAACGCCGCGCGGAACTCGGTCTGACCCAGGAAGATCTCGGTGGGACGCTGCAGATTTCCTATCAGCAGATCCAGAAATACGAGACCGGCGCCAACCGCATCAGCGCCGGGCGCCTGTTCGAGATCGCCGCCGCGCTCGACGTCGGGATTTCGTATTTCTTCGACGGCTACGCCGGCGACGAGCCGGACGAACCGCTGCCGCATGGCGGGCACAACCGCGCCGCCATCGAACTGGTGCGGAACTTTCTCGAGATCAAGGACGAAAGTCTGCGCAGCGCCGTGACGACCCTCATGCGCGCGCTCAAGGATCACGACGGCCGCCGGCTGAACGGGAACTAGGCCCCCTCCCTCGCGCTGCGCGCGACACCTCCCCCTTGCGGGGAGGTGGACTCAGCGTTCAACCCACGCGTAATTCGCGCTATCCGCAAACATCGCGCGCAGCAGCTGATTGTTCAGCGCGTGCCCGGAACGATGACCTTCGAATTTCCCGATGACGGGCGCGCCCGCGAGCGCGAGGTCGCCCAACGCGTCGAGAATCTTGTGACGCACGAACTCGTCCGGAAAACGCATCAGCTTTTGATTGACGACCTTGTCGCCTTCGATGGCGAGCGTGTTGTCGAGCGATGCCCCTTTGGCGAGTCCCATTTTGTTGAGCGTCTCGAGCTCCGACACGAAACCGAACGTGCGCGCCGGCGCGATGTCGCGCCGGAATCCGTCGGTCGAGAACGTCCAGGAGAGAAACTGCGCGCCGATGACGGGCGAGGCGAAGCGAATGTCGAAGTCGAACGACAGCGTGTCGGCCGGTGAGAGCACGGCATAGGCCTCGCCCGCTTCCGCCGTCACCCGTTTGCGTATCTTGAGGGCGCGGCGCGCGCCCGGCGTTTCCTTCAGACCGGCCTCGTCGAACAGCGCGACGTAGCTCCGGGCGTCGCCGTCGAGGATGGGCGGTTCGGGACCGTCGAGCGTCACGACGAGATCGTCGATCGCAAGTCCTGCGACCGCCGCCATCAGATGTTCGATGACGCCGACGCTGATATTGCCGTCATTGATGACGGTGCCCAGCCGCGTCTCGGCGACCTTGGCGTAGAAGGCCGGGATTTCGCGGTTTCCGAGATCGCTGCGGCGGAAGACGACGCCGCTGCCAGCCGGCGCAGGCGCCAGTGTCATGCGCACGCGCGTTCCGGCGTGCAGGGCCACACCGTCGCAATATACTTCGCGCGCAATCGTCCGTCGGGTCACACCCCTCTATAAAGCGGGGGGCGTCGGCGCTCAATTCGCCAAAATCAATTCGGCAAAATTAGTTTGTCTGGCGGCGCAGGAAGGCCGGTATCTCGAACTGATCGTCCTTCTTGTGTTCCGGGAAGAGATCGTCGCCGGTATCCGCGCCGCGCTGCGGCTCGGGCTGGGCGCCGCGCTGGATGATCTGCGCGGTCGCGCGCTGCTGCGGCTGACGCTGCACCTGCACGGGTTCGACACGCGCGGGTTCCGGCTTTTTCTCGCGACGGCCCAAGAATCCGAAGCGGCGCTTGGGCGCTTCTTCCGGTTCCGGCTGCGCCTGGCGGACGGGCGCCGTGCGCACAACCGTGTGGTAGACCGGCGCCGGTTCCTCGTCCGCCATCATCGGCGCGGCCTGCGTGCCGAGCGGCATGGGCTGTTCGATGGGCTGACGGTGGGCGAGTTCCTGCTGCAGCGTTTCCATCTGGTGATGGACGGGGCTCGCCACCGCGCGCACTTCCGGGGTTTTCGTTTCCGGCCGCACGGGCAGCGGCGGCGCGGTCACCCGGCGATGCGGGCGGAGCGGCTCGACATTGTTGGGCGCGGTCTTCTGCATGGCTTCGGCTTCGATGCCGGTCGCGACCACGGAGACGCGCAGGCGGCCTTCCATGTTCTCGAGGATCGTGCCGCCGAAGATGATGTTGGCGTCGGGATCGACTTCGGCGCGGATGCGGTTCGCGGCCTGGTCGACTTCGAACAGCATCATGTCAGGGCCGCCCGTGATGTTGATGAGGACGCCGCGGGCACCCTTCATCGAAACGTCGTCGAGCAGCGGATTGGAGATGGCGGCTTCCGCGGCCTTGAGCGCGCGCTCCTCGCCTTCCGCCTCGCCCGTGCCCATCATCGCCTTGCCCATCTCGGACATGACGGTCTTGATGTCGGCGAAGTCGAGGTTGATGAGGCCGGGCATTACGATCAGGTCGGTGACGCCGCGCACACCCGAATGCAGCACGTCGTCCGCCATGGCAAAGGCCTGGCTGAAGGTCGTGCGGTCGTTGGCGACGCGGAAGAGATTCTGGTTCGGGATGATGATGAGCGTGTCGACGAACGCCTGAAGCTCTTCGATGCCCGTCTCGGCGATGCGCATGCGCTTGTCGCCTTCGAAGGCGAAAGGCTTGGTCACGACGCCGACGGTCAGGATGCCCTGCTCGCGCACGGCGCGCGCGATGACGGGCGCCGCCCCCGTGCCGGTGCCGCCGCCCATGCCGGCGGTGATGAAGACCATGTGCGAGCCGGCAAGCTGCTCGAGGATCTCCTCAAGGGATTCCTCGGCGCCCGCCCGGCCGACATCGGGGCGCGCGCCCGCGCCCAGGCCTTCGGTCAGCTGTGCACCGATCTGGATGCGCCGTTGGGCCTTGGACTGCGCGAGTGCCTGCGCGTCGGTGTTGGCCACGACGAAGTCGACGCCTTCGAGCTTGGAGGCAATCATGTTGTTGACGGCGTTGCCGCCGGCGCCGCCGACGCCCAAAACCGTGATGCGGGGGCGGAGCTCCGTAGTCTCGGGCGCTCTCAGTTTGATCGTCATCGCTCAATCTCCTTGCCGTCTACCGGTCCGAACAAACCCAACGTCGCCCAACACTGTCTTAATCTTGGTTACTGATTTGCGAATCACCCAAACAATCCACCAGCAAGACGCCGAAAGAAACTGTTTTGATGTCTCTCCGGCGGAAGATTTGCCAAATCGGGATTCAGTGCCTCAGGCGGCATCGTGGCGCCGGCCATCAGAAGGCCGACGGCCGTCGCATAGTCGGGTCCCGTCGACGATGCCGGCAGCCCGGTGAAGCTCCTGGGCCGTCCGATGCGCACCTGCTTATTGAGGACGCGCTGAGTCAGTTCGCGCATGCCTGCGACCTGCGACGCGCCGCCCGTGAGCACCGCGCGCCGCCCGGCAGCCACGTCATAGCCGCTGGCGCGCAATCTGGATTGCACTTCGCCCAAAATCTCTTCCAGACGCGGCTGAATGATTCGCGTCAGCATGGAGCGCGGAACCCGGACCGCGTATTCGTCGCCGTCCTCGCCCATCTGCGGCACGGCCACCACATCGGTGCCGCTCTCGATGTCGCCCAGGGCCGCGCCGTAAAGCGTCTTGAGGCGCTCCGCGGCGGAGACGGGTGCCGCCAGCATGCGCGCGAGATCGGCCGTCACATGCTGGCCGCCCATCGGCACGACGTCGGCATGGACGAGCGCGCCTTCGATGAAGACGGCAAGGGAGGTGACGCCGCCGCCCATGTCGATGACGGTGGCGCCGAGCTGCATCTCGTCCGGCGTGAGCGTGGCAAGCCCACTCGCATAAGGTGCAAAGAGCGCGGCTGCGACCGTCAGGTGCCGGCGCTCGACGGCGAGGCGCAGATTCTGGAGCGGCGACGGCTTGACCGCGACGGCGTGCATGGTGACGCCGATGCGCTGGCAATACATGCCGCCCGGATCGCGCACGCCGCGAGCCTCGTCGACCACATAGGAGGTCGGCGCGGACTGGATCAGCTCATAGCCTTCGACCGCGCAACGTGCGCGGCCTTCGCCCAGGAGCGCATGCAGATGCCTGTCGGACACGAGATCGCCGTCGAGCGCCAGCGCCGCCCGCGCCGTCACGCTTGCGGGTTGTCCGCAATTGACGGAGATCAGGACGTTCTGGATGCGCGTGTCGGCCAGGTTCTCGGCCGCCTGCACCGCTTCGCCGACGGCGTCCTCTACGTCTTCGAGGCTTGTCACAGTTCCAGAACGCAGGCCTTGCGACTCCCTGAGCGCCGCGCCTGTCACGCGCAGGTTTCCCGGTTCCGCGCGTCCGATCAGGCAGACGACTTTCGTGGAGCCGATATCGAGGGCTGCCACCTGCCCCGGCCGGAAGGCCGCCGTCTTCTCGCCGCTCGCACGCATGCGCACTGTCTCGCCCATCAGGTCGCGTTCCCCCGCGTCATCTGCTGTTTGTCGCCGTTCTTCAGCTGGAACCAGAAATCGTCGGGCGACCGCAAATCGATTTCCATAATGTCACGTTCGAGCACGCCTTTGTCGACGATCAAGTTCTCGAGCACGTCGAGCTGTTTCTGCCAGCCGGTTTCGGGAAGCTCGACCACGACGCCGTCGTCGAGCAGGAGATTCCACCGCCGGTCCGAGACACGCTGCATGGCTTTGACGCGCGCCACCACCGCGCGGTGCTGCGCGATCTGGTCGACAAGCTCGGCGCCCGACTCCGGCGCGCCGTCGCCCAGAAAAAGCGGCAGGTGCGGAAAGGCCGAGGCGTCGGTCTTGATGATCACGCGGCCCGAGCGCTCCACGACGAACGTGCCCGACGGCGTCTGCCACAGCGCGAAAGGCAGTTTCTCGTTCAGCGAGACGGCGATGGAGTCCGGGAACTGCCGGCGCACTTCCGCGTCGGCGACCCAGGGCAGCTGCAGCAGCCGCTGGCGCGCCGCCTGCACATCGGCGCCGAAGATCGACTGGCCGGGCTCGAATCCGAGCGCCGCCAGAATCTCGGATGGCTGGGTGCGCACATTGCCGGCAAGATGGACGGACGAGATACCGAAGCCCGCATCCGCGACGACCGCGTTGATGCCGCGCCCGACCGATTTGAACGCGCCCGAGATGTAACCGCCCGCGAACAGGGCGGCGACGAGCGTGGCCAGCAGCAGGAGCCAGGTCAGATGCAGGATCGGACGGCGGGGCAGACGGAATTCGGGCAGGCTTTCGCAGAGCCGCGTGAAGAATCCGTCGCGAGGCGGCTTCCTCGTGCCGAGCACGATGCGTTCGGCCGGCGCGCGCTTCGAGCCCTCGCCGCGGCGGTTGGGTTTTGTGCGGACGGCGCCGCGCGATTTCCGCTGCGCCTTCACCGATCGCATGAGGCATCCTCCACGATCCAGCGGCAGAGCTTTTGATAGCTCATGCCCGTATGCGCGGCCTGCTCCGGCGTGAGCGAGGTCGGCGTCATGCCTGGCTGTGTGTTGATCTCGAGCGTGACGAGGCGGTGCTTGCCGCCGGAATCGTCGTAGCGGAAATCCGTGCGCGTGACGCCGCGGCAGCCGAGCGCTGCATGCGCCATCTCGGCGAACCGCATGGCCTGTTCGGTGACGGAGGCCGGGATCCTGGCCGGTATGACGTGCTTCGAGCCGCCGGCCGCATATTTCGCTTCGTAATCGTAGAAGGTCGTCGTCGGCAGGATCTCCGTGACGGCGAGCGCGCGGCCGCCCAGAACTGCAACCGTCAATTCGCGGCCCGGCACGTATTCCTCGATCATCATCGCATCGGAGAGATTCCAAGTCTCGCTGCCGAGCTCGGCCGGCGGACGGTTGTCGCCCTTGCGGATGATGAAGACGCCGACGCTCGAACCCTCGTTTACGGGCTTCACCACATAGGGCGGCTCCATGAGATGCTGGGCGCTGGCGGCACGGCGATCGGCGACGATGCTTTTCGCCACCGGAAGGCCCGCGGCGCGGAACACATCCTTGGCGAGCTGCTTGTGCATGGCGAGCGCCGACGACAGCACGCCCGAATGGGTGTACGGAATGCGCATCAGCTCGAGCAGGCCCTGCACGCAGCCGTCTTCGCCCCAGCGGCCATGCAGCGCGTTGAACACGGCGTCGGGCCGGGCGGCGACGAGCTGTTGCTCCAGATGCTCCGAGGGATCGATCTCGATCACGTCGAAACTTTCCTCGCGCAAGGCCTGCGCGCAGCCCTTGCCGGAGACGAGGCTCACCTCGCGCTCCGCGGAACGTCCGCCCAGCAATACGGCGACCCGCTTGAAACCCGTCATGCCACACCCACGCGTTTGATTTCCCATTCGAGCTCGACGCCGAATTTCGCTTTCACCCGCGCCCGCACCTCTTCGCCCAAAGCTTCGATGTCGGCGGCGGTGGCATCGCCCGTGTTGATCAGGAAGTTGCAATGCTTCTCGGAGACCTGCGCGCCGCCGTGGCTGAGGCCGCGGCAGCCGGCCTGATCGATCAGCTGCCAGGCCTTGTGCCCATCCGGATTTTTGAACGTCGATCCGCCGGTGCGCGATTTCACGGGCTGCGAAGCCTCGCGCTGATCGACCAGCGCGTTCATGCGTGCGCGCACGGCTTCCGATTCGTCCCTTTTGCCTTCGAGCACGGCTTCGACGAAGACGAGATCCTCGCCCGCTCCGGATTTGCGATAGCGGAAGGCCATCGCATCCGCATCGAGCACACGCTTGTCGCCCCGCGCATCGATGGCGGCGGCTTCGACGAAGACGTCCTTGATCTCGCTGCCGTAGCAGCCGGCGTTCATGCGCAGCGCGCCGCCGATCGTTCCCGGCACGCCGCGGAGAAATTCCAGCCCAGCGAGACCTGCATCCGCCGCCGCACGCGCCACCACCGCGTCCAGCGCCGCGGAGCCTGCGCGAATGCGCGTGCCTTCGATCGCGATTCGCCCGAAGGCGGCAGAGAGGCGCACGACCACACCCTTGATGCCGCCGTCGCGCACGAGAAGGTTGGAGCCCACGCCGATGATTGTGATGGGAAGCTCCCGCGACTTCGCCGCAAGAAAATGCGCCAGGTCGTCGGCGTCCGCCGGACGGAAGAGGATTTCCGCGGGGCCGCCGGCGCGGAACCATACGAGGTCCTTCAGCGGCGCGTTCTCGGTGTAGGTGCCGCGCACTTTGGGCAGCGTTTCTGGGATGCGGGAGATCATCACGCCGCCTCTCCTTTCGCTTTCAGCGCCGCTTCCAGGCCCGCCGCCCACTGCGTGATCGAGCCTGCGCCCAGACACACGACGGCGCCGCCGGGCGCAGCCCAGGCCGTCACGATGGCCGGCAGATCGTTCGGTCCGTCAATCACCAGCACATTGCGATGACCGTGCGCGCGCAGGCCATCGGCGAAGCTGTCGCGATCGAAGCCTTCGATAGGCGCTTCGCCTGCAGTGTAAACCGGCGCGATGACGGCGACGTCGGCATCGTTGAGCGAGGCGCAGAACTGCTCGAACGTGTCCCTGAGGCGCGTGAAACGATGCGGCTGCACGATGGCGACGATGGGACCCGCATAGGCCTGGCGCGCTGCCTTCAGCGCGGCGGCAATCTTGAAGGGATTGTGCGCGTAATCGTCGATGATGGCCGCGCCGTTCCACTCGCCCACGCGCGTGAAGCGCCGTTTGACGCCGCCGAAGCGGCCCAGGCCCTGTCGGATGGTATCGAGCGGAATGCCGAGTTCGCGCGCCACCGCGATCGCGGCCAGCGAATTCTGCACGTTATGTTCGCCCGGCATGGGCAGGCTCACGCCTTCGATCTTTTCGGTCGTGCCCTTGCGACGATTGACGATGACCACGTCGAACAGCGAGGCGCCTTCGGAGAAGCCGACATTGACCGCGCGGACATCCGCCTGCGGGCTGAAGCCGTAGGTGATGAGGCGGCGATCCTCGATGCGGCCGATCATCGCCTGCACCTCGGGATGGTCGAGGCACATCACGGCGAAACCGTAGAACGGCACGTGCTCGACGAAGCGCTGGAACGCATCGCGCATGCGTTCGAAGGTTCCGTAATAGTCGAGATGATCGGGATCGACGTTGGTGACGACGGCGACGGTTGCAGGCAGGCGCAGGAAGGTGCCGTCGCTTTCGTCGGCCTCTACGACCACCCATTCGCCCGCGCCGAGGCGAGCATTGGTGCCGTAGGCGTTGATGATGCCGCCGTTGACGACGGTCGGATCGAGACCACCCGCATCGAGCAGCGCCGCGACCAAAGTCGTCGTAGTCGTCTTGCCGTTGGTGCCGGCGATCGCGACGCAGTTCTTCAGATGCATGATCTCGGCCAGCATCTCGGCGCGACGCACGAGCGGGAGCTTCTTCGCCCGCGCCGCATCGAATTCGGGATTGCCGGGTTTGACGGCCGACGAATAGACGACGACGACCGCGTCGCCGAGGTTGTCCGGCGAATGGCCGACGACGACGGGAATGCCGAGCGCGCGCAGGCGCCTCACATTGGCGTTGTCGACCGCATCGGAGCCGCGCACGCGGTAGCCCAGATTGTGCATGATCTCGGCGATGCCGCTCATGCCGATGCCGCCGATGCCGATGAAATGGATCGTGCCGATGTCGAAGGGAACGCGCGTCGGAGATCCGCCCATCATGCGCCTCCGATCCGGTCGACGAGATCGGCGAGACGCGCGGCGGCGTCGGGCTTTCCCGCAGCGTGCGCCGCGGCGGCGCGCTTGGCGAGGTCGCCGGGGTTCGCGAAGGCCGTCTGCAGCATCTCGGCGAGTTTCTGAGGGCTGAGATCCTTCTGCGCCACGCGCCAGCCGCCGCCGGCATCGGCCAGCGCATCGGCGTTGGGCGTCTGGTTGTCGTCGAGCGCATGCGGCAGCGGCACGAGGATCGCAGGCCGGCCGATCACCATCAACTCCGCAACCGTGCCGGCACCCGAACGGCCGATGACGAGATGGGCTTTCGCCATGCGCTGCGGCAGATCGTTGAAGAACGGCGCGAGCTCCGCTTTCATGGCGCTCTTCGCATAAGCGGCGCGCACCTGTTCCAAATCTTCCGGACGGCATTGCTGCACGATGTCGAGCCGCGCGCGCATGTCCACGGGCAGAAGCGCGATCGCCGCCGGTACGATCTCGCTGAGCGCGCGCGCACCCTGGCTGCCGCCGAACACGAGCAGCCGCAAAGGACCGTTCGCCGTCGGCACATCGTAAGGCGCGTCCTTGCAAGCCACGACTTCGGGCCGGACCGGATTGCCGGTATAGACCACCTTCGACATGTCTTTGGGCAGGAAACGCTTCAGCGGAAAGCCGCCGGCGATGGCGCGCACATAATTGGCCACGACGCGATTGGCGCGGCCGAGCACGGCATCCGGCGCCACGATCACGGTGGGCAAACGCGCCAGACACGCCGCAATCATCACCGGCAGGCTTGGATAGCCGCCGAAGCCAACCACCGCCGCGGGCTGCGTGCGCGCTAGCTTCAGTGTTGCGACAACGATGCCGGCCAGGATCTCGAACGGCGCAGTCGCAAGGCCCAGGATGGAGCGGTCGGAAAAGGCCGCCGACGGCACGATCTCGATGGAGGCGCCGGGGAAATAGGTCGGATATTGCGTGCCGCGCGCATCCGTCATGACGACGATCTTGCGGCCGCGCTTCATCAACTCCGCCGCCACCGCCTGCGCCGGAAAAAGATGGCCGCCTGTTCCGCCCGCGGAGAGCACGATCGTCGTCATGCCTGCGCCTCCTTCAGGAAGCCGAACATCTCGTGCTCGCGCTCGCCGATCCTGGAACGCTGGCGCGTGACGGACAGCGCGTAGCCCATCGTCAGCGCCACCGCAAAGAGCGACGAACCGCCATAGGAGATGAACGGCAGCGTCATGCCTTTCGCCGGCAGAAGGCTCGTCGCCACGCCCATGTTGATGAAGGCCTGAAGCGCCACGACCGTCGCCAGCGCCGCGCCCGCAAGGCTCGTGAAGGCGTCGCGCCCGCGCGCCGAACGCAGCAGCAGGCGCACGGTCAAAACGCAGAAAAGCACCGCGATCGCGCCGCAGAGCACAAATCCGAACTCTTCGCCTGCGACGGCGAAAATGAAATCCGAATGCGCGTCGGGGATATGATACTTCACCGTGCCCGCGCCGGGACCGACGCCTGTCCAGCCGCCATGCGCGAAGGCCTTGAGCGCAAGGCCCGTCTGATAACCGCCGCCCGTCTTGTCGTGCGAGAGATACTGATCGACACGGTGGCGCACATGGCTCTCGAAGAAGTAAGCCAGCACGCCCAATCCGGCGGTGACGCCCGCCAGTGCGCCGGTCGCCGCCAGCGATGCGCCGTTAAAGAAGAGAAGCGCGCCCCACAGCGCGAACAGCAGTCCCGTCTGGCCGACGTCGTTCTGCAGGATCAGGACCACCAGCGCGGGCGATATAAGAAGAAAGGTGATGAGCTCCTTCGGCAGAATCATCTTCGCCTTGTCGGCGAGGATGGCCGCACCCAGCACGGCGAAGCCGGGCTTCAGGAACTCCGACGGCTGCAGCGTCATCCAGCCGAAATCGATCCAGCGTTTGGCCCCCAGCACTTCCCCGCCCGTGAACAGCACCAGCGTCGAGCCGACCAGCGCCAAGGCATAGACGACGGCGGCCGACAGCTTCACGGCCTTGAGCGACAGGGCCGACGCAAACATGAGGATGATCAGCGCCACGCCCGCGAATGCGATCTGCTTCGCGGCGAAACGGAAATCGCCGGCCGTCATGGCGCTGCCCGTAGCCGCGGGGCTCGCGGCAAAGGCCAGCATCAATCCGATGGCGATGAGCGCGATCATGGCGGAGAAGGCGAGACGGTCCGTCGTCCACCACCAGACCGCGAAGGCGCTTTTGTCCGCGCGCGAGAGCATCAGGATGCTTCCTTCACGGCGGGGTGGGAGAGCTTGCTCACGGCGGCGCGGAACGCATCGCCGCGCGCTTCGAAATCGCGGAACTGATCGAACGAGGCACAGGCGGGCGACAGCAGCACGACGGGAGTCGAGACGGAGGCAAGCCGCGCGTCGGCCGCAGCGCTGTTCACCGCCTGATCGAGCGTCGCGGCGATCTCGTAGGTGACGCGGCCGTCCAGCGTGCGCGCGAATTCGCCGGCTGCTTCGCCGATCAGATAGGCTTTGCGGATGCGCGGGAAGTGCTGCACGAGACTTTCGATGCCGCCCGCCTTGGGCCTGCCGCCCGCGATCCAGAAGATGTCGTTGAAGCAGACGAGCGCGCGCTCCGCGGCGTCGGCGTTGGTCGCCTTGGAGTCGTTGACGAAGCGCACCTTGCCGACGCGGCCCACGTCTTCGATGCGATGCGCCAATCCCGGAAAGCTCGCGATCGCCTGCACGATGGAGCGCGTGTCTTTCACGAACGGCTTCGTCGCCGCGAAGGCAAGCGCCGCGTTCTGCCAGTTGTGCGCGCCCGGCAGATGCGTGGCGAGCGAGAGATCCATGGCGCGGGAGGCGCGCGAGCCCCAGGCATCGTAGAGCGCGCCGTCGACGGCAAAGACGCCGCGTCCCAGAACCTTGCCGACGGATACGGGAACGGTTTCGGCGCGCCCGCGCGCCGCGAGCCGCGTGTGGATCGAGGCGGTGTAAGGATCGTCGACGCCGATGACGGCATTGCCCTGCGCGTCGGTCCGCTCGAGGAGCCGCGCCTTCACCGCGACGTAATTCTCCATCGAACCGTGACGGTCGATGTGATCGGGCGTGATATTCGTCAGCACGGCGATGTCCGGTTCGAGGCCGGGCGCCAGATCGATCTGATAGGAGGAGATTTCCAGCACATAGATCGTGCGGCCGTTGGGCGGCGCCAGATCCAGCACCGGTTTTCCGATATTGCCGCCGATCTCGGCCGCGAAGCCGCAGGCGTTGAGGATGTGGCCGATGAGCGCCGTCGTCGTCGATTTGCCGTTGGTGCCGGTGACGGCGATCACGGGGGCGCGGCCGGGCTTGGCGGGATCGGGCCTGATCTCGCGTGCGAACAGTTCGATGTCGCCGATGAC
Source organism: Rhizomicrobium sp. (assembly GCA_035504555.1). GTDB lineage: Bacteria > Pseudomonadota > Alphaproteobacteria > Micropepsales > Micropepsaceae > Rhizomicrobium. The sequence continues at coordinate 54,802 of DATJRP010000035.1, read as the reverse complement.
TTCGACGCCCGAAGCCCGCGCGCGCACCACGACGTCGTGGGGTGCAGGATGCGTGAGCGGCACGCCGGGACTTAAGATCAGCGCCTTCAAACGCTCCCACGGCCATTGCTCGTGCGGGATGACGCGCGCGCCGGCTTTCTCGGCGGCTTCGCGGCCGGCCTGGTTGTCGTCCCACGCGAGAATGCGCGCGCCGCCCGCCTTCAGCGCCGCCACCGACGACACGCCGGAACGCGCCAGTCCGAAGACGGCAACGTCGGCATTGGCGAAGGTGCGGACGGGGATCATCGCTACCTCAGCTTCAGCGTGGACAGGCCGATCAGCGCCAGCACGACGGCGATGATCCAGAAGCGGATAACGATGGTGGATTCCTTCCAGCCCAATTGTTCGTAGTGATGATGGATCGGCGCCATCTTGAAGACGCGCTTGCCCGTCATCTTGAAGGATGCGACCTGCACGATCACGGAGACCGCTTCCATGACGAAAAGCCCGCCGACGATGGCGAGCACGATCTCGTGCTTGACGGCCACGGCCACGGCGCCCAGCGCGCCGCCCAGCGCCAGCGAACCCGTGTCGCCCATGAAGACCATGGCGGGCGGCGCGTTGTACCAGAGGAAACCCAGGCCGCCGCCGATCAGGGCCGCGAGGAACACGGTGAGCTCGCCCGTGCCGGCGATGTAGTTGAGCTGGAGATAGGTCGCAAATTTCTCGTTGCCGACGAGATAGGCGATGAGGATGAACGCCATCGCCGCGATCATCACCGGCACGATCGCAAGACCGTCGAGACCGTCCGTCAGATTGACCGCGTTGGAGGCGCCGACGATGACCAGTGCGCCGAAGATGAGAAAGCCGTAGCCCAGAGGAATAAGAACGGTCTTGAAGAAGGGGATGGCGACCGCGCCCGAGAGCGGCTGCGCTTCGAGCAGCATCACGGCCAGGCTCGCGAAGATCGCAACGGCGAACTGCACGGCGAGCTTCATGCGGCCCGATACGCCGTCCGACGAGCGCTTCGTCACCTTGAGATAGTCGTCGGCGAAGCCCAGAAGGCCGAAGCTCACCGTCACGAAGACCGCGATCCACACATAGGGATCGGTGAGATCGGCCCACAGGAGCGTGGCGATGATCGACGGCACGAGAATGATGAGCCCGCCCATCGTCGGCGTGCCCTGCTTTTCGAGGACATGGCGCTGCGGCCCGTCGGTGCGGATGGGCTGCCCCTTGCCCTGGCGCATGCGCAGCCAGTTGATCGTGCCGGGACCGACCATGAAGGCAATAAGCAGCGCGGTGGCGATCGCGCCCGCCGCGCGGAACGTGATGTAGCGGAAGACGTTCAGGACGCCGATATGCTCCGACAATGGCACCAGAAAATAATGAAACATCAGTCCCCCGCGCGCGTTTTCAGCGCTTCGACTATGACGGCCATCTTGCTGCCGAATGAACCTTTGACGAGCACCGCGTCGCCGTCCTGAAGGACATCGACGAGCGCGTCCGCAATGTCGGCGGATTTCGCGCCGTAAGCGCCGCGGCGCGAGGCGGGAATTTTCTCCCACAGCGCCGCCATCGCGGAACCGCTCAGGAAAACGAGATCGACGCGCGCATCTTCGACCGCTCCGGCGAGATTCGCATGCAGGCTGGCGCTGCCCGGACCGAGCTCCAGCATGTCGCCAAGCACTGCGATGCGCCGTTTCGCCTGCGCCGTTCCGAGATTGCCCAGCGCCGCCGCCATCGACGACGGATTGGCGTTGTAGCTTTCGTCAATGAGACGGACATGCTTGCCCGCAATCTTCAGATCGAAGCGTTCGCCGCGTCCCTTGAGCGCGTTGAAATTCGAAAGCGCGGCCGCCGCGTTCAGCACATCGCCGTCGACCGCCGCGACCGCCAGCAGCGCCGCAACCGCGTTCGACGCATTGTGGGCGCCGGGCGCACCCAGGCGGAAATGCACGTCGCGGCCGAGGATGCGCGAAAGCACTTTGACGCCCTCGTCCGTCTCCTCGAGACCCACGAGACGCGCTTCGCATTCCGCGCCGCTGCCGAAATTCAGGATGCGGCTCACATGCGCCTGCCGCGCCCGCCCGCGCAGACGCGCAGCATAGGGCGAATCCGCCGGAATGAGCGCCGAGCCGCCGGAGACGATGCCTTCGAAGATTTCCGATTTCGCGTCCGCGATGGCATCGCAGGTCTCGAAGAATTCGAGATGCGCCGGCGCAATCGTCGTGACGAGCGCCACATGCGGGCGGACCTGGCCTACCAGCGCGCGCAATTCGCCGAAGTGGTTCATGCCCACTTCGAAGATCCCGTAGGCTGTGTTCTGCGGCATCGCGGCGAGGCTGAGCGGTACGCCCCAGTGATTGTTGTAGGACGCGGCCGAGGCATGCGTGCGACCGAGGGCGCCGAAGGCCAGCCGCAGCATCTCCTTGGTCGTCGTTTTGCCGGCGCTGCCGGTGACGGCGATGATCTGCGCATGCGTCCGCGCCCGCGAGGCGCGCGCGAGGTCTTCAAGTCCGCGTTGCGTGTTGGCGACCGTCAGCAGCGGCGCGTTCGCGGGCACGTCGGCCACGGCGCGCTGCACGAGCGCCGCCCCCGCCTTTGCGGCCAGCGCATCTTTCACGAATTGATGGCCGTCGCGCGCGTCGCCTTTCAGCGCCACGAAGAGATCGCCGGGCTTGATCGTGCGCGTGTCGATGGAAAGCCCCGTCACTGCGAACGGCTTCGACACCGCGCCCAGCGTGGCGGCTTCCATATCCTGCGAGGTCCACAGCGCCGTCATGCGCGCTTGCCTCCCAGCGATTCCGCCGCCTTGATCGCTTGGTCGCGATCGCAGAAGGGACGCACGTCGGCGCCGACGATCTGCCCCGCTTCGTGGCCTTTGCCGGCGATGACGAGGCAATCGCCGTGTCCAAGTCCGGCGATGCCGTCGCGGATGGCTTGCGCGCGGTCGCCGATCTCGACGGCGCCGGGACAGCCTGCGAGAATCTCCCGGCGGATGACGGCCGCATCTTCGTTGCGCGGATTGTCGTCGGTGACGACGACGCGGTCGGCGAATTCCGCTGCCGCCTCGCCCATCAAGGGACGCTTGCCCTTGTCGCGGTCGCCGCCGCAGCCGAACACGACCGCGAGCCTGTTCGCCACATGCGGGCGCAACGCTTTGAGAACCGTCTCGAGCGCATCGGGAGTGTGCGCGTAATCGACATAGATCGGCGCGCCCGATTTGGCGTAGGCGACTTTCTCCAGCCGCCCCGGCGCACCCGTGAGATGGGTGAGCGCGGCGAAGACCGTGTCGGCGGATTGTCCGAGCGCGATCGCCAGTCCGGCTGCCACCAGCGCATTCGAGGCCTGGAATTCGCCTGCCAGCGGCAGCGCGATCTTGTATGTGCGGCCTTCGTAGACGACGTCCAGCGTCTGGCCGTCCGCATGGGGTACGCGATGAACGAGCTTCAGCGTTTCGCCGTTCGCGCCGACCGTAAGGATGCGCAGTCCGCGCGCGCGCGCCGCGGCGACAAAAACGTCCGCCTGCGCGGCATCCGCGTTGACGACCGCTGCGGCTCCGTCGCGCGCCACTTCGGAAAACAGGCGCAGCTTCGCCGCGAGATAGGCCGCGAAATCGGCGTGATAGTCGAGGTGATCGCGCGTGATGTTGGTGAAAGCGACCGCCGCGATGTCGACGCCGTCGAGGCGATATTGATCGAGACCATGGCTCGACGCTTCCAGCGCCAGATGATCGATGCCGCTTTTCGCGAGCTCGGCCAGAAGGCGGTGCGTTTCGATGGGATCGGGTGTCGTGTGCGCCAGCGCGCGTGCGCCGTCTTTCGTCACCACGCCGATCGTGCCCATGCTCGCGGCCTTGAATCCTGCCACGTCCCAGATCTGGCGCAGGAAAACGGAGATGGACGTCTTGCCGTTGGTGCCGGTGACGGCCGCGATGGTCTTCGGCTGCGCGCCGAAAAACTGGGCCGCCATGCGCGCCAGCCGCGCGCGGGGATTTTCGTCGGAGACGAAGCGCACGCCGAGCGCTTCCGCATCGCGCCGGATCTGCGGCCGGCCCAGAACCACGGTGGCGCCGCGCTTCACCGCATCGTCGATGAACTGGGAGCCGTCGGCACGCGAGCCGGGCAAGGCGGCAAAGAGATAGCCGGGCTTCACCTCGCGGCTGTCGCTCGCGAGCCCTGCAATTCCCTTCATCATGTCCATGGGACTTGAGCCCACCTTACCCACCGTCAGAATGCTCCCCGAATATGGTCCCATTATGAATTCTCTTTGGTCGCCGTGAGCGTCGGGGCTGCGGACGGCATACCGAGCATCGGCGCAATGCGCGCGATGACTTTTCCGGCGAGCGGCGCGGCGGTATAGCCCGCCAACGCCACGCCGAAAGTCTCTTTCGTGCCATGCGGCTCGTCCAGCATGACGAAGACGAGATAGCGGGGATCGTCAATAGGAAAAACCCCGCAGAACGACGTGATGAGCCTGTGGGCCACATACACGTGGCCGTTGTTCTTCTCGGCCGAACCCGTCTTTCCGCCCACGTCGTAGCCCGGAACGTCGGCCTTTTTGCCCGTGCCATTGGTGACGACGTAGCGCAGCAGCCCGCGCATGACGGCGCTCGTTTCCGGCTTGATCAGCTGTTCGCCGCGGGCGTCCTCGGGGTGCCTGAGGAAGGTGGGAACGATCTTCCGCCCGCCGTTAACGATAGTGGCCGCTGCCGTCACGAAGGCGAGCGGGGTCACCGAAATGCCGTGGCCGAAACCGATGGTGGCCGTTTCCACCTCGCCCCAATTTTTCGGATAAAGCGGTCTCTGCCGCTCCGGGAGTTCCGACTGGACGGCGGAAAGAAGACCGAGACGGCCCAGGAATTCGCGCTGGCGCGCGGGGCCGGAGCGGAGCGCGATCTGCGCCGTGCCGGGATTGGACGAGAGCGCCAGGATATCGCGCGCGGCCAGAACGGGCGGCATGCGCTCCGCGTCGTGGATGGTGTAGCGGCCTATTCTGAAGCCCGCGCCGACGGGAAACGTCTCGTCGAGGCGGACGGTGTGATCTTCCATGGCGAGCGCGAAGGCGAAAATCTTGAAGACGGAACCAAGCTCGTAATCGTCCGCCGCCATGCGGTTGCGCCGCGGATCGACGCCCTGCAACGCGCTGGGATCGGATTCCGAATCCGGCAGCGATGCCATGGCGAGGATCTCGCCCGTATTGACGTTCATCACGATGCCGCCGCCGGCGCGCGCGCCGAATTCCTTCCGCGCTTCCTCGATCTCGTGGCTGAGCGCGTATTGCACGCGCATGTCGAGCGAGACGGCCACGCCGTTCGTCGCGGTCTTGAGCCTATGGTCGAGGCCGAGCTCGAGGCCGGCCGTGCCGTTGCCGTCCGGATCGGTCGAACCGATCACCTGCACGGCGGCGAAGCCCTGGGGGTAGTAGCGCTTTTCGGAAGGATCGAATTCGAGGCCGGGCAGTCCCAGATGGTTCACGCGGTCCTGCGTATCGGGCGGAAGCCTGAGCGCGATGAGCACATGCGTATGCCTGCTGCGAAACTCGCGGTCGAGGCGCTGCTCGCTTGCGCCTGTCGCCTGCGCGAGATCGCGGGCGGCTTCAGCGCGATCCTCGAACGCCGAAGGCTGCGCGTAGAGGTCGGCGACGGGAAGATTGCGCGCGAGCAGCCAGCCGTTGCGGTCGACGAGATCGGCGCGTTTCGTGAGCGGTCCGTCGGCGAGGTCGGCGGCCGCGCCCGTGACGCGTCCCTTCAGCACCATGACGTCGACGAGTCGGACTCCCACAAGGGCAAAGGCCATCACGAGGAGGCCTGCCGAAAGGACGATGCGCCTTTGGATCATGGGCGCCGCCACGGCTTATTCTCCGGTGTGTAACGACGCGTTCTGCAGCCGCGGATCGGCGACGCGCGCCGGCGCCTCTGCGCTCGCCGCGATGACGTCCTTGTTCTCGCCGCGGCGCGGCAGGAGATCAAGCGATGCGAGCGCCACCGTCGGCGTGTCGCCGAGGCCGAGCTTCTCGGCTGCGAGCTGCTGGATGCGTGAGGGATCGGAGACGCGCACCCAATCCGCTTGCAGCACCTTCATCGCCTCCTGCTCGACGGCGATCTTCCGCTCGGTGTCGCGGAGCTCGGCGCGGGCGATGCGCGTCTGTTCGGACACGTGATAGAGTGCGAGACAGGCAAGCGCCGTCACCGCGAAGCACGTGAAGTTGAGGAGCCGGATCATCGTCTTTCCTCCTAGGCCGCTAGGGCTACGGCAGTGCGCTCGGCCACGCGGAGCTTGGCGGAACGGGCGCGGGGATTGCTGGCAAGCTCGGCCGCGCCGGGCGTCGTCGGGCGGCTGGTGAGAAGCTTGAACGTCTGGCGATGCGTGGGCCCGCGCTGGGGCAGATGGCGCGAGCCTTCGCGGCGGGCGCTCGAACGCGCGACCAGGAATTGTTTGACGATGCGGTCTTCCAGCGAATGGAAGGCGACGACGACGAGACGGCCATGCGTCTTCAGCACGCGCTCCGCCGCTTCGAGCCCGCGCGTGAGCTCGCCCAACTCGTCGTTCACGTAGAGCCTCAGCGCCTGGAAAGTGCGCGTGGCCGGATGGATAGGCTGGCGCAGCGCCTGAGGGCCGAGCGCTTTGGCGACGACATCGGCCAGCTCGCCGGTGCGCGAGAGCGGACGCGCGGCGACGATGGCGCGTGCCACGCGGCGTGCGAAGCGCTCTTCGCCGAGCGTTGCGATGATGCGCGCGAGTTCGGCTTCGTCCATCGTGTTGACGACATCCGCCGCCGACGGACCTTCGAGGCTCATGCGCATGTCGAGCGGACCGTCGAGGCGGAACGAAAAACCGCGTTCGGCCTGGTCGATCTGGAAGGACGAGACGCCGAGATCGAGAACGACGCCGTCGGTCATGCTCTCGCCGGCGTCGGCGAGCAGGCGCTCCATCTCCGAATAGCGGCCGAGCGCCAGCGTGAGACGGCCTTCGTAGGCGAGCGCCATCAGACTCCCGCGGGCGATGGCATCGGGATCCTGGTCGATGCCGAGCACGCGGCATCGGGCGCTGTCGAGAATGGCGCGGGCATAGCCGCCGCCGCCGAAGGTGCCGTCGACGTAATGCGCGCCGTTGCGCGGGTTCAGCGCCTCGAGAACTTCGGCGAGAAGGACGGGGACGTGGCCTTCGCTCACAGCACACCTCCCTGATCGCGCAACGCGCGCGCCCGCGCGAGTTTCTCGGCGCGAAGTCCGGCGAAACGCTCGGCGTCCCAGATCTGAAACTTGCGGCCGAGGCCTACGAAGCTGACACGGTCCTTGAGTCCCGCATGCGCGATGAACTCGTCGGGCAGACGCACGCGGCCGTTTTCGTCGGCGGTCAGAAGCTGCGTGTTCGAGAGAACCGCAAACGACTTGTCGTCATGCGCGGGCGCGAAAAACGGATCGAGCTGCGCCTGGGCGTTGCTGAAGGCCTGCAGCACGTCGTCGCCGAAACATTCGAGCGTATCTTCGGTGAAGGACGGGCAGACATAGACGCCGATCGTGTTTTGTGTCGCGAGGATCTGGCGATAGGCCGCGGGAATGCACACGCGCCCTTTCCCGTCGAGCGAGCCCGCGATCGTCGAAATGAACGGCAGGCCAGACATAAACCCCGGATCCCCAACGTCCCGGGACCGCACCACCCCCAACCCAACGTTGGAGCCCGTCTCATCGCAGCCATGGGACGGTATGGGATATCATGGGATTTCTTTAACCGTCAAGAAAAACCTAGGGAATATAGGGGGTTGGCGAATCTAGCTGTGGTCTCTTCGTAACTAGGGCTAGCGAATCCTGGAACAAATCCAAAACGTACAAATGGTGCACCCGTTCGGTTAACAGAGCGTTAACCAATTGTACTTTGTTTGTTCCGGTGAAAAAAACACGCTGCATATCGTCGGAATTCGCGATCGGTTTTTTGAATCGAGCGAAAAAAGACTAACTTGTCCGTCACAGTTGAGGATTGCGCGGCCGGGCCATGATGGGGGAGACATCGCACGTGCAAGTGGAGCGGAACGCATGGATGTTGGGGGGCCCGTCCTGATGCGCATTTGCGGGCGGCCGCGTTCTCGCTACGGGAAGGTTCTGATGAAGCACGTTCTGCGCGTCGTGGCCGCATTTTTCGTCTCGTCGACGGCTGCCTGGTCGGCCAAGGCAGAGACGATATTTCTTCAATGCGGATCGATGGACGTGATGGCGGTCGACCTGACGAACAAAACAGTCAACGGCAAGGCAGCAACGACCAGTCCGATGGCTATCGACTGGGACAACGTCAACGACGTAGGCGACGTCCACCTTCATATCGACCGCACCGCAGGCACCCTTACAATATCCGGTACTTACTACAGATCGGATGGAAACGTTCCCATTCCATCCAGCACCTACAATTGCGCGATCGTGAACGCGCCGGCCACGAAATTTTAAGGCGAGTGCGTCGGACCTGACTGAAGCCAGGTTATGTTCCCGCGCGAGCGGGCCATCCGCACAGCCACTTGCGCGCCGCCAGAAAAGCTTCAATGCCATCGCGATCCCCGACCCCATGGGGGAGCGCATTGTGCCGAGTGTTCGAGCCCGCAAAACGCGTCGCAATTTAACCAGCCACGGGGAGCACTAGCGGCGGCTGGACGCGTAGGCCGAATTCCGCCTTCCCCTAGGCTTTCGCCGTCCGAAACGCATCGAGCTGCGCGACGGCGGCCGGCAAGTGATGGGGCCGCTCGACAATCGCAGCCGCGCCTGCGCTCGTCAGCTCGTCGCGACTGCCATAACCCCAAAGTGCTCCGAGCGTTGGAATCCCATGGGCTGCGGCTGCAATGACGTCGTGGCTGCGATCTCCCACCATGCAGGCGAGTTCCGGATCGAAACCTTCCGTCTCGATCATGTGCGCAATCAGGTCGGCTTTGTTCTCGAAGCGGCCGGCAAGTTCGGCGCCGTAGATCGACGCAAAGTACCCGCCGAGACCGAAATGCTCGACGATCCGCGTCGCAAAAGTCGTCAGCTTGGCGGTACATACGAACATAGTCGTATCGCCCTGCTGGAGTTCGCTGAGCGCCTGCTCGATACCCTCGTAGACGGTTGCGTTGCACATTCCGCCAGCTGCATAGCGCTCCCGATAAAGCCTGACCCCTTCCTCGACGTCGCTTCCGTCGCCCAAGAGTTGCCGGAACGATGTCCGAATGGGCGGACCGATAATCCAGTGAAGTTCGCGGGCTTCGGGGACGGGACGGCCCATTTTATCAAGGGTGTATTGGCAGGCCTCGACAATGCCCATCACGGGATCGACCAGCGTGCCATCCAAGTCGAAAAGGAAGGTTCGCATCTCACGGTCTCTTGCAACACCATCACCGTGTCGCCAAACGAATCCAGCGACAAGACCGAGCATGCAGATTCCAGCAACGGATAGTGCGACAGGAAGAACCGCACTTCACCCCAAGCAACGGCTAGCCCTCCGGCCGGAATAGCCACTTCCGTTCGATCGCCGCGGCGAGATCGAGACCGTTCTGATCGGCGAAGAGCAGGATGTGACCCAGCACGTCGGCCGCCTCATCGGCCAGCGCCTGGCGGAGTTCGTCGTCGGTGCGGCCCTGTCGGCGTCCGCGGCCGCTGAGCTTGTTCCAGATCTGCGTCAGTTCGCCGATCTCTTCCTGCAGCTTCAGCATGAACCAGTCCGGATCACGCTTGAGCCCATTCACATCGGCATACCGCGCCGACGCCTCTTCGAATTGCGCTTTCAGGATGCTCGGCATGACGGGTCTTCCGTTCTGTGTACAAACGACGAGTTTGATCTGAGTCGGCAAGACGAGCGACACGATGATTATCTGCTGGCGTCCCACGGTGCGCCGTGGAGCTGTCTTCACTTCAAGGAACAGGTATCGTGCCGCCGGGATCAGCGGGAAAGCCCGCGTGAAATAGATCAGAAAAACGCTAGCGCCTGTCCGTTGAGCCGATCGAATCTTACTATCGCCCCCAAACACGAACCGCTGTCAAAATCGAAGCTGACAACTTCGTCCTGGGCAACGCAGTAGAGATGCCCGTCAGGGGCAAAACGCAGTCCCCGCGGCCTCCGAAATTCGGCGCAGCCATTTGGAGAAAACACGCGCACCAACCGGCCGTCGCTTGAGTCATATTCTCGAACGGTCGTCGTCGCGTCAGCCGCGCCGAGGGGACGCTCGCTGCAAACGACCATGTTGCCGTTTGGCGCGATCACGAGGTCCAACGGGCTGAGTTCGGAGTCTCTTACGAAACAAGACGATAATATCTGTCCGCCAGGTGCGATCGCGACAATCGTGTTGTCGCCTTCCCCATTTGGGCCGACGCCAGAGGCGAGGAACAAGCGACCGTCACGGCCAAAGGCAAACCCGCGCGGAAACCGAACGATACCGGGCGGCAGGATATCCTCCCCCACCCCGTCCAACTCTCTGGCAAGTGCCATTATGGTGCGCGCACTGCGCCGGCCAATATAATAGCGACGGTCGGGTCCAAAAACGCCGCCCCCGGGATTTAGTCCCTTGATAGGGCCGGTGTCGCGAACGATCTTCCCACGTGAGTCGAGCGCCAGGACCCGATCGGCACCGCTATTGAGGAACAAGAGCCCCGTGTCGCTCTCCACTGCAAGACCACGCGGATCGGCAATGCGATCGTCGTCGCCAAACACGCCGAGCGGCGTGCCCCCATGGTCGAAGGCGAGCAAAACGCCATAGCCGTTACCGTTCGCACCACTGGCACTCGTTACGAGCAAGCGCATGCCATCTACAATAACTCGATGCGGACCGATCGTCCCTTGGGGCTGCAGAGGCAAGCCTTCGTCACATCATTCCTTCCATACCCTGCTGCAGGGTCTGCAGCCAACGGGCCAAACCTTTAGACGGAAGGCGTTGAACGCGCTCAACATTCGGTCGCGCCGATCGAAGGAGTTTATTTCACCACCGAAATCGGCGTCACCTGTGAGCGAGTACCCGGACTGTCACTTCCGCGCCGCCAGCAGGGCTTCGATGCCGCCGCGATAGTTGCGGCTGAGGCGCAATTCGGCGCCATCCTTGAGACGAAGCTGCGCATCGCCTGCACCAAGCGGGGTGACCGTTTCGATGCGGTCTGCGGCAACGACAACCCGGCGATGCACCCGCAGAAAATGCGCAGGATCGAGACGCCCTTCCAGACGTGACAGGCTGTCCCGGACCAGGTGCACCGTGCTTCCGACATGAAGCGCCAGATAGTTGCCTTGCGTCTCGATCCAGTCGACATGCGCGAGGTCGACGAACGTCACCTGTCCGCGCTCCCGCACAGCGATGTCCGAAAGATAGTTTGCGGATGGCTTCGTCACCGGCCGCGGCCTGCTCCGCTCAAAAAAACGCACCGCGTGCACGAGCGCTATAAGGGCCAAGACGCAGAACGCGACCAGAGGTCCGTTCGACACCAATTCTCCACGCAACGCCGAGCCGAACGGGCGATGCTCGGTGGGCAGGAACAAGCCGGCGAGGATGCAGGACACGAAAATGAGGCCGGCCGCGATCACGGTGCCGGCCAGCGCATGCAGCAGAACACGGCGGCGCCAATGCGCCCCTTCGACGGGAAAGCGGCGTACCAGGTCGAGCAGGAGCGGCGTCGCCGCCGAGCCCAGGAGGCTCGCGCCCAATATCCGCATAGTCTCCCGCGACCAGTCGAGGTTCGCGCCTGCCCGCATGGCCCGGATGACGTTGTCGGGCTCCAGCGACAGCAGGAACGCCAGCCAGAACAGGAATCCGATTCCCAGCATCCGCGACACGGAAAACGGGCTCTGAAGCTGCGTCATGGAATGTTCGTTCGCCGTTTGCATGCCCCGAAACCCCGGAAAAGTGACAACCCGCACCCGGATTGGTGCGAGCCGATGCCGGCCGACCTTGCTCCTCCCCTGTGCGACACACAACTTCGAGCAGGAAGCGCATGTAGAAGGTCAATCTATGCTCAATGCCCGGACTCTCGCGCTCGCCGCGCTCCTGATGCTCGTGCCCGCGGCGGCGGTCGCGGCGCCAGTTATGCTCGACTCGGGCGCCGTTGAAGGCGTCCGGGAACGATCTCTCGTCGTCTATCGCGGCATTCCCTATGCGGCGGCGCCGGTAGGACGCCTGCGCTGGCGCGAACCGCAACCTGTCGCGCCCTGGACCGGCGTTCGCGAGGCCAAGACCTTCGCGCCGGCCTGCATGCAGACCGGCGTTTCGATGCCGGGCGAGACGCCGCCGAAAACCAGCGAGGACTGTCTTTATCTGAATGTCTGGGCGCCCGCCGACGCCAAGAACCTGCCGGTGATCGTCTGGATTTACGGCGGCGGCTTCTTCAACGGTTCCGCGTCCATGCCGCTCTATTGGGGCAACAAGCTCGCAGCGCGCGGCGCGATCGTCGTCACCTTCGGATATCGCGTGGGGCCGTTCGGATTCCTCGCCCATCCCGAGCTGACGGCGGAATCGCCGCACCGTTCGTCTGGCAATTACGGCATTGAAGACCAAGTCGCGGCGCTGAGATGGGTTCGGCGCAACATCGCGGCCTTCGGCGGCGATCCCACGCGCGTCACCATTGCGGGCCAATCCGCGGGCGCCGCATCGGTCAGCATCCTGATGGCGTCGCCGCTCGCCAAGGGTTTGTTCCAGCGCGCCATCGCCGAGAGCGGCGGCATGTTCGAGCCCATGCAGCTTGCGCCCGACTATCAGTTGGCGAACGCCGAACGCGCCGGCGAAACCTACGCGCTGTCCGTCGGCGCGAAATCGCTTGCCGAATTGCGCGCACTGCCCGCGGGCGCGCTCCTCAAAGGCAAAGCCGGCGAAATATCGCATCCGGTCCTGGAGCCGTATGTTATGCCGCGTTCGCCTTACGATGTGTTCGCAGCCGGCGAACAGAACGACGTACCGATCCTTATCGGCTCCAACGCCGACGAAGCCCGCTCGCTGATCACCGATCTTGACACGGTGCGGGCCGCGACATTCGAAGCCGATATCGCCAAGCGTTGGGGCGCGTTGCCGCCGCAATTGCTCGCCGCCTATCCCCATGCGACCGACGCCGAAGCGGTGCGCGCGCGCCTCGATTTCGAACGCGATCTTCGTTTCGGTTGGGACATTTGGGCCTGGGCGAAGCTCGAAGCGGCGCATGGCAAGAACGCGGTCTATGTTTATCACTTCACGCACAGCCCGCCGTTCCCGAAGGATTCCGTCTATGCCGGCTGGGGCCCGAGCCATTATGCCGAGCTCTGGTACAGCTTCGATCATCTGGACCAGGAGCCATGGGCGTGGACCGAGGCCGACCGCGTTCTGGCCGACGACATGGCGCGCTATTGGATCGACTTCGCACGCAGCGGGAATCCGAACGGCGACGGATTGCCCGATTGGCCGCGCTTCACGAGCGACAATCAACGCATGCTCTATCTCGACGACCCGACACACGTCGGTCCCGTTGCCAATCTGGACACGCTCAAGGTGTTCGACGCGGTCTATGCCGCCGTTCGCGCGCCGTCCGGGGCCGCATCGCAGCGCTAGGCCGCTTGCAGGAATTCTATGAGACGATAGCTATCCACCGGTGGACGCGTCGCCCGTTTGTCCACCGTTCGTCCGACGTTTGCCCGGAAATCTTCGGTGTCGCCGAAAGGTTCACCTTCACAACGACAAGGCCGCGGCGCAGACTCGCGGCGTTTGCTCTTTGACAGTGTGAAGACTGAACCGGTGCGAGCCTTTCGGCGGCGCGCGGCGTTGCCGCCTTGAGATTCACCACAGAGGCACGGAGGCGCAGAGATAGCAAGTACGTTGCGGACTGCGTGCCTTGCTTTCGAAGTTTGCCTGCGCGCACTCGCGCAACGAATCTTGCTGAAGTCGGCGCACGATTTTGGGGATAGGCTCATCTCCGTGTCTCCGTGCCTTTGCGGTGAATCTTTTGGCGATGTCTGCTCCAACCAGAAAGGACGTATACGGACGAATAATTCCCAGCGCGGCCCTGATAATGTCCACGCGGGCGAGAGCCGGAATCGCAGAAAGGCCCGTGGTTGCAGGTCCGGATGCGCGGCGCGCGCGGACGCGTTTTTCAAAGTCGCCGTTAAAGTCCCTGTTACCAGGGATTTCGCCCGCGCTGCGGAAGAGTGCGTCGGACGGGCTGGTGAGCCCGGTTCTGTTTCGCCTGACCGGGCCTAATTTCCGATCCCGGAGCCCGTCAAGCCGCCATCCCCGCGCCGCTTTGGCGCAACCGGAAGTTAGGAACGGATCGAAGTCAGCCGACTTTCCTACGGTACCGGAAATCAGGTGCCAGGAAGGGACTGTGCCGGCAGAGCGGACGCGCGCGCTACTTTCTCGTGGGACCGGCCTCTTCGCCGCATCCATTCTGCTGTGCGGCAATGGTCCCAGCGTGCTCGACCCCGCGGGTCCCGTGGGCCAAGGCGACCGCACGATCCTCCTCGACGCCACAGCCGTCATGCTGCTCATCGTCGTCCCCACGCTGGCGGCCACTGTGCTTTTCGCCTGGCATTATCGAGCCTCCAACGAAAAGGCGCTTCATCTGCCGCGCTGGTCCTATTCGGGTCGCCTGGAACTCGTCGTCTGGTCCATTCCCGCGCTCGTCATCACGTTCCTCGGCGGCATGGCCTGGATCGGTTCGCACGCGCTTGATCCCGCGCAGCCTCTTTCGAGCAAGCAAAAGGACCTCGATGTCGACGTCGTCGCGCTCGACTGGAAGTGGCTGTTCATCTACCCGGCGCAGGGCATCGCCAGCATCAACCGCCTGGTCGTGCCCGCGGGCACGCCTGTCCATTTCCACATCACCTCCGCCACGGTCTTCAACTCGTTCTTCATTCCGCGGCTGGGCAGCCAGATCTACGCAATGAACGGCATGGTGACGCAGCTCTATCTCGAAGCGGCGCATCCCGGCACCTACCATGGACTGTCCGCGCAATTCAGCGGCGACGGCTTCGCGGATATGGGCTTCGAAGTCGACGCCGTGCCCGCGGCTGCATTCCGGCGCTGGACGGATACGGCGGCGCACACGAGCGCCCTCTCGCTGGACGAGAAAGCCTACCGCGCGCTTCTGGTGCAAAGCGTCGTGGCGAAGCCCTACACCTATCGCGATGTGGCGCCGCATCTGTTCGAAGCGGTCGCCATGCAGCGTCTTCCTCCCGGCAACGGGCCGAAGACGACGACCGCGATACCGGATTATTCCCCGCACTAGGAGCGCTCGGATGCGGTTTCTCGGCAGACTGACCTGGCAGGCCATCCCGTTCGATCAGCCCATTCCCCTGCTCTCCGGCGCGTTCGTGGTTCTGGTGCTGATCGGCATCGTCGTCTGGGTCATCGTCAGAGGATACCTGCCCTATCTGTGGCGGGAATGGATCACCAGCGTCGACCACAAGCGCATCGGCGTCATGTATTGCGTGCTCGGCCTCGTCATGCTGCTCAGAGGTTTCATCGATGCGATCATGATGCGCTCGCAACAGGCGATCGCCTATCACGCGCCGGGTTATCTGCCCCCCGAACATTACGACCAGATTTTCTCCGCCCACGGCACGGTGATGATCTTCTTCGGCGCCATGCCGCTCATCATCGGCCTGATGAATTTCGCCGTGCCGCTGCAATTGGGCGTGCGCGACGTGGCCTTTCCCACCTTCAATTCCGTGAGCCTGTGGCTGACGGCGTCGGGCGCGCTTCTGGTCAACGCCTCGCTCGTGATCGGCGAGTTCGCCCGCACCGGCTGGTTGCCGTTTCCGCCCCTCTCCGAGTTCAAATATCTGCCCAGCGTGGGCGTCGACTATTATTGCTGGGCGCTGGAGATCTCCGGTGTCGGCACGCTGCTGACCGGAATCAATTTCGTCACCACCATTTTGAAGATTCGAACTTACGGCATGAGCTACGGCCGCATGCCCATGTTCTGCTGGACGGCGCTCGCCTCGAATCTTCTCATCATCGCGGCGTTCCCCGTGCTGACCGCCACGCTCGCGATGGTCCTCCTCGACCGCTATCTCGGCTTCCACTTCTTCAGCAACGACGCCGGCGGCAACCCGATGATGTTCAACAACCTCATCTGGGCGTGGGGCCATCCCGAAGTGTACATCCTCGTGCTGCCGGCCTTCGGCGTATTCTCGGAAGTCGTGTCGACCTTCTCCGGCAAACCGCTCTTCGGCTACCGCTCGATGGTGATCGCGACGATGGCGATCTGCATCATCTCCTTCACGGTTTGGCTGCATCATTTCTTCACCATGGGCGCGGGCGGCGACGTCAACGGCGTTTTCGGCATCGCCACGATGATCATCGCCGTGCCGACGGGCGCGAAGATCTTCAATTGGCTGTTCACGATGTATGGCGGGCGCATACGCTTCACGACGCCCATGCTGTGGTCGGTGGCTTTCATGCTGACATTCGTGATCGGCGGCATGACGGG
Source organism: Rhizomicrobium sp. (assembly GCA_035504555.1). Taxonomy (GTDB): domain Bacteria; phylum Pseudomonadota; class Alphaproteobacteria; order Micropepsales; family Micropepsaceae; genus Rhizomicrobium. The sequence continues at coordinate 38,430 of DATJRP010000035.1, read as the reverse complement.
CGTGCTCCTGGCTTTGCCGCCGGCCGATTTCGTCGTGCACAACAGCCTGTTCCTGGTCGCCCATTTCCACAACGTCATCGTCGGCGGGACGATCTTCGGGGTGTTCGCGGGTATCACCTACTGGTTCCCCAAAGCCTTCGGCTTCCGGCTGGATGAAAATTGGGGAAAGGCGGCGTTCTGGACGGCCTTCCTGGGCTTCTGGCTCACCTTCCTGCCGCTCTATATCGCGGGACTCCTAGGCATGACGCGCCGCCTGCAGCATTACGACGTGGCGGCGTGGCACCCCTGGATGATCGTCTCCGCCTTCGGCGTGGTGGTTCTCATAATCAGTGCCGGATGTCAGGTCTGGCAGATCGTCGTCAGCATCCGCGAGCGCGACAGATTGCGGGACAGGACGGGCGACCCGTGGGGGGCGCACACGCTCGAATGGGCGACGCCGTCACCGCCGCCGTCGTTCAACTATCCGATCCTGCCCGATGTCGAAGGCGAAGATCCTTATTGGGGCATGAAGCGCAAAGCGCTGCAGGAAGCGCTGGCTGAGAACGTGCATTACGCGCCGGTCGAGGTACCGCGCAACAGTCCGACCGGTTTCGTCACCGGTTTCTTCGCCACCACCATCGGCTTTGCGATGATCTGGCAGATCTGGTGGCTCGCGGCATTGGGCCTGCTCGGCGCCTATGCCGTCTTCGTCCGCTTCGCCTGGTGGGAAATTTCCGAGGTGGAAATCGAGGAAGACGAAGTGGCGCGCATCGCGCAATCGGAACGCCCCGCGCTCGAGGAATCGCTTCAAGCCGCACTGGCGGCCGAGCAGACCGCATGAGCGCGCCCGCCATTCCAGCTGCCCGGTATCCGAGCGGGCAGGCCGCAGCAAGCGAACAGGCGACCGCACATGGCGGTCCCGCCGCAAGGCGCATCGTGGTCGGCTACGGCTTCTGGCTGTTCATCCTCTCCGACATCGTGATGTTCTCCGTCTTCTTTGCGACCTACGTCGTGCTTCTCGTGGGTACGGCGAACGGGCCGACGCCCGCGGCGTTGTTCGATCTGCGGAATACGGCCCTGGAGACCGCGCTTCTGCTGCTGTCGAGCTTCTGCTGCGGCCTGGCCAGCATGGCGGTCGAGCGCCGCAACCAGCTCTGGACGCAGATCACGCTGGCCGTGACGGGCCTTTTGGGCATGGGCTTCATCCTGCTCGAAGCGCGGGAGTTTGCCCACATGGCGGCCGAAGGTGCTACCCCGCAGCGCAGCGCTTTCCTCTCGGCCTTCTTCACGCTCGTGGGCTGTCACGGCCTGCACGTCTCGCTCGGACTGGTCTGGCTTGCGACGACCATGGCGCAATTTCTCGCCAAGGGATTCCGCCAGAGCATGCGCAACCGCTTCTACTGCTTCAGCCTGTTCTGGCACGCCCTCGACATCATCTGGATCGGCATCTTCACCATCGTGTACCTGGGAGGGACCATGGCATGAGCGACCGCGACGACATCGTACCGCCGGGCGATACGGCGCCAGGCGATACCGGACCCGAGCATCCTTCCTTCGTCGAGGACCTGCAAACCTACAGTATTGGCCTGCTGCTGGCCGGCGGTCTGACGGCGCTTTCGTTCTGGGCCGCGACCTCGCACTACATTTATCTTCCCGCCATTCCCGTGGCGCTGGCGGCGCTCGCCATCGCGCAGATGGGCGTGCACCTTGTCTTCTTCCTGCATCTGACGTCCGCGCCCGACAATACGAACAACGCGCTGGCGCTGGCCTTCGGGCTGCTGATCGTGAGCCTGATCTTTTTCGGATCGCTCTGGATCATGTGGCATCTGAACTACAACATGCACATGCATATGTGAAACAGACGCCGGACGGGCATGCCGCCGCGTGCGCTCCGGAAGCGGCCGGCTGTGAGGCGCACGACCTGAAACCCCGACCCCATTTTCAGCGAATTTGAACAATCGGCCGTGGTGCGCGATACAGGTTCCTCCACGACCAGGGGGCCTTCCGTGCGATTTCGTCATTTTGCTGCGTTCGTACTTGCGACTTGTGCCGGGCTCGGCGCCCGGGCGGCCGTCGATCCGTCCGGCTATCAGGCCCTGCAGTGGCGCTCGATCGGCCCGTTCCGGGGCGGTCGCGTCCTGACTGTAAGCGGCATCCCGGGCGATGCGCGGCATTTCTATTTCGGGGCCGTCGATGGCGGCGTCTGGGCGACGGAAGACACGGGCCGCACATGGCGCCCGATTTTCGACGGCATGCCCGACGGCTCGATCGGCGCGCTGGCCCTCGCGCCCTCCGATCCCAACACGATCTATGTCGGCACCGGCGAGGCGGACATGCGCTCCGACATCGCGCACGGCAACGGGGTCTACAAATCGACGGATGCAGGAAAGCATTGGACATTCACGGGTCTCGCGGATTCGCGGCAGATCGGCCGCATTCTTGTCGATCCCCGCAATCCGAACCGCGTCTTCGTCGCGGCGCTTGGACATGCCTACGGTCCCAATGACGAACGCGGCGTTTTCCGCACCGACGACGGCGGCGCGCATTGGTCGCGCGTGCTCTTCCTCAACGCCGATACGGGCGCGATCGATCTCGCGTTCAAGCCCGGCGCGCCGGACACGCTTTACGCGGCGCTGTGGCAGACGCGGCGTCCGCCCTGGAGCGTCTATCCGCCGTCGAACGGGCCGGGCAGCGGATTTTACGTCTCACGTGACGGCGGCGATCACTGGACGCATATCGAAGGCAATGGCTTTCCCGCGCATCCCGGACGCATCGGCATTGCGGTGGCGCCAAGCGCGCCGGGCCGCGTCTTCGCGCTTGTCGATGCGCAGGGCGGCGAAGGCGGGCTCTACCGCTCGGACGACGGCGGCGAACACTGGACGCACGCGACGGACGATCATCGCATCTGGCAGCGCGGCTGGTATTTCACAGGGATCACCGTCGATCCGGGGAACGCCGATCGCATCTTCGTGATGAACACGATCGTGCTCCGCTCCGACGACGGCGGCGCGCATTTCATCGCGCTCAAGGGCGATCCCACGGGCGACGATTTCCACACGCTCTGGATCGACCCGGCCGATTCCGACCGGCAGATCCTCGGCAGCGATCAGGGCACGCAGATCACCGTCGACGGCGGCAAGACCTGGTCGAGTTGGTACAATCAGCCGACGGCGCAGATCTATCACGTCTCGACCGACAACCGCTTTCCCTATTGGGTCTATGGCGCGCAGCAGGATTCGGGCGCGGTGGCGCTTCCGAGCCGCACCGACAGCCATGACGGCATCACCATGCAGCAATTCCACGAGGTCACGGCCGGCGGCGAAAGCGGCATGATCGCGCCCGATCCGAAACATGCGAACATCGTCTTCGGCAACAAGGTCGACAAGCTCGATCTCGACAGCGACCAGACACGCAATGTCGATCCGACGCTCGCTTATCCGACGCTCCATTATCGCGGCGCCTGGACCTTGCCGCTTGCGTTCTCCAAGCGCGACCCGCGCGATCTCTATTTCGCCAACCAACGCCTGTTCCGGACATCTGACGGTGGCGATCATTGGGATGCGATCAGCCCGGATTTGACGCGGCCGGATCCGGGTGCGCCGCCCAATCTCGATGCGGTGACAGCCGGCGATGACGATCACGACAGCAAGGCGCGCGGCGTCATCTATACGATCGCACCGTCGCCGCTGAATGCAAAAGTGCTGTGGGTCGGAACCGATGACGGCCTTGTGTGGCGCACCGAAGACGGCGGCGCGCATTGGGCGAACGTGACGCCGCCCCAGCTCACGGCGTGGTCGAAAGTGGGCGGCATCGAGCTTTCGCATTTCGACGCGAACACGGTGTGGCTCGCGATCGACCGGCATCGCCTCGACGACGACGCGCCCTATATCTATCGCACAACGGACAACGGCGCGCATTGGACGCAAGTCGATGCCGGAATTCCCGCGAACAGTTTCGTCAACGTCGTGCGCGAGGATCCGGTTCGCCGCGGCCTTCTCTATGCGGGAACCGAACGCGGCATGTTCGTGTCGTTCGACGACGGCGACGAGTGGCAATCGCTCGAACAGAATCTGCCGATGACGTCGGTGCGCGACATCGACGTGCACGGGGACGATCTCGTCATCGCCACGCATGGCCGCGGCTTCTGGATCATGGACGACGTCACGGCGCTTCGGCAGATGGGCGACGCGGCGCCCGCGTTTCGGCTTTTCAAGCCGGCCGTTGCGATCCGCGTGAAGGCGCCGCCGTTCGCGGGCACGCCGATGCCGAAAGACGAACCCATGGCGGCCAATCCGCCCGCGGGCGCGATCATCGATTACACGCTGCCGCGGTCGGTCAGCGGAGACGTGACGCTTGCCGTCTTCGACTCGCACAATCGCCTCGTGCGCAAATTCACGAGCGCGGATATGCCCAAAGCACCCGATCCGGCGAAACTTCCCGTGGCGCCCGAATGGGTGCCGATACCGCCGACCCTGTCCGCAGCGCCCGGCATGCATCGCTTCGTGTGGGATCTGCACTATCCGCTTGCCGCGTCTTCGGGCGGAGCGATGCGTTTTGCGCAAGGCGTGTGGGCGCCTCCGGGCAATTACGTGATCGAGCTCGCCGCGAACGGGATATCCGCGCGCCAGACGTTGGTCGTCAAAATCGATCCACGCGTCAAAATCTCCGACGCTGCGTCCGAGCACGCATTTGTTCTGGCGCAAAAGGCCGCGGCCGGAGCGGCGCAGGCGTCAGCAGCCGTTGCGGAGGCGACGAAGCTTCTGAAGGCGCTGGCTGCCCGCCTGCCCGACGCAAAAGACGCGCATCCGGCGATGGAAGCGCTGATGGCAAAGATCACGGATATCTCCGGCGTGCCGCTCCATCCCGATCCGCGCGAAGGCATCAGAATCGTGCCGCGTCGCACCGATTGTTTGAGCGCGCTTGCGGCCGACCTCGAGCATCTGAAGAGCGCCATCGACGGCGCCGACGCGGAGCCCGGCAAGGATGCTGTGACGGCTTCAGCAACGCTCTCGAAGATGCTGGCCGCGACGCTGCGCGAATGGCAGGCGTTGAAGGCGCACGACCTTGCGGCGCTCAATGCGAGTCTCAAGAGCGGGGGCAATCACCCTGTCGAGCCGTGACGGGATGAAACCTCGCCGGGAACCGGGAGCAGCGACAGTTGTCGATGTCGCGCTGAAAAATATGCATCAGATGGCCTGTAAGCCGGGTTCTGTTCCCGCGTGAGCGGGAGATGGCTATTCCTCTGGGACGCCCGTTGCCGGACGCCTCGCGCGACCTACCCGGACCGCTATCCGGAAACGGATTACCTGCGGTCCCTATTTGGTCTTGCTCCCGGTGGGGCTTGCCGTGCCGCGTCCGTTACCGTCCGCGCGGTGCGCTCTTACCGCACCATTTCAACCTTGCCGGACCTTTAGGGTCTTAGGCGGTGTCATTTCTGTGGCGCTATCCCTGGGGTCGCCCCCGCCGGACGTTATCCGGCACCGTGTTTCCGTGGAGCCCGGACTTTCCTCCATCCCCGCTTGCGCGGGGACAGCAGCCATCCGGCCATCTGACGCGCGTGTAAGATAGCCGATGAAGATTAAAGAGGCGAGCACATGATCCGCATCCGACCGGCCCGCGCCGGGGAAGCCGCGGACCTCTCCGCGCTTTGCATGCGCTCCAAGGCGCATTGGGGTTACGACGAGGATTTCCTGCGCCGGTGCGAGGCCGAGCTCGCCATCACGCCGGAGCGCATCGCGCGTGGCCGCGTGCTCGCGGCGGAAGATGAAGATGGACGGCTTCTAGGCCTGGCGGCCGCCGAACCGTTCGACGCCGACGGATGCTTCGACCTGGCGCTGCTCTTCATCGAACCCAAAGCGATCCGCCGAAGGGTCGGCAAGCAGCTCTTCGCGGCCGTCGCCGCGCAGGTTGCGCGTGAAGGCGCCAAGCGTCTTCGGATCGAAGCCGATCCGTTCGCAGCCGGGTTCTACGAAAAGCTGGGCGCGCGGCGCATCGGCGAGGTGCCGTCGACGACCATCGCGGGCCGCATGCTTCCGTTGTTCGAATTCGCGCTTTAGTGCCCCGAGCGGCGCAGCAATTCCTGCGCGAGGCCGGTGTCGTAATTCAAACCCGCCGGCGTCAGCACGATGCGGTGCGGATAGTCGGCCTTGGCGAGACCCTTGCGCTCGAGCGCATGCCAAACCTTGTCGTTGTAGAGCCCCGTCGCGTCTTTCCCTGCGACGACCGCGTCGCCCAGATGGAAATGATCGCCATGCGCCTGCGGAAAGCGCGCGATGGTCACCTCGCCCTGTCCGGGACCGGCCGTGGCGGCGCCCTGCACGCGCGTCAGTGCCTGGAGCAGCGTGAGGGTGCGCAATTGCAGCGAATTGAGTTTCAGCGGATTGAGCTTGGGAGGCATGGCGATCCTTGTAACCTAAGCGGTTCCAGCGAAAGTGTGCAGCACTTTTGCGTCCGGGACCGCGACGAACAAAACATTCCGCCTACGGAGTGATCCAGGCCGCCTTGTCGGCGCCCGGTTCGGGCGGCGGCAGACGCCAGCGCGGCGGGGTTTCTGACATGCGGACGACGGGACCCAGGAAATCGAGGCGACCTTGCTCGGTTTCGCACGACTGCCAATAGCCGTCGAGTCCTTGGCCGGGCGACCACTCCCGCGGGATGTCGTTTGCGGGCAGCTTGCCCAGCGACTGCAGCCACATGGCGGTCGCGCACAGCGAGACTTCGACGAGCCAGCTGCCGCCTTCGCGGAAGCGCCTGAGCAACGCCGCGGCCGCGCCGGCGGCGCCCAGATAGCCCGTGATGTAATCGCAGACCGCGGCCGGCATGAGCGCCGGCACCGTGTCGCGGCGGCTGCCCGCGCGCGCGGCCTGATACGCGCCCTGATCGACGGCGATGCCAGTGACGCTTTGCGCCAGTTGCTCCCAGCCGCGCCGCGACGCCCATGGCCCCCGATGCCCGTAGCACGAGACGGCGCAATAGATGATGCCGGGCGAGGAATGCGAAAGCGCCGCCGGCGTGACACCCAGTTCGGCGAGAGCGCCGGGGCGGTAGGAATCGACGAACACATGCGCCTCGCGCGCCAGCGCCCGCAATTGTTCGGCATCGCCCGGTTTCGTTAGATCGAGATAGGTCGAACGTTTGCCGTGGCCCGTGTCGAGATCGAAGACGTCGATGGTGGGAAGCTTCTCGGCGCGCACGCCCAGCACCTCCGCGCCGTGCGAGGCGAGCGTGCGCCCGACGGTCGGTCCCGCCAGCACGCGCGTCAGATCCAGCACACGCACGTCGCTCAGCGGCTGCTTCGCTTCGCCAAGACGCAGCACCGGCGCCTCGCCGATTTTCTTGAGCACGATGGGTGCCGTCTTCGCGAGCAGCGCGCCCGGCGCGGTCTGGCGCCACTCGTCCTCGGTGCGCACCATCGCGCCGCTCAGCTTCATGTAGGCGATCGCGTCTTCCAGCGCCTGCCCGTTCCAGCGCGAGACGGAGGCGGCGATGGCTTCGCGGGTGTTGTCGGCGTTCAGCAGATCGAGCGTGCGCCTGGCGAGATAGGGAAAGCCGCCATGCAGATGGATCCAGCGCCCGTCCGCCGTCTGGTAGAAGCCGACGGTCGGATTGGTTTCCGCAGGCCGGGGAACAGCGTTGCCGTTGCGTCTCAAAAGCCCGAACGACACGAGCGACGAAGCCGCCGCGTTCAGATCGACCGTGATGTCCTGCTGGCCGCCGCTCCGCAGCCGCCAGATTTCATGCGCCGCGGATGCGGCGAGCCCCACGGACACGGCGGACGCCTGGCCAACCCGAAAGGGGGTGGGCATGATCGGATCGTCACCGATGAAAGCGGGCGCCCGCAGCGGCGCGATGCCGGCGATCCGGTTCAGATAGGCGAACGCGTCGCGCACGGTCATGGCATACTCCGGAAGGCCAGCCTGTTCGGGTCCGGAATAACGACGCAAATTTTCGCGAGTTCCAAGAGGGAATTTTCCATGACGAGGCCGCTCGAGGGCATACGGGTGATCGATTTCGGGCGCTACATAGCCGGACCCTATTGCGGCGCGCTGCTGGCGGACTTCGGTGCCGAGGTCATCCGCGTGGAAAAGCGCGACGGGCGGGAGGACCGCACCCTTGTTTCGCTTGGGGAAACGCCCGACGGCGCACCCCGCGAGGGCGCCATGTTCCTGCAGATGAACCGCAACAAAAAAAGCCTGACACTCGATCCTGCGACCGAAAAAGGCCGCGAGGTGATGCGGCGCCTTGTCCGCAACTGCGACGTCGTCATCGCCAACCTTCCGGGCCAGACGCTGAAGCAGATGGGCCTCGACTATGAAAGCGTTTCCGCCGTTAACCCGCGCGCCATCCTGGCCGTCGTCTCCGCCTTCGGCCTCGAAGGACCCTACGCCGACCGCGTCGGCTTCGACGGCGTGGCGCAGGCCATGTCGGGGGCCGCGTATTTTTCCGGGACAAAGGATCAGCCCGTCAGATGCGCAGCACCCTATATCGACTTCGGCACGGCATCGTTGCTGGCGCTGGGCGTAATGGCCGCCTTGCGCGTGCGTGACCAAACGGGACGCGGGCAGATGGTCGAAGGCGCGCTGCTGCGCACGGCACTCACCTTCTTCAGCGGCATGCTGATCGAGGAAGCCGTCCTGAAGCTCGACCGCAAGCCTTCGCTCAACCGCAGCCAGACGGCGGCGCCGAGCGACGTCTTCCGCACAAAGGACGGCTGGATCACCGTCGCCGTCAACGGCGATCCGCTCTTCCGCCGCGCAGCGAAGCTCGTTGGCGCGCCGGAATGGATCGAGGACGCGCGTTTCGCGAGCGACAAGACGCGCGGCGATTACGGCGAGATCGTCAGCGCCCATGTTTCGAAATGGTGCGCGGAGCGTACCAGCGAGGAAGCCGTCGCGGCGTTCGAGAAAGCGCGCGTGCCGGCGGGGCCTGTCCTCAGCATGCGCGAGACCATGGCCGATCCGCATGTGAAGGCCGCGGGCTTCTTCACGGAAACGGATTTTCCCGGCATCGGCCGCGCGCCGATCGCGGCCACGCCCGTGAAGCTGCACGCGACGCCCGGCGAAGTGCGCAGACGCGCGCCGGTTCTGGGCGAACACAATGAAGATGTGCTGCGCGAGCTCGGCTACTCGGATAGCGAAATCAAGGCTCTCATTGCAGACGGCACTGTCTAAAACATTTAGTGTCAAGGCCTGCAGATGCGGGCCACCCAGGTGACGATGAATTGCCGCCTGAGACTTGGCTGAGCTCTTTTTTGAAATGCCTGCCGCACATCAACTGGGTGACCCGCATTTGCGGGCTATGACAGATCAAGCTACGCCGCAGCTTGCGCCAGCGCAGCGCGGCCGCGGCGGCGGAGGAATTCGCCTTCTTCAGGGCTCAGGAGAAGGCCCGTCAGATCGGCGGCGAGCGTGAAAAACTGCTCGGCGATTTCGCGGCGTTCGCCGGTGGCGGATTTCAGTTCGCGCAGCATCTCGTCGCAATAGGTCTGCAGCACCAGCGCGACTTCCTCCTGCGCGCCGGCGAGCGAAGAGCCGAACGAGCCCTGCGCCGCAAAATCCTTGCAACCCGAAATCAGCTGCGCATAACGCAGCGCGCGCTCTTTCTTCTCGACATCCGGCGCATGGCGCAGGTCCGGCACGCGCGGACTGCCCGCAAACGAACCCGATTTGACGGTTGGCAGCGCCGCCAGCACTTCGCGCGGCGCGCGTTCCATATAGGCGTCCATCACTTCGGCGAGCGCGGCGCGATCTTTCAGGAGCCGCTGGCCCCATTTGCCCGCGCGCCGCATCTCGACTTCCTTGACAAGGCCGCTCGACAGCATGGCGAAGGCCTGGATGTGCGCGACAAGGCCGTCGACATCGAATTCCGGCTGGCGGGCGCTTCGCACCGCGATGGCATGTTCCTCGATGTCGGCGAACAGGATCTCGCCCACCAGGCCCATGTCCGTGTTGCTGATGAGCGTGTCCTGCGTGGTGCGCGAAATGGCGAGCGGCAGGCGCAGCGCTTCCCACGGCCGCGCGAGCCTGTTCATGGCGACGACCGCGATGAAGGGCGCCGCATCCGGCATGACATCGACCACGGCATCGTAGGTCGCGCGCAGCGCATGCAGAATGTCGTCGTCCAGGGCCTGCGCCGACGACGGCAGCTTGCGCTGCAATTCGACGATATCGGAACCGACCGCGAGCATGATCGCCATCTCGCGCGCATCCGCGATGACGGCGTCGCCGCCCAAAGCCGCGCGCGTCGCCTTGTTGGTGGCGCTCGAGGTGGACGAAAGCGCGGACAGAATTTCGCTCGATGCCAGCGGCCAGAATTCCAGGGCGCGCTGATGCGCATTGTCGATGCGAAAGGCGAGAATGTCTGCCTTCACCGCCTCGGAATATTGCGCCGTCTCTTCGGGAAGAAGCGTCTTCGACAGCCACCCCCACACCGTCGGAATCGACGTGTGCGCGATGCGGCCCGCAGTTTTCTCCTTGCGCGGCCGGTTCGTCAGCAGATCCGAGAAAGGCTCGCAGAACAGACGCAGCGGCGACGGCGTACGCTCGACATTCCCGGCGCGGCGCAGCACCGGCCGCAGACCGTCGAGGATGAGATCGTGCGGCAGGCTTTTTCCGTCGGCCAGCCGGTCCATCTCGACGGCCTTGGCAAGGCGCACGGCAACAGTCTCGGGCAACGTGCCCAAGAATGCCCGCAACATCCGCAGTTTTTCGTTCCGAATCATAATCATGTCCGGACGTTGTACGCCGCGCGCCGGACGACGGTTTAGCGCCCGGACCAAGAATAATAGGACATTGTTAACGGGGACTTTCCCGATGTCGTCTAGGCGATAGCGGGCAGCGTCAATTGCGTCTCAAGTCCGCCTAACGGCGATTCATCAAGTTCGAGCGCGCCGCCATAGAGCTTGGCGATATCGCGCACGATGGCGAGGCCCAGACCACTTCCCGGCACGCTCTCGTCGAGTCGCTCGCCGCGTTCGCCCACCAGTGTACGTTCATGCGGATCGAGGCCAGGTCCGTCGTCGCCTACGCGCAGCGCGAATTGCGCGCCTTCGAGACGGTTCGCTGTGACACCGACGCGGGTTTTCGCCCATTTGCAGGCATTGTCCATCAGGTTGCCCGCCATCTCTTCGAGATCCTGCCGCTCGCCGCGAAACGCCAGCTGCGGCGGACAGTCGACGACGATGTCCAGACCGCGATCCTGATGAACGAGCGAGAGCACGCGCGCGAGATCTTCGAGCACGGGTCTGACGGGCGTGCGGTTGCCCAAGGCATCGACGGCGCCGGCGGCGCGGGCGCGGGCCAGATAGTGGTCCACCTGTCGGCGCATGGTGTCGACCTGGCGCTGCACGCTGTCGGCCAGCGGCCCCGGCTCGGCGGCGGCTTCGCTCGACAGCACGGTCAACGGCGTCTTCAGAAAATGCGCCAGATTGGAGACATGCGTGCGGGCGCGGCCGACGACTTCGGCCGAGTGCTCGATGAGGCTGTTGAGCTCGGCGACGAGCGGTTCGATCTCGGAGGGAAAACGTCCTTCGAGGCGGCGCGCTTTCCCCTCCCGGATACGGGCCAGCGCTTCGCTGACACGCCGCAGAGGCTGCAGACCGATCAGCACCTGGATGAAAATGCCGCCGATGAGGCCCGCACCCAGAAGCGCGAAGCTCCAGGTGAGCGTGCCGTTGAACAGATGTACTTCGGAATCGACCTCCGACATGTTGCCGGCGACGAGAAAGGTGTAGGCGCGCACGTCATTGGGCTGCAGAGATCCCGTGATGGGAAATTCCAGCCGCTGGGCGACAAAGCGGACGCGCTGCTGGTCGGGACCCTCGGCATAACCGTACGTGGCCCTCGCGCCGCTCGGATGCAGATCCTGCGGCTTGATCGTGTAGTCGAACAGCGAGCGCGAGATCTGTCCGTCGCCCGCATTCTTCGCTTCGGCGGGAAGGATTTCCCAATACCAGCCGGAGTAGACGCGCTCGAAGCGCGCGTCGGCGAACCGTCCGCTGAGCGAGACTTCGCCCTGTGCGTTGGGCTCCGCCGCCGCGATCATGCCGTCGAGATAGATGTTCAGCCGTTCGTCGAAATCGCTCTGGACGGAATTGCGGAAATTGTCGGACAGGAGAAAGCCGCCGATGGCGAGGCCCGCGATGGTCCACACCGCCGCCGCGAGAATCAGCCGTCCGGCGAGCGAACTACGCCTTCGCGCGATCGCCGTCCTGAATCTTGTCCGGAGTCTCGAGGCAGTATCCAAGGCCGCGCACCGTTTGAATCAGGTTCGAGTCGAGCTTCTTGCGGAGACGCCCGACGAACACTTCGATCGTGTTCGAATCGCGATCGAAGTCCTGATCATAAAGATGCTCGACGAGTTCCGTGCGCGAAACGACGCGGCCGCGATGATGGGCGAGATAGGCAAGGAGCCGGTATTCGAGCGACGTCAGCTTCACCGGATTGCCGTCGACGGTGACGCGCGACGACCGCGTGTCGATGCGCAGCGATCCGATCTCGATCTCGGACGTCGCAAGGCCGGCGGTGCGCCGCAGCAGCGCGCGCACGCGCGCCAGAAGCTCTTCGGTATAGAAAGGCTTGGCGAGATAGTCGTCGGCGCCCGCATCGAAGCCTGCCACCTTGTCGCTCCAGCGATCGCGCGCGGTGAGGATCAGGACCGGCATCTTCTTGTCGTCCTTGCGCCAGTTCTCGAGCACGCGCACGCCGTCCATTTTGGGAAGACCGAGATCGAGGATCACCGCGTCGTACGGCTCGGTGTCGCCCAGATAGTGGCCTTCCTCGCCGTCGCTCGCGACGTCCACGACATAGCCGGCATCGGTCAGCGCGCGCTTCAGGAGCCGCTGGAGGTCTTTGTCGTCTTCGACCAGGAGAATGCGCATCGTTCTTTCGTCCTCAGTGGCCGTGTCCACCGCGCCCGCCGCGCCATCCGCCGCCGCGCCCAAGCCCGCCGCCGCGGGGGCCAGGCCCGTAGAGCCCACCCCGGAAGCCGCCTGGCGGCGGTCCCATATAACCCGGTCCCATGACCGGCGGCGGTCCCTGCTCCCGCCAGTCGCCCCTGGCCTGGCCCAGGATCCGCCCCGAGCGGGCGTCCGCATCGAGCCATATCACCCGGCCCTGCGGGGTCAACCATTTGATGCGGTAGTGATAGCCGCCATACCCGTCCGGAAACGGGCCTTCGGCGTCGTAGAAACGGCCCGGACGGCCGGCGCGTACTGTGGGGAGGATGCGGTCGAGCGGCATCACCTGCCCGCCATATGCCCCGCGGGGGTAAGGCTCCTGCGCCCGGCTCTGCGAGGGAACTGCGCAAGCCATGGCGACAAAGAGCAACAGCGAGAAAAGCGCGCGCCTGCACATGACATTTTCTATCGCCTCCCCGATGAACCCTAGATGAACGGCGCATCCAGACCGCGTTCAGGACCGCTCTGCCATTTTGCATCCCGATGATCACGGTTCGACAGATCGACCCATGATCTCGACTAGTCGGTCTGCACGGCAAGCCCCTCCACGTGCGGCCCGTCAAGCGAGAGCCCGCGTAGGGAAACCTGCGCGGGTTTCTCTTTATGATTTGTCACAATCATCCGCGCAGACGACGCCGCAATTCGCCCGAATTCGGTCGCCTTGCCGCCCCATGGCGAGCGCTAACGTTTCGACCTAGATTTTCTTGCATTCAGGGCGGGGGCATCCATGCGACTTTCAGCGATCTGCATCGCGGCGGTCACGCTTGCGGGCGCGGCGAGTGCCGCCGACCAGCAGCAAAAACTGTCGATCACGGTCTACAACAACAATCTCGCGCTGGTCGAGGACGAACGCCGTCTCGACATGCCTGCAGGCCGCACGCGGCTCGAGTTCAAGGACGTGTCCGCGAGCATCAAACCTGAGACCGCGGCCCTGTCCGGCGCGGGCTTCGGCGTCGTCGAGCAGAATTTCGACTACGATCTGCTGACGCCTTCGAAGATGATGGAAAAAGCCGTCGGGCATGAGATCGAGATCGTCCGCACCATTCCCGGCACGGGCGCGCAGACGCGCGAAAAGGCGACCGTGCTCTCGGTTAACAGCGGCGTCGTTCTCAGGGTCGGCAACCGCATCGAGGTGTTGAGCGCCGACGGTCTGCCGACGCAGGTCGTCTTCGACAGCATTCCGGAAAACCTGCGCGCCCAGCCCACGCTCTCGATCACTGTCGATGCGGCGCAGGCGGGCCCCCACGACGTGGCGCTCAGCTATCTGACGACGGGGCTTTCCTGGAATGCCGACTATGTGGCGCTGTTCGATGAAAAGCAGAACACGCTGAAGCTGCAGGGTTGGATCACGCTGACCAACAACTCCGGCACGAGCTATAAGGACGCAAAGACGCAGCTCGTCGCCGGCGACATCAACATCACCGGCCGATATCAGAACAATTGGCAGCCGCCCAACAGTGTTCGCAGCGCCGGAACGCAGACATCGAACGAAGCCTCGATCGCAGACTACTATCTCTACACGCTGCCCGAGCGTGTCACGATCGCCGAGGCTCAGACGAAGCAGGTAAGTTTCCTCGACCTCGGCGTGAACGCCAAGAAAGTCTACAAATATCGCACTTACGGATTCCAGAGCGCGCAGGATCCCGTCCACGCCGACGTCGACGTCGATTTCTCGAACACGGAGAAGGCGCTTCCGGAAGGCGTCATGCGCGTCTATCTCCGCGACCAGGCGGGCGAACCGAAATTCGCGGGCGAGGACAATATCGCCCACACGCCGGCAGGCTCGGAGTTGTCGGTGAAGATCGGGGAAGCTTTCGACGTCACCGTGCAGCCGACCCTCGTCTCTAGCGAGAAGATTTCGAACGCGCGCACACGCTATGCGATGTCCTATCTGCTGCGCAACGCGAAGTCCGAGCCCGTGACGGTCGAGCTCCGGCAGGACGGGCTCTGGCGAGGCGGCAAAGTGGAGACCGAGAGTCTTCCCAGCCGTCGCATCGACGCGGGGACTCTGGGCTGGAGCGTGCCCGTCCCCGCGAACGGCGAGACGACGCTGACATTCACGGTCGATTCCGGCGATTGATCGTGCGCGCCACCCGCTTACTGGCTGTTGCATTTTTCGCGGCGTGCGCCTCTGCACGCGCCGATGTGATTTCCCAGCGCCCCGACAGCGTCGCCATTACGTTTTACCACGAAGGCGCCGTCGACACGTCCGAGCTTCTGAATGCCGGCGAAAATTCTTCGATCAGAAATTCCGGTCTCGCTTTCATCACCGAAAAGCGCACCATCGATCTGCCGGCAGGGCCTGCGGTCGTGAAATTCGAGGGGGTCACCTCGACGATGGTGCCCCAGACGGCAGACATCCAGGGCCTGCCCACCGGCGCTCTCGAACGCAATTTCGACTATGATCTCTTAAGTCCCGGCTCGCTGCTCGCCAAATCGATCGGCGAAACGGTACGGCTCGTGCGCACCGACACGAAATCGGGCAAGCGCATCGAAGAGACGGCGATCATCCGCTCGGGTCCCGACGGCGCCGTGTTCGAGGTCAACGGCAAGTTCGAGGCGCTTCATTGCAGCGCGCTGCCCGAGAAGCTCATATTCGAACACATTCCCGGCGGGTTGACGGACACGCCGACGCTGTCCGTGCGCACGACGGCGCCCGAAGCGGGGCGCTATACGGTCACGCTCAGCTATATCGCGACGGGCCTCGACTGGTCGGCGGATTATGTCGCGCACATCGAGCCGGGCTCCGACAAGCTCGAGCTGCGCGGCTGGCTGACGCTCGCGAATTTCAGCGATACCGGGTTCGATCACGTTCCCGTCAATGCGGTCGCGGGAGAGCTTCGGACGACCGGCGCCGACAGACCGCTCCGCGCTCAACCGCTGGTGCTTACCACCAATTGCTGGCCGACGAAGATCGATTGGGCGAAGTACCCGCTTCCGCCGCCGGCTCCGCCTCCTCCGCCCGGTCCGCTGGAGATGGTCGTCGTGACAGCCGAGCGCAGAGCCGCGGACATCCAGAGTGTCCCATTGGCCGTGACGGCCTACACGCAACAAGAAATCAAGGCGCAGGCCCTCGGCGACTATAAGCTCTATCCGCTGCCCGAGCCCGTGACCGTCGCCGCGCGGCAGACAAAGCAGATCCAGTTCGTCTACCGGCCGGACGTCACGTTCAAACGGGTTTATCGATACTCCGTGTACGGCAGCGAGGCCGACCCGAACCAGAAAACGGAAGTCGTCCTGCGCCTGCGAAACCGCACAGAAGATGGATTAGGTAAACCTTTGCCCGCGGGCGGCGTTTCCGTTTTCGAGACGTCGGACGATGGAACTCCTATCTTCGCCGGACAGGATTCGATTGGAGACATGGCCGAGGATTTGCCGATCGAGATCAAGACCGGCGGTGCGATGGACGTGCCGGTCGAGGCACGCGTGACGGAATACACAACCACCGGAAGCGGGCGGAAAGACCGGGAAAAAATGGAGATTACGGTGGAGAACAAAAAGGCAGTTCCCATCGAGTTCGAGATACGCCAGTTCGCGTTCGGTTCGGCGCGCATCGACTCGGACGCGCATTTCGAATCCGAGTCCGGCTTCGCGATCTGGCATTTCCATCTGGGGCCCGGCGAACGCGAGACACTTCGTTACGCGATGCGTTGGCCCGCCTGACGATGGCCGAAACGTTAACGACCGCGGGCGCGCGCTATTGGCGGATTAAATTAGTGAACGGGGTATTGCGCGTGACGGTCATGTCCGGCCACGCTACAAAGCTTGGGCGCTACCCCGTCTTGAAACTGCCGTAAAGTTCGAGGAACAACCGCGCCTATGCTAGGCAATGTGATCTTGGAATATCTCGACGCGTTTCTGCGCTGGGCCGACCGGCATCGCGGCGCGCTCGTCATCACGGGCGCGATCGTAGCCACGCCCCTGTTCCTCATCTGGTTCATTCCGCACGTTCTCGTCTGGTTCGCGCCCAAGCTCGACATGAGCCAGGATCTCTATGCTGTGAACCGGCCGGTCGCCTTCACCTTTCTCGACGAGGAAGGCAACGAAGTGGGACACCGCGGCGCGATCGTAGGCGACCGCCTGCGTCTGTCCGAAATGCCCGTCTATCTTCCCGCCGCCTTCATCGCCATGGAAGACCGCACCTTCTACAGCAACGAAGGAATCTCCGTGCGCGGCCTCATCCGGGCGGCGATCGCGAATTTCCGCGCCGGCCACGTCGTGGCGGGCGGTTCGACCATCACGCAGCAGACGGCGAAGATCGTCTTCCTGACGCCCAAGCGCACCTACGCGCGCAAATACACGGAACTCCTCGACGCGGCGGCGCTGCAGAAATCGCTCACCAAGGAGCAGATCCTCGAGCTTTACCTCAATCGCATCTATCTGGGTTCCGGCGCCTACGGGGTCGACGGCGCGGCCCACGTCTATTTCGGCAAATCCGCGCGCAATCTCACGCTGTCGGAAGCCGCGATGCTGGCGACGCTGACGCGCGCACCGTCCGCCTTCTCGCCGAGGCGCGATCTCGCCGCCGCCCAGGAGCGTGCCGGCATCGTGCTCCAGGCGATGGTCGAAACCGGCGCCATCACGCAGGCGCAGGCCGACGACGCGAAGGCCCATCCCGCCGTCGTCGTTGATCATACGGCCGTCGACGAGCGCAACTATTTCCTCGACACCGCCGCCGACGAGGCGCTCACGCATGTGGATACGAGCGGCCATGGATCGACGAACGATCTCATCGTGCACACGACGCTGATGCCGCGTCTCGAAGATGCGGCGCGCAGGGCTGTGGCGAAAACGCTGAACGCCAAAGGCCGCAAACTGCATGCGAGCGAGGCCGCCGTCATCGTGATGAAACCGGACGGTGCCGTGGCGGTGCTCCTGGGCGGACGCGATTACGACGAAAGCGTCTTCAACCGCGCGACGCAGGCCAAGCGCCAGCCCGGCTCTGCGTTCAAGCCGTTCGTCTACCTGGCGGCGCTGGAAAACGGCATCTCGCCAAACGACGTGCGCGACGACGGCCCGGTCGACATCGACGGCTGGACGCCGACCAATTACGGCGGCCGCTCCTACGGCACGGTGACGCTGGCTGAAGCCCTGGCGCACTCGATCAACACGGTGACCGCCGGTCTCGCGCAGGAAGTGGGCGTCACGACAGTGGTCGACGCGGCGCATCGTTGCGGCATCACTTCGCCGCTCACGCCCGACGCCTCGCTCGCACTGGGCACGTCGGAAGTCACGCCGATGGAATTGACGACCGCCTATGCGACGTTCGCATCCGGCGGCTATCGCATCTATCCCTATTTCGTGACCGAAGTGGACGACGCGGGCGGTCACGCGCTCTACAAGCGCAAGGCACCCACGCTGCAGCGTGTTGTGGCCTCGCATGTCAATCGCGACCTGACCGGCATGCTGTACGGCGTCGTGACGGGCGGCACGGGACGCGGTGCGGCCATCGCGGGTCACGAGGCGGCCGGCAAGACCGGCACCACACAGGACTATCACGACGCCTGGTTCGTCGGCTTCACGGCCGACTATGTGGCGAGCGTCTGGGTGGGCAATGACGATTCCTCGCCGATGAAGTCCGTCACGGGCGGAAGCCTCCCGGCCACCATCTGGCATGACGTCATGACGGTGGCGGAGCGCGATATGCCGTCCACGCCGCTCGACAAATCCACCGGCGAAGCGCCGACCGACGACACCAGCGCGCAAACGGCGAGCGACACCGAAAGCGGTCCGCCGGCAGCGACCGATGACGAGTCCGGTCCGGCGCAAAACCCGCCGTCGTCGGGGCAATCGCCGTCGTTCTGGAACTGGATTTTCGGCCGCCAACAGCAACAGCAGGCGTCGCCGCCGGCCAATCCGCAGGCGGGGCACGACGCCAATCCGCCATCGGACGATCAGGACAATTCCGGCAATCAGGGCAATCCGCATCAGGACAGCCAGAACATTCCACCACAGCACCAGCAACGTACCGCGCCGCTCTACGGGCAAAATTATGCGCCGTCGAACAACGCTTCGCCTTACGGAGAACCTCCGGCCGGCTACGGCGCGCCGCCGCCGCGCTATCGCGCCGCCCCGACTCCACCTCCGGACGCGGATGATGACGACGGGCATTAAGCCCGAAAATCCGCGCATCCGCTTTCCGGTTATGGGCGCTCACAGGGCGGCCGTTAATTCAGTAACTGTATCTCCTGAATGAGCGCGGCCTGCGCGCCGGCAAAATACCGGCCCTGTTTGCGGCAATCGGAAGAAATCGTGAGCCCTTCGATCATCTTGCCTGTCGGCGCGGGGAGAACGATCCAGTTCGCATCGATGGTCTTGAAGCTTCCAAGAAGTTTCTCGCCGCCTGAGGCGATTTCGCGCCCTTCGCTGTCGAATGCATGCGCAACCCAGGCCGGATGCGTAACGCCGCTCGGTGACGCCGCCCACAGCGCCGCGCGCAGCAGCCGGACTTCCTTCGCCGGTCGCGCGAAGCGCAGCGTGTAGCTGATCGGCGCCGCGATCGGATCGGCTTCCGCGGTCAGAAAGTGCTCGCTCGATATGGGATTGACCGCCGCGCCGCGATAAAAGCCGATGTTGCTCATGATGATCACGGCGGCCCTCGCGGGATCGAACGACGCGATCGAAATGCCGTAGCGCTTCAGATACGGCGCAGCCGCGACACGATAGTCCGGCGGGGGGACGGCGATATCGCCGAACGCGATGCGCGTGCGATGGAGATTTTCGACGTAATCGTAGGCGGCGCGCGCGGCTGCGCCCGCGGCCAGGACTGACGGGATGGCAAGCGCCAGCCCCATGACGACTCGGCGACGGTCGCGCTGCGCAAGCGAGGCGCGGATATAGGAGAGGATGCGGTCGTCGCCGAGATTCCAGTCATCCGCACGCCGCGCATAAAGCGCCCGCGCCGCTTCGAGCTGCGGACCGGCGGGAATAAGCGCGCGCTCGCCGCGCGACCATTGTTCGGCTTCGCGGGAAAGATCGTGCCACAGGCGGAATTCCGCGCCGTCGCGGCGGAATACGGCAAAGCCCAGGAGGCGTACGGCTTCTTCCAGCTGGGCGACGGGGACCAGCGCGATACCCCGTTCGGCCGCGCGCACGCGCGCGTCCGGCGGCAGATCGCTCTCGTTTTCCCGCGGAAAGACAAAGATGCTCCGCTCGGGCAGATGCGAAAGTGCCAGCGCAAGCTTGCCGGCCACGCCTTCGATTTTTCGGACCTGGCCCTCCTCGTCGAGCGTACCCGTCGCGGCAAGCACGGGCGGCACGTCACCGTCCAGTCCATGCGCAGCCTGCACGGCCGAGGCCAGCGCCAGCGCAAAGGCGAGATCGGCACTGCGGCCGTGCACGTTGAACAATTCCGCATCGGCCGCGTAGCGCACGACGAGGTGATGCTGAATATATTTCTCGCGATAGAGGATTTCGGCGGTGCGCTTCGCGCCCGTTTCCGCAGATTCCTCGAGGTCGGCGCTCGCGTCGCGCATGTCCGCGCGGCGCAAACCTATTCCGCGCGTACCCTCGCCGATTTCGGCCATAAGCGGGACAGCCACGCCGGCCGTGCCTGGTTGAGTGAGCAGCATCCAGATGACGGGAGCGGTCATGGCTGGGCAAATGTCACGTTGATCGCGTCGCGCGAATGCAGATCAAGACCCTCAAGCGAGATGGGCGTATAGATCTCCCCCTTGCGCACGACCGCTTCCGCCAGCACACGCTCGGCCTCGCCCAACTTCACGAACACGCGCGCGACACGGCCTTCATAGGTGGCGCGATGATCGGGATGCACGGACAGAAGAAGATAGCCCTTGTCGGCATCATTGGGCGCCACGAAGACTTCCAGCGTCCAGATGCCGCTCTGGCTGCGGCAGAGCACGGCCTTGTTGCCGGTTTCGCTGGCCGCGGCCAGCGGCATGAAGCTTTCGGCCGGCGGCGCGACATCGCTCCGGGCCCGCGCGGCGAGCGCGACCACGTTCGCCTCCCTGGCGCTCTCATTCCAGTGCCGGATCTCCGCGTCCACCAGATCCGCCGGCACTTGCTCGGAACTCGCTTCGACGGCGTCGCACAGTGCCGCCATCGCCGCCCGGTCCTCGAACCCCGCCGCGTCGTCGGGCTGCGCCAGGCGCGCCGAAAGTTCCGCGGCGAACGCGGGGTCCGATTCGGCGGCTGCGCCGGGCTCTTCGGCGTCGAAAAGCCTCGACAGGCTTTCAAACAGGGCGTTCGTCATGCCTCCTCCTGCCACGCTCAGACGGACGCGAGCCAATTTTTAACCGCATCACGCCCCTCAAGCGCCGCTTTCAGCTGCTTTAGAACGCGTTGCCTGAGCTTGTAGATGTCGGCAACCGGCCGCTCCATCAGCTTTGCGATGTCCCGTGCGGGCAGCGGCTCGGTGCTGCCGAGCACGATGCGGACATAGATCCGGTCGGCCTCGGGAAGTTCGGCCGCCACAGCCCTCAGCGCGTCGGCGGCCGCCGCGAAGCGCCGTTCGTCGTCCTGCGCAATCAGATGTTCTTCGGGCGAAAGGCCGTCGCGATCGGCTTGCTCCGCATCCTCCTCCGTCAGGCTCGTGACACGCGCGGGCTGCGAGTTTGGCGCGTAGCCCTGCGGGAGAACCGCACGCAGGCACGCGAGCGATGCGGCGACATCGTCGGCACCAGGTGGCGGATCGAAACCGTCGAGCGCCGCCGCGAGCTCTCGCGCATCAGTCCGTTTCTCCTGCCAATAGACCAGGCGAAATACGGCCTGATCGAGCGCCGAAAGCCGCGCGACAGCGGCCGGGACGCGGCGGCGCGAACGGAATGTACGGATGAAATCGATCAACAGGCGATCGGCGGCATGCAGCACGAAGCCGGAGAAGCTGCCCGTACCGTTGAAACTCGACAGACGGCGATAATCGTCAGCGACGAAGGCGGCACAGATTTCCTGATAGGCATCCTTGCGCGTCTCTTCGTAATGCGGGCCCGGCAGCCGTCGCTGGATCACGCGACGGATGTCATTGGCGTAGAATGTCTCGAACGCGATCCAGCCCTTGCGCGGCTCCCTCCGCAGCCATTGCAGGACGCGTTGCGCCAGCAGATCGCGCGCGGCGGCAGCGATGTAGGTTTCAAGCCGGCTGCGTCCGTCGTAATTCCTGAGCCGCGCGAATTGATCGGCGCGCAAGCCCGCCAGGACAAGCGCAAAGGCATCGCGCGCGTCGGCTTCGTCGCCCGCCAGCAGGCGGCAGACTCGCCAGACTACGTCGCCGATCCGCCGCATAAACGACTCCGCGGCGCGCGCGTCCCGCGCGAGGACGGCACGCACCAAAGTCAGATCGTCGGTCGTCTCGCTTGCCCCCACTTGGGCCATCCGCAAAGGCAATATGGCGTGTGGTCATCCTAGCGACCTTTGCGCGAACCGGCCACGCGGTGGACTCCATCGCGTAACGGCTTGAATCCTCTTGTGAAATTTTGGCGCCGCACCCGTTTGCGCGCGGCCCCGACACTGCCGGCACGCGACTCCGCTCCGTCTGCCGCTGAAAATTTCTGCCGGCTGTCCGTCTGACCGAGCAATGGATCGATCGATACGATCAATCGCAGCGGAGATCAGCCATGCGCATATCCAGAGTCGGGACCAGCGGGATTGTCGCCAGCATGACAATCGCGACCGGCGCTGCAGCGCTGGCTTGTGAGCCGGCGGATTTCGACGCCGCGACGAAGCACACGACGTTGGCAAAAAAGGACATCGCGGCCATCCGCAAACTGCGTAAGCTGGCCTACCGGCAGGCCGACAATCGCAAATGGAATTACGATCAATGCGTGAAGGCGTGCAACGGGATGATGTCCTGCACCGATCAGTGCTGGAAGGATGGATTTCGACGGCAATCGGCCCGCAGACCGCGCATTGCGACAAGCGCTCGACCAAACGGGCGTTCTGAATTCGACAGGCCGCTCCGGAGAAATGAAGCGAAGGGGAAATTTCATGCGTGAACGGAATATGGTCGGAATTGCGCTTGCGGCGGCCGCAGCGGCGGTCGCGTCATTGGGAGGGCCGGCGAGCGCGTTCGAACAGGGCGAAAACGTTCACGTCGCCAACGTCTACGTGAAGACGCCACTTAGCGTTTCGACCAACGTCTTCGACGCAACATCGAAGACACCGGTCGTCACAGCCGGCCTTCAGTGGGGCGGAGAGACCTGGACGGCGCAGATCGACTATTTTTCCGGAATGCAGGTGATGACGCCTGGTTCTGCTGTCACGGATCCAGACATCACGTCGCCGGAATACCAGATATTCTGCGACTACAGCAACGGCGCCTTCGCGCCGTGCAATCAGTCTCCCGATTACCTGGCGCGCAACATCGTCGTCGATAACAATACGGGCGCCCTGTCCTTCGTCGGCGGCAGCAACGATTACTGGATCGGCGGCAGCTATTATCCGGCCGTCCGCGACCGCCAAAACGGTGTGCCCGACGTCGATGGCGTCTGGTTTTCGCATACCTGGAACGCAACCGACGGCAAGAAATGGCTCGTCCCCGACGAACCGGCCTATTTCCTGTTCGCGAGGCGCCCGAACGACAAGGACACGGCATTGACCTGCACGCTGGACAACGGCGTTGCGTTCAAGCTCGTCATCCAGAAATATCCGACAATGACGAAAGACGGCGCCCTCGCCTTGACCTATGGCGACGACGGAAACGTCTCGGGCGCGTTCAAGTTCGACGCCAGCAGCGACCTGATGGGATGGAAGTCCGGCATCCCCGGCACGAAGCTCTACGGAGATTCAACGTCCATCGATCGCGTCACCGGCAACATCGTGGTCGCCAACAGCGCCAATCAAAGCCGGACAACCGGCCATTGCGCTCTGCGCTCGAACGCGCGCGCTTTTTGAATTCGTCCCGGGCTGATCCGAACGAATAATTCGAAGGGAGAAACATCATGCGCAACTGGAAAATGGTTGGAGTTGTGTCCGCCGCCGTGTTGGCTGCAACCGTCATGGCGTCGGCCTACGCGCCGATATCCGTGAACGCGCCGGCCGCCGCCGCGCTGACCCCGCACATGACCTATGCACCTGCCCATAAGGACGTGCTGCACACGCGCGTCGCGCAGTCCTGCATCGCGCATGGCGGAACCTGCGTCATCAACGGCACGCCCTGCTGCAATTCGACCGACAGCTGCAGGGGCGCGTTCCCGAACACCTATTGTCAGTGACGGCGTTCGCGACCCGCGATCACGGGGGCCACGTAACATGTTCCTGAATGCGTAGTGTCAGCAAGGAGAGCGCCAATGTACCGGTTGATGAATTCACTTGCGAACAATCTCGGCCGGTGCGGCAAGTGCATTCGGCAGTCGTTCGCGGCCGCGCTCGGCGCCTGGATCGCGGTCGCGGTTGTGGTCATGTTCACGGGCTTCTCCTGGATCGCTGCGGCAATGGCGGCAGGTGCAACCTTGCCGAGCGGACTTTGGCTGGCCCATCTGACAGCCTATGCCGCACGCGCGGCGCGCTGTCGTGTGTCCACCGCGACGGCAGACGCCATTGGAAACGTGACAAGGCACAGCCGCCGCGACCTGTTCCCGTTCTTTGTCAAAACTTTTGCCGCCGTAGCCCTCGCCTCGGTGTTTCAGTCGCTGCCGACCGGAGCTCGTGCGCAGTCGACCTGTCCGGCCAACCTTCCGTTCGTTTGCGGCGGACAATATTGCTGCTCCGGAGCAGCAAGTTGGTATTGTTCGGGATACAGAGGCTCCGTGCCAAATTGGCGGCAGATGGGCACGTTCTGCACCAACGCCAACTCCGACGAAGACGTGGCCGATCTTCGGTCGAATTGCGCGATCCTCGTGCATTGCTGAGGCTCGAGGGCGTCAGCGGATGGATATGGACTATTGGAAGAAGCGGCAGCGCGAACGTACCTTTCTGAGGTGGTTTCTTGCGGTCCTCGCCGTCGCCGGGGCGGCCATGCTGGGAGCCGGTTTCCTCATCGGCGAGGGAGAGTTCGCAAGCGGCCTGAAGTTGTTTGGAAGCATCGCGCTCATGGCCGCTTTCCTCTACGCGATGTTCTTCATGACGGGCAACGACATCTAGGGGACCGTCGCGGCGGACTGTCCGCCAGCTATCGCTACGCCGGTTTCGACGAAGGCCAGAGAGACGTTCTTGCGCCTTGGAGAGACAAGACTGCGTGGACAATTCCTTTCGGCCGTCTATCCTCGTGACGAACCTCAATTCGTGATGTAGACCTGCGCCCGGAAACGGCGGGTTCGGGCCATGCATGTCGCAATGAAAATCGTAGGCACGGCGATCGCGGGCGTGGCCCTCGGCCTTGCCGCCACCTGGTTCGTTACGAGCCGCGGGGATATGGGCGACGGCGTGGCGGACGGCCCGTGGAGGACGAGCCTCGTGGCCGGCAGCCTGCAGAGCGACCCCTACACGCGCGCGCGCGTGGCGCTGCACGGTCTCCTGGCGCTCAACCGCAACGAAACGATCTACTACACGGCAACGGAAGACGGCAGCGGGCGCCGGCTCGATGGCAAATGCCGCTATCAGATTTCGGGCCGCGATCCCAACACCCGCTGGTGGAGCGTCACGGCCTACGGTGGTGATGATTATCTGATACCCAACGCAAAAAATCTTTATTCGGTTTCAGCCACGTCGGTCATTCGCAAAAAAGACGGCAGTTTTGTCGTCGACGTCGGTGGCGGCGCCCGTCCAAGAGCCGACGCGAGCTGGATCCCCGCGGGCGAGGGCACGTTCTCGCTGACTTTGCGTCTTTATAATCCCGGTCCGGACGTGGCGATCGACCCCGAACATGCGGCGTTGCCGGAGATCCATCGGGTATGGTGCCCATGAGCGAGCGTACGCAGGAATGGATTTTCTGGATCGCCGCGACAATCCTTGTCGCGATGATGGTGCATCTGGGCTCCATCTATCTCTTGCCGCGCGTCGTGATGATGCGTGCGCTCGACAGGCTGGGGGCCGTGAACACGATGCATGTGGGCAGACGGCCGACCGCGGCGTCTCGCGCCATCGTCAGGCCCAGTCCCGATATCCTCTACGCGTCATGCCCCTATGATCTTTCCAAAGGGCCCTTGCGCGTCACGGCGCCGGTCATCCATTCGAGCTACTGGTCCGTTTCGGCTTTCGACGCGAACACCGACAATTACTTCGTCAAGAACGACAGCCAGACGCCGACTAATACCATCGAGCTCGTCGTCGTCGAGCATGGTCAGGCGTGGCCCAAGCTCGACGCGGCGGTCGAGCGCGTCATTCTCTTCTCGCCTTCCGAAAAGGGACTGATCCTCATCCGCGCTGTCATCGACGATGACAAGCATCTTCCCGCCGTCGAGGCAGCACTTCATCAGGCGCGCTGCGGGACTGTCGCCTCCGCCCCCAAGTTGCGCTAAAGCTCTCCCGTCACGACACGGAGCGGGCGGATGCGGGGTTTGAGAGTTCTTGCGGCATCATTGGTCGCGGCGTTCGGTATCAACGCGGCTGAGGCCGGCACGCATATCACCTTCGTCACGGACTGGAAGGCGCAGGCCGAGCATGGCGGCTTCTACGAGGCGCAGGCGCTTGGGTTTTACAAGGCACGCGGCCTCGACGTGCAGATCGTGGAAGGCGGCCCGAGCGTCAACGTTCCGCAGCTGCTGGCCGGCGGTGCCGCCGATTTCGGCATCGGCTCGAACGGCTTCATCCCGCTCAACATGCTGCGCCAGGGCGTGCCCGTCAAAGCCGTGATGGCGATCTTCCAGAAGGACCCGCAGGTCCTCATCACCCATCCGCGCGCCGACGTGAAGTCGCTGGCCGACATGAAGGGCAAGCCGATCATGATCGCGGACGCGTCGACCGTCGCCTTCTGGCCGTGGCTGAAAGCGAAATATGGATTCAGCGATACGCAAATCCGCAAATACACCTTCAATCTGGCGCCGTTCCTCGTCGATCCGAAAGCGATCCAGGAAGGCTATCTCACGTCCGAGCCTTACACGATCGAACAGGAAGGCCATTTCAAGCCGCAAGTCTTCCTGCTCGCCGACAACGGCTATCCGGGTTACGCCAACATGGTCGTCGTGCCGCAGAAATGGATCGTTGCGAATCCCAAAGCGGTGCAGGCGTTCGTCGATGCCACGCGCCAAGGCTGGAAGGATTATCTCTTCGGCAATCCCGCCCCCGCCAATGCACTCATCAAGAAGGACAACCCGGACATGACGGACGGGCTGATCACGCAGGCCATCGCCAAGATGAAAAGTTACGGCATCGTGGTCTCCGGGGATGCGACGACGATGGGCATCGGCGCGATGACGGATGCGCGCTGGAAAACGTTCTTCGACACGATGGCGTCCGAAGGGCTTTATCCGAAATCACTGCCCTACAAGAGCGCGTACGATCTCCGGTTCGTCACGCCGCATCCCTGAATGACCGCTCTCGTCTCTCTTTCTGGCGTTTCCAAGATTTTCGACAACGGCACGCAGGCCTTTGGCCCGCTCGACCTCGACGTGGGATCGCATGAATTCGTGTCGCTCCTGGGGCCGTCCGGCTGCGGCAAGTCGACGGCGCTGCGCGTGATTGCGGGGCTTTTGCAGCCGAGCGCGGGCGCGCTCGCGTTTCCCGCCAGTCGTCCCGAAATCGGTTTCGTCTTCCAGGAAGCGACGTTGATGCCGTGGCGACGCACGCTCGCCAATGTGCAATTGCCGCTCGAGCTGAAAGGTGTGGGGCGCGGCGAAGCGGAGGCGCGCGCGCGCGAAGCCCTGGCGCGTGTGGGCCTCAATGGGTTCGAAACCGCATTCCCGCGCGAACTGTCCGGCGGCATGAAGATGCGGGTCTCCATTGCCCGCGCGCTGGCAGCGAAGCCTAAGCTGCTCTTGATGGACGAACCCTTCGCCGCACTGGACGAGCCGACGCGGCAGGCTTTGAACGACGATCTTCTGAAGCTCTGGCGCGAAGATGGCCTGACCGTGATCTTCGTCACGCACAGTGTTTACGAGAGCACGTATCTGTCGACGCGCGTGGTGGTGATGACGCCCAGGCCGGGCCGCATCGCCGCCGACATCGCGCTCGATTTCCCGCCGGATCGTACCGAGACCTTCAGGCTTTCGCCGGAATTCGCCGAAGCCGCCGCCAAGGTCACTGCGGCGCTGCATGGAGCGCACACATGAACAAGCTCCTGCAATACGCAACGCCGGTCGTCCTCGGCATCGTCGTGCTGGCGCTGTGGGAATTCGTCGTGCGGCATTTCGACGTTCCGCCTTACGTGCTTCCCGCACCGTCGGCGATAGGCGGCGCTTTCGCGGACAATTTTTCGTCGCTGATGGCGTCGCTCTGGACGACGCTGCGCGTGACGTTGGAGGCCATGGTCGCGGCTTTCGTCGGAGCCACGGCGCTCGCTGTCCTCTTCTCGCAGAGCAAAACGATTGAGAACGCGCTTTATCCCTATGCCGTCGTGCTGCAGGTCACGCCCGTCATCGCGATCACGCCGCTCATACTGCTCTGGGTCGGCTTCGAGCGGATCGATGTTGCGCTGGTGATCATCGGCTTCATCGTCGCGTTCTTTCCGATTCTGTCGAACACGACACTGGGCTTGCGCTCGACCGATCACAATCTGATCGATCTTTTTCGCCTGTACGGCGCGTCGCGCTGGCAGATTCTGTGGAAGCTGCAGCTTCCATCGGCTCTGCCCTATCTCCTGGGCGCTATGAAGATTTCCGGCGGGCTGGCGCTTGTCGGTGCGGTGGTCGGCGAGTTCACAGCGGGTTCGGGAACGGCAACCGGTCTGGCTTGGCGCATCACGGAAGCCGGCAATCGTCTGGAGATCGCCAAGATGTTCGCCGCCCTCGGTCTTCTGGCCGCGCTCGGCATCGCGATCTTCTCGATCCTGACTCTCGTCGAGTGGGCGCTGCTGCACCGCTGGCACGAAAGCGCGCTGAAGAAAGAAAATTAATCACAGGGAGGCGATGAGACACGGAGAAGATTATTGGCGCGCTGCGCGCGCCAGATTTTTCTCACAACCTCACCGACTCCCTGTGCAATTCCCTTAAGCCCGTTTCACTGGCACCAGCTTCGCAGTCGACGTGCCTTTGGCGAGCACCTCGCCGGCCTCGTTGAGCAGGCGGCCTTCCAGGAAACAGGTCGAACGGCCGAGCTTCTCGATCCAGGCTTCCGCGATCACCAACCCCGGTGTGGCGGCCTTCAGGAAGCTGATCTTGATTTCGAGCGACAGGGGCGAGAATTCGCGGCGGGTCGCCGCGATCACGGCATAGGCCATCGCCGCGTCGATCCAGCCGGTCACGAAGCCGCCCTGCACGACCCCGCCCGAATGGCACATGGCCATGGTGGCGCGGTAGTGGATGACGGCCTTGCCGGCCTCGCCGTGGTCGACGACGCGCACAAGGCCGAGACTGTCCGACAGCGCCTCAGGCGCAGCGTGCTGGTTCATAAACCCCTCGACGGAATAGCGTTCACCGCTTTGTGCGGCTCGGACACGCCCGGCGCAAGGCGGCGATTTGGACAGCCAGTTTCACGTGGAAATATTGTTCTTTAGTGAAAAATACATACCAGCTTTGTGAAGACTTGAATTCCCTCGGCCTGCATGTGATTTACTCCCCATGAGCCAGGCCGACCAGATCCTGACCGCAAACCGTCTGCGCGACGGCGAGGTGGTCTATTGGTCCCGCGGCCAATGGGTGACGGCGCTCGATGCCGCTGAGGTCTTCCAGGACGACGCTACCGCCAAGGCGGCGCTCAAGGGAGCCGACGCGTCCGTCCAGGATCGGACGGTCGTGAACCCCTATCTGTTCGAAGTGCGGGTCGAAGCGGGCGTGCTGCGCCCCGTGAAGGAGCGCGAAATCATTCGCGCCGCGGGCCCGAGCGTGCGTCTCGACCTCGGCAAGCAATCCACCGAGGCATTCGATGTATCGCTATGACGAGTTCGACGCGCGCTTCGTCGCCGACCGCGTCGCGCAGTTCCGCTACCAGGTCGAGCGGCGTCTTTCGGGCGAGCTGACGGAAGACGAGTTCAAGCCGCTGCGCCTGATGAACGGGCTTTATCTGCAGCTCCACGCCTACATGCTGCGCATCGCCGTGCCTTACGGCACATTGGCGCCGAAACAGCTGCGCATGCTGGCCCACATCGCTCGGAAATACGACAAGGGCTATGGCCATTTCACGACCCGGCAGAACATCCAGTTCAACTGGATCAAGCTGGTCGACGTGCCCGACGTGCTGGCCGATCTCGCCACCGTCGAGATGCACGCGATCCAGACGAGCGGCAATTGCATCAGAAACGTCACCGCCGATCACTTCGCGGGCGCCGCGCGCGACGAGATCGAGGATCCGCGCATCCTGGCCGAGATCGTCCGGCAATGGTCGTCGCTGCATCCGGAGTTCTCGTTCCTGCCGCGCAAGTTCAAGATCGCCGTGTCGGGCTCGGAGCACGATCGTGCCGCGGTCAAATTCCACGATGTCGGCATCGAGATCGTCAAAAACGGCAAAGGCGAGACAGGGTATCGCGTCTATGCCGGCGGCGGGATGGGCCGCACGCCCTATATCGGCCATGTCGTCGGCGATTTCGTGGAGAAGAAGGACATCCTCGCCTTCCTCGAAGCCGTGATGCGCGTCTATAACCAGTCCGGCCGCCGCGACAATATCTACAAAGCCCGCATCAAGATCCTCGTGAATGCGCTGGGCGCGGAAGAAATGCGCCGTCAGGTGATGCGCGAGTTCGAGGAGATCAAGGCCTCCGGCACGCTGGAGGTTCCCGCCGAAGAAGTCGCCAACATCGCGCGCTATTTCGCCCCGCCGGCTTTCGAAGCCTTGAGCGACGAGGCGCCGGAATACGAAGCCGCGCGTGCATCGAATGAGGCTTTCCGCGCCTGGACGGATACCAACGTCGCGCGCCACCGCGCGCCGGGCTACGCCATCGCCACGATTTCGCTCAAGCCCATCGGCGGGGTGCCGGGCGATGCGACGCACGAACAGCTCGATGCGCTGGCCCACCTGCTCGACGAATTCGGCATGGCCGAACTGCGCGTGAGCCACGAACAGAATCTCGTGCTGCCGCATGTACGCAGGAAGGATCTGCCGGCGGTCTTCGCGAAGCTGGAAGCGCTCGGCCTCGCCACGCCCAATGCCGGCCTCGTCACCGACATCATCGCCTGCCCCGGCCTCGATTACTGCGATCTCGCCAACGCGCGCTCCATCCCCATTGCGCAGAAAATCTCCGAACGCTTCGCGGATCTGGCGCGCCAGCACGACATCGGCGAGCTCAAGATCAAGATTTCCGGCTGCATCAATGCCTGCGGCCACCATCACGCGGGTCATATCGGCGTGCTCGGCGTCGACAAGAAAGGCGTCGAATACTACCAGCTGCAGCTCGGCGGTTCGGGTGCGGAAGACGCGAGCATCGGCGAGATTCTCGGCCCGGCCTTCGGCCAGCACGAGATCGTCGACGCCGTCGAAGGCGTGATCGACGTCTATCTCGAGCGCCGCGAGAACGACGAGCGTTTTCTCGACACCGTGCGCCGCCTCGGGCTCGAACCCTTCAAGGAGCGCGCCTATGCCGGATGGGCGTTCCATATATGACCGGAAAACGCAGACCGCTCCGGGGAGCACGTCCATGCCGCTGATCAAAGACGGCGCCTTCGCCGAAGACCATTTTCAGGCGGTGGCCGACGACGCGCCGCTGCCGGCCAACGGCACCATCGTCTCGCTGGCACGCTTCAAGAAGGATCGCGAGAGCCTTCTTGCCCGCAATGCGCCGCTCGGCGTAAGGCTCCAATCTTCCGAATCTCCGGAAGCTCTGGGCGACGACGTGCACCGCCTTTCCGTCGTCGTGCTCGAATTCCCGAAATTCCGCGACGGCCGCGCCTTCTCCTGGGCGCGCATGCTGCGCACGCGGCTGGGCTTCAAGGGCGAAATCCGCGCCGCGGGCCATTTCCTCTACGACCAGCTCGCCTTCATGACGCGCGTCGGTTTCGACGCGTTCGAAGTTCGCGAAAATTTCACCGAGGCCGAGTTCGCGCGGGCGATGGGCGAGATGACGTATGTCTATCAGCCTTCCGCCGACGGACGGCCGACCATCCGGGACTTGCGGGCGCACGCCCACTCTTGACCCCACCCCCCACCGGCCCTAAGACGCGCGGCGATCTTTTTCCGGGTCCCGCGAGACATGAACATTGCGCCCGTGCACGCCGAGGCTTTGCCGCGCTTTGCCTCGATTGAGGATCTGATCAAGCGCCAGAAGCCGATTGCGCCCGTCTATGCGCTGTTCCCGGAAAAATTCCGCATCGCCGCGAGGCGCTTCCTCGACGCGTTTCCGGGCGACACGCTCTATGCCATCAAGGCCAACCCGGCCTCGCACGTGCTCGACCAGGTGTACGCGGCCGGGATCCGTCATTTCGACACGGCGTCGCTCGCCGAGATCGAGATCGTGAAAGGCCGCTTCCCAGACGCGCATTGCCATTTCATGGCGCCGGTGCGTGCGCCGGGTTCGGCGCATGCCGCCTTCACCAAATACGGTGTGCGCGACTATGTCATCGATTGCGACTTCGAGCTCGACAAGCTGCTGGCCGAAACAAAAGGTGGGCCGGGCCTGCGCGTCTTCGTGCGCATCGCGACACCTCTGGGCGGCGCGGTTCTGGAACTCTCCAGCAAATTCGGCACGACGCCGGACGATGCGGCGCGTCTTCTGAAGCGGGTGGTCGAAGCCGGCGCAACGCCCGCGCTGACCTTCCATGTCGGCTCGCAATGTCTTTCGCCCTTCTCCTACGCGCAGGCGATCGAGATGGCGCGGCGCACGGCGGCAACGGCCGGCGTGAAGATCGCAGCGCTCGACATCGGCGGCGGGTTCCCCGGACCCTATATGGGCAACGACGTGCCGCCCTATCACTGGTATTTCGACACGATCAAGGAAGCGCTGGCGACATTGCCCGAAAGCGAGAAGCTGCCGGTGATGTGCGAGCCGGGCCGCGCGCTGGTCGCCGAAGGGCTTTCGCTCGTCACCCAGGTGATCCTGCGCAAAGGCGACAAGCTCTACATCAACGACGGCATCTACGGCAGCTTCGACGAGCTGACCCTGCCCGGCTGGACGGCGGATTATCCGATCCGGGTCTTCGCGCTCGACGCCAAGGGCCGCGTGCTCGCCGAGCATGACGGCAACAAGCCGTTCCGTGTGTACGGTCCCACCTGCGACACGCTCGACGTCCTGCCGCGGCCCCTGATGCTGCCCGAAGAGATCGGCCCCGGCGATTTCATCGTCTTCGACGCCATCGGCGCCTATTCCGTCGCCGTGCGCACGAACTTCAACGGCTTCTTCCCCGATCAATGGGCGATCGTGGGGAATTAGCGCCGGCCTTTTTGCCGGACTCCGGCCCAGCACATCCTACAACGGCGTGCGGTTGAGCTGGACACGCCGTTCGTCGAAGGTGAACGGATTGAGGACCATGCTGACCGTCGTGCCGTCATCCGAAAACGGCAAAAACAGCGACTCGAAATCTTCCAGCCCACGACCGAGCCAGGACAGATCGCCATAGGTTCGAATGACGACCTTGTCGCGAACGACCTGCTGAAGAATGCGCGTCATAATGGCGCCGGCGTCGGGATTTGCCGCGAACGTTTCGGTGACGGTTTTTCCCGTAGTATCGGTCCCGAAGTAGAGCGTGATCTTCGTTCCGATCAGGCGGTAACGAAAATCGCGGGTATCCGGAAGAACATCGAGGAGACAGAGCCAACCGAGCTGTTTCTTCAGGTCCCGGATCACAAGGTCGGCGCGCGACGGCATGAGACGACCGTTCCGCGCCTTCTGCCAGTAGGCGTGGACGAACGCCAGCTCGGGATGACCGCACCTCTGCGGATCGATTTCGAAGCCGGTCCCCGAATGAAGTTCCATCATCGGATATCCTCTCAAGCGAAATCAGCGAGGCTCCGAACAGGGCGGCGCTGCCCGCATCCGCGCCCCGCGGCGCATAATCAGTATACCCCGCGTCTGTGGGTAGTCCTACGTATGGTGGGGGCCAACCACGGAAATTTAATATCTTGCGCTTATAAGCGAAGCGCTGGGAGAACACATAAGTGGCCGACGCACGCGAGCGCCTTACGCGGCTGATCGAGCTGGCGAGCGAGAACGCGCCGGAGAAGCAGGCCGCGCTCGCTTTCGAGCTCTGCGACCTTCTGGTCGACTGGCCGCCCCGCTATCCGCAGATCATGCGCGAACCGTTCGAGGCGCTGCTTGAAAAGGTGCTGCGCCGGCTCGACGAGACGACGCGCCGGCTGATCGCGACGCGCCTCAGCACGCATTCCGAAACCGCGGTTGCGCTTTTGAACGAGTGCTATTTCGACGTGCCGACCAAAGCGCGCAGCCTGATCCTCGAACGCAATCACGACGAGGACGACCGCGATCCCGTCCGCGCCGACACCGAGGGCGAAGCCAGGCTGGTCGATGCGGCGCGCCGGATGGGGCCCGTCGAGTTCGTCGACGCATTCGCGCGCTTTCTGGGCGTATCGCCCGCGGTGGCGCAGTCCATTCTCGACGACGCCAGCGGCGATGCGCTGGCGGTCGCGTGCCGCGGCCGGGGGGTCAGCCGCATCACCTATTCCGCGCTCGCCGTCTTCGCGGCGCACAGACTGAACGCGGATGCAAAATCGGTCTATCAACGTCTCACGGCCTTCGAGACGATTCCGGAAAACGGCGCACGCCGCATGCTCAACCACTGGCGCCGCGGAAACGCCCGCGCCGCCTGACGCTCAGTGCGCCTCGGCGCCGGTCAGATAGAGCATGCTCCCCTGGTAATCGACATACATGTGCAGCTGGCGGATGACGCTCATCCCGAGAATGATGACGGCATCGTGGTTTCTCTCACGGAAGAAATGATCGTTGGGTATCAGCGTGATCTGCGGGTTGGAGACGGTGACGCCGTCGAAGCTCAACGTGCCGAACGGGAACGTGTAGAAGGCCGACTCTTCGCCGCCGTTCAGGCTCTGCTTGCCGACATACTTCACGCGCGGGTCCTTTTCATCCCAGCCAAACAGCTCGCGCGCGGCCTCGAGGCTCATCGTCGACGTACCCGACCCGGTGTCGAACGTCACCATCAGCGGCTTGCCGTCCAGCACCGCCTCGACGTCGACGTGAAAACTGTGCCTGTCGAGCTTGATGGGCAGCGCCGCGTACGGATCGTGCGTCCAGTACACGACATGGCCGTCGCACGCGTTATGTTCGAACAGGTTGAA
Source organism: Rhizomicrobium sp. (assembly GCA_035504555.1). Taxonomy (GTDB): domain Bacteria; phylum Pseudomonadota; class Alphaproteobacteria; order Micropepsales; family Micropepsaceae; genus Rhizomicrobium. The sequence continues at coordinate 3,332 of DATJRP010000035.1, read as the reverse complement.
TTTCCCCCGGTAGAAATCGAATTCGACGTCCATACTGGCCATGATGTCCGGTCCGAGGAGGCCGGCGGTCGAGGCAGGCACGATATCGTTCGGGATTACGAGCACCTGCAGTTTCTCGTCAGAGCGGAGCGGCCCGAGTTTGAACTGGGTGAGCGTCGTGTATTCGTCGATCGCGATGTTGTTGAGAAAGGCGCCTCCGTAAGGCGTCCACGACAGCTTCACGCCAAGCTCGCTCGCCGTTTCATACGTCATGGACGAATGGACGCTTCCCGTATCCACCAGGAGAAAAAACGGATGCCCGTTCATCTCGACCGGCACAGAGAACTGGCCGTCGGATCGCGTGCGCATGTCGATGGATGCCAGTTCCGGCAAGGCGCAGGTGCGAACCGGCGGCGGTGGCGCGTCGGCGGCGCGGCCGGATGTCGCCAGCGAAAGCAGTGCCGATATTGCCAGGGGGGCAATGCGCCAGTGGGCGGTCATGGCGTCCCCTGCGGCAGTTGGCTCAACGCGACGAGTGCGTATTGACGTTCGGCGGTGTAGGCAGTGCAGACGTTCGCCGCGGCTTCGAGCTTCTGCTTCGCAAGCGCGGCGTTACCCTGCATCCGGTACCACTCGCCGACGAAGAACCCCACGCTGCATTGGTAGTCGTCGATCGTATCCGGGTCGGGCCCTTTCATCGCAAGAAGCGCGTCGGGTGTCGTCTTGCCGAGATAGAGCTGCACCAGCGGGCCAGGCCACCGGGCCAAATCCATGGAAGAGAAATGCGCGACGATGTCCTGCGGGACTTTCGCGTTCTCCAGCGATTTGGAGATGAAAAGCCACAGAAAGGCATAGTGCTCGTCTTTGTCCTGATCGAGACTGTCCTCGAATGCAGACGACGCCCTGTGGAATTTCCCCATCGCCCACTCCGCCTGGCCGTAAGCCAGGTGAGCGCCGGCGTCGCCTGAAGCGCGGTCGACCGCGGAATCCCAGGCGTCGGCCGAGGACGGAAAATCGCCGCGAGCAAAATAAACACGGCCTCGAACCGCAAACGGGCCCGACCATTTGGACGCCAGCTCATGCGCGGCATCGGCATCTGCGAGCGCCTTGTCGAACTGCCCGAGCAATTGCAGCGCGTTGGCGCGGCCGACGAGCAATCCGCCATCATCGGGCCGCATCGCGATGAAGCGCGAATAATCCGCGACGATGGCGGCGAAATCCTTCGTCTCGTAGTAGAGGTGAACACGATACAGACGAAGCCGCCAATTGTCGGGCTGCATCTCGATCGCCGCCGTGCAATCCGCAATCGCTTTGTCCAGGACGTCCTGGGCGTCGTAGGCTCCGCAGCGCCCGACACGGGGATCGATCCAGTCGGACTTTGCCGCGATCGCCGCGCTGTAATCGGCAATCGCGAGGTCGTATTTCTGCTGCTCGTAATATTCTTCGGCACGCGCTTCATAGGCGACGGCCCGCAGATGCTCCGGAAGATCGGGCGCAGCGATTGCCGACGACAGATATTTGATGGCCAGGTCGTGATCGAGACGGTCCGAGGCGGCCGCGCCCAGATTGAAATCGCGATACCCGTCGGCGATTGCCGCGTTCCCGACACACAAAAGAAAAACGCAGGCTAGAAACGCCCTCGTCATACCCCTCGCCCCCCGGCTCTCCGCGCACATTAGGCGAGAAGCGTTATGCGCTCAAGAAGTGACCCTGATGATTCCGCATGCACGTCGGCCCGCTTGTGCATCCGGCGACGCAAGCTGATCGACGGGCCTGTCAAGTTCGTCGACGCGTTCGCGAATGCGGCCTAGTGCGGCAGCAGGAAGCCGGCGCCATCGGCGAGCCAATGCGCGAGCATGTTGGCCCAGAGATTGCGCCGCCAGAGATAAAGCGCGGCGAGAACCACGGCTCCGAACGCAACCGGAATCAGTTGCGCCGCTCCCCAGCCGGCCAGATGCGCGTACGTAAACGCGACAACGGAGACCAGCGCCGCGATCCAGCGGCTGCCGCTCAGCTCCTGGATGCGTTCGATGGGATAGGCGCGGAACAGGAGTTCCTCGGAAACCGCGGCGCGCGTGACCAGCCAGAAGCGGTACCAGAACGGCGTCTTCAGGATCGTCGCGATCATCGCGGTATTTCCTTTGAGATGCAGCGCCGGAAAGAGGAACAGGAAGGCGAGAGACATCGCGACGACGATGAGAACGCCGGCCGCGATCGCGAGCAGAAGATCGACGATCCCCGGCATCCTGAAGCCGATGGACGCCAGCGGGCGACGCTCGACCAGGACGACATACAGCAGCAGGACCACGACCAGCGCCCAGTAGGGCAACTCGCGTCCCGCCAGCGGCCCCACTCCGAGATGGGCTTGGCCCCAAAGTCCGATCGGCGCGAAGGTGATGAGAAGCGTCGGAATTAACCCGACGAGAATCAGGGCGCGTCGCGAAGCCGTCATGAAAAACCCCTCGGCACGCGCGGGAGAGTCAGACCGCTTTATGGCGAAATTGCGTTGCGCTAGCCTTCGGCGTGCACGTCGGCGCGTTCGCGCGTCTTGGCGAAGCGGATGGCGGGGAATTTCTCGGCCGCGTAGCCCAGTTCCCAATTGCTCTTGGCGAGAAACACCGGCGCGCCGTCGCGGTCCATTGCGCAGCATGAAGTTGAACAATTTGCAGTATTCTGTTCAGCCCGATCGCGTCGTCGGCCCCAAAAGCATGGTTGTGGGAATGCGGATTCAATTATTGCCCACCCACAACCAGTACTTGTAGTCTTCGAATCCAAAGCTTGCCTGGTTTGCGGGGCATCTTAGTCTTCTGGAGATTTAGTATGGCACTCAAGCTGCCAGACGCACTTCTCGCCGCTATTAGAGAAGGCCGCGCTGTGCTCTTTGTCGGAGCAGGTGCTTCCCGAGGAGCAGCCAACGCCGATCGCGATGGCATTCCTGATGGCCGAGGATTCGCTAATCTCTTAATCGCGAAGTTTTTGAGTTCCGACTATTCGGGCCTCGACTTCAGAACACCGAAACATCGCCGCCACTTGTGGCCAGCACCGAACAGTTGATCGCGTTCATCCGCCAGCTGAGTTTCACGCAGCTTGTCTATAAGCCATTGTGGAACCGGAACAGCTCGAAACAAAAACTTGTTACGCCGCTTCAGTGTGCGGATCACGATAGAGCAGTTAGTGACGTCTATTCGCTCTCCGGTCAGCGCAAGGACTTCTGATATTCTCGCACCGGTCAACGCGAGTGTGACGCAGAAGTTTGCGATCAGCGGGCTTTGCCTAAGGGCGGCATGAATGAAAGCCCGCCTTTCGCTCGAGACAAGATATTTTCGAGTACCAGTGCGGTCGTAGAGAGACTG
>DATJRP010000034.1:0-136146 GCA_035504555.1 Rhizomicrobium sp. | reverse complement strand
CTGAACAAGTTGCTTCCCCGACTAGACGGCGGCGGGGGCGGAGGTTGTCCCGTTCTCGTATTCGCTATATCGGACCGACTGTATGTCGAAGACTAACTGGGCTGCGTGTAACTTACTCGGCAGCAATTACAGTTCTGCTGTTATGTTTGTAAGTGGGCCAATCTGGCTGATAGTCGGCAGCGGCTTGATTACCCCACACCGACCATCCCCGCTTAGCACCTCGCGCAAATAGCTCCAAATAAGGCCCAGGCGAGCATGCCTCGATGAGGTCATATTGCTCATCCGGCTTGCGCGAGTGCTCGCGCTTGCGCGTTGCGAGGAAATTAACCTGCCGGCGTCCGGGCGCAAGCGTTCTTGCCTTCTTGCCCTTGATGCCGAAGAGCAAGAGCTCCGTTACGTTCCGAAAATAGAAACCCACGCCACGGCCATCCGGTCCGCCATCCTTTCGAACCTTGTGCCACACGATGTTCGACTTGTAGCGGAAACCCCATGCCTCCATCACGGCAAGACCCTGCGGAAGCATCGCATTGGGCACCCAAAGATAGAGATGAGCGGTGTCAGCCGCGATCAATGGAACCGGCAAGCTTTCAATTTCTTCTTGCGTCATCGTTCCGTAGCGATTTAGGCGCTTGTGCTCTGGCGCGACCTTTCCTGTCTTGTTCTGAAACTGCCAAGGAGGATCGGCGAGAATAGTCGCAAACCGACGCTTGCCGACTGTTGAAAGCAAATCCTTGGCAACGTCCATCGTCTGACCCTTTGCGCCCGATTCGTTCGCTTTAGTGTCGCCTATTGTGTCCGAAATGTCCGGCTTCAACGTCACGTTACTCCAACTCATTCCGGCAGCTCATAGTCGAAGTCGTAGCTGTGCTGGCCGTTGTTGATGTGGATGATGAAGGTGCCGGCGATGCCTTTGAGGGCCTGGGTGCCGGAGCCGGGGACGACGGTCACTTCCATCGCGGCGGTGCCGCCCGACATGGTGGCGCGGTGCATGAGCGCGAAGCTGCCGGCGCGGCCCTTGAGCCTGCCCGTCACGATCTCCATCGCAACGTAGCCCGCCTCGCCGGCTTTCGGATTGCCCGCCGAGATCATCGAGCCCCGGCTCGAGCCTTCGAGATCGCCGTGGAAGGTCTTGTCGATCGACATCTGGGACAGGCCCGGCGCGGGTGTTTTGCCCGCGATCGTCTCGGGCACGATCTTCACCTCGAACGTACCGGTGGCCTGTTCGCTCATGACATCACCCTTTTCGGCAGCGGCCGCGGCTACAACGAACAGCAGAAAACACAGCGTGACGGCGCAGGCGCCGCGCACCCATCCCATCGTCATTTCGCGCGGATTGAGCAGCGGCTCGATCATCACACCGACTCCACCGCCGCCACGCCGGGCAGCGATTTGATGGCGCTCTTGAGCGCGCCGCTGACCTGCTGGCGCTCCTTGAGACGGATCTCGACTTCGCGGCCTTCGGCGCCCGGCACGATGAGCGTGACGATGCCCTTGCCGCCGCGGCCCAACTGGCCCGCGATGGCGTTCAAGGGACGCGTGTCCTCCAGATAGATGCGGAGCCCTTCGCCCGCTTCGGCCGCGGCCTTGTCGATGTCGGAGACGGCCAGCGCGCGCAGCTTCAATTCCTCGTCGATCCAATCCGCGCCGACCGTGAGGAGCAGCGACTTGCCCGCTTCGAGGACCGGCCGCGCGGCGATGAGCACTTCCGAGAACACCATCACTTCGAACATGCCGGTGGGATCGGACAACGTGAGGAAGCCGTAAGGCTGATCGTTCTTGCCGCGGCGTTCCTGCTTCTTGATCAGCGTGCCGGCGAGCACGGCCTTGAAGCCGGAACGTCTGCGGTCTTCGTTCAGCGCGCCGATCGTGATGGCGCCCAGCCGCTTCAGCGACGCCTCGTAGCCGTCGAGCGGATGGCCGGAGAGATAGAAGCCGATGGCCGAGAACTCCTCCGTCAGGCGCTCGTGCGGCAGCCAGTCGTCGACCGGCGCGAGCCGCAACGTGTCGCCCGTTTCCGCCGCTTCGCCGAACAGCGTCGACTGCCCGGATTCGCGGTCGCGGCCGATGCGCGCGGATTCGTTCAGGATCGCGTCGGCGGATTCCACGAGTTGACGGCGGTTGGGCGACAGGCCGTCGAGCGCGCCGGCGCGCACCAGGCTTTCGAAGGCGCGCTTGTTGACCAGCTTGGAATCGACGCGCCGCGCGAAATCGCCGACGGAGCGGAACGGGCCGCCTTCCTCGCGCTGGGCCACGAGATGATCCATCGCCTGCCGGCCCACGCCTTTGACGGCGGCCAGCGCATAGAAGATGAGATTGCTGTCCGCATCGCAGGTGAAGACCGCTTCGGAGCGGTTGATGTCGGGCGGCACGACCCGGATGCCCAGGCGCTGCGCCTCCTGCCGGAAGACGTTGAGCCGGTCGGTCGAGCTCGCATCGAGCGTCATGGAGGCGGCGAGGAATTCGACCGGATAGTTCGCCTTCAGATACGCGGTCTGATAGGCGACCTGCGCGTACGCCGCGGCGTGGCCCTTGTTGAAGCCGTAGCCTGCGAACTTCGCGGCCTGCTCGAAGATCTGTTCTGCGACGCCCGCCGGCACGCCGCGTTCCTTGGCACCCTTGGTGAAGGTCTCGCGATGCATCGCCATTTCGCTGGCGATCTTCTTGCCCATGGCGCGGCGCAAAAGGTCGGCCTGCCCCATCGTGTAGCCGCCGAGCTCGCGGGCGATGCGCATGACGTCTTCCTGATACGTCATCACGCCGAAGGTCTCGTTGAGGATCGGCTCGAGCGCAGGATGGAGATATTCCGGCTTCTCGCGGCCGCGCTTGCAGGCGATGTATTTCGGGATCGAATCCATCGGGCCCGGGCGATAAAGCGCCACCAGCGCCACGAGATCGTTGATGTGGTCGGGCTTCATCTTGCGCATGAGATCGCGCATGCCCGCGCCTTCGAGCTGGAAGACGCCGACGCTGTCGCCCTTGGCCAGCATCTCGAAGGTCGGCTTGTCGTCGAAATCGATAGTCTGCGTGTCGAGGATGATGCCGCGCTTCTTGAGCAACGCTTCCGCCTTGGCGATGACGGTCAGCGTCTTGAGACCCAGGAAGTCGAACTTCACGAGGCCGGATTTCTCGGCGTCTTCGTAGTCGAACTGGGTGACGGGCATCTCCGAGCGCGGATCGCGGTAGAGCGGCACGATCTCGTCCAGCGGACGGTCGCCGATGACGACGCCGGCGGGATGGGTCGAGGCGTGGCGGTAAAGCCCTTCGATCTTGCGCACGATGGAGAACAGCCGTTCCGCGATCGGCTCCTGCTCGGCGATCTGGCCGAGACGCGGCTCGCTGGAAATCGCTTCGGCCAGCGAGATCGACTTGCCGGGCGGGTTCGGGATGAGCTTGGCGATGCGGTCGACGAGGCCGAGCGGCATCTGCAGCACACGGCCCACGTCGCGCACCGCCGCGCGGGCCTGCAGCGAACCCAGCGCGATGATGTGCGCCACGCGGTCCGCGCCGTATTTGTGCTGCACGTAATGCACGACTTCGTCGCGCCGCTCCTGGCAGAAGTCGATGTCGAAGTCCGGCATCGAGATACGTTCGGGATTGAGGAAACGCTCGAAGAGAAGGCCGAAGCGGATGGGATCGAGGCCGGTGATGTCGAGCGCCCAGGCGACGAGCGAGGTGGCGCCGGAGCCGCGCACGCCGACGGGAATGCCCTGCCCGCGCGTCCACTTCATGAAGTCGGAGACGATGAGGAAGTAGCCCGGGAAATCCATGCCGATGATGACGCCGAGCTCGTAGGCCAGGCGGTCGCGATAGACTTTCTCGTCGGCAAAGAGACCGTGCTCTTTCAGGCGCCGCGTGAGGCCCGCTTCGGCCTGCGCCGTCAATTCGTCGGCGGGCGACAATCCCGATTCCGGCACGAATTGCGGCAGGATGGGATTGCGCTTCTTGGGCCGGAAGGCGCAGCGTTTGGCGATCTCGATGGTGTTTTCGATCGCTTCCGGCAGATCGGCGAATTGCGCCACCATTTCGGCCGACGTCTTGAAGCGGTGCTCGCGGGTCAGCCTGCGGCGGTCGTCCTGCGAGACATAGGTGCCGTCGGCGATGCAGAGCAGCGCATCGTGCGCCTCGTACATGTCGGCCTTGCCGAAATGCACGTCGTTGGTGGCGACGAGCGGCAGGTCTTTCGCGTAGGCGAGCTCGACGATCGTCTCTTCCGACGCACGCTCTTCCGCCACGCCGTGGCGCTGCAATTCCACATAGAGCCGGTCGCCGAAGATCGCCTTCAGCCGGTCGAGCAATGCGCCGGCGGCCTGGGGCTGACCTTCGTCGATCAATTTGTTGAGCGGACCGCCCGGCCCGCCCGTCAGCGCGATGAGCCCTTCGGCATGCGCCGCGAGCGCAGGCTCTTTCACATGCGGCCACTCGCCCGGCTCGGCGCCGAGATACGCCATGCTCAAAAGCTTCGCGAGATTGCGGTAGCCCGTTTCGTTCTGGACCAGCAGCGGCAGCATCGGCGGCCGCTCGGAGCGCGTCAGCCCCGCCGCGGTGCGCGCCTCGCCCATCTCCACCGACACGAGCGCTCCGACGATCGGCTGCACGCCCTTCTTCGCCAGAGCCTCGGTAATCTCGAACACGCCGAAGAGATTGTTGACGTCGGTGACGGCGACCGCAGGCATGGCGTTGGCGCCGGCGAGATCCGCCAACTCGCCGGGACGGATCGCGCCCTCGAGCAGCGAATAGGCGCTCTTCACCCGCAAATGGACAAACTCACCCGCCATGGCCCACCGATTCCGTTATGGGCTGAGTATCGATGCCCCGGCCGCGCCTTCCGAGGCAGCCCGGCCCGTTCATCCACAGAAGCGTCGACCCTATCCACTGTCATCGCCCGCCTATGCGGGCGACCCAGGTGACGCGACCACGCTTAGCCAGGAGACCCTGGACCCGGTCCTAATTTCGGGAATCTGGTCCCGGACAACTGGGTGGCCCGCAGTCGCGGGCCATGACATTCAGGGCGTTAAGCCAGCGCCGCCTGTGCAAAGGTGGCGAGCCCGAAGGCGCTCACCATGAACACCAGCAATCCCGCCATCGCCGCCGCATCGCGCATCCAAGCCGTCATGTCCGCCTCCTGATTGGAGGCCCAGTATATGTTCCACTTTCGTTCCGTCAAGAACAAAAACAGAACTCATGCCGGCCGCGCGCTTGTGCCCTGTTTCCGCCGTCCGGCCGGCGCTTTCTCGATGGCGACGGCCGTCACCTTGTATTCGGGCGCCTGCACGACGCGATCGCGAACCGGCCCCGTCAGCCGATTGAGCCAGATACGCGGATCCTGGAAGCTGGCGAAAACCTCTCCGGCCTTCATCGCAGCGCTCACCCGCACCGTCAGCTGCGCGCTGCCATGAGCGCTTGTCACCCGTGCGATCTCTCCGTTTTCAAGGCCGAGGGCGCACGCGTCCGGCGGCGCAATGTCCAGCGTATCGGTCGGCCGCAAGCGCGTGTTGGGCGTGCGTCGCGACATCGATCCGACATTGAATTGATAGAGCGTGCGCCCCGTTGTCAGCACGAACGGAAATTGTTCGGACGTCGTCTCCGGCGACGGCACGTATTGGATCGGTTCGAGCGCGGCCCGTTCGCGGCGGCCGAATTTCGTCGCATGCAGGATCGCGGTGCCCGGATGGCTTTCGTCCGGACACGGCCATTGCAGGCCTCCGTGCTCGAGCCGCGCATAGGAGATGCCCGCCGCCTCCGGCCAGACGTTCCGGATTTCGTTCCAGATGTCCTGCGCGGAGGCGTAACGGAACTGCTCGGCATGTCCCATGCGCGCCGCCAGCGCGGCGATGATCTCCCAATCGGAACGCGCCTCGCCCGGCGGATCGATCGCCTTGCGTACGCGCTGGATGCGCCGCTCTCCATTCATGAAAGTCCCGTCCTTCTCGAACGACGACGCGGCGGGCAGGAATACGCCGCCGACCGCTTGCGCGGTCTTCGTCATGAACAGATCCTGGACGATGACGAATTCGAGCTTCTCAAGTGCGCGGCGCATGACCTGAACGTTCGCCAGCGTGGGCAGGACGTCGTAGCCGACGACCCACAGGGCTTTCAGCCGGCCCGCCAGCGCAGCGTCCATCATCTGCAACAGGTGAAGACCGTGGCTGCGCGAGATGGTCGCGCCCCACATGGCGCCGAAGCGCGCGGCATTCTCCTGGATCGGGACGGACCCGGTGAGGACGGACGGGTCGCAACCCATATGCGCCGCACCCTGCACGTTGTTCTGGCCGCGGAGGGGATTTACGCCCGTGCCGGGCTTGCCGAGATTGCCGGTGAGCAGCGCGAGATTGATCAGCGCCATGACGCCTTCGGTGCCCTGCAGGTGTTCCGTCAGGCCGAGGCCGTGGAACGTCATGGCCGGTCTGCGCGTCGCGTAGAGCCGCGCGGCGGCACGGATGTCGTCCGCGGGCACTTCGCAAATCCCCGCAGCCCGCTCGGGCGACCAGGACGCAACCGAAGCCGCGAAGCGCTCGAAGTCGGCGACGCGCCGCTGGAGGAAATCGCCGTCGGCGAGATTTTCCGCAATGATGACATGCGCCATCGCATTCAGGAGCGGGATGTTGGTGCCGGGCCGCAAGGCAAGATGAAGCGTTGCCGCGCGCGCGATCTCCGTGCGCCGCGGGTCGGCGACAACGAGCGCCGTGCCGTGCCGCAGGACCTGTTGACGGATGCGCGCACCGACCACGGGATGGTTCTCGAGCGGGTTCGCGCCGCAGACGAAAATCGCCGCGGCGCGCTCGATATCGTCAAAGGAATTCGTGGCCGCGCCGGCGCCCAGCATGGATTTGAGCGCGGCGGCGCTCGGCGTGTGGCAGACGCGCCCGCAACAATCGACATTGTTGGTGCCGAGGACGACGCGGGCGAATTTCTGCGCGAGATAGTTTTCCTCGTTCGTGGCGCGCGCCGATCCGAGGACGCCTACGCTGTCGGGGCCGTACCGGGCGACGATCCGCTGCAACGCACCCGCACAGCGATCAAGCGCTCCGTCCCATGATGTCGGCACCCATTTGCCTCGCTCGCGCAAAAGCGGACGCGTTTGCCGATCGGACGCGTGGACATAGCCGAAGGCGTAGCGACCCTTGACGCACAGATGGCCCTTGCTGACCGGGGCATCGAGAACAGGCCGCGCCTCCACCAGGCGTCCATCGGACACGACCGCTTCGAGCTCGCAGCCGACGCCGCAATAGGCGCATGTGGTGCGCGTCGCGGACGTCGCGGCGTTCGCCTTTCTGCGCTGCTTGTCGACAAGAGCGCCGGTCGGACAGGTGTCGCTGCAGGCGCCGCAGCCGACGCAGGAACTCGCCTCCAGCGTCGTCCCGGAATCGGGAACGATGGTCTGATCGTCGCCGCGGCTCAGCGCATGCCAGACGAATTCGCCCTGCAGGTCGTCGCAGATGCGCACGCAACGCAGGCACTGAATGCATTGCGACATGTCGACCCGTATGTAGGGGTGCGACGCGTCTATTCCGGCCCTGGCTTTTCCGGCCGGTTCTACGGCATAGGCCCGCATGAGGCCGTGCAATTCTTTGTCCGGATCGCTCGCGAAGGATGCCGGCGGCACACGCGCCGCCATCCACTCCAGCAATTCGCGGCGGAACGCTTCGAGCGCCGGGGAATGGGTGGTGACGCGCATGCCGTCGCGGATCGGCGTCCGGCAGGCGATCTGCGGATGGGGCTCGCCTTCCACCTCGACGCAGCAGATCCGGCAGCTGCCGATCGGATCGAGCCGCGGATCGAAACAGAGCGCGGGTATCGCGATGCCGTGCTGCTTCGCCGCCGCGAGGATCGAAATCTCGGAGGCGAATTGAAACTCCGTACCGTCGATCGCCGCTCGGAGCATGTTTGGAGCCCGAATGTCGTCGGAAGAATTTCCGTCGCCCAATGCCGGAAGTTTCGCATATCCGGACGCCGGTCGAAAGCAAAAGCGCGCGGGTCGCGCATCGACACTGTATGTTACGTGACGGCCGCGCGCGATTGAAACCGCTCATCCCGCCAAATGGCGCGCCCGCGCAAACGCCAGCGGATCGCGCGCATCCAGAGCCTCACAGTCGGCGCGCGCGAGGCCGCTCACGTCTTGGTGGCGAGCTTGCTGCCGTCCACCAGCCGGCCTTCGTGCAGCAAGAGCACGCGGTCCATCCGGACCGCCAGTTCGAGATTGTGGGTCGCGACGAGGCCGGCCACGCCTTCCTTGCGCACGATCTTGATCAGCGCGTCGAACACGCCCGACGCCGTCTTGGGATCGAGATTGCCGGTGGGTTCGTCGGCCAAGAGAAGTTTCGGCTTGTTGGCGAGCGCGCGGGCGATGGCGACGCGCTGCTGCTCGCCGCCGGACAATTGCGACGGGCGATGATCGAGGCGGCCTTCGAGGCCCATGATCGTGAGCAGGCGCGCCGCTTCCGCTTTCGCATCCTTGCGCGACTTGCCGGCGATCATCTGCGGCAGCATGACGTTTTCGAGCGCGTCGAATTCCGGCAGAAGATGATGCGCCTGATAGACGAAGCCGATGGTGTCCCGCCTCAGTCGCGTGCGTTCGCTGTCGGAAAGTTTCGAGGCGGCCAACCCGTTCAGGAACACTTCGCCGCCGGACGGCTTCTCCAGAAGTCCCGCCATGTGCAGGAGTGAGGATTTGCCGGCGCCGGAAGGTCCGACCAGCGCCACGAGCTCGCCCGGCACGAATTGGGCGCTGACGTCGCGGAAGACTTCGAGCGTGCCCTCGCCTTCGACATAGCGCCGCGCCACGTGATCGAGCCGGAGCGCCGCGTCGCGGAACGCGTCATTCATAGCGAAGCGCCTCGACCGGATCGAGCGAGGCCGCGCGCCAGGACGGATAAAGCGTGGCCAGGAACGACAGGCTCAGCGACATGACGACGACGGCGATGACGTCGTTCGGGTCCATCTGCGCCGGCATGTGGCTGAGGAAATAGATGGTGGGGTCGAACAGCGACACCCCCGTCATGCGCATGAGGAACTGGCGGATCGATTCGATGTTGTCGCAGAACAGAACGCCGATGGCGAAGCCCGTAGCCGTCCCCAGAACGCCGATGCTCATGCCGGCAACGAAGAAGATGCGCATGATGGCGCCCCGCGTCGCGCCCATGGTCCGCAGGATGGCGATGTCCGCGCTCTTGTTCTTCACGAGCATGTAGAGGCCCGAGATGATGTTGAGGGCGGCGACCAGGATGATCAGCGTCAGGATCAGGAACATGACGGCGCGCTCCGTCTGCAGCGCGGTGAAGAAGGTCGAGTCCGTATCGAGCCAGGTGGAGACGCGCATCGTCGGGCTCAAGACCTTCGCGATCGCATTGGCGAAGGTGCCGGCCTGGTCGGCATCCTTCACCATGACGACGAGATTGTTCACGCTGTCGCCGGTGTTGAAATAGTCCTGCGCCTCCTCGAGCGGCATGAAGACGAAGAGCCGGTCGTATTCCGACATGCCGACATTGAACGTGCCCGCGATCCGGTAGCTTTTCACCCGCGGCGTGACACCGAACGGCGTGATGTTGCCGCGCGGCGCGATCAGCGTGATCTTCATGCCCGGCACGAGACGCATCTGGTCTGCCAGACGCGAGCCGATGATCACGGAATCGCCGCCGTGAAAATGCTCCATGGCGCCGTCGCTCAGGCTCTTCGAGACCATGGTGAAGGCCTTGAGGCTTTCGGGCGTCAGCCCGCGCACCTGCACGCCGCCGGAAACGCCGCTCGCGGTCGCCATCACCTGCCCGTCCACCGTCGGCGTCACGCTCACCACACCGGGCAGGGCGCGGATGCGGGCGGCGACCGCGTCGTAATCGGTGATGTTGCCGTAGTCGCCGCGGACGGTGATATGGCCCTGAAAGCCGAGCATGCGCGACTGCAGCTCGTGGCGGAAGCCGTTCATCACCGCCATCACGATGATGAGGGTCGCGACGCCGAGCCCGATTCCCACGAGCGAGATGATGGAAATGACCGAGACGAACGCCTCCTTGCGCTTGGGCCGCAGATAGCGCAGCGCGATCATCCATTCGAACGGTGCGAAGGGACGCGTCTTGGATGCCATGTCAGGCGAGCCGGTTGATGGCAGCGTCGAGGCTCATCTCTTCGCGCGCGCCCGTCTTGCGCGTCTTGATCTCGACCTGGCCTTTCTCGAGGCCGCGCGGGCCCACGATCAGCTGCACGGGAATGCCGATCAGGTCGGCGCCGGCGAATTTGGCGCCGGGACGCTCCTGCGTGTCGTCGTAGAGAACTTCGCGGCCGGCTTTTCTGAGCTTGGCGTAAAGATCCTCGCAGGCCTTGTCGGTCGCCGCATCGCCCGCTTTCAGATTGATCAGCGCGATGTCGAACGGCGCCACAGGCTCCGGCCAGATGATGCCGGCATCGTCATGGCTCGCTTCGATGATGGCGCCGACAAGTCGCGACACGCCGATGCCGTAGGAACCGCCTTCGACGGCGCGCTCCTGCCCGTCCGGTCCTGCGACCACCGCCCTCATGGGCGCGGAATATTTCGAGCCGAAGAAGAAGATATGTCCCACTTCGATGCCGCGCGCGGAAAGACGCTTGTCTTCCGGCACCTGCGCTTCGAATTCGGCCTGCACATGCTTGTCTTCCGTCGCCGCGTAGAGGCTCGTCCGCCCGCGCACGATGGGTTCGAGATCGCCGTCGAAGTCGACGTTTTCGTCCGGCACCGGCATATCGACGAGATCCTTGTGGCAGAAGACCTGGCTCTCGCCCGTATCGGCCAGGATGATGAACTCGTGGGAGAGATCGCCGCCGATCGGACCCGTCTCGGCGCGCATCGGAATCGATTTCAGCCCCATGCGCGAAAAGGTGCGCAAATACGCGACATACATCCTGTTGTAGGATTTGCGCGCGCTCGCCGCATCGATGTCGAAGGAATACGCATCCTTCATGAGGAATTCGCGGCCGCGCATCACGCCGAAGCGCGGGCGGATCTCGTCGCGGAATTTCCACTGGATGTGGTAGAGGTTCAGCGGCAGTTGCTTGTACGAGCGCACATAGGCGCGAAAGATGTCCGTCACCATGTCTTCGTTGGTGGGACCGTAGACGAGCTCGCGCTCGTGGCGGTCCTTGATGCGCAGCATCTCGGGGCCGTACGCGTCATAACGCCCCGTCTCCTTCCACAATTCGGATGGCTGCAGCGTCGGCATCAGGATCTCGATGGCACCGGCGCGGTTCATTTCCTCGCGCACGATCTTCTCGATCTTCTTCAGCACGCGATGGCCCAGCGGCAGCCACGCATAGATGCCGGCAGCTTCTTGGCGGATCATGCCGGCGCGCAGCATCAGGCGATGCGAGACGATCTGCGCCTCGGCGGGCGTCTCCTTGAGAAGCGGCATAAAAAAACGCGACAGGCGCATGTCCGACAAAGCCTTGTGACGGGAATCCGAAAGTCCGGCCTTCATACGGGGCCGCTGCCGTCAGAGCAATTGAGGCGGAAAACACGACGAATTTTGGGTCGCCGGCCCGGCGGCCGTTAGCAACGCAGATTTGGCGAATCGAAGAAAGCGTGTGTAGGGCTTAGCCCTACGAGCTTGGCCGAGCGCGCGCGATCAGGACCTAACATGCGGTTTGTACAGCCTTTCTTGCGAGTCAGGCGCGCGAAGATCGCCTTTGTGACAGGTCTCGGCATTGCACCTGCTGTCGCCGCCTACATCGCTTACCCAGTCGCGTTGACGGTCTGTTCGGATTGCATATCAGTCCGGTAAACGACACACGCCTCCGAGCCGCGAATCCATAAGGTACTGATTCCAATGGATATAGCGCTGTCCAAGCGCTTAAGCTTGGGGCGCTCCTAACAGTGGGCACAGCAAATTAGTTTGGACTTCGATATACGGCACTGTTGCATAGTGCGGAGTTCGTGCTAGATAGAACTACGCAATAGCTCAGGAGGCGGAAGCAAGCGCGTCGTGACCGAAGAATCTGCATTCACGCGCAAATTCCGTAAGGAACTGATGGCCGGGCTCTCTTCGCTCGTGCTTCTGGCTGTGCTCGCCCGAGCCGGCCGGGAGATGTATGGATACGAAATTGCCAAAGCCGTGAAGGCCGAAGGCGAAGGGGGGCTCATCTTCAAGCAGGGCGCCATTTACCCCGTCCTGCGCTCCCTCAATTCCCTGGGTCTTCTGGAAAGCCGGGTCGAAGCCTCGGCCTTCGGCCCGCCGCGCCGGTACTACAACATCACCGATGACGGCCGCCGCGCACTCGCCGAATGGCAGGGCGCCTGGAAGGACATGCGCGAATTCGTCGACGACGCCCTCACGGCCGGAGGAGCCGTTCATGAACACCGACCCTCGGCCTGAAACGGTCCGAGCCTATCTCGACGCCCTTCAGCGTGCGCTGAAAGGCGCGTCGCCCGGGCTCATCAGCGATGCGCTCACCGACGCGGAAGAACATCTGCGTGGCGAGATCGCATCCAACCCCGAACGCAGCGAGGCGGAAGTGCTGGCGTCCGTCGTCGAGACATACGGCACGCCGGCGGAGATCGCAGAGGAGTACAAATCCATGGAAGCGACAATCGGCGGGCCTTTCCCGAAATCGGAACAGACGCCCGAGCGCCATAACGGCTTCTTCGGCGTCATCGGCGATCCGACCGCGTATGGCGCATTGATGTACATGCTGCTGTCGCTGATGACGGGCATCTTCTATTTCACCTGGACCATCACCGGCATCTCCCTCACAGCCGGGTTCAGCATCCTCATCATCGGCATTCCGTTCGCGCTTCTTTTCATCGGGTCCATCCGCATGCTGAGCCACGTCGAAGGCCGCATCGTCGAGGGTCTCCTGGGCGTGCGCATGCCGCGCCGCCTGCCTGCAACGGCGCCGACCGACGAGAATATCTGGACACGCATCAAGGATGCGCTGAGCGACATCCGCACATGGTCGTCGATGCTCTATCTGCTGTTGATGCTGCCGCTCGGCATCACCTATTTCGTGATATCGCTCGTCGGCATCGTCGTGCCGCTCGCCCTGATCGGCGGCTCGATCTCGGGATTGATCACCGGCCGTTCGCACATTCAGATCAGCGACGTGCCGTGGCTCGATCACATCTTCCACACCGCGCCTGGACTTTTGCTCGCAATCGCCATCGGCGTTCTGCTTCTGTTTTTCACGCTGCACATCGCCAAAGCGGTCGGCTGGCTGCACGGACGCATTGCCGAACTTCTTCTCGTGCGGTTGTAAGTCCCCCCTAATACAGCCGCATACGAACGCGCCGCAGCGAGTTTCTGCGGCGCGTTCTTCCGTTTGTCGCGAGATTCGCCGCTATCGGTTTGTCGCGTACGCGTCGCTCGCGGACACAATTTCATCTCGATTCGAACTGTCTCGAAATGCATCCAGCTTTCGTTAACGCGGCCGTAACGGTTGACGGCGCTAAGATAGATTAGGCTATATGACGGCCCCTGCGTACATGGGACCGATGAAGGGCTGGGGTGGCACGGCCACCACCCGAAAAAAAGGAGTGGCTGTGGATCGTCGTAACGTATCCGATTACGAGCCGCGTGAACTTGGTTGGGCTGCGAATGCAGCATCCGCGTTGAGCTCCACCGACGGCCGCTGGGCCCTCGTTTCCACTTCCGTCACCGCACTGATCGCCGGCTCGGTTGCATGGCTGGCTGCGGCCACCATGCCGCCCGCCACGTCGCACGGTTTCGAAGCGGGCCGCAATCCGTCGCTCCTTCCCTACGAACTCTTCATGCGTCTGTCGTCGCGCGAACGCGCGGCGCAGGCGAGCTTCGAGTCGCTCGGCCCAATCATGCCGGTGAAGAGACATCCCTCTTCCCTGTCGCTCTCGCTCGACAATGCGTCGAGCGACGAACTCACCGGCGACAGTTCGGATTACGCCAATCGCGGCATCGACACGCGCTCAATCACGATGGATCGCGGCGACACGCTCGCGACCGCGCTCGCCGATGCCGGCGTGCCGATGGACGATGCGAAAGCCGTCGTCAACGCGCTTGCGAAAGTCTACAGTCCCAAGCTTCTGCGCGGCGGTCAGTCTTTCGAAGTGACATTCGCAACCGGCGCCCCTCAGAAGCAGGCGGCGCCCGTCGCCCAGATCACCTACGCGCCGCCCGACGGCGCCGATGCCGAAACTGATGCCGTGCCGAACCCGGCCGCAGAACCGCCGGTCGGGCGTCTTCTGTCGATCAGCTTCTCGCCGATGGTGGAACAGAACATCACCGTCACGCGCGGCGCCGACGGCGCGTTCACGGCGAAGAGCGAGCAGCTGCAGCTCGTCAAGAAAATGCACCGCGCCGGCGCCAGAATCGATTCAAGCCTCTATCTCGCCGCGATGCAGTCCGGCATTCCCGCCGACGTCGTCGTGCAGATGATCCACATGTTCTCCTACGAGGTCGACTTCCAGCGCGACCTGAAGCCCGGAGACCGGTTCGAAGTTCTCTACAATTACTACTACACGCCGGACGGCCGCGCCGCGAAACAGGGCGACATCGTCTACGCCGCGATGCATCTCGCGGGCCGCACCGTGCAACTCTATCGCTACGAGCCGCATGACGGCGGCGGACCGGACTTCTTCAACGCGAAAGGCCAGAGCGCCAAGGCGATGCTGATGAAGACGCCGGTCGACGGCGCGCGCATCTCGTCCGGCTTCGGCATGCGCTTCCATCCGCTGCTCGGCTACTCGCGCATGCACAAAGGCATCGACTTCGCGGTGCCAGTTGGCACGCCGGTCATGGCTGCGGGCGCCGGCACGGTCGAGCAGGAAGGCTGGGTCAACGGCTATGGCAACTTCATGCTCGTCGACCATGGCAACACCTACTCGACGGCCTACGGCCATCTCTCGCGCTTCGCGCCCGGCATCCACAAGGGCAGCCACGTGCGCCAGGGCCAGGTGATCGCCTATAGCGGTAACACCGGCATGTCGACGGGCCCGCACCTGCACTACGAAATCCGCATCAACAAGGTGCAGGTCAATCCGCTGACGGTGAAGGTTGCGTCGGGCCGCATGCTGTTCGGCAAGGATCTGCGCGACTTTTTGATGGAGCGCATCCACGTGGACACGGAGCTGGCGTCGCTGCCGCTCGAAAGCCGCGTCGCCGAAACGGCGAGCGATCTCAGGGCCGCGAAGGATTGAGGCTCGACCACTTTACGGGGAGGTCGAGATCGCGCGAGCGATTTCGGCTGGGGTCCCCTCCACCCGGCTCGCGCACTGTGACAGCCATCTTCCAAACGGCTAGGCTCGCCGACCTCCCCACAAGGGGTAGATCGGTTTTGGGACGCCATGAATCTCACACGACGAGCGACACTTCTCTCAGGCTTGCCGGCGGGATTATTTTTTGCCGCGACAGATGTGAGCCAGGCCGCGAGCACGCTCACGCCGGCTGAAGCCAAACTCCTCGACGCCGCATTCGAAGCTCGTCGGCGCGCTTATGCGCCCTATTCCAAATTCCAGGTTGGCGCAGCACTCCTCACCGAGGATGGGACGGTCGTCCACGGCTGCAACGTCGAGAACGCCTCTTACGGCGCCACCAATTGCGCCGAGCGCACCGCGATCTTCGCCGCCGTGGCCCAGGGCAAACGCAAATTCCGCGCGATCGCGATCGTCGGCGATCTCGAAACACCCATCACGCCCTGCGGCATCTGCCGGCAGGTGCTGGCCGAATTCGGTCACGATACCGTGGTGATCGGCTCCACGCTCAGGCGCGACACGATGGTGACGACCGTCGGCGCGCTGTTGCCCGGCGCCTTCGACTTCGAAAAAGGCCGTTCGAAGACCTGAGATGAAGCTTGCGGCGCTCATCATCGCGATTGTCGCGGCGCTTGGTGCAACGATGCAAAGCGGAAGGGCGCAGCCCGTTTGCGTCCGCACTATCTTCGAAACGAGCGGCTTCACCGTCTGCCCGGTCGACACGCGTCGCGAGGACATCCGCATCGCTTCGACCGATGCCAGCGGCGCACCGCTGCGCACCTTCGACAACCTCGCAAAAGCACTCGGCCCGGATGCGGCGCGCGTGCGCTTCGCGATGAACGCGGGCATGTTCGACGATCAGGGCGCACCCATTGGGCTTTACGTCGAAGACGGCGCCGTGCGCGTCGCTCTGAACACGCAATCAGGAACCGGGAATTTCTATCTGAAACCCAACGGCGTGTTCTGGATCGACAGGAACGGCACACTCGGCATCGATACCGCGGCAGACTACGGCCTGCATCCGCACGCCCCGCAATGGGCGACGCAGTCGGGACCGATGCTTGTCATCGACGATCAGATCAATCCGCAGATTGCGCCCGACGGGCCTTCGAAATTCATCCGCAACGGCGTCTGCATCCGCGGCGCGCATACGGCCGTCTTTGCCATCAGCGAAGAGCCGGTGTCCTTCGGACGCATGGCGCGCTTCTTTCGCGACGGCCGGGGCTGCCGCAACGCGCTTTACTTCGACGGCGTCGTCTCAAGCCTGTGGGCACCCTCGCTCGCACGCAAAGACAACACGCATCCGCTCGGGCCCATGATTGTCGTGATGGATCGCTAGTCGACGCGCTTCGGCGGCGGCGCGAGGCTCGCGTCGATATAGCCGGACGGACACCAATATTTGGCGGCTTCCGCAGCGGCCGCGTCGCGCAGGATCGCCTCCGTCGCCGATTTGGCGCGCGCATAGCGCTCGTTGAAGGCTTCGGTCGCGAGCAGCACCATGTCGTCGGCGTTCATCTCGGCGTGCCTGGCGCGCAGCGCGCAGTAGAGCTGCGCCACGTCGCGCACTTCGGCGTAGGCCTTGGGGCCGACGGCCGCGATCTCGTCGGAGCCGACCAGACCTTCCGCCTCGACGATTCGCTGAAACGCCTTTTCGCCCGGCGCGCCGTAATCGACGCCGCCCACGACGACATGGCCGTCCCGGATGAAATCCGGTTCCGGTATCTCCTTGTAGAAAAACGCCGCCGCGCAGCCGATGATGATCGCCGCGCCGCACACGCCATACCACCGCCAGATTTGGGTCATGGTGGCCCCGCTCGCCGAATGAGTCCTCTGAAGAGATCCCGCCGCGCCGTTGAGGCTTTCTTGGTCCACTATCGTACGTCGGCACGATTGCAGAAGGCTCAAGGGATCGGTTTAAATTCGAAGCACCGGCAGAGGGGCTTTGCAATCAAGCCGTTACTTTGTCAGCCAGGCTTCGAATCCGAACGGCGCCGTCTCGACGCACGGCGTAATCCAGCCGGCGTCCGCGGCCATGCGGCGCACGGCGTCGAGCGTATAGGCGCGTTTGATCAGCATCGCGCGAAATACCAACATCATGAATTGCCGGTTCAGCCAGCTCACGCCCAATCCGTTCACGTACTGCCGTACTTCCGCCACGGGCACGTCGCGCCGCATGTCGATCACCAGCGCCGTGCCGCCCGGTTTGAGCACGCGGCGCATTTCCGAGAGGGCTTTCACGGGTTCGGCAAAATTCTTGAAGGCCGCCCGGCATATAAGGAAATCCACGCTCGCGTCCTCGACCAGCAACGCTGCGGCATTGCCGAGATCGAATTGGACCTTCACGCCTTCGGCGGCGGCATTGCGGCGAGCGATCGCGACGAACGATTTGCTGATGTCGACCGCGCGCACCAGAAAACCGCGCTTCGCGAGTTCGATCGACAGAAAGCCCGGTCCCGGCGCGATTTCCAGAATCGTAGCGCCCGCGGGAAGCCGGGCCGCGATCCGATCCGCCAGCGCCCTGATATCGGGCATGCCTTTCCGTGTGGTGCGGTCGTACCAGCGGGCGATGCTGCCTTCCATGCCCATCCCCTTGTAAGCTTTCGCTGTCGCCACGCGCCGACCTCCATATATCTTACTTGATAAGATATCTGTACAGTAAGTCAATTGAAAGAGCCAATGTCCATGCCGAAACCGCGCCCTGCATCAGACGCAAAGCAATCCCGCGGACCGGCCGACCGCATCCTCCTGGAAATCAGAAAATTCATCGCTGGTTCGATTTTCTTCAACGCCAGGACGGCGGAAAGCATCGGCCTCGGTCTCACCGACATGCAGATGATTCACGTGCTGCAGCTTTACGGCCCTTCGACTCCGAGCAGTCTGGCCACACGGACGGGACTGAGCAGCGGCGGAGTCACCGTCGCGCTCGATCGTTTGGAGCGTGCAGGCTACATTCGCCGCGAGCCGAATCCCGCCGATCGCCGCAGCCTGCTGGTGACGCTGGTGCAGGACCGCATCCGCAAACTCGAGGCGCTCTACAAAGACGTGGAGAGCGACGCCCGCCGCGCGCTCGCGACATTGTCACGAGCCGATCTCGAAGCGACGTTACGCTTCTTCGATGCACTGTCAGCTGTCGGTGCAGATCCCGGCACGCAAGCCCGCCGTCCGAAGCCCTAGGGCCGCATGAAGGGATAGTCCGTGTCGGGATCGCAATTCTCGGCGGCCGACAGGAGTTCGGCGCGCACGTCGTCGACTGTGCGGTATGTGAGGAATTTCGCGACGACCAGGCTCAGCATGGCGCGCGCGACAGCGTCGGCGCCCGCCCCTTCGGCGTCTGCCTCCGCGAGCGCACGCTCCAAATGACGCCTGGCAATCAGTGTGGCCGACATGATCCGTGGTCCCAAAACGCAAACAGCGAACCCCGTTTCGGGATTCGCCGCATTGCGCTGGATCATCCTCCCCCGAATTAAACGCGGGGGGGAATTTTTTAGTGGATCGCCCGGCTTTGCGCGGGTGCGACTTCCATCAGGTCGTCGTCGTCGGCATCGAAGCTGTGACCGTCGATCAGAAGACCCTTCTTGCCGGTGCTCACCTTCACATGCGCGCCGTCGAGGATGTCGCCCGCGAGCAGAAGCTGCGCCAGGGGATCCTGCAGACGCTTCTGGATCACGCGCTTGAGCGGCCTTGCGCCATAGACGGGATCGTAGCCCGCCTGCGCCAGCCAGTCGCGCGCCTTGGCATCGAGATCGATCGTGATCTTCCGGTTCGCGAGCAGCTTCGATAGCCGTCCGATCTGGATGTCGACGATCTTGTCCATGTTCTCGCGAGAGAGGCGGTGGAACAGGATGATCTCGTCCAGCCGGTTCAGGAATTCGGGGCGGAAATGCCCGCGCACCGCTTCCATCACCTGGGCGCGCTCCTGCGGCGTCTCGGCGCCTTCATTCGTCGACAGGAACTCCGTGCCGAGATTGGAGGTGAGGATGATCACCGTGTTGCGGAAATCGACCGTGCGGCCCTGCCCGTCCGTCAGACGTCCGTCGTCGAGCACCTGGAGTAGCACGTTGAAGACGTCGTGATGCGCCTTTTCGACTTCGTCGAACAGGATCACCTGATAGGGACGCCGGCGCACCGCTTCGGTGAGCACGCCGCCTTCTTCGTAGCCGACATAGCCGGGAGGCGCGCCGATCAGACGCGCGACCGCATGCTTCTCCATGAACTCCGACATGTCGACGCGCACCATGGCGGTGTCGTCGTCGAAGAGGAATTCGGCCAGCGCCTTGGTCAGCTCCGTCTTGCCGACGCCCGTGGGGCCCAGGAACAGGAACGAACCGATGGGACGGTTGGGGTCCTGGAGCCCTGCGCGGCTGCGGCGCACGGCGTTCGAAATCGCGCGCACGGCTTCATGCTGGCCGATGACGCGCTTCTCCAGCGCTTCTTCCATGTGCAGAAGCTTCTCGCGCTCGCCTTCGAGCATCTTGTCGACGGGGATGCCGGTCCAGCGCGAGACGACGCCCGCGATGTTCTCAGCGGTCACGGCTTCCGTCGCGAGCACGTTGCCGGATTGATCCTCGATGACCTTCAGCTTCTTTTCGAGCTCGGGAATGACGCCGTAGGTGAGCTCGCCCGCGCGCCCGAGATTGCCCCGGCGCTGCGCCACGTCGAGTTCCTGGCGCGCCGCGTCGAGCTTTTCCTTGATCGACTGCACGTCCTGGACGGATTTCTTCTCTTCCTGCCAGCGCGCGGTGACGCTGGCACTTTGCTCTTCGAGATCGGCGAGCTCGTGCTCCAGCGCCTCGAGGCGGTCTTTCGACGCCTTGTCGTTTTCCTTGCGCAGCGCTTCGCGCTCGATCTTGAGCTGGATGATGCGGCGGTCGAGTTCGTCGAGCTCTTCCGGCTTGGAATCGATCTGCATGCGCAGACGGCTTGCCGCCTCGTCCATCAGGTCGATGGCCTTGTCGGGGAGGAAGCGGTCGGTGATGTAGCGGTTCGACAATTGCGCCGCGGCCACGATCGCGGAGTCGGTGATGCGCACGCCATGATGGACTTCGTATTTTTCCTTCAAGCCGCGCAGGATCGAGATCGTGTCTTCGACCGTTGGTTCGGACACGAAGACCGGCTGGAAGCGCCGCGCCAGCGCCGCGTCCTTTTCGACGTGCTTGCGGTATTCGTCGAGCGTGGTGGCGCCGATGCAGTGCAGCTCGCCGCGGGCGAGCGCGGGCTTGAGCAGGTTCGACGCATCCATCGCACCTTCGGCTTTGCCGGCGCCCACCAGCGTATGCATCTCGTCGATGAAGAGGATGACCTTGCCGGCGGCGGCCTGAATTTCCGTGAGCACGGCCTTCAGCCGCTCTTCGAACTCGCCGCGATATTTGGCGCCCGCGATCAAGGCACCCATGTCGAGCGCCATCAGCCGCTTGTCGCGCAGGGACTCCGGCACGTCGCCGTTGACGATGCGCAAGGCCAGGCCTTCGGCGATCGCCGTCTTGCCGACGCCGGGCTCGCCGATGAGCACGGGATTGTTCTTCGTGCGGCGCGCCAGCACCTGGATGGTGCGGCGGATTTCTTCGTCGCGGCCGATCACGGGATCGAGCTTGCCCGTGCGGGCGAGCTCCGTCAGGTCGCGCGCGTATTTCTTGAGCGCGTCATAGCTGCTCTCGGCCGACGCGCTGTCGGCGGTGCGCCCCTGACGCAATTCCTTGATGGCGTTGTTGAGGTTCTGCGCGGTGACGCCGGCGTCTTTCAGGATCTTCGCGGAGTCCGTGCCGTTCGCCATGACGAGCGCGAGCAGGAGCATTTCCGCGGTGACGAAACTGTCGCCCGCTTTCTTCGCGATCTCTTCGGCCTGATCGAGCAGACGCGCTGTTTCGGGCGCGAGATACATCTGGCCCGCGCCGGAGCCCTCCACGCGCGGCAGCTTCGCGAGCGCCGCTTCGACGTTCGTGCGCACCTCTTCAGGCCGGCCGCCGGCCGCACGAATAAGACGGGCTGCCAAGCCCTCTTCGTCGTCGATCAGGACTTTGAGGAGATGTTCGGGCTTAAAGACTTGGTGATTAGACCGGAGCGCCAGCCCTTGCGCAGACTGAATGAACCCGCGCGCACGCTCGGTGAACTTCTCGATATCCATATTGACCTCTCCGCCCCCATCCGATCCCCGCCTCGGGCAATCCGGAGTGAGCTAGTGGATTTCGGCACAGCCCCGTCCGAGCACCATGCCACGCCAATATGTATGGTTGCCTTGATCTATCACAAGGGCTTGTCCCCGGCTCGTTGGGGCGCAGGCGGTCCTGGGTGGCGGCGTGCGCTGCGCCGGCCGCCATGACAGGTTCTAAGGATTACTCCGCTCCGGCTTCGTCGCCTTCTTCGTCACCGTCTTCCCCGCTGCCATCTGCCAGCGAGAAGGACGGACCGGAGCCGCCATTGCCGTTGTTGTTGTTGTGATAGCCGTCGCCGTTGGGTCCGCGGCCGCTGCCGTTCCCGTTGGCCTGACCGTTCTGCTGCTGGCCCTGCTGCGCCTGATATTGCTGCTGCTGGGCCTGAGCCGCGCTCATGACGCGATAATAGTGCTCGGCATGCTGGAGATAATTTTCCGCCATGACCCGGTCGCCGGCGGAATTGGCGTCGCGGGCGAGCTGCAGATACTTCTCATACACATGCGCGGCGGAGCCGCGAATCTTGATCTCCGGTCCGTTGGAATCGAACGTCCGGTTGGGATTGCTGTTGTTGTTATTCTGCGGCCGACGGCCGCGTCCACGAGAGCGCTTCACGAAGTCCCCTTTACAGTGTTTTTGCTGCACCCGGCTGGCGCACATGCCATGCGGTTTTTTGCATTGCCTATTTCGTCGTGCCCGAAGGCACGCCCATTGATTGCCGTTTCGTACGCCGTCATCCGCGCTGTCTAGGTCTGGCGTGCGCTGTGCGCAGCTACCGCCCCTGCGGTTCCGTCCGGCAAGCCTGCCTGGCCATCGTCTGCCGGGGGGCCCCATCTCCCCACTCGCGGCGGGAAGCTAGCGGCTGGGCGAAAGCTTTCCAACTGTTTTTTCCGCGCACGTTCGGCAAAACGCCTCAGGTGCGGCCGGCCACGAGGGCACGGGGGATATCTGCGAGATCGGGCGCGACGCCCACGATTTCAAGGCCTTGGGCCAGGAAAATCCCGGCCACAGGCTCTGCCTGACCCGTCCCGACCTCGACGATTACCCGCCCCCCTGGGCGCAACGTGGCGGCCGCCACCGAAGCGATAGCCCGGTGGGCCTCCAGTCCCTCAGGGCCCGCCAGGAGGGCCTCCATGGGCTCGTGGGCGGCGATCTCGGGCGCCAGGCCGGCGGCCTCGCTGGAGGCGAGGTAGGGCGGATTGGAGAAAATGAGGTCGTAAGTCCTTCCCTCCGCCATCTCCCAGCTGCCGTGCCCCCAGATCGACCGGTCGGCGACCCCGTGCCTCCGGGCATTCTCGTAGGCCCAGCGCAGCGCCGCGGCCGAGCGCTCGACCGCCATGCCATGGGCTCGCGGATAGTCCTTCAGGAAAGCGATGAGGATAGCACCCGAACCCGTTCCCAGATCGAGGACTTCCAGCGGCCGGTGGTGGTCGAGAAAGTGCCGCGCCGCTTGCTCCAGCAGGGTCTCGGTCTCGGGCCGCGGGATGAGGACACCCGGTCCCACCGCGAAGGACAGGCTCCAGAACTCCCGTTCGCCCGTGATGTAGGCGACCGGTTCACGCGCCGCGCGGCGCTCAAGCAGCTCGTCATAGCGCGCCAGTTCTTCGGGAGACGGTTCCCGCGCCGAGACTGATTCGCCGGGCGAGAGGTTCATGGTGTGCGCCAGAAGGACGCGCGCATCCAACCTGGCCGAATCGATGCCGGCGGCTGCCAACCGTCCGGCGCCGCGAATCCAGGCCTCGCGAATCGTGCTCACGACGCGTCCGAAGCTTCGAGCTCGGCCAAACGCCCGGCCTGATCCTCGGTGATCAGGGCTTCGATGATTTCGCCCAGATCGTCACCCGCCAGGATTCGGTCGAGCTTGTAGAGGGTGAGGTTGATTCGGTGATCGGTGACGCGGCCTTGCGGGAAATTGTAGGTGCGAATGCGTTCCGAACGGTCGCCCGAGCCGACGAGGTCCTTGCGTTCGGCGGCACGTGCGCTCGCCTGCCGTTCGCGCTCGGCTTCGAAGAGCTTCGCCTTCAGGATCTTCATCGCCTGGGCTTTGTTCTTGTGCTGCGACTTCTCGGTTTGCTGTGCGACAGCGATTCCGGTCGGAAGATGGGTGATGCGCACCGCGCTTTCCGTCTTGTTGACGTGCTGGCCGCCGGCACCGCTGGCGCGGAAGACATCGATCCTGAGGTCCTTGTCGTCGATCTGAACGTCCACCTCTTCCGGCTCGGGCAGCACGGCAACCGTCGCCGCCGACGTATGGATGCGTCCTCCCGCTTCCGTCACCGGCACGCGCTGCACGCGATGGACGCCGCTTTCGAATTTGAGCTTGGCGTAGGCGCCCTGCCCCTCGACCTCCATCACGGCTTCCTTGACGCCGCCGAGATCGCTTTCGCTGAAGGAGAGCAAATCGGTTTTCCAGCCCTGAAGCTGGGCGTAGCGCTTGTACATGCCGAGGAGATCGGCCGCGAACAACGCGGCCTCGTCGCCGCCGGTGCCGGCGCGGATTTCCACGATGGCGGACGAGGAGTCGGCGGTATCTTTCGGCAGGAGCCGGATTTTCAGCTCGCGTTCGAGGGCGGCGAAACGCTCCTTCAGCACAGCACGCTCTTCTTCGGCGAGATGGCGCATCTCCGCATCGGCAGAGGAATCGTTCGCCAGTGCTTCCGCATCGGCCAGTTGGCGCGCCACCGTGCGATAGGCTTCGACGGCCGCGATGACAGGCGCGAGTTCGGCGTGTTCCTTCGAAAGCTTCACGAAAGCGCTGCCGGCCGAACCCGACGACAGTTGCGCTTCCACGGCCGCAAAACGGTCGGCGAGCCTGCCAAGCTTTGCTTCGGGAATCATGGAAAGAGAGCCGCGCTACTGCGCGGGTTCGAGGGCCGCTTTTTCTCCGCGCGCGGCTTCGATTTCCGCGGCTTTCTTTTCGCAGAGCTCGACGACGTGGTCGATCAGCTTCTCGTTCTCGAGCTTGTAGGCGGGCTTGCCGTTCAGGTAGATCATGCCGGCACCCGAGCCCGAACCGCCGCCCGTGAATCCCATGTCGGTCTCGCGCGCTTCGCCCGGACCGTTGACGACGCAGCCGATGATGGACAGCGTCATCGGCGTGGCGATGTGCTTCAGCGCGTCTTCCAGCACTTTCACCGTGTCGATGACGTTGAAGCCCTGGCGCGCGCAGGACGGGCACGAAACGATGTTGACGCCGCGATGGCGAAGGCCGAGCGACTTCAGGATGTCGAAGCCCGCGCGGATTTCCTCCACCGGATCGGCCGAGAGCGAAACGCGGATCGTGTCGCCGATGCCGGCCCACAGAAGCGAGCCCATGCCGATCGCCGACTTCACCGTGCCCGACATCAGGCCGCCGGCTTCGGTGATGCCGAGGTGCAGCGGATAATCGCAGGCTTCGGCCAGGCCGTTATAGGCGGCCACCGCGAGGAAGACGTCCGAGGCCTTCACGCTGATCTTGAATTCGTGGAAATCGTTGTCTTCAAGGATGCGCGCGTGATTGAGCGCGCTTTCGACCATCGCCTCCGGACACGGCTCGCCGTAACGCTCGAGCAATTCCTTCTCGAGCGAGCCGGCATTGACGCCGATGCGCATTGAGCAGCCGTGATCCTTCGCCGCCTGCACGACCTCCTTCACGCGCTGGGCCGAGCCGATATTGCCGGGATTGATGCGCAGGCAGGCCGCGCCGCCCTGAGCCGCTTCGATGGCGCGCTTATAGTGGAAGTGGATGTCGGCCACGATCGGCACGCGGGCCGCGCGCGTGATCGCCTTCATCGCCTTGGTCGCATCTTCGTCCGGACAGGAGACGCGCACGATGTCGGCACCGGCTTCTTCGAGCGCGCGGATTTGCGCGATCGTCGCATGGGCGTCGCCCGTGATGGTGTTGGTCATGCTCTGGACGGAAATCGGCGCATCGCCGCCGACTTCGACCTTGCCGACCCTGATCTTGCGCGACTTGCGGCGCGCGATGTCGCGATAGGCTCGAAGACTCATGGCTCAGCGCACCTCAGCGATTGAAGCGATCCACGATCGCCTGCGGATCGAGGGACAGCGCTTCCGTCATTTCAGAACCTTCGCCAGCATATCCCATTAATTGCCCGTCAAGCTCAACCGCAACCGCGCTGCCGTTGGGCGTCGTCAGCGTCAGCCCGACCCTATTGGGAACGTTATAGCTGTCGCCGGGCTGCAGCATCTTGTTGAGGAAAACGGTGCCGTCCGCCCCCTGTATCAGAACCCGCGTCGGGGCATGGGCCCTCAGGACCACACGGACATTGGCGTTCTTGGCACCGTAAACATGTCCGGGCGGAAGCTGCGCATCCGCGCTCGCCGCCGATTGGGGGGCGTTGGCCGCCGTTTGGGCGTTGGCGTCGGGTGCCGGCGGCGCACTTGGCGTCTGGCCGTTGGCGGCCGTCTGACCCTGGTTTGCCCCGGCGGGAGCCGCACTGGGCGTGGCCGGAGCCGTTGTGCCGCCGGGAGGCGTCGCGGCAGCTTGGGTGGCCGCGCTCGTGGCCGGAGCTGCCGGCGCCTTAATCGGCGTCGCTGCGGGTTTGGGCGGGATAGCTGTAACAACCGTCGGTTGCGGCGGCGGCGCCAGATGGGCGGGCACGGCGGCCACGGGCTGACTGAGAAGTTTGTCCGCGGACCGGGCCAGGTGGATGGCCCCGTACACGATGATGATAAAGACCACCACGCCGATCACCAGCCAACCCTGCGGAAGCCTGCTTGTTTCGGCGTCAGGCGGCGGGCCCACGGTCGGCTGCACTTCGTTGCGCCCGGCGATTTCGCCCTTGAACCGCTCCACGCATTGCAGCGGATCGAGGCCCAGATAGTCCGCATAGCTGCGCACGAAGCCCACCGCATAGGCACGGCCGGGTAGCGCCTCGAACCGGTCTTCCTCAAGCGCTTCCAGGTGGTCGCGGCGGATTTTCAGTGCGCGGGAGACAGTCGCGAGATCGTCGCCGCGCCTCAGGCGGGCGGCGCGCAAATCCTGTCCGACAGTTTCCAGTGGCGCATCGGCGTCGCCGGAAATCTCGCGGAGGTGAATCCGCTTCCGGCTAAGTGCGCCTCGTTCGTCGAGTGTCAAATGAGTCACTTTGGTCATTGCCGAAACGAATAGCGCCAAAGCGCGCCACTCGCCAGCAGCTTGCTCGAATTCTCATAATTTTCTGCAACGGCCGTTTCTACAATCGTCGCGCGACGAATTATCGTCGAACCGCGCGCGCATGACTATTGGACGAACGTTCCATGTCCTGACGGATGAGTGCTCCGCCGTCGCGCAGAGATCAGGGCCGCGATCCGCAAAAAGGAAACGCCCGCGGCGTGCTTCGCCCGGGCGTCAAACCTGCCAACCACCGGTTCAGACCAGACCGGCAGGACCAAGGCCGGCACGGACGTGCCCAGCCCTGGGCCCAGGATTGGGACAGTCCCCCAGATCAGGGTCCGCCCGGTCCGGCACGGTTCATTTGCTGATGATAAAGCGCGTCCTGCGAATCCCTGCGGATCTGGTCCCACTCTTTGCGTGTGCGGCACACGCGGGGGCCCGGGAACCTTGAACCGAGGATCGGCTCGCCGGATTTGCAGATCATCTCATTCGGATCGTCTTGCGGCGCCGGCTGGGCCGCGGGGGCCGTCGCGGCGGGCACTACCGCCGGCGCGGTTGTGGTTGTGCTCTGCGCCAGTAGCGGAGTCGAACACATCAACAATCCGCCGACCAACGCGGCAAATAAACTGACTTTCTGCACTTCATACCCCTCGGGTGACCGATTTCGTCCGGAATTGTAGGGTTTCCCCTGAGGCGAACGCAAGATCGAACCACCCAACTTCGGGGCATGCCCGCTATTTGATCACAACACCCCGCTCGGCGGCGAAAGCCGCGAGCCGCGTTCTGAGGCTGTGGTCGGTGCGCCCACACAACTTGCCCACGAATTGCGCCACCTCACGGGTGTCGATGCTGCGGATCATCATCTTCACGGGGCCGATATTGGCGGGATGCATGGAGAGCGTCCGCAGGCCCAGGCCGATCAACGCCATGGCTTCGAGAGGGCGACCAGCCATTTCGCCGCAGAGCGAGACTTCGCCGTTGGCCTCAGCGGCGCTTCTGACGATCTGGCGGATGAGCGTCAGGGTCGCCGGATTGAGCGCATCATAGCGGCGGGCCACGCGCGGATTCGTGCGATCCACGGCAAAGACGAACTGCAGGAGATCGTTGGAGCCGATGGAGACAAAATCGGCGCTGCGCAGGATCTGCGGCAGCATGAACATGAGTGCCGGCACTTCCAGCATGGCGCCGACCAGCGTCTGCCGCGGCAAGGGCAGCCCGAGCAATCGCGCCCGTTCGAGCTCGCGATCGATGAGAGCGCGCGCGCTGTTGAACTCGGCGACGTTGCTGATCATCGGCAGGAGAAGCCGCAGCACCTTGCCCGCCGCCGCGGCCAGCAGGGCGCGTATCTGGTAGCGCAGCAGTGCCGGACGATCGAGTGCGATGCGGATCGCGCGCCAGCCGAGCGCGGGGTTCTCTTCCCGCTCCCACCGTCCATAGGGAAGAATCTTGTCGCCGCCCAGATCGAGCGTGCGGAACACGACGGGCCGGTCCTCGGCGCTCTCGATGATGCGCCGATAGAATTGTGTCTGGTCGGCGAGCCTCGGCATGGCTTCGCCGATCATGAACTGCAGTTCCGTCCGGAAGAGGCCGATGCCGTCGGCGCCAGACTCTTTCAGGTGAGGCATGTCGAGAAGCAGGCCCGCATTCATCATCAGGCGCACATGTATGCCGTCGCGGGTGACCGCGGGGAGATCGCGCACGGCCGCGATGCGGGCGACGCGCTGGTCGCGCAGAACGCGCCGCGCCTCGAAGGCTGTCACGACCTCTTCCGGCGGCCGCAGCTGTGCCTCGCCCGTCTCGCCATCGACGGCGATCACATCGCCGGCGCGGGCCTGATCGACAACGCCTTCCACGCTCGAGACAAGCGGCAGCCGCATCGAGCGCGCGACGATGGCAACGTGCGAAGCCGCGGCCACTTCTTCGAGCACAAGCGCCGCGAGATTGTCGCGGCCGTAATCCAGAAGCTCCGCCGGTCCCATGGCGCGGGCGACGAGCACGGAGTCTTTCGGCAGATCGCGCTGCGTATGCTCGCCCTGCAATTGACGCTGCAGCCGCCGCGCGAGGTCTTCGAAATCGTGCAGGCGGTCGCGCAGGAACGTATCGCCGGCGCGAACCACGCGCAGGCGCAATTCGTCCTGCACGCGTTCGACGGCGGCTTCCGCGGTCAGGCCCGTGCGCACGGCATCGCGCAATTTCTGCCGCCAGCCCTGGTCCTGCGCGAAGAGACGATAGGCCTCGATGACTTCGCGGCTTTCGCCAGTGAGATCGAGCTCGCTGGAATCGAGCATGCGATCGACGGCTTCGTGCAGACGGGTGAGCGCGTCCTCGAGCCGGCGCAGCTCGGCCTGCGGATCGTCCGCGATCATGCGATCGACCTTGACGCGCGGCTCGTGCAGCACGACCCGGCCGACGGCCACGCCCTCGGAAAGCCCCTCACCCTTGAACGTGACCGGCCGGTCGCCGCGCAGCGCCGGTTCGTCGAGCTCGGCGATATCGAACAGCGTGCCGTGCGCGACGACTTCCGCCAGCACCATGGCGACGGTCTGCAGCGCCTCGACCTCTTCTTCGTCGTATTGGCGTGCGGCACGGTTTTGCACGGTAAGCACGCCATAGACCTGGCCGCCGCGCACGATGGGCACGCCGAGGAACGAACGGAACGGATCCTCGCCGGTTTCCGGACGATAGGCGAAACGCGGATGGCCGGGCGCATCGCTGAGGTTCACCGGCTCGGCCGTTTCGGCCACGAGACCGACAAGGCCCTCACCTTCCTTCATGCGCGTGCGATGGACAGCCGAGCGGTTGAGGCCTTCGGTGGCGAAGAGTTCGAGCGCCTTGCCGGCGCGGCGCAGATAGATCGAGCAGACTTCCGCGACCATATTTGCTGCGATCAGCGCCACGAGGCGGTCGAGGCGCGCCTGCGCGCTCGCCTGCTCCGCCATGATCTCGCGCAGGCGCCGCAACAGGAGGCGAGGACCGCCGGCGCCCGGCATCATCAGATGGCTCTCTTCCCGCGCGCCGTCATGCCGCGTCCAATTCATACGCAGAGTGCAAGGCTCTGACCGCGAGCTCCACATACTCTTCCGCGATCAGCACGCTCACCTTAATCTCCGACGTCGAGATCACCTGGATGTTGATGCCCTTGTCCGACAGCGTGCGGAACATCGTCTGGGCGACGCCGGGATGGGCGCGCATGCCGATGCCGATGATCGAGATCTTGGCGACATTGGAATCGGATGTGAGATCCTTGTAACCGATCTGCGTTGCGGCCTTTTCGATGGCGCTGAGTGCGCGGGCGAGCTCGCTGCGCGCGACGGTGAAGGTCAGGTCGGTCTTGCGGCCGTCCTCCGACACGTTCTGCACGATCATGTCGACATTGACGCCGGCATCGGCGAGCGGCCCGAAGATGGCTGCCGCGACGCCCGGCTGATCGGGAATCTTGTGCAGCGTGATCTTGGCTTCGTCGCGCGAATAGGCGATGCCGGTGACGGGTTTCTTTTCCACGATGTCTTCCTCGTCGCAAAGAAGCGTGCCGCCCTGATCGGCGTCGAAGGTCGAAAGAACCCGGACGGGCACGCGATAAAGCAAGGCAATTTCGACGGAACGCGTCTGCAGCACCTTGGCGCCCAGCGACGCCATCTCGAGCATTTCCTCGAAAGAGATTTTCTCGAGCCGGCGCGCCTTGGGCACGATACGCGGATCGGTCGTGTAGACGCCATCGACGTCGGTATAGATGTCGCAACGGTCGGCATGGAGCGCCGCGGCCAGCGCCACTGCACTCGTATCGGAGCCGCCGCGTCCGAGCGTCGAGATGCGGTTGTCCGGCGCGATGCCCTGGAAGCCGGCCACGACCGCCACCTGGCCCTCCGCCAGACGGATATCGAGCATCGTCGGATCGATCGCTTCGATGCGGGCCGAGCCGTGCATGGCCGACGTCCGCACCGGAATCTGCCAGCCGAGCCAGGAGCGCGCGCTGACGCCGATCGCCGACAGCGCGACGGCGGTCAGCCCCGCCGTGATCTGCTCACCGGCGGCCACGACCACGTCATATTCCCGCGCGTCATGGAGCGGCGACAATTCTCGCGTCCAGCCGACGAGCTTGTTCGTCTCGCCGGCCATGGCGGAGACGACCACGGCGACCTGATGGCCGCGGTCGACCTCCCGCTTCGCCAGCGCCGCCACGTGGCGGATACGGTCGAGATCGGCCACCGACGTGCCGCCGAATTTCATCACTATCTTGGCCATCTGCTCTGGCCCCGCTCCTTGAAGCGCGTATTGTTCGCCGGTCATACATAGACGGGGCTCGGTCCACGCTCAACGCCGGAGGTGTGCTGTGACAACGATTGCAACAGACCCGACCGTCGATCCGGAAGAAGTCCGAAAATTCGCGACCTTGGCCATCGAGTGGTGGAATCCGCGCGGCAAATTCGCCCCCCTGCACAAGTTCAATCCGGTCCGGCTCAAATTCGTCCGCGACGAAGCCGCGCGGCATTTCGGGCGCGACCTGAAAGCGCTGAAGCCATTCGACGGGCTGTCGCTGCTCGACATCGGTTGCGGCGGCGGGCTCCTGTCCGAGCCCATGGCGCGCATAGGCTTCACCGTTACGGGCGCCGACGCCTCGGACGAAAACGTCCAGATTGCCCGCGCCCATGCCCAGCAATCGGGCGTCAAGGTGAACTACCGGTTCACCACGGCAGAGGCGCTCTCCGCCGCGCGCGAATCCTTCGACGTCGTCCTCAACACGGAAGTGATCGAGCACGTCGCCGATCCGACGCTCTATCTCAAATCCTGCGCCGAACTCGTGAAGCCGGGCGGGCTGATGTTTGTGGGCACGCTCAACAAGACGATGAAGTCGCTCATGCTGGGCAAGGTGGCGGCGGAGTATGTGCTGGGCTGGCTGCCCGCCGGCTCGCACGACTGGTCGCGCTTCATTCCGCCCAAGAAGCTTACGCGCATGCTGAAGGACGTCGGCCTCAAGGTGACGGCTGTGCGCGGCATGAGCTTCAGCGTGCTGACGTGGTCATGGCAGCTCACCGCCGACACGGACATCAACTATCTCGTCGTGGCGGAGAAGGCGCGCTAAAGCTTGGTCGCGGCTCCAGGCGCAAAAGCGCTGCACACTTTTGCTGAACCGCGTTAATTCGCGTCGCTGAGATCGGGCGGCAACGGCGCCACGTCGACGCCTTCTTCGATGAGCTCGCGCGCTTCTTCCGGCGAGGCTTCGCCGTAGATGTGGCGCTCTTCGGTCTCGCCGTAGTGAATCTTGCGCGCCTCTTCGGGAAAGCGCGGGCCGACATAGTCGGCGTTATCTTCGACATATTTGCGCAGGCCCGTCACGAACTGGCGCATCTTGCGCAACTCGTCGGATGCGGCGACGGGCGCGCTTTTGCGTTCGCCCACCGTGCTCGGCAGCGACGGCGCCATCGGGGCCTTTTCTATTTTGCGGGATTCGCAGACGGGACAGACGAGCTTGCCGTCGGCAGCCTGCGCGTCATACGCCGCGCTGTCCTTGAACCAGCCTTCGAACGCGTGCCCTTTCGAGCAGTTCAAACTGTAAACGATCACGCGCCTCTACTCCGGGCTCCCAACGAGAAGGCTACAAGATGGGGGTAAACCGCCTCTTCTGCAAGCACTCGAGCGACGCGAGTGCCAGCTTCAAGGGCCAATGAAAGCGCGATCATGCTGAAGATTCGGTATGCGCAGGCGCGCGTCTTTCGAGGCTTCCGGATCGATGTCGGCCACGATCACGCAAGGATCGGTCCCGGCTTCGGCCAGGATTTCGCCCCACGGTGCGACGATCAGACTGTGGCCATAGGTTTTGCGGCCGTTGGCGTGAAGCCCGCCCTGCGCCGGCGCGACGACGAAGGCCCCGTTCTCGATCGCGCGCGCGCGCAAGAGGACATGCCAGTGCGCCTTACCCGTCGTCTCCGTAAATGCCGACGGCACGGTGAGCGCGAACGCGCCGCTCTTGGCAAGTGCACGATAAAGCTGCGGGAAGCGCATGTCGTAGCAGACGGTAAGACCGAGCTTGCCCCACGGAAGATCGGCGAGCACCGCCGCATTGCCACCGGACACCGTGTTCGACTCGCGATATTTCTCACCCGACGGCAAATCGACGTCGAAGAGATGGATCTTGTCGTAGCGCGCCGTGATGCGCCCTTTGGGATCGATCAGGAACGAACGGTTGGCGGTTTTCGTGTCGCTCACCTTGATGGCAAGCGAGCCGATGAGGAGCCAGACGCCCAGTTCTTCCGCCAGCGCTGCGAACTGCGGCAAAGCGGGATCGTCAGCCTCGGCGAAACTGCGCTCAAGCTTGGCGCCGCCATCGGGCGCCATCAGCGTGGTGTTCTCCGGCGTTGCGATGAATTGCGCGCCTTGCGCGGCGGCTTCGCGGATGAGCGCAGATGCCGTGCGCACATTCTCCGCCACATCGTCGGACGACCGAAGCTGGATGCAGGCCGCGCGGAAGCTTGCCATCACGCAGCGCCTGCCAGCAGCGGATCGAGTTGGCCTGCCTGCTCGAGCGCATAGAGATCATCGCAGCCGCCCACATAGGTCTCGCCTACGAAAATCTGCGGCACGGTCTTGCGGCCCTTGGACTTCGCTTCCATCTCGGCGCGCGCATCGCTGTCGGCGAACACGTCGACTTCCTCGACCTCCGCGCCCTTTCTCTTCAGGAGCTGCTTGGCCCGCACGCAATAGGGGCAAATCGGTGTGGTGTAGATCCGGACGCGCTGCATGGCCTTCCAACCCTACTCGGCACTCTATGACGATTCTATATAGCGACGGAGGCGCCGCGGACAACGCGGGCCAGCGTCAGGACCAGAATCCGCTGTGCTTTCGCCCGCTTAAGCGCCCGTGCGCAGGCTTCGAGCGTGGCGCCGGTGGTGTAGACGTCGTCGATCAGGAGCACCGTCCTGCCCCGAAGTAACGCCTGATTCACCACGCGGAAGGCACCCAGCACGTTGCGCCGGCGGGCCTTGGCCGAGGGCATTTCCCCCTGGCTGGGCGTGCGGCGCACTTTTTCCAGCAGGAAAGGATCGGCCGCGCGGCCTGTGCGGCGCGACAGCTCCTGTGCAAGAAGCGCCGATTGGTTGTACCGCCGCTGCCAGAGCCGGGCGCGGTGAAGCGGCACCGGCACGATCAGGTCGGCCTCGTCCAGAAGCGTGCGGCCTGCGCGCGCGAGCCAGTTCGCGAAGGCCGGCACGAGGTCGAGACGATCCGCGCGCTTGAGGGCCAGGATGAGATCGCGGCTCTTGTCGTCGTAGCGCATCACGGCACGCGCCTTATCGAAGGCCGGCGGCCGCGCCAGGCATCCGCCGCAGAGCGTGCCCGCGCCCGGATCAAAATCGAACGGATAGCCGCATTGCACGCAGCACGGTCCGTCCAGGAAGGCAATCGCGCGCCAGCAACCGGCGCAAAGACTGTATGGCGCCGCGACCGGCGTGCGGCATGACGCGCACAACGGCGGGAACAGAAGATCGAGCGCGCCGCGGCCGACACGGCGGATGGTGGCGTGCACGGGATTGGCGACGTCCATGTGCCAAGCATCCGCGGACGGCAAATGCCGTACAATCCCCGCTCTGTCAGCATGGGTCGCACGGCACGGTCGCGAACATATCTCGATACAGCTATGATCGTACCGATTGGACCTTCGTCACGACGCCATGAGCATTCCCCGCATCTTCGACCGGCGCCTTTATGCACAAAGACGCGCCCGCGCGCGCGAAAGCTTCCTCGCGGCGGATGTGGGCGAGAATCTGGCGCAACGTCTCGGCGCCGTGAACCGGCGTTTTACACGTGCGCTCGATCTCAACTCCCGCACCGAGGTCTTTGAAGCGATCAAACCGTTCGCATCGCATTGGACCCGCACGTCGCCCGGATCGGGCGCCATCGTCGCCGATGAAGAAGCCCTGCCCTTCGCCGAAGAATCTTTCGATCTCGTCGTGAGTGCCTTGTCGCTGCATGCGGTCAACGATCTGCCGGGCGCGCTCGCGCAGATCCGGAGA
Source organism: Rhizomicrobium sp. (assembly GCA_035504555.1). Lineage (GTDB taxonomy): Bacteria > Pseudomonadota > Alphaproteobacteria > Micropepsales > Micropepsaceae > Rhizomicrobium. Next base: position 101,715 of record DATJRP010000034.1, on the reverse strand, counting down.
GTCCTGAAGCCGGATGGCCTGTTTCTCGCAGCCTTGTTCGGCGGTGCGACACTCGCCGAATTGCGCGCCGCTTTCGCGACGGGCGAAAGCGAGGTCCTGGGCGGCATCAGCCCGCGCGTGGCGCCGATGGCCGACGTGCGCGATCTGGGCGGGCTTTTGCAGCGTGCAGGCTTTGCGCTTCCCGTCGCCGACAGCGAGAAAACCACCGTACGCTACGGCGCCTTCACGACGCTCGTGGACGACCTGCGCGCGCTTGGAGAAACGAACGCGCTCGCCGAGCGAATGAAGTATGTCCTGCGGCGCGACGTGCTGGCCGCGACGCTTGCGGCCTACGCGGCGCACAGCGCCGACGAAGACGGCCGTCTTTCGGCCACATTCGAAGTCATCTACCTCACGGCCTGGGCGCCGCATGAGAGCCAGCAGACGCCGTTGAGACCAGGCGCCGCCAGGACGCGCCTCGCCGATGCCCTTCACACGGAAGAACACTCCGCGGGCGAACGTGCGGGTCCAAAACCGGAAGATGCATGACGGTGCGCCATAGACCCCCAACGCGTGTCTGGATGGCCGTTTTCCGACCTCTCAAATTCGTGATCGGTTAAATCCGCGCGAGCACCGGCAACGAAAACCCGTCTATTCCGCTGACTCTCCGAGGCTCCGCCGTCCGATGAACGCCAGATGAACGAACACGGCAGGAGAGGTTCATCGCGGCAGCCTATGTAAGGCGGGAGCCGAACCGCGTCGCAGGAAAAGGACGCGGGAGAAGAAAAAGGAGAACGGTTATGAAAACGATGACGAAACTTGCACTGGCGGCAGTGGCGGCTGGCGGGCTTGCCGTGGCCGCTGCGGCGCCCGCGGAAGCGGCGCATTTCAGCGTCGGTATCGGCGTGCCGGTCTACGGCGGTTATTATGGCGGCTATTATCCCGGCTACTACGGCTGCGGCCCGTATGCCGACCCGTATTACTGCGGCTATCCGGGCTATTACGGCGGCTACTACGGTGGCCCGTATGTCGGCTTCGGCTGGGGCGGCGGATACGGGCATTACGGTCACGGTGGTTACGGCCACGGTGGCGGCTATCACGGGGGCGGCGGACATCACGGCCGCTAAACACGTCTGATTTCGAAAAGCGCGGTTGCCGAAAGGCGGCCGCGCTTTTTTGTGTTTCGCGAATTCGTGATCGAAAAATTTCTGCGGCGATCGCGCGCGAAAAAACGCCGCGAACGCCGGGATTTCCCGCCGTGATTGCCGCGATGAACGCCCGATGAATGCGCGCGCCAGCATGGGTTCAGGCCCGGTGACTATGTTGGCTACGACACGAAAACGCATTCGGCGATCCGGATGCGGGGAAAAGGAGAGACGAACATGAAAACGATCACGAAGATTGCAGCCGGTGCGTTGGTCGCGTGCGGTTTGGCGGTTGCGGCCGCGGCGCCTGCGGATGCGGGCGTGCGCGTCGGCATCGGATTCGGCCTGCCCGTCGTGGCGGCGGCGCCCGTTGCGCCTGCGACGTGCTTCGACGCTTACGGCCAGCCCTATTACTGCGGCTATCCCGGCTATTACGCGCCGGGCGTCGTCGTCGGTTTCGGCGGACACGGCCACTGGCACGGTGGTTACGGCCATGGCGGTGGCCACGGCTGGCATCGCTGATCATGGCTGAAGGCCCGAGAGATGCGGCTGCCCCGACCGGCGGCCGCTCTTTCGTTTCGGGGATTGGCGCGCGGGCGTCGCGCTTACTGCATCGCCGCCACGACCTGCTGGAAGAACATCGTGTTGACCTGCTGGCCCAGGGTGTTGACCGCGGTGATGATGACGACCGCGATGCTGCCCGCGACCAGCGCATATTCGATCGCCGTCGCCGCACGCGTATCGCCGAAGAACAGGCGCAAGCCGAACAGCTTTTTCAGATCAAATCGCGTAACATCGGAATAAGCGGCAAATCCGCCGGCGGCATTGGCAGCGAGCCCAGATCTTTTGGTCTTGTCCATTTCAGCGCCCCATGCTCTTTCGCAGTCACGATCCCGTCCCAACGCCGGCAAAGATAAAGCGGCATCAGGAGATGGAAATCGGCATAGGCGTGCGAGGCGAAGGTGAAAGGCGCGAGGCAGGGCTCCTTCACGAGTATCCCCAACTCTTCGCCAAGCTCGCGGATGAGCGTCTCTTCGGGCCGCTCTCCGGGTTCGATTTTGCCTCCGGGAAATTCCCATAGCCCCGCCATGCTTTTGCCTTCGGGGCGCTGCGCCACAAGCACACGCCCGTCGGGATCGATCAACGCACAGGCCGCAACGAGAAGAAGTCTGGTCCCGGTCATGCGCTTGGCCCCATCTTGGTTGGACCCCATTAACCTGCGTTTAAGAGATGCAGCGAGAGTCGCGGAAAATTCTCACGGCTCGTTCACCTGCATCCTAGCTGCGATAGGCGCCGTTGATGCGGATATAGCCGTCCGTCAGGTCGCATGTCCAAATGCGGGCGCGGCCTTTGCCCAGGCCCAGCTCGACGCCGATCTTCACTTCGCGGCCCTGGACGGCCCTGGTGGCGGCCTTCTCGTCGTAAGAGGCGGCGCGCTCGCCCTTCTCGGCCACGACCTGCCCGCCGAAATCGATCCTGAGGCGGTCGCGATCGGCGGCTTCGCCCGCCTTGCCCACCGCCATCACGACGCGGCCCCAATTGGCGTCGCCGCCGGCGATGGCGGTTTTGACCAGCGGCGAATTGGCGATGGACAGCGCGATGCGCCGCGCGGCCGCGTCGGACTCCGCGCCCGCCACATTCACTTCGATCAGCTTCTGCGCGCCTTCGCCGTCGCGCACGACCTGCAGCGCAAGATCGAGGAGCACGCCGTCGAGCTTTTCGCGGAAGTCGGCGAGGCGTTTGTCGTTCGCCTTCGCGATCGCATCGCGATGCGCGCCTTTGCCGGTTGCGAAAAGGAGCAGCGTGTCGCTCGTCGAGGTGTCGCTGTCGACGGTGATCGCATTGAACGATCCCTTCACGCCGGAGGAGAGCAACTCTTGCAGGACGGACGCCGGTAGCCTGGCGTCGGTGAACACGAATGAAAGCATCGTCGCCATGTCCGGCGCGATCATGCCCGAACCTTTGGCGATGCCGTTGATGCTGACCCGATGGCCCTCGATCTCGGCCGTGGCCGTGGCGAGCTTCGGGAACGTGTCCGTCGTCATGATCGCTTCGGCCGCAGCGCGCCAGCCATCGGCCGCGCCCGCTTCGGCAAGCTGGCCCAGGATCCCGGTAATGCGTTCGGCCGGCAGCGGCTCGCCGATGACGCCCGTCGACGCCAAAAAAACTTCATGCGCCGGGCAGCCGACAGCCGCCGCCGCCATGTCGGCCACCTCACGCACCGCCACGCGGCCTTTCTTGCCGGTGAAGGCGTTCGCGTTGCCGCTGTTGACGACCAGCGCCCGCGCCGTGCCGGCCTTTGCCATTTCGCGGCACCATTCGACGGGCGCCGAAGCCGTTTTCGACGTCGTGAAGACGCCGGCGACCTGGGTATCCGGCGCGAGAACGGCCAGGAGCACGTCGGTGCGGTCCTTGTAGCGGACGCCCGCGGCGCCCGTCGCCAGCCGGACCCCGGCCAGTGGGGGCAGCTTGGCAAGGGTCTTCGGCGCCAGCGGCGAGACGGGGTGCGCCGTCTTTTGTGGAGAAGTCTTAACGCGCAGCCTGGCCCGTTTGCCGGCCTTTGCCGCCAAAGACGATTTGGGCGACGATTTGCGCGCAGGCGGCGAGCCCTTGGCCATATCCGACCCTCCCTTTATCCTGCTGCGCCAAGCCCGGCGAAGGACGCGCCGAATAGGCTGGATTCGCTTGAATTGACAAGGGGGAGAGCGGTTCTTATCTCTCCTGCCGCGCGGCGGGGCGCCATTTCGACGGTCCTCCAAGGCGCATTCGCCGGGACGCCCTCTCTGAGGCACAGTCGGCCAACATGAGGATTGCATGCTCGGCTTAAGCGGGATCGCGCAACGATTCTTCGGTTCGTCCAACGAACGCAAGCTTCGCGCCTATTTCAAGCGCGTCGACGAGATCAACGCGCTCGAGGACCAGTTCAAGGCCAAGTCCGACGCCGAGCTCCGGGCCATGACGGACGCGCTCAAGGCGCGGCTGGCCGCCGGCGAGGACCTCGACGACATCCTGCCCGAAGCCTTCGCGACCGTCCGTGAGGCGGCCAAACGTACGCTCGGCCAGCGTCATTTCGACGTCCAGCTGGTGGGCGGCATGGTGCTGAACAGCGGCAACATCGCGGAGATGCGGACCGGCGAAGGCAAAACGCTCGTCGCCACCCTGGCCGTCTATCTGAATGCGCTGACCGGTCTTGGCGTCCACGTGGTCACCGTCAACGACTACCTCGCCAGCCGCGACGCGGACTGGATGGGCCAGATCTATCGTTTCCTCGGCCTCACGGTCGGCTGCATCGTGCACGGGCTCACCGACGAGCAGCGCAAACAGGCTTACGCCTGCGACGTGACCTACGGCACCAACAACGAATTCGGCTTCGACTATCTGCGCGACAACATGAAGTATTCGATCGCGACGATGGTCCAGCGCGGGCACAATTACGCCATCGTCGACGAAGTGGACTCGATCCTGATCGACGAAGCGCGCACGCCGCTCATCATTTCGGGCCCGACGGACGACCAGTCCGAAGTCTATCGCCTCGTCGACGCGCTGATCCCGAGCCTCGCCGAGGAGGATTTCGAGCTCGACGAGAAGCAACGCCAGGTCACGCTGACCGAAGGCGGCAACGAGCGGATGACCGAACTCCTGCGCCAGAACAACCTGCTCGAGACCGGCGACCTCTACGACATCGAAAACATCACCGTCCTCCATCATGTCAACCAGGCGCTGAAGGCGCACAAGCTCTTCCTCAGGGACCGCGATTACATCGTGAAGGACGGCCGCGTCGTCATCATCGACGAATTCACCGGCCGCATGATGGAAGGCCGGCGCTATTCCGAAGGCCTGCATCAGGCGCTGGAAGCCAAAGAGCACACCGCCATCCAGCCCGAGAACGTGACGCTCGCCTCGATCACCTTCCAGAACTATTTCCGCCTCTACGACAAGCTGGCCGGCATGACCGGTACGGCCATGACCGAAGCGGCAGAGTTCATGGACATCTACAATCTCGACGTGCTCGACGTCCCGACCAACCTGCCGGTCGCGCGCCTCGACCACGACGACGAGGTCTACCGCACCGTCGACGAAAAGAACGACGCCATCGTCGAGCTCATCAAGGATTGCCACAAGCGTGGCCAGCCGGTGCTCGTGGGCACGACGTCAATCGAGAAGTCCGAGCAGCTGTCCGACTTCCTCAAGAAGCAGAAGGTCAAGCACAACGTCCTGAACGCGCGCTACCACGAGCAGGAAGCCGCGATCGTGGCGCAGGCGGGCGTTTCCGGCACCGTCACCATCGCCACCAACATGGCCGGCCGCGGCACCGACATCCAGCTGGGCGGCAACGCCGACATGCGCATCCGCAACGAGCTCGGCGGCATCGTCGACGAGGCGGAGCTGGCAAGCCGCGTGGCCCAGATCCGCGCCGAAGTCGCCGCCGACAAGGAACGCGCGCTGGCCGCGGGCGGCCTCTACGTCATCGGCACGGAGCGCCACGAAAGCCGGCGCATCGACAATCAGCTGCGCGGCCGTTCCGGCCGCCAGGGCGATCCCGGCGCCTCGAAATTCTTCCTGAGCCTGCAGGACGACCTGATGCGCATTTTCGGCTCGCAGCAAATGGACTCGATCCTGCAGCGGCTCGGTCTCGAAAAAGGCGAAGCGATCTCGCATCCCTGGGTGAACAAGGCCCTCGAAAAGGCGCAGCAGAAGGTCGAAGCGCGCAATTTCGAGATGCGCAAGAACATCCTGAAATACGACAACGTGCTGAACGACCAGCGCAAGGTCGTGTTCGAGCAGCGCAAGGAGATCATGTCGGCCGACGACGTGGGCGACCAGATCGCCGACATGCGTCACGAGGTGGTCGACGAACTCGTCTCGCGGCACATCCCGGAGAAGGCCTACGCCGAACAATGGGACGCCGTCGGCCTCGAGGCCGAAGTCGAGAAGATCTTCGACATCAAGCTGCCCGTCGTCGATTGGACGAAGGAAGAGGGCATCGCCGACGAGGAAGTGACGGAGCGCATCCTCAAGGCCGTGGACACGCGCGCCGCCGAGCGCACCGCCAATGCCGGCACCGACGTCATGCGTTACGTCGAAAAGGCGATCCTGCTCGAGACGCTCGACACCGACTGGCGCGAACATATCGTCAATCTCGATCACCTGCGCCAATATGTGGGCCTCAGGGGCTACGGCCAGCGCGATCCGCTCAACGAATACAAGAGCGAAGCCTTCACATTGTTCGAGGGCCTGCTCAGCAAGATGCGCACCGGCACCATCCGCCGGCTCATGCATCTGCAGATCAATGTCGAGCAGCAGCCGCCCAGCTTCGAGCGCAAGCCGCTACAGATTCAGACGCATCATATCAATCCGCTGACGGGCGAAGACGAAGGTCTGAACCCCAACGGCGACGATGCCACGCAGCGCATCACGCGGCTCAAAGACGTTGTCGTCAATCCGAACGATCCCAACACCTGGGGCAAGGTGCAGCGCAACGCCCCCTGCCCCTGCGGCTCCGGCCGCAAGTTCAAGCACTGCCACGGGGCGCTGGTTTAGGGGGCTTCCCCGATGTCCCGCGGAAAGTCCGCGTGCCACTCGACCGCGACCGCATGGCCGCTTTGCTCGGCGGGAAAATAAACCCAGGTCGACGCGCACGCGATGGCCATCCGATCGAGCGCGTCATTCCCGCTCGACGCATCGAGCGAAACGCTGCTCACGGTGCCATTCGCATCGACCCGGTACGATAGTTTGGCATTCGGATATCGCCTCGCGACTGCGACGACGTGCGCGCTCGATCGGCATTGGTCCCAATCCATCTGCATCGGAACGCGAAACGTCGACCAGGATGCGTGCCAGTAAACGCCCACGATCCATGTAACTTCGGCTGGCTTACCGTTCTGCGCTACATGAAGACGAAATGCGGGTGCGCAGGCCACCGCCGCCCGATCCAAGACCTCGTCTCCGCTCGACCTGAAAAGCGTCGCGTCACGCAGATTGCCATCTGCAGTCACGCGAACGGAAACGAGCGTCCCACGATCGTCGGCCGGGCGGAACGCACCGGCCGGCAAAAATCTATCGCAAGCAAGAGGACGGCCGAATTGATCGCGGGGAACTTGATCGGCTACCGCAATCGGCTGCGGGTCGGACGTTGAGGATGGCGTCGCCGACGGATCGGCGGCAGCGCGCAAAGACAGCAGAAGCCCCGCCGCCAAGCTCAGCAACGCAGTAAGCTGCATGAATTTCCGCATTTGGCCCCCGGCCGCCGGGCATTTGCCATCTCTCCGGCTCCTCAAAGGCTTCCACGAACTCGTGCAACGGTCCAGTGCTTTTGCAGCCCGCCGCCGGGGATGACAACGAGCATGCATTGGCGCAAGTTTCTACGAACAAAGCCATTGGGGAGATGCGCATGCCCACGCCGTTCAAGATCGACATCCCGCAAGCGACGCTCGACAGCATCGCCGCGAAGGTGCGCGCCTATGAGTGGCACGAGATGCCGCGCGGGCCGGGGCTCGAAAACACGTGGGCCTATGGTGCCAATCTCGATTTCATGAAGGCGCTCTCAGCCTACTGGCTCGACGGCTACGACTGGCGAAAATGGGAGAAGGAGCTCAACCGCTTCCCGCAGTTCAAGCATCGCGTCGAGGACGTCGACATCCATTTCTACCATGTCGCTGGTTCCGGACCGTCGCCGAAGCCGCTGATCCTCAGCCATGGCTGGCCGGGATCGGTGTTCGAGTTCCTGCACATCATCGAGCCGCTCGCGCATCCGGAGAAATTCGGCGGCGATGCGAAAGACGCATTCACGGTCATCGTGCCGTCGCTTCCCGGTTACGGCTTTTCCGGCAAGCCGCAGCGCCCCATCAGCCCGCGCACCATCGCGCGCCTGTTCGATACGCTGATGACGGACGCGCTCAAGCTTCCGGATTACATCGCGCAGGGCGGCGACTGGGGTTCGGCGATTTCGTCGTGGCTCGGCTATGAAGGCAAGGGCTGCCGCGCCGTGCATCTCAATATGATGGGCTGGCGTCCGCCGGGCGTCGGTCCCGAGACGAAAGAGGAAATCGCCGCAGCGCAGGCCGCCGCCGCGATCTTCGAAGCCGAAGGCGCCTATTTCCGCGAGCAGTCGACGAAGCCGCAGACGCTGTCTTACGCGATGATGGATTCGCCGGTGGGTGCCGCGGCGTGGATCGTCGAGAAATTCTACGGCTGGTCCGACATCCGCAAGGGCTTCGAGAACGTCTACACGAAGGACCAGCTGCTCACGAATGTGATGATCTATCTCGTGACGCGCAGCTTCAACACGGCGACGTGGCTCTATCGCGGATTGTTCGAGGATTTCAGCGGTGCGCCGCTGCCCGACAAGGCGAAGATCGGGAAACCCTGCGCCATTGCGCGTTTCCCGATCGATCTCATCCCCTTCCCGCCGCGCACGCAGGTCGAGCGCACGATGAACGTCGCCCGCTGGACGGAGTTCGCCGAAGGCGGCCATTTCGCGGCGCTGGAACGGCCGGATGATCTGGTGGGCGATATCAGGGCGTTTGCGCGGGGACTGTAAAATTTAAAATGAATGTCATGGCCAGCAGTCGCGGGCCATGACAGCAAGCGGGATGGTCACCGCGAACCCAGCACGAACGTGTTGCCTTCCCAGTCCTCGAACAGCGCCGACGTGCCCCAGTCTTCCTTTTTCGGCGGCTGGACGAATTTCACGCCTTTGGCCGTCAGCTGGCGGTAGGTGGCTTCGACGTCGTCGCAGGCGAAGGAGCCGTTGAAGAAGCTGCCGATGCGATCCTCCTGGCCTTCCGGCGTGAAGAGCACGAGCATGGTCTGTCCCGTGCCGATGCCGAGCTCGATCCAGCGCTGGCCCGGTCCCATCAGCTGGTCTGTCATGACCTTGAAGCCCATCAGCTCCGTCCAGAATTTGAGCGCCTTGTCCTGATCCTTGACGGGCAGCCCGACAAACTTCAAATGCGTGATCATGGCGTCCACTCCTCGCAATCGGCGTACGCGAGAATCTTCGGGTCGGGCGCACAAGACAAGCCAGCCAACATCTGCTATAGTAAAATCTACCATGCGCCTTTCGCTCGATCCTTACATCACCGACACGCTGATGCGCGATTTTCTGGGCCACGACCGCGCGCCATCGGCCTTCGCGCTCTATCTCTGGCTGTGGCGGCATACGCGCGGCATCGGCAAGCCCGCGATCGGCGCGAGCCTGCAGGTGATGGCGTCGGAAACGGGACTGTCGAAATCAAGCGTGCAGAACGCGCTGCGACGGCTCAGGCGCCGCAAGCTCGTCACCGTGCGCCGCGGCGGCCCGACGCAGGCCTGCCACTACGAAGTGCACGAGCCCTGGAAGGGCCGCTGAGGCATCGCGCGCCGACAGACGCGCCGACAGGCTCGCGTCGAACGCTTCGTGCGCTTGGGTTTCCCGGACGCGCACAGGTTTTGTGCATCCGACAAAATGTATGTAAGCGAAAATCGCGACACCGCCAGATCAGGTCCCTTGTCGCGCGCATGGCACATGCGCAATCGCAGCGCTTGTCCGTTTTGATCAAATTGTCTACCGTTTTCGTCATTATGCGGTGCTGCGCCCGGCGCTCTTTCGAGCGGCCGGGTTTTTGATTCGCCTGCCGAGGCCGGTGCGCGGCCTATGCGCCAAAAAAAAATCACCACAGCCCACCTTCGCTAAAGCTTCGGCGGGTCTCGTGAAACAACTTGTCCGCCGGAGCCTTGGTGAAGGTGGGCTGTGGTTAAATTTTCTTTCGTGACGCAAACGCCGCGCCGAAACGTGACGTACACGGACGGAATTTCGCCCTGCGCCGCCCTGTTTTTCGACTTGCTCTCCGGGCGCCGGATGCGGGAAAGGCCCGTCGTGCCTCATCCAAACGCGCGCGGGGTGCGGCGGAGAATTTTTCCGGCCCTGCTTTTTGCCCTGATCGCAGGGCGCGTCAGTTGCCGAGATTGCGGCCCATCGCGAGATATTTCTCGCGGCGCTGCAGGCGCAGCTGTTGCGGCGTGAGCCCGCTCATCTCGTCGAAGGCGCGCGCGATCGTTTCGCCGACGGCGTTGATCGCAGTGTCCGGCGCGCGATGGGCGCCGCCGGGTGGTTCGGGCACGATGCCGTCGATGATCTTCATCTCGAGAAGATCCTGCGCCGTGATGCGCAGCGACGCGGCCACCTCCTGCGTCTTCTCCGTCGCCTTTTCCGGACTCTTGTAGAGGATCGTGGCACAGCCTTCCGGCGAGATCACCGAATAGATCGCATGTTCGAGCATGTAGACGCGGTTGGCCACCGCGATGCCGAGCGCGCCGCCGGACATGCCTTCGCCGATCACGATGGAGACGAAAGGGACTTCCAGCGCGAGACAGGCTTGTGTCGAACGCGCGATGGCCTCGCCCTGCCCGCGCTCTTCGGCGGCGACGCCGGGATAGGCGCCGGGCGTGTCGGCGAAGGAAACCACCGGCAGCTGGAAACGGTTGGCAAGCGCGAAGAGGCGTTGCGCCTTGCGATAGCCTTCGGGCATCGCCATGCCGAAATTGTGTTTCAGGCGGCTCTTCGTGTCGTCGCCTTTTTCCTGTCCTACGACGGCAACCGGACGTCCGCGAAAGCGCCCCAGACCGATGATGATCGCGCCGTCCTCGCCGAACACGCGATCGCCCGCCAGCGGCTGGAAATCGTCGAACAGTCCCGCCGCATAATCGAGGAAATGCGGCCGTGCGGGATGGCGTGAGACCTGCGCCTTCTGCCACGGCGTCAGTTTGGAATAGGTGTCGTGGATGAGCTGCTTCGCCTTCGCCTGCAGGCGGCCGACATCCTCCTCGATATCCATCGTGGGATCGGCTTCCGCCAGCTTGCGGAGCTCCACGATCTTGCCTTCCAGCTCGGCGATAGGGCGTTCGAATTCGAGATAAGCGTGCATGGTCTTTCGGGAATCGGCCGGCCCGGGGCCGGAATTGCGGGCGGAAAGTGGCTAGGGGCGTCCTGTCTGTCAACGAATGACGATGGATATGGTCACAAACTGCCGCCCTGCCTCGTCTTAATTGTGGCAGGTCGAGGAGGCGTCATGGCAGTCCGGTTTATGTTGTTGATTCTAGGGGCTTTTCATCTCCTCAACGGGCTCGCCATGCTGGCAGCGCCCCTGGCCTGGTACCACGCCGTGCCCGGCGTCAGCGCCACAGGCCCGCTCAATCACCACTTCATCGTCGACATCGGCCTGGTCTTCGTGGCGAGCAGCGCTGGCCTGATCCTGGGCGCGCGCAGGGGGCAGCGGGCCGCGGTCTGGGCCGCCGCGGGCGCCGCCTGGCCGGCGCTGCACGCGCTTTTTCATATCTGGGGCTGGTTCGCACACGGCGTTCCCATGACCGGCCCTCTCATCGCGTCGGACGTCTTCGGCGTGGTGGGTATAGGCGCCTTGGGCGTGGCGCTCGCTTTCGCCCGCAACAGACAGGAAGGAGTTCTCCCATGATCAAGGCGTTTCTGCATCGCTCCGTGGCGAAGCTGGAGAAGAGATACGACTATGACGCGCACTATCTGCACGACGTGATCGACGTGTCGCCGTCGGCCTTCTTCAAGTTCGGACTCTTCCAGGTGATGTCCAGCCATCGCGACGGCGCGCCCATCGACGCCTATTGCGCGGCGCGAATTGCGGCGACGCTGAGCGAGGATTGCGGGCCCTGCACGCAGCTGACCGTCGACATGGCGCTGGCAGGAGGCGTCGACCCCAAGCACATCGCGGCGCTTCTGCGCGGCGATCTGGAGCAGGCGGGCCAAGATGCAGAGCTCGGGTTCCGCTACGGCATCGCCGTCTCGCAGAACACGCCGAACGCCGTCGCACTGTCGGCAGAAGTGGCGCGCCGCTACGGCAAGCGCGCGCTGGTCTCGATGGCCTACGGCGTCGCGTGCTCGCGCGTCTATCCCGCATTGAAACGGGGCTTGGGCCACGGCGCGGCCTGCAGCAAGATCAACGTCTCGGACGAAACCATCGTCATGAGAAAGGCTGCATGACGACGGCAGATTCATTCGAAGCGGAACGCGCGCATCTTCTGGGCCTCGCCTATCGCATGCTGGGCGAGATGGCCGCGGCGGAAGACGTCGTGCAGGAGGCCTGGATCAAATGGAGCGGTGCGGACCGGAAGGACATTCGCGACGCACGCGCGTGGCTTTCCACCGTCACCATCCGGCTTGCGCTGGATGCCTTGCGTTCGGCGCGCTCGCGACGGGAGGTCTACGTGGGGCCGTGGCTGCCCGAACCAATCCTGCCGGACGATACGCGCGCCTTCGCCGCCGACGCGCCGGCCGCACGCGCCGAACTCGCTTCCGATCTGTCGCTGGCGCTTCTCTTTGTGCTGGAACGGTTGTCGCCGGAAGAGCGTGCCGCCTTCATCCTCCACGACGCCTTCGATTGCGACTACGTGACCATCGCCGCAATGCTGGAAAAGTCCGAGCCCGCTTGTCGCAAGCTCGTCTCGCGCGCCCGCGAGCGCGTGAAGGAAGACCGGCCCAAACAGCTGGCGTCGAAAGATCAGCACCGCGACCTGCTGCTTCGCTTCGCGAGAGCGGCAACGACTGCGGACGAAGGGGCGCTCGCGAGCCTCTTTGCTCCGGATGTCGTCTTCTATTCGGACGGCGGCGGCCGTGTTCCTGCCGCGCTCAATCCGATCTTCGGCGCCGACAAGGTTCAGCGTCTCATCGTCGGACTGGTGGGAAAATTTCACGAGGACGGCGGCATTCCGGATTGGTCGCCGGTCGAGATCAACGGCAGGCCCGGTCTCCTTTTGCGTCTCCGCGGGAAATTCGACTCTACGCTCGACATCGAGACCGACGGCGAACGCATCACGTCGTTCTATCTCGTGCGCAATCCGGACAAGCTCGCGCGCATCAAGCACGCCAACAGCGCGGCGCGAATCTAATCCGATGTTTGATCGGCCAGCATAACCTGGACCTTTTGGACGGCGGCGCCAAAGCGGCCCATATCGCCCTGTGCAAGAAGGAAGGTTTGCACGCCGTGCGCCGGAGAGCTGATCAGAAAAGTAACCCCTGGGCCGGCGCTTAACTTCAAGGTGCTCGTATCGTCTGTTCCGGTCTCGACAAACGTGCCCGTGTCCTGCCAGCTGTTCGACTGTTCCGCCACCGCCTTGTTCCACAGAGCCGTGAAGGTCGGCCATTCGCCGGCGTCAAATGCGACGCTGATACGACGAGCCCCGCTTTTTATGCCCAGGAGACTGATCTTCTTGGAACCGGGGCTCGCGTCCGGATCGAAATAGGTCGCGACGTCCAGCTCGTCGCCGCCGGCAAAAAATTTGTCGACAAACGTGAGACGTCCGGCAGCATGGGCTGCGGATGTAAAGAGAAATAACGCGAATACCGACGCAAGAATCCCCAACGTTCGCGACATGACCGATCCCCCGAATGGCCGCTTACCGTATCACAGGCCAGACCGTCCGCCTCTTGCATAATGTACGAGGCCGGCTCGCAGGGCTATCCGCCTGTCTTCGCCCGGATCATCTGCATCTGTTTGACGATGCCTTCGGCCTGCCGGATCGAGGCCGCATCGATCAAGACACCCTTGAGCGCGACCGCCCCCAGCCCTTTTTCCTGCGCGTCTTTCATCGCGGCCAGGATCGCTTCGGCGCGTTCGACTTCTTTCGCCGGCGGCGTGTAGATCTCGTTGGCGAGCGCCACCTGGCTCGGGTGGATGGCCCATTTGCCTTCGCAGCCGAGGATCGCCGTGCGCATCGCCTGCACGCGGAAGCCGTCTGCGTCGGAATAATCGCCGAACGGTCCGTCGATCGCCATGAGCCCGTGCGCGCGCGCCGCCTGCACCATGCGGAACAGCGGATAGTGCCAGAGATCGTTCCAGTGCTTGTGACGCGGGCCGCCTTCCTTTTCAACGTCGGTCAGCATCACGTAGTCCGCATTGCCGCCGCCGATATTGGTCGTACGCATCCCCTGCGAGGCGGCGTAGTCGGCCGAGCCGAAATGGAGACTCTCGAGGCGCTTCGATGCGCCCGCGATGTCGTCGATATTGGTCAGGCCCAGAACGGTCTCGATGATGACCTCGAGGCCGATCCTCTTCTTGCGCCCCACATGCGCCGAAGCCTGCGTGACCAGCATGTCGATGGCGTAGACGTCGGCGCCCTTCCCCACTTTCGGGATCATGATGGCGTCGAGCTTCTCACCGCCCTGCTCTACCAGCGCCAGCACATCGCGATAGCAATAATGCGTGTCGAGCCCGTTGATGCGGACGGTGACCGTCTTGCCCTTCCAGTCGACGTCGTTGAGCGCCTGGACGATGTTGTCGCGGGCGGCATCCTTGTCGGATGGCGCAACCGCATCCTCGAGGTCGAGACAGACGACATCGGCCGGACCGGCGGCTGCCTTCTCGAACAGCGCAGGCCGCGAACCCGGCACGAACAGCTTGGACCGATAAAGGCGCAGCGGCGCCTGGCGCTCGACCGCAGTGAAACTCATGATCGTGATCCCGGCTCAGTGTTGGAGATGCGGATCACGTTCGCCGACCGTTATCGGGATTGCAAGATGATCGAACGCCACGGGGCAGGTGAAAAAGGCCGAGCGGGCGCAGTTGGGATTGTAGGCATAGTTGAAATCGATGACGAAAGTCCTGGGCGGAAAGCCGTGCAACAGCGCGACGTCGACGTAACGGCCGGCGCCATAGGTCCCGTGCCCCGTGAGATCGTCGGTAAAGAACGCCGTCAGATCGGAAATCTTCTTCGGATCGTCGGTATCCGCGTAGAACGGCACTGAGAACTGCCTGCCTTCAAGCGTGAATTCCGCCATGCCCGCCCGGAAGAATTCCTTGCTGGTGCCGCGTGATGTGATGAAGCGCTGCGCGGAAATCTTCGCGTCGGGAAAGAAAGTCGCCGTCACCACGAATTTCGGATCATAGGGAAAATAGTCGACGCCCTTGAATGCTTTCGCAGCCGGATTTTGCTGATCGTAGACGAAGACGCGGATGCCGGTGACGCCCGCTTCGACCTGCGTCGGATACGCCTGAACGTCGATATCCTTATCGATCGGAACATCCGCGAGCGGATTGTCGAGCGCTTGACCGTTCCGTTCGAGCACCGGCTTGCCGCCTGCATATTTCGCGACGAGCGCGCCGCCGGGCCGGATGCCCGGCACCCATTTGTACGATCCGGGATAGCCGCGCTTTCCCATCAGCGTCGCGCTCTCGCCCTCGCCCAGATAGGCTGCGTCCTGGATCTTCAGTATGGCATGCGGCACGACGGCGTAATCACGGTCAGTGTCCGCAAGGCCGGCTTTCCAGATTGCTTCCGGCGACGCTGCATGGGTTGCCCCGGCGGCGAGGATGCCCGCGGCGAAGACGACGGCTCTCAACATCGACATCATGCCCTCGAAACTATGGCTTGGGCCGCTTTCTGGCCAAAGGATGCGCCGCGTTGACGACGCTTTTCAACCGCTCGCTCGCCACATGGGTATAGATCTGCGTGGTGGAGATGTCGGAATGGCCGAGCATGGTCTGGACGCTGCGCAAATCCGCGCCGCCTTCGACAAGATGGGTGGCGAAGGCGTGACGCAGGACGTGCGGCGAAAGCCTGTCGGGATCGACGCCGGCATCGACCGCGAGTTCCTTCATCATCTGATGGCAGCGCCGCCTTGTCAGGTGGCCTTCGGCGCCGCGCGACGGAAAAAGGTAGCGCTCGGCCGCCGTGTTCTTCACCCGCGGCAGGAACTCGGCACGGACATCGAGATAATTCTTTATCGCTTCGCGTGCTTCGTTGTTGAGCGGCGCGACGCGTTCCTTGCCGCCCTTGCCTTTGACGAACAGGAAATTGTCGCGCCGTTTCACGGCTGCCAGCGGCAATGTTGCGAGTTCGGTGACGCGCAAACCTGCCGCATAGAAAACTTCGACAAGGCAGAGAAGCCGTTTGCCTTTCGCAGAGTTCTCCGCCTTCTCGCGCGCCGCCGTGATGAGCGCGCCGACGTCTTCGGGTGAGAGAACCTTCGGCAAAGGTCGCGCGCGGCGCGGGGCTTCGACAGCCAATGTCGGATCGTCGCTGCGCAGGCCTTCCGAATAGAGGAACGCGAAATATTGCCGGAGCGACGACAGCCTGCGCGCCTGCGATGTCGCCGCCGCGCCCGACCGTGAAAGCTTGGAGAGATATTTTTTGATGTCCTCGCGCGTGGCGGCCTTCGGATCACCCGCGCTCTCTTCGAAGGTCGTGAGATCGCGCTTGTAGGCTTCGAGCGTGTTGCGGCTGGCGCCGCGTTCCGCGCTCATCATGTCCAGAAACGCTTCGATAGAGTGCGCGCTTTTGCGTTTCGCGGTCACGACGGTTGCGGCTGCGGGCGGTAAAGCGCCAGCGCATCCACGGCGAAGGCGCGCGCAGCCTCGCCTTCACCCCAATCCTTCAGACTGCGTACAAACGCTGCCGTCTGATCCGGCGCGAGATCGGCGGGACCGCCGGCGCCGACGCCGTCAAGGATCGTCAGGAGCGCCTCGCCTTCCATGCCGGGCTGGCCTTTCATATCGGCGAGATGCTTTGCCACCAGAGGTGGCAAGCGCCGTCCGGGAAGCTGGTGCTGCGTGAGATTGGCGAGTTGTGCGCTCGCATCGGGCGGCATCGGTTCGCCGAGCGCGTCATAAAGGCCCAGCGCCAGTGCCGCGAATTCCTTTGCTTCGAAGCCACCAATCGGTTGCGGCGTCAGCGTGTTCTGCGCGAGCACACTCAGCGCTTCCTGCGCCCGTCCCGCACGTCCCGGATTGGGGGCCACGAGATAAAGCTGAACGGCCAGCGACGCCGCAAGCAGCCTGTCGGCGTCGGTTTTCATGTCGAGCATGTCGCGCCAGCGCTCCGCAGCATCGGCCTGACGCACGAGCAGCAGGGCCTGCGCGAAACCCGGCGCGAACGAGCGCATTGTGGGTGTCGGCGCAAGCAGGACCGCGCCCTTTTCCTGAATTGCAGCGGCGACCGGCAGCAATTGACTCTGCCGCCCCAGCCGGAACGCAGTGGCCAGCAGCTTCGCCTTGTCGTCGTCGTTTGCGGCACGCGCCACGGCCTGACGGATCAGCGCCTGGCCGGCAAAGAACGGAAGACCTTCGGCCGCCGTCCCCGCATTGGCGAATTGCTGCGGCGTGAACGCCTGCGCGTCAGCGATCGCATTCAATTCGGCAGACGAGGCAGCGCCCGCATGCATGGCCTGCGACGCCGCATCGGCGCGCGCCTGTGGCGAGTTCTTTGCATCGCGCAGCGCCAGAACGCTTGCGGCGAGTCCAAATCTCGCAGCCAGACTTGGATTGATCGGGATGCCGACCTGGCGCATCAAAAGCACTTGGACCGCTGTCGGATCATGCAGCATGCCGGGCGGCGTCGCTTTGTGGGCCAGGACGTCGTCGAGCAGAATCTCGAAGGCCTTGTCGTCCGCGCCCTGCGCCTTCATGACGTCGCGCGTCATCTCGAGAAGATCGCTCTTGCCGCCCATCGCGTAGCAATAGGCGCGGAGCTGCATCCAGAACGGCTCGGCGTTCGTCTCGCGACTCGCCGTCGCGTCGCCGCAGGCATCCGCGGGTTTGCCGCCCAGCAGAATGGCCGTCGCCTGCAGACGCGAGAATTCCGGATCGTCCTTCATCTGGATCAGCGCCGCGAGCTTCGCCGTGTCGCTGACGAAGCCGGCCGTGAGCAGCGTCTGTATCCTCACCGTCTGAAACATGCGCGGCGCCTGTCCGACCGGCGCATCGGCCTTCGTCAGAAGAAGCTTGCGGCCGAGACCGCGCACGGAACGGATGGGCGTGGCCAGCGGCATGCGCGCCAGGAGGTCTTCAATCGCGGCGCGCGGCGACCCGGTCCAGATGTCGTCCGCCATGCCGCCATTGGTCTGGTTGAGAAGTCCTGCCGGCGGGCCTTCCGGCGCGCCCAGCGTGCTGACTTCAATGCCGGAGTCCTTCGGCGCAGAGGCCGCCGGTGCCGGGACCACGGTAGCCGGACCGCCGATTGTCTGGGGCGGCGCATTTGCGGCCGGGGTCTGCGCGGCTGCGGTCGAGGCTAAGAGCGCCCCTGCGAGTGCCAGCTTAGCCCGCAAGCCGATCATTGGGGATGACCTGCTGATAGGTCTGATGCGGCGGAGAGAGGTGACTTGCATAGATGGCAAGCCCCGTAGCCGCGAGGATCAAAAGAACGACAAAGACTATTCCGATACGCGCCGTCCAGCCCATTCCGTCCGCCATGTTTGCCGCTCGAATCGCACGCCTTTGTGGCGGATGTGCGGGGGCTCATGCAAGCCTGTATGGCGGTAATCTCGAAGGGCGTGTATCCGAAGGGGGATGTACCAGTTGAAACGCACGGTTGCGCTCGTCGGCATGATGGGCGCCGGCAAGAGTTCTGTCGGGCGGCGGCTCGCGGCCAGGCTGGGCGTGCCGTTCCGCGACGCTGATTCGGAGATCGAGGCGGCGGCGGGCTGCACCATCGCGGAGATCTTCGATCGTTTCGGCGAGCAGGACTTCCGGGACGGCGAGCGGCGCGTCATCGCCCGTCTCCTGGGCCAGCCGCCGCATGTGCTGGCGACCGGTGGCGGCGCCTTCATCGATCCGCGCACGCGCGCCGAGATCAAAGCGCAAGCCGTGTCGATCTGGCTGCGCGCGTCCATCGAGCTCCTCACCGGCCGCGTGCAGCGGCGCGACACGCGGCCGCTCCTGCGCCAGGGCGATCCCAAGGAGATCCTGACGCGTCTTCTGGCGGAGCGGGAGCCCATCTATGCCGAGGCCGATATCCAGCTCGACAGCGAGGAAGGCCCCCATGCGGCCGTGGTCGAGCGCATCATTGCCGCCCTCGGCGAACGCGGGCTATTGGAGCGGGCATGAGCGCACGGGTCGAAGTCCGCCTCGGAGACCGGAGTTACGACATTCATGTCGGGGCTAATGTCCTTGCCGACGCCGGCGCGCTTCTGAAGCCCTTCGCGCGCGATTCCGTCGCCGTGGTGACCGACAAGACCGTCGCGGCCCATCACTTGGCGCCTCTGACCGAAGCCCTGAAGCGCGCCGGGATCGAGACGCGGCCCATCGTGCTCGAACCGGGCGAAGGCACCAAGAGCTTCCAGGGGCTGGAGACATTGTGCAGCGCCTTGCTCGCCGCTGGTGTCGATCGCGGCGGGTTGATCGTGGCACTGGGCGGTGGCGTGATCGGCGATCTGGCCGGCTTTGCGGCGGCACTCCTCAAGCGCGGCGTCGATTTCGCACAGATTCCCACGACCCTGCTGGCGCAGGTCGATTCCTCGGTGGGTGGAAAAACCGCCATCAACACGAAGGAAGGCAAGAATCTCGTCGGCGTCTTCCATCAGCCGCGTGTGGTGATCGCCGATATCTCGACGCTTGCCTCGTTGCCGCCGCGCGAATTGCGCGCAGGTTACGCGGAAGTCGTGAAATACGGCGCACTGGGCGATGCGGATTTCTTCGCGTGGCTCGAAGAACATGGCGCGAGCGCCCTCAAAGGCGAGACCGGCAAGCTCGAATATATCGTGGCCCATTCCTGTCGCATGAAGGCCGGTATCGTCGCCCGCGACGAACGCGAAACCGGCGAGCGCGCGCTGCTCAACCTGGGGCACACGTTCGGCCATGCGCTGGAAGCGGCGACAGGCTATTCCTCGCGTCTTCTGCATGGCGAAGGCGTCGCCATCGGCATGGTGCTGGCGTTTCAGCTGTCCGCGAAACTCGGACTGGCGCCGGCGGCCGACGCCGAACGCATCGCCAGACATCTGCGCGCTTCCAGCCTGCCGGCGTCCATCGCCGACATCGAAGGCCCGCGTCCCGATGCAGACACGCTTCTCACCCACATGATGCACGACAAGAAGGCGAAGGCCGGCAAGCTCGTCTTCGTCCTCACACGCGGCATCGGACAAGCATTCACGGCCGGCGACGTGCCGGTAGATACGGTGCGTGAGGTCTTGGACGATTAGCTTGCTGGGGCTGCCGGCAGCAGCGACGCAGATTGCACAATACCGGCAGGATGCCGGCGGTCCCAGCAAGCTAAATCTCGTAATTCTGGTCTTCGATGATCTGGTTCATCGATTGCGAGGGGCGATCGCAGCCGGCGCAGCCGATGACTTTCGCCGGCACGCCTGCGACGGTGCAGTTGGCGGGAACCGATTTCAGCACGACGCTGCCCGCGCCCACGCGCGAATACTCGCCGATCTCGATATTGCCGAGGATCGTCGAGCCCGCGCCCAGAAGCACGCCGCGACGGATCTTGGGATGACGGTCGCCGATCTCCTTGCCCGTACCGCCGAGATTGACGCCGTGCAAAATGGAGACGTCATCGTCGACCACGGCCGTTTCGCCGATTACGATGCCGGTCGCGTGATCCATCATGATGCCGCGGCCGAAACGCGCGGCGGGGTGGATGTCGACCGCGAACAGCTCCGACACGCGGCTCTGCAGGAACAGCGCCATCGGCGTGCGGCCCTCCGTCCAGAGCCAATGCGCGATGCGATGCGTCTGGATGGCGAGGAAGCCTTTGTAGAAGAGGAAGGCATCAAGATAACGGCGGCAGGCGGGATCGCGTTCGAAGACGGCCGACAGGTCCGCACGGACCGCGTCGCCGATCGCCGGGGCCGCCTCGAGCGCCTCGTCGAAAATTTCCCGCGCCAGCATCGGGCTCAGATCCTCGCCGCCGATCTTCTTGGCGAGATGATAGGAGAGCGCGTCCTCGAGTTTCTGGTGCTTCAGGATGGTGACGTGCGCGAAACTCGCGAGCGATGGTTCGGACTTCGCCATATCGTTCGCCTGGTCGCGCAGGGCGAGCCAGATGGGATCGCAAAATTCGAGCTTCTCGGCGACTATGGACATGGGCTTCCTCTCGCCTTCATCCTAGATCAGGAATGTAACGCTTCCAATCTCTGCCCCGATCCGCGGGTCGTAGACACCCCGGTTTCTGCCTACATAGGTGGGCCAGGCCACACCACAAGACCGCCCCACGACAGGATAGTTATGCATGACCGCCCTATTGAACGACGTTAACGCCGGCACCCTGGGGCTTTTGCTGTCCCGCCGCTCGGGTTCCGCCAAGACCATGAAAGGGCCCGGCCCCTCCCCCGGGCAGCTCCGCGCCATCCTATCGGCCGCGGCCCGTGCGCCGGACCACGGCAAGCTCGCGCCCTGGCGTTTCATCCTGTTCGAAGGCGAGGCCCGTACAGCCATCGGCGAGCTGCTGGCCGAATGTGTGAAAGAGAGCGAGCCGCAGGCGAGCGAGGAGCGCACCGCGCTCGAGCGCGGGCGGTTCCTGCGCGCGCCCGTCGTCGTCGGCGTCGTCAGCCGCGTGCGCGAGAACATCCCCATTCCCGAATGGGAGCAGGTTCTCTCCGCGGGCGCCGTCTGCGAGAACATGCTCATCGCCGCGCATGCGGAGGGCTTCGTCGCGAACTGGATCACGGAGTGGTACGCCTATCATCCGCGCGTGAAGGAGCGGCTCGGGTTGAAATCGGGCGAGCGCATCGCGGGTTTCATCTATATCGGCACGAGTGCGGCACCGCTGGAAGAGCGGGTGCGGCCCGATCTTGATTCGCTCATCACGCGTTTCGGAGGGTAAGCGCGATGGGCCGGAAAATCCTCTTCATCACGACGGACCAGATGCGCTTCGACGCGATCGGCTGCAACGGCGGCCGCATTGCCAAGACGCCGGCGATCGATGCGCTGGCCCGCGCCGGCATCAACTACACGCGCTGCCACGCCCAGAACGTCGTTTGCATGCCCGCACGGGCCACCATGATCACGGGCCAGTACGTCTCGACGCATGGCGTCTGGATGAACGGGGTGCCGCTGCCGGACGACGCGCCGTCGGTCGCGCGGCTCCTCAAGGAGAAGAAGAACTACCGCACGGCGCTGATCGGCAAGGCGCATTTCGAGCCGTTTCTCGATTTCGAGCACAGATACGAAGAGAACCTCATGGGGATCGAAGGACGCTTCGGCCCGCATCGCGGTTTCGACCATATGGAGCTTGCGGCGCACGGTGCGCGCGGCCCCACGCATTACGCTCGCTGGCTGATGAAGGAGCATCCCGAGGCGGTCGATATGTTCTATCCGGTGCTCGGCCCGTCGCTGATACAAAATTCCTTCGGTGAAGGCGACACGGGCGCCATCCAGGTCAAACACAACAAAGTCGCGCGCGGGCTCTATCACACGGAGTGGGTGGCCGACCGCACGATCGCCTATCTCGATTCCCTCGGAACGGCGGACGACTGGTTCGTCTGGATGAGCTTTCCCGATCCGCATCACCCCTGGGATCCGCCGGAAAGCCAGATTCATCGCGTGAATTGGCGCGAGCTCGATGTGCCGGCCGGCTATCCCGGCAGCCGCGAGAAGATCGAAGCCATACTGCGCGAAAAACCGCGCCATTGGCGCGAATGGTGGTCCGGCGAGCGCGTTACCTGTTTCGAAGCGCCGCCCGATTTCGTGCCCGCGGCGCTGACGACGGATCAGCTGCGCGAGATCGATGCGCTGACGCATGTGAAGAACGAGCTGATTGACGAGGCGATCGCGCGCGTGATGGCGAAAGTCGCGGCGCGCGGCTGGAACGACAATACCGATGTGATCTTCACCACAGACCATGGCGAGTTCCAGGGCGATTTCGGATTGCTGTTCAAAGGACCTCATCATGTCGAGAGCCTGATGCGCCTTCCGATGATCTGGCGGCCGGCGCCGTCTGCTGGAATCGCGCCGCAGGTTCACGACGCGCCCGTCGGCCAAGTCGATCTGGCGCCGACCTTTTGTAACATCGCAGGCCTTGCGCAAGCGGACTGGATGGAAGGCGCGTGCCTGCCCTATTGCCCAGACCATGCCGCGAAGCGCGAAACCGTCTTCACCGAATGGGATTCCGAGTTCAACGGCGTCTCCATCAGCCTGCGCACGCTTTACCGCGATGGCTGGATCGTCACGGCTTACGGCAAGACGTCGCTCTACCTGGGCGACGAAGGCGAACTCTACGATCTCAAGAACGATCCGCGGCAATGGCGCAATCTCTGGAACGAGCCGGTTGCCGGCGCAATGAAGAATGATCTCCTGGACGATCTGCGCGCACGGACGCCGGCACAGCGAGAGCCGCGGCTCAAATGCGTCGCGTCGGTATGATCAGGGTGCAGGTATGACCGACGCGACGTTGGCCGCCGAAACGGTGCAGCCTCCAGCATTGCGGCTGCGTCAGCTTGCAGCCGTCGTCGCCGGCAATGCGCTCGAATTCTATGACTTCCTGACGTACAGTTTCTTCTCCGTCCAGATCGGCCATACCTTCTTTCCGCGTCAGGACAGCGACACGCGCCTGCTGCTGACGCTCCTCATCTTCGGCGTAGGATTTCTTACGCGGCCGCTTGGCGCCTTCGTGATCGGCCGCTGGGGCGATCGCGTCGGCCGCAAACCCGCAATGTTCCTCTCGTTCACATTGATGGGCATCGCCATCACGGGCCTGGCGCTCACACCGTCTTATGGCTTCATCGGCGTGGCCGCGCCTGCGTTGTTCGTCTGCTTCCGGCTTTTGCAGGGCTTTGCGCTGGGCGGAGAAGTGGGCCCGACGACGGCTTATCTCATCGAAGCGGCTCCGCCCTTGCGACGCGGCTTCTACGCGTCGCTGCAGTTCGGCACGCAGGATCTGGCCGTTCTCTGTGCCGGGATTTTCGGATTTGTCCTCTCGCAAACCCTGACCGCAGCAGAGCTCGACGATTGGGGCTGGCGTGCAGCCTTCCTGCTCGGAGCAGCGGTCGTGCCCTTTGCGCTCGCCATCCGGCGCACGCTACCGGAAACATTCGAGGCGGCGGCTGCCAAAACAGCGCCCTTTACGCCGGATCTGTGGCGCATGGCATTTCTGGGTTTTGTCCTGCTCGGAACGGTCACCACCGCTTATTACGTCATCGACTACATGACGACGTTCGCGGAGGACACGCTTCACATATCGGTGGGCGTTGCGTTCGGTGCCACGATTTCGCTCGGACTTACGGGAACGATCTTCGATATCTTGGGCGGCATTTTGTCGGACCGTTTCGGCCGCAAGACCGTGGCGCTTGCGACCGCCGTCGTCTACGTCGTTGCGATCTTTCCCATCTACTATGCGATCGTGCATTTCGACGGTAGCACGGCGCTGATTGTCGGTGCAGGCTTTCTCGGCGCACTGCAGGGACTCTATGCGCCGCCGATCCTGATTGGCCTCACCGAATCCTTGCCGCGGGAGATTCGCTCGGGCGCGCTCTCGCTCATCTATGCCCTCGCGATCTCCATCTTCGGCTTCGTCACGCAGTTCTCCGTCAAGGGACTCATCACGCTCACGAAAAGCTCGTTTGCGCCGGCGGCGTTCATGACCGTGTCGATCGCCATTGGCGTGACTGCGATGCTGTTCGTGCGCGAGACGGCGCCGGTGAAGATCGGGCTTCCAGTGATTTAAATTATCGCTTGACGATAATTATATGTTGTCGCACAATACGCCCAGATCGTCAGGGAGTTGGGCATGGAACAGCCGCAGCGCGCCTCCGTCGCGCGATTGAGCGTGATCATGGCGTGGCTATCGACAGCAGGGTTCGTCATCCTCCCACTTGTGCTCGCTTATGCGTTCCTGGATCCCGATCACAGCCGCTGGATGATGTTCACCTACGAACATGGCGGCGTAAGCCTGTCATCGGAGCAGCCGTTGCAATTCCGCCTGATGGCGCTCGTCTGCGCGTTGGCGCCGACCAGCTTCACGATGTGGGCGCTATGGTCGCTGCGCCGGCTCTTTCTTCTTTATGCACACGGCAGCGTGTTCTCGGCGGAAGCACTCGCCGCGCTCAATCACGTCGCGGTCGCACTCTTTGCCGGTGTCATCGTCGCGTTCGCCATGCAGGCGCCGATTTCGCTGGCGCTGACCTGGTCGCGCGGCGCCTATCATCGCGAAATTTCGCTCGGCTTCGGTTCGAACGACGTCGCCACGCTGTTCATGGCCGGCGTCGTGCTCGTCATTGCACGCGTTATGGCGGAGGCGCAGCGCGTGGCCGACGAGAATGCGAAATTCGTCTGATGGCGATCATCGTCAATCTCGACGTCATGCTGGCCAGGCGCAAGATGCGTTCGAAGGAACTCGCCGAGGCCATCGACATCACGGAGGCCAATCTTTCGCTTCTCAAATCGGGCAAGGTGAAGGGGGTTCGCTTTGCCACGCTCGAGAAAATCTGCGAAATTCTCGAATGTCAGCCGGGGGACTTGCTGGAATTCAAACCGGACGCGTGAATGACACTGGAAACGATCGATGTGCGCCGCGTTGGTTCAGCGCTGCTGGTCGTTTTGCTGCATGCGCTGGTGATCCTGGCCCTGCTGCGCGCCGCCATACACCCGGCGGAACGGCCGCCGCCCACGCGCGAAGTGATTCTGCGTTTTGTTCAACCGAGCGCGCCCGCCATAAAGCCGGCAGCCCCGCCCCCTTCCTTCCGCTTGATAGCGCCTTCGACACCGGTCTCGCCTGCGCCGGGCGAGGCCACCACGCCGCCCGCAACGAACAACACGGGCTCGCTGCGCGATCTCTACCTGTATCTCTACGAGTGCACGCCTGAGAATTTCTCTCATCTGACGGAAGCCGAGAAAACGCGGTGTGCGCAAGTTTCGCTCAGTCCCGTGCCCGATGACGCGCGCAGTGTGCGGAATCAACCCTCACGCGCGAAGGACGCGCCGCGCTGGCAACGCGCGCTGGCGCGGAAGAAGAATCCGGCACTGTTGCCTTGCATGAGTTCGGGTGGGTTCAACCCCGTGGGCACGGCATTGTGTCTCGGGAACGCGGCCGCTCAAGGTGGCTTTGGCGATCTCGACGAACAGCCAGGCTATGGCGACCCAGACGCCGCGGTGCACGGGCCGGAACCGAAGACCGGTGTTCCGCCAATGAGCCGCGCCCCGCAGAGCCCGATAGAATCGGTGGGTAAGCCTTAGCCGTTCCTCACGACGGTCAGACGCGGCAGATCGGGCTGCTTCATAGGCTGCTTTGCAGGCGCCGGCTTGGCAGCGAGCCGCTTCGTGGCCGCCGTTATCGCGCGCTTCTCCTTCGCGCGCTGACGGCCGCGCCACTTCTCCAGATCGACACGCGGACCATCGCGCTCGATGACCACGCCGCCTCCGACATGGCGCACGAGATCGGCCAGAAGATCGGCCATATCTTCGGTCAGTCCCTGGACCACCAAGGTCCTCGGTCCCATCGACGTCGGTACTCTGCCTGTCACTTTCATGATCTGCTTCTCTTGCTTTTGTTTCGTATTGTTTGAATCGCGGCGTGCGTCTTCGTCCGGTTCTTCGGTTCA
The DNA here is from genome assembly GCA_035504555.1 of Rhizomicrobium sp. Classification (GTDB taxonomy): domain Bacteria; phylum Pseudomonadota; class Alphaproteobacteria; order Micropepsales; family Micropepsaceae; genus Rhizomicrobium. Next base: position 75,336 of record DATJRP010000034.1, on the reverse strand, counting down.
GGCATGCCTGGCGACCTGGCGCAGGCGTCGGGTGCGAATGCGTTTCGCCTGCTCCGGGCCGCCGGCCCCCGCGACGGCGCGCAACACCGCCGGATCGTCGCGCGGAATGTCGTGATAGCCTTCGCGGAGATAGGGGCTCGCAGGATCGCGGCGCATCTCGCGCGGAAAGAACGCCACGACGTCGGTGCCGATTGCGGACCGGCGGCCGACCGGACGGTCGGTCAAAGTCTGCGCCAGCGCCGCGGGAAGGTCGCGGCCGTCGCCGAACGGCAAAGTGCCGCCCTGCGTGGCGCGCGGATTGATCTCGATCAGATGAACCTTGCCCTCTTCGTCTCGGATGAAGTCGAGGCCGTGCAACCCGGACAATTGGAAGCGTTCGGCCACGATGCGCGCGGCCTTGTCCATCTCCGCATCGTCCACGCGGCGTATGACATTCGGCGGACCGATCGTAGCGTCCGCCACGAGCACGTCGTAATGGAAGAGCGCGACGATCTTGCCGTTGTACGCGGCGAACGCGCTGGCGGCCGGACGTCCCGGAATAAAGCGCTGCATGCAGACCGGTGGGGCGCTCGGCTTCAGCGCGGCGAGAATAAAATGCGCGTCCTCGCGGCGCAGCGCGCGTGCAAGACTGCGCAACCGCGACGGCGCATAAGCCAGCTTGCGCCAGGCGGCATGCGCCTCCTCGCGCGTGCGCGCGACGGCGACGCCCTCGCCGCCCCAGCTTCCGTCGGACTTGATGACGACGGGCAGACCCAGTGCCAACAGGCCGTGATCGATGTCGGTCTCGCTCGCCATGGGAAGCGTGTCGGGAACGCGTACACCGCGATCCCGGATCTCCTCCAGCGAGCCGTAGCGCGAGACAACGCGCGCATAATTTTCAGGCTTGCCTAGCGAGCGCGCAATGATGCGCGCAACCGTTGAAGGTACTCCGGACTTTTTCATTTCTGCGGCGTGAAGCCCGACCAGATGAGACACGGCGCGGTCGTCGCAGGCCACGACGAGATCGGGCGCGCTGGCCGCAATGGCGCGGCGCAGCGAGCGAAGCGGCGTCAACGGCCGGTAAGCATGGGTCTTCGTCACGTAGCGGCTGAGACGGACGTGCGCGTTGTCGGGACACGCGGCGTGAACCTCAGCGTCGGCCGCGACGAAGCCGGCCGCATAGCGTGCAGCCGAAGGCCAGTTCATCGTCGCATAAAGCAAAATCCGGCTCGTCATGGGGCAATTCCTTACCGTTGCCCCTGCATTTGCATGAAGCGTTCCTGCCCGTTTCTGGCACGAATTTCGAAGGTTTCCGGGCCAGAAAGGGCGATAAGCGCCCAACGCGCGCCATTCCGGCACACGCGTTTCAATTTGGGATCGGACGGAGCGGATAATGGGACACGATTGCGACGTCGCCATCATCGGTGCGGGGCCTTACGGGCTTTCGCTGGCGGCCCATCTGCGCGCGCGCGGCATCGACCACCGCATCTTCGGCCGGCCCATGGATACCTGGGCGTCGCATATGCCGAAGAACATGACGCTGAAATCGGAAGGCTTCGCCTCGAACCTCTCCGCGCCCCCGGCCGACTCCACCATCAAGGCGTATTTCAAGCGGAAGGACATCCCTTACGCGGATCAGACCATACCCGTCCGCCTCGACGACTTTCTCTCCTATGCTGATGCTTTCCGCGCCCGCTTCGTCCCGCATGTCGAAGAGGCGCTGGTAACCTCGCTGGTGCAGGCGCCGGGCGGGTTCCTGATGGTTCTCGACAACGGCGAACGCGTCGTGGCGCGCCGGGTGGTGCTCGCGGTCGGCGTGTCGCATTTCGCCTATACGCCCGACAGCCTCTCCGGTCTGCCCGCCGGCCTTGTGTCGCACAGCTACGACCATCGCGATGTCGCTCAGCTCCGCAACAAGGAAGTCGCGATCATCGGCGCGGGTTCTTCCGCCATCGACCTCGCCCATCTCCTGGAAGCAAGCGGCGCAAGCCCGCGCATCGTCGCCCGCACCGACGAACTCACCTACAACAGCGCCCCCGATCCCCACCGCGAGACCCTGCTCTTCAGGTTGCAGAACCCGCCGTCCACCATCGGCCGCGGCTGGCGCTCCTATTTCTGTGCGGAGGCACCGCTTCTTTTCTATCGTCTGCCGAAGCATCTGAAGGAACGCGCCATCGCGAGCCATATGCATCCGGCGGCCGGCTGGTTCATGCGCGAGGAAGTGGAAGGACGCATCGCCACGTCACTCGGCTGTTCGGTCGCGAAAGCCGAAGCCAGTGACGGCCGCGTGGCCCTCACCTTGCGCACGAAGACCAGACAGGAGGAAACGCTCGTCAGCGATCACGTCATCGCGGCGACGGGCTATCGCGTCGACCTCGGCCGGGTTCCGTTCCTCGCGCCGGAGATCCGCCGCAACATTGCGCTGACGGCCGGCGGCTCGCCTTTCGTGTTCGACAATTTCGAGACGTCGGTGGACGGGCTCTACACGATCGGCCTGGCGGCGATGGACATGTTCGGCCCGCTCCTGCGTTTCATGGTGGGCGCGGAATTCGCGGCGCCGCGCCTCGCCACCCATCTCGAACGCAAGATCACGCGTACGACGGCGAAGCGAGCGGCGTAATCACTTCGACTGCGGCACGAGCGCCGGCAATTGCATTTGCGCACGGACGACGCGGAGCGCCGGGCCGCCTGCGTTCGGGTAGCAATCGTAGAACCCCCACTGCTCGAAATGCGCGGGGCGTACTTCGCCGTACGAATATCGCCGCGTGTAGGAGATGGAACCTTCGCAGGAGTTGAAGGTCTCTGTTTCCAGGCCCTTCGCAACGAGCAGACCCAAATCGATCCTGTAGTATTCTCCGGCGTCGCATCGCAGACCCGGCTTTGGGCCGCAAAAGTCCTTCCAGATCGTCTCCGCCATCGGGACGCCCGCGCGAATGGCCTGGTCTTCAGAGATATAGCCGGGCGCATACGACAATTCGACCTTCGCGCCCGAGTTCAGCGTGAAATGAATGAGCGACATAGTAGCTGCGGTGAGCATGACTGGAAACATGACCGGTCCCCGCGGACGTCCTTCTGTCTGATTCCAACCAGCTTATGAAAAGTCAACGAACCGCAAAAGCCTGCGCCGTGCCGAAAGCCGTTCGCCCCCCGCTTCCTGCCTCTCAACCAGGCTGTTACGCTCGTTTCAGCTGGGTTCGGAGGGGGAAATGACAAAGTCGGGCATGGCTGCGTGCGTCGCGACCGCTATGGGTGTCGGACTATTTTTTGGTGCCGCACGCGCCGAAGACATGACGGCGGTAGGTCCGCAAGTCGGCGCGGCGCAGCTCATTGCGGCGCACGGCGGTCCCACGGAACCTGTTTTGCGGATCGACTACGATACCATGTCGGATGCAGAGCCAGGCCGGCAGGTCGTCGATATCGCACCAGACTTTGTGTCCATAAAAAAGACCGGCTCGAAAGAGGCGGGAGTGGTGCTTTATGACTTTCGCTTGAAGCGCGTCATCTCGCTCGACGAGACTCGTCACACATTCTCGAACGATTCCGCCTACATGATGGTCGACTTTCGTTACATCGAATCCTTCAACCGGAAGATGCTCCGCGGCGTGCTCGGCCGCCTCGGCGTCTCGAAGCAGCTTCCACAGGCGCAAAATCCCTATTGGGATCAGCAAAGCCTGAGCTTCCTCGCGCCCAACGACGACCAGGCGATCGTTGAACCAAAGCCGACGCCGCGCGGTGGGATGGAATATGTTGTAGATGGGACGGTGGCGGCGCGTTTCGAGCCCTCGGCGGAAGCGCTTTCGGCCGAAGAGCAGAAAGGCCTCGCGCGCTTTCTCTGGAACAGCAGCAACCTGCACCCCATCGTGATCGCCGCCATTCTGGCCGGCGGGAAAATCCCCGCCGAGATCGAGGCGCGCAATGTGATGGGAACCAAACAGACGGTGACGATCTGGAAGCTCAGATCCGTCGCGCGAGTGACCGCTGATTGTCCTCTTACTGCGAACTATCAATCCGATCTGCCGCAGAAGAACCTGGCCGAGCCGCTGCGAACCCTTTTGCCGACGATGTTGCAGGCGGTCACCGGCCGCTATGCGACAGCACCACGCTCCATTGAAGGTTATCGGGCCGCACTCGCGGACGCCTTGGCCAAGAATGCGACGTTCCAATACTACGTTCTCGACAATGAATTCGCGCTCCAATACGGGATGGGCGTCATGGGCTGCCTCAGCCATCGCCCGGAGGCAACGGACTGCGCAGGCATTCAAAATGTCATTCAGAAATACCGCGCCGACGACCGGACTCTTGCGATGATCAACACCTTCGGCCTTGAGCACAACGGCGACATAAAGGCCGCGCTTCTTCAGCGTAAGGCGATATCCCGCGACGGTCTATCAGATCCTTACATGATAGACCTGTGGCTTGGCGACGCCATGACCGAAAGCGGCGACACGGGCGGCGCCCTCTCGCTCATCCCAAACGCGATCAAAGGCAATCCTTATGTCGGCGGCTTCTACAAGGATCTCGGCGACGCCTTCGAAAGGTCATTCCTGCCGGTCGAAACGTGGCTCTGCTACGACCTGGCCCGCGCGCTGCCTGCCGGAGATAAAGCTCCCGTGGTCGACAGCATCGTCAAAAAAGAACAGTTTCTGGAAACCAACTATCCCCAGTTCTTCTGAGTTCGATCGCAGTGACCTAGCGTATCCCGATCAGCTTGTGCGTCTGCAGGCTCAGGCGCCATTGCGGATGGGCGAGGCAATAGCGTGTGGCGGCTTCCGTGTTGATAGTGCGCTCGGGATTGTCCATCGGCTGCAGGAAGAAATGCGTGAAGTCCAGGTCGGCGTAGCGCTCGGGCTCGGCACCTTCTTGCGGATAGATCAGCTTCAGTTCATGGCCGCGCGTGAGCACCAGCGGCGCATCCGCTTTGGGGCTCATGCAGATCCAGTCGATATTGGGCGGCGGCAGGAGCGTGCCGTTGGTCTCGATGCCGACTTCGAAGCCTTTCTCGTGCAACGCCGCTACGAGAGCTTCGTCGAGCTGCAGGAGCGGCTCGCCGCCCGTGCACACAACGTAAGGCTGTGCGCGCAGGTCCTTCGACCATTGCGCCGCGACCGCCGCCGCCAGCGCGGCCGCATCCGCGAAGCGCCCGCCGCCTGGACCATCCATGCCGACGAAATCCGTATCGCAAAATTTGCAGACGGCTTTGGCACGATCGCGCTCGAGACCCGTCCAGAGATTGCAGCCGGCGAAACGGAGAAACACGGCGGCGCGGCCGGCGCGCGCGCCCTCGCCCTGCAGCGTGTAATAGATCTCTTTGACCGAATAGCTCATCGCGCTGCGTATCGCTTGTAGCCCCTGGCGCGCAGATCGCAGGCGGGGCATTCGCCGCAGCCATAACCCCAGGCGTGGCGATGCGTGCGGTCGCCTTCGTAGCAGGTAACCGTCTCTTCAATGATGAGATCGACGAGCGCTTTGCCCCCCAGGTCCTCCGCCAGCGCCCATGTCGCCGCCTTGTCGATCCACATCAGCGGGGTGTGCAGATGGAATTTCGTGTCCATGCCGAGATCGAGCACATGGCCCATCGCCTTGATCGTGGCATCGCGGCAATCGGGATAGCCGGAGAAATCCGTCTCGCACATGCCGCCCACCAGATCGCGGCTTCCGCGCCGATAGGCGAGCGCCGCGGCCACGGTCAGGAACAGCAGATTGCGGCCCGGCACGAAGGTCGTCGGCAAACCGTTGGCGCCCATCTCGATGCGGACCGCATCGGTCAGCGCGCTGCCGCCGATCGCCTTCAGGACATCGAGCGCCAGCACATGGTCGGCACCGAGCTTCTTGCGCCAATCAGGAAAGCGCTCGCGCATCGCTTCCAGGATACGCGGGCGCGCCTCGAGCTCCACCGCGTGGCGCTGGCCGTAGTCGAAGCCAAGCGTCTCCACCGTGTCGAAGCGGGCAAGGGCCCAGGCTAAGCAGACGGTCGAATCCTGTCCGCCGGAAAACAGAACGAGAGCCGTGTTCTTCTTTTTCATGGGCGGTGTTTAGCGCGGGCCCGGGCCGTCTGGCGAGCCGTTTTGCAGGCCGTGTCCCCTATCCTTGCCCTCGCCTTGCCTTTGGTGGAGGCTTCGGACAGCCTCTGCGCAACAAATGCCAGGGAAACGCCCGTGACAAAGATGGCCTTAAGCGGCACCGGCCTTTTCACGCCGGAAGCCAGCATTTCTAACGAAGAACTTGTTGCGTCCTTCAACGAATATGCCCGCCGCCACAATGCGGCCCATGCGGCCGCCATCGCTGAAGGCAAGATCGCCGCCGTGCCGGAATCGAGCACGGACTTCATCTTCAAGGCGTCCGGAATCAAAAGCCGCTACGTGATGGACAAGGCGGGCGTCCTTGATCCCGAGGTCATGTGCCCGCGTCTGCCCGAGCGGCCGAACGATAAGGTTTCGATCCTGGCGGAGATGGCGATTACCGCGGCGCGTGACGCGCTGAAGGCCGCGGACAAAACACCCGCCGATATTGACGGCGTTCTCGTCGCCGCCTCCAACATGCAGCGCGCCTATCCGGCCATGGCCGTCGAAGTGCAGGACGCGCTCGGCATCGATGGTTTCGGTTTCGATATGAATGTGGCGTGCTCGTCGGCGACGTTCGGACTTCAAGCCGCCGCCGACATGGTGGCGAACGAACATGCGCGCGCCATCCTCGTCTGCAATCCGGAAATCTGCTCGGGCCATCTGAATTTCCGCGATCGCGACAGCCATTTCATTTTCGGCGACGTGGCGACGGCGTTCGTGGTCGAGTCCGTCGAAACGGCATCGGGTGCCAACGCCTGGGAGATCGTGTCGACACGGCTCAAGACGAAATTCTCGAACAACATCCGCAACAATTTCGGATTCCTGAACCGCGCGGCGCCGGAGGGGATCGGCCAGGTCGACAAGCTGTTCGTGCAGGAAGGCCGCAAGGTCTTCAAGGAAGTGGTGCCGATGGTGTCGGAGATGATCGTGGGCCATCTCGCCGACAACGGCGTGGCCCCCGAAAGCCTGAAACGCCTGTGGCTGCATCAGGCCAACATCAACATGAACGATCTGATCGCGCGCCGCGTGCTGGGCCGCGACCCGTTGCCGGGTGAAGCGCCGAACATCCTCGACGAATATGCCAACACGAGCTCCGCCGGTTCGATCATCGCCTTCCACAAATACAGCGCTGATCTGAAGCGCGGCGATGTGGGACTGCTGTGCTCCTTCGGCGCGGGTTATTCGGCGGGCAGCGTGATTTTGCGGAAGGTGTAAATAGTCCGCCCCCAACGAATCAGTCGCGCATGCCACTTCAGTCACCACGGCAGCCACACCGCGCTCGCGTTGTGACCAACCGCCATGCCGGGCCGCCTAGGACAAAATCCTACAAAAAGATGTAACAAATGTTGTCCGGACTGTGATCCGCGACAGATCAGAACCATTGGTCCGCGCCGGCTGCTAGATTCCCTTTGGATCGGGCGCGCTGGGTGAAAGAGGGAACTCGCGATCTTGCTGTCGGATATGGCTGAAGTTCAGGCGCGGAACGTTTTTTCCGGGCGTTCCGATTTCGTGTCCCTGCCCCAATGCGCCGGCCGCCGAGCCGGGTCGAACTCCTCTCCAAATCGGCAGAGCTAGGGCCATGGCTGCCGCCGGAGTTGTCTTCGTGGAAGGAGTGGCCGCAATCGCATTGATCGTTGCGGGTACGGCGATGTGCGTACGCTTCCTTGCCGCTGCCGAGACCGTATTCGGCGTGCGCAGCAGCGCGCTCGCCCTTGTCATTCCCATCTTCGGGCCTGCCGGATGCGCCGTCGTCCAAGCGCTGCAGCCGCATCATTCGATCCGCGCGATTTCGATGGGCTTTTCGCTGGCGAGTGCGGCGACCTTGCTGATTGCGGGCGCCTGGAGCATCTGGCTCGGCATCCGCTCGATCAATGCGCGGATATTCCAGTATTTCCTGCTCTCCGTGCCCATTCCCATCGTCAGCGAATGGACGCTGGCCGACAGCAAGATCACGCATTTCGAGGCCTTCGCCCTGATTCTGATCTACGTGACTTTCGTGGGCTCGGCGTGGTGGCTCGACCGCCTCGGTGCCGCGCCGGTGAAAGAAGAGCGCGCGCAACGCCTGAACGGCCCCGCCCTGGCAGCGCTTTTCGCGGGCGTGGCGATCACGGTCGTAGGATCGGCCTGGCTCCTCGGCCGCGCGCATCTGGCGCTTCTCGATTGGCATCGCAGCTCCTATGCCAGTTCGTTTGCAGGCCTCGGCACAATCGCGCAGATCGCGACGTTCGTCTGGCTTTCGATGCGGCGCCAACGGTCCGAGCTCGCCGTCGCCGGCGTTGTGGGCACGCTCGCCTTCAACTCGACCGTAACGCTCGGCGTCTTCGGGCTCACCGCCCATCACAACTGGATCGACCCCAGCGCCTATACGATCGAGGCGATCGCGACGCTTCTCGTGCCGGCTGTCCTGTTTCCGCTGGCGTTCAAGCAGACGAAGCGCCTGTCCGGCCGGCGGAAGAGCGATTCCGATCTTCACATGGACAATATCTTCGCCTGGCGCAATCTGAAGCGTGATCTCAGCAACTATCAGTTGCTCCATCATCGCAATGTCGACGGCAATCTCGTGACGGGCATGAATTCGGGCACGCACTGGGTGACGGTGATGCTCGCGACGGCCATTGCCAAGCATCACGGCCTGGCATTGCCGAAATACTTTTCGTTCACAGCGGCCGGCGATCTGGTCGGAATTCCGAGCGCACTGGTGCGCCGCCCCGGCATCCCGGCGATCGCGCTGTCGCACAATCACCCTGCCGCGCCGCTCGCCTGGCCCATCGTGCGCAAGCTTCTGCCCATCCCGAAGCAGGTCGTGCTGGTGCGCGATATCCGCGAAGTGATGATCTCGGCCTATGTGAAATGGTTTCCCGAGCGCGAGATTCCGTTCTCGGACTTCGTGCGTGGCGATCCCACCAACCGGCGCGGCTATCTCTGCGACGTGTGGTGGTACATCAGCTATCTTAATCGTTGGGGCGACGTTAGAGCAGGCGCACCGGACGAAACGCTGGTCGTGCGCTATGAGGATATGGTCGCGGAGCCCGCGCTCTGGCTGCGCCGCATCAGCGACCATTTCGCGCTCAACTTAAGCGACCACGCCATCGAAGCGGCCCTTGCCCTGCGCGACAAGGATGCCGCGCTCGCCAGGCGCGATCCCAACGACACCGAGCGCATCATCGCCGCGCCCGAAGCCAAATCCGATGTCCGCTTCTCCGAAGCCGATCTGTGCGAGCTACGCAGCATCCTGTCGCGCCATCTCCGCTACGACTACGGCTACGATTATGGGCTAAAGGATACGCCGCTCATCCCGATCCGCGGGCTTGAGCTCATGCCGCAGGACGATCTGCCGGAGGCGTTGGTTCCGCAGATGCTGCGCGCGCGCAGCGGCTAGAACGGCCACCAGCCCCCGAGGCGGATCGGCCGCAGGATGCGCGGCCGCGCATAGTGATCGAAGCGTTTGGCAACGCGCGCGTTGAACGTACCCACTGGGAAACCGCCGGAGGCGCGGCGCGAGCCGGCGCGCATGCCGGTCAGGATTTCGATCGCCTCATTGACCGTCTCCACCGCATAGACGGCGAAGCGCCCCTTGCGCACGGCGTCCAGAACGTCGTCGCGCAGCATGAGATTGACGACATTGGCCTTCGGAATGATCACGCCGTGGCCCTTGGAAAGCCCGCGCGTGGCGCAGACGTCGAAGAAACCTTCGATCTTCTCATTGGCGCCGCCGATGGGCTGGATAACGCCGCGCTGGTTGACCGAACCGGTGACGGCGAGGTTCTGCCGGAGCGGCACGTCGGCGATCGCGGAGAGTATGGCGATCAGTTCCGCGGCCGATGCGCTGTCGCCGTCGACCGGGCCGTAGGACTGCTCGAAGGCGACGCTCGCCGACAGCGAGAGCGGGCGCGTGACGGAATAATAGCCGTTCAGATAGCCCGAAAGGATCTGCACACCCTTCGCGTGCGTGGGGCCGCTGAATTCCGCGAGCCGTTCGATGTCGGTGACGCGTCCGTCGCCCGGACGCACCTGCGCCGTGACACGCGCGGGCACGCCGAAGGCGAAGCCTGCGAGGCTCAGCACCGTCAGCGCATTGATCTGCCCGGCCTTGGCGCCGTCTGTGTCGATGAAGATGATATTGCGCCGGATCAGCTCCTGTTCCAGCGCCTTGATGCGGCCAGCGCGGTCTTCCTTCGCGTCCACGGCCAGCTTCACGTCTTCGGCCGTGATCATCGTGCGGCCGGAGGCGCCGGCGAAATGATCGGCTTCGCGCAGGAGATCGGTCAGGCGCGACGTCCGCACGCTCACCTTTTCTGCATCGCCTGCCATGCGCGCCGCTTCGTCGATCAGGCGCGCGGCGCCGCCGCGATCGAGATGCTTGAGGCCGTTAGAACGCGCCACGCTCGCGAATACACGCAGGAGCTGGCCGCAATTGGTGTCGTCGCGGTCCGCCGTGGTCGAAAAGTCCGCCTGCACCTTGAAGAACTCGGCGAAATCCGGATCGAGCTCGCGCAGACGGTAATAGAGCCACGGCTCGCCGAAGAGCACGACCTTGATGTCGAGTGGAATCGGCTCGGGTTGGATCGTCACGGCCTGGCTGCGGTCGAGAATTTCGGCGAGGTTGGCGATGCGTATCTGCGCTTCGCGGAGCGCGCGCTTCAGCGTCTCCCACGAGACGTCCTGCTGCAGCAGATCGAGCGCGTCGATCAGGAGGAATCCGCCGTTCGCCGCATGCAATGCGCCCGGACGAATGAACATGAAGTCCGTGATCATGGTGACGAGCAGCGGCACATGCTCGACCTTGCCCAGGAGCTGCGACAGCGACGGCAGGTTCAGCGTCAGAACCGGCGCGCCCTTCGTGCCTTGATTGTCGACGAGCAGATTGACCTGGTAGCGGTGGAACGGAACGTTGCTGCGTTCGTCGTCGTCCTCGTCGCCGCCGCGGGCTTCGGCCTGCAGCGCGTCGATGTGGGCCATCACGTCCTGGAAAACGGCTTCGAGATGCGCGCTCGTTTCGGGGTGCGCCTCGTAGGCATGCGCCAGCGGCTGCATCAGGCGGCGGACTTCCGCCTCGCCCAGTTCGCGATCCAGCGCGCGCAGCTTTTCGAGCGTCTTCTCGCGCGTCCCATTCAAGGACTGCATCGTCCGGTCGAGTTCGGCCTTCAACTCGCGCGTGCGTTCCGAAAGACGATCGCGATCCGCCTTTGGCATCTGGCGGTATTCGTCCTCGGACAAAGTGAGGCCGTCGCGTTGCGGGGCGAAGTCGAAACCCTCCTCGCGTTCTATGAGCGTCAGGCCCACCGTCTCCGCCTTGTGGCGGATCTGCTCAAGCGCGCCTTCAACTGTGCGCCGGTAATCGTCTTCGATGGCGCCACGCTTCTGGCGATACTCATCGCTCTCGAACAGCCTCGGCATCGCGATCTTAAGCGTGTCCACGAACTCGCCCATGACACGCTTGAACATCGCGCCTTGCCCTGCGGGAAAACGCAGCGCAAACGGCCGATGTGCGGATTTGAAATTGTGGACATAGACCCAGTCGGGCGGCGTCGGCATCGCGGACGCGAGGCGTTCCAGCGCACGGCTCACCGACACGCGCTTGCCGCTGCCTTGCGGGCCGGAGACGAAGACGTTGTAGCCGGGTTGCGCGATCTTGGCGCCGAAGGCCACGGCGCGCATGGCGCGATCCTGGCCGGCGGGACCATCGGGCTCCGGAAGATTGGCGGTCGTGTCGAAAGGCAGACGGGCAGGGTCCGTCTTCAGACACAGTCGTTCTACAGCGAGCGGCTTAGCCGTCATGCCCCAACACCCTCGGCGCCCCTGCCCGGCGGCTGCCCTGTTCGTTAATAGCCCCTACACTATAGCAATCCTCGCGCCGGCATGAGAGGCCGTCACGGGTCTTAGCGACTCAGGGTAAACTGCCGGTCCGGAAAGATAATCCCGATATGACAAAAAATGCTCGCGCCTGGCAGCGCATGCTGAGCGGCCGCCGCCTGGACCTTCTCAACCCCTCGCCCCTCGACATCGAAATCGAGGACATCGCCCATGGCCTTGCCAGGGTGGCCCGATGGAACGGCCAGACGAAAGGTGCACACGCCTTCTCGGTGGCCCAGCACTGCGTCCTGGTGGAGCGGATCGTGGGGGAATTGAAGCCCAGGACCGGCCGCGAGGGCCGCCTCGCCGCCCTCCTCCACGACGCCCCGGAGTATGTGATCGGAGACATGATCAGCCCGTTCAAGGCTGCCCTCGGCCTCGACTACAAGGATTTCGAGAACCGGCTGCTCGCCGCCATCCATTTGCGCTTCGGCCTTGTCACGCAGCAGCCGGCAGAACTCACATCGCTGATCAAGCGCGCGGACCGCATCTCGGCGTTTTACGAAGCGACCCAGCTTGCCGGTTTCGGCCTCACCGAAGCGCGCGGGATTTTCGGAACGCCGCCCACGACCATGAAGGCGCCCAGGCTTGCTGGGCTCGATCCGGCCGACGCGCAGGCGCTGTTCCTCGAGCGCTTCAAAAGGCTCGCGCCATGAAATCTTGTCTTTTGCGGGCTTTCTTTGCGAGCCCACCTCCGTTAGCAAGGCCGCGACCGAAGAGGACGCCCGCATGATCCTCGTTACACCGCTCTCCGCGGTCGAGGAAACGATCCGCCTCTATCGCCCGTCGCATCTCGTGACGCTGCTGTCGCCGGAGCACATGATCGAGACGCCGGAGGGCTTCGATCCCGCGCGGCATTTGCGGCTCGCGGTCAACGACGTGGCCGATGCGTGGAATGCTGAGGCGCCGCCGGAACCGCATCACGTCGACAGGCTGCTTGCGTTCGGGCGCACATGGAACGCCGACGCGCCGATGCTCGTGCATTGCTGGGCGGGCATCAGCCGGTCCATGGCCGCGGCCTACATATTGCTCTGCGATCGGCTGGGCCCCGGCTTAGAAGAGCAGATCGCCAAGCGCCTGCGCGCACGCGCGCCGCACGCCTTTCCCAATCCGCTTCTGATCAGCCACGCTGACGAAGCGCTGGCACGCCAAGGCCGTATGATCGAGGCCGTGCGCGGCATCGGCCGCGGCGATATCGTGGCGGAGGGCCGCTGCGTGGAACTGCCGCTCGTTCTCGAAGAGCCATGAGCAACGCCGATCTCAAGAATGTTGTCCGCATCGGCTTGAGCGTCGCCATCGTCTCGGTCGCCGACGAAAGCCCTTCCGTGCTGGTTGTTCATCACAAGGATGCACCCGATGCGCTGCCGTTCGGACCCTTCGATCCTTTGAAACACCGCACGCTCGAAAGCGGCCTCAGAACCTGGGTGAGCGAACAGACCTATCTCGAGCTCGGCTACGCCGAACAGCTCTACACCTTCGGCGATCGCGGACGGCACATGCTGAAGGCCGGCGAAGGCCCGCGTCTGGTGTCGGTTGGATATCTCGCATTGACGCGCGGCGGGAAAATACCGAAAGCCCCCGGCACAGAATGGCGCGACTGGTACGGTTTCTTTCCATGGGAAGATTGGCGCTCCGCGAAGCCCGCGATCATCGACGCTGCCATTGTACCGGCTTTGAAAACCTTCACGGACAACGCTGCAACGCCCGTTCTGCGTGACCTGCGCCGTGAGCGGACGCGCGTGGCCTTCGGGCTTGGCGGCATCGGCTGGGACGAAGAGAAGACGCTCGAACGCTACGAGCTTCTCTATGAAGCGGGTCTTGTCGAAGAAGCCGTGCGCGACGGCCGCGCCAAGGCGAGCGCCCTGCCCCCGCAGCCGCTCGGCATCAGCATGGTGTTCGACCATCGCCGGATTCTAGCCACCGCCATCGCACGGCTCCGCGGCAAGATGAAATATCGCCCGGTCGTCTTCGAGCTCATGCCGCCGGGCTTCACGCTGCTCGAATTGCAGCGCACGGTCGAAGCCATCTCGGGCGTGCGCCTGCACAAGCAGAACTTCCGCCGTCTTGTCGAGGTTCAGGGCCTCGTCGAGCGCACGGGAAAATACGCGCCCATCGCGCGCGGACGGCCTGCGGAGCTGTTCCGCTTCCGCCGCGAAGTGATCGGCGAACGTCCCGCGCCGGGTTTGCGCCTCGGCACGCGGCGCTCGGGAAGCTGAACGCTACCGTTCCGTCTTTTCCATATACCGGCGTACGTCCGCGTGGCCGATGGCTTCGGCGGCGTATGTGAACGTGCCTCTGTCCTTCACTTCGCGCGCAGCCCGCACGAAACCGCCAAGCGCCGCACGCGCAAAGGAGCCGCCGACGCTGATGCGTTTGGCGCCCGCTTCCGCAAGTTCGTCGATCGAATAGGTCGCGCCCTTCAGTCCCATGACGACGTTCACCGGCTTCGGCACCGATCTGCACACTTCACGGATGGCCTCGAGACCGGGGAGACCCGGCGCATAGAGGACGTCGGCGCCCACGTCCGCAAATGCCTGCAGCCGCCGGATCGTGTCGGCGAGATCGGCGCGGCCCCACAGGAAATTCTCGGCGCGCGCCGTCAGGACGACGTTCGACTTGCACGCCTGCTCCGCGGCGGCTGCCACGCGCTCGACAGACAGACGGAATTCATAAATCGGGACGCTCGGATCGCCGGTCGCATCTTCGATAGACCCGCCGACAAGACCAATCTCTGCACCAAGCCGGATCGTGGCGGCGCAGTCTTCCGGCACGCGACCGAAACCGTCTTCGAGATCGGCCGACACCGGCAAGCCCGTCGCCTCGACGATTTCTTTTGCGTTCGCGAGAATTTCCTCGCGCGTCAGCGCAGCAGACGAGTCGAGGCGTCCCACCGAGAAGGCGTAACCCGCGCTGGTCGTCGCCAGCGCTTCAAATCCGAGCGCCATCAGAATGCGCGCGGTACCCGCGTCCCACGGGTTGGGAATGACGAATGCGCCGGGACGCTCGTGGAGCGCGCGGAAGACGTGGGCTTTCTCTTCGCGTGTCATGTTGCTCCGTCAGGCTTTCACAGGCCTCAGGAAAACGCGCTCTTCGCGCAGGATGAATTTCTCGCGTTCGGCAAAATTGAAATTGGCGACGCTTTCGGGCTCGGTCTTCAGCCGCGCGCGATAGGTTTCATACGCCGCGAGGCTGTCGAAACCGATCATCGCGAAGGCGACATCGTTGGTACCTTCGTGCGGCATGAAATAGCCGATCAGGTCGCCGCCGCAGGCCGGAATGACCTTGAGCCAGACTTTGGCGTATTCCTCGAATTGCGCCCGCTTGTAGGGATCGAGCCGATAACGGATCTGACAAACGACGTTCATGGCACTGCCTTTCGTTGAGGGTTTGGCGAGCGCGGGGCCCATCCACGCGAGCGGCGCCATCGCCGCGGTCGCGAGGACTTTCGCAACGCCCGCCACCACCGTTCTACGTTCCACCGCTTGAGTCACGATACGATCTCCGTCGAACAATGAATGCTAACGCTTGCCGCAGCGCCGATGCTTCGACTACCGTCGAACTATGGAAGCACAAGACCCATGAAAGACACTCCGTTGAAGGATGGACCCATCATCGCGCCCGTGGCGGCGCTTGCAGGCGATCCCGCCCGCGCCAACATGCTGGTGGCGCTTACCGGCGGCAAAGCACTCACCGCGAGCGAACTTGCCAACGAAGCCGGCATCACCGCGCAAACCGCAAGCTCGCATCTCGCAAAACTCGAAACCGGCGGCTTGATCACGCGCGTCAAACAGGGCCGTCACGCCTATTTCCGGCTTGCCAACCCCGACGTGGCGCTGATGCTCGAAACGATGATGGGGGTTGCAGCGCGTGGAGGGCATTTGCGCACGCGGCCCGGCCCCAGCGATCCGGCGATGCGCAAGGCGCGCATGTGCTACGACCATCTGGCCGGCGAAATGGGCGTGGCAATGCTCGAGAGTCTCGTCGCGCACGGGCAGATCGCGAACGATAAAGACACGCTCACGCTGACGCGCAAGGGTGAAGGATTTCTGCGGGGTTTCGGGATCGACATCGAAATGTTGGACTCCGGACGCAGGCCGCTTTGCAAGACCTGTCTCGACTGGAGCATGCGCCGCTCCCATCTCTCGGGCGCGCTGGGCGGCGCGCTGCTCGACAAATTCTACAAGCTCGATTGGGCAAAACGCGATCGCAAGAGCCGCGCCGTCATTTTCAGCCCGCGCGGCGAAAAGAAATTCCGCGAGGCCTTTCGCCTTTCGTGATCACGGTTGTTAGACTGGCCTCTGCACAGATATAAGCGGAGGATCCCATGTCGACGTTAAAAGGCAAACGCGTCGTCGACGGCGGCGGCGTGCTCGTGTGAGCGGCGAGCCTCCTATCGACGGGACATGTGACGCGCGTTTCGCGCGCGTGCGCGACGCCTTCGTCGAGAACTTAACCAGACATGGCGAACGCGGCGGCGCGGCAACCATTGCGCTCGACGGCAAGCCCGTCGTCGATCTCTGGGGCGGTTATGCCGATGTCGCGCGCACCAAGGCTTGGGAAGAAGACACCATCGTCAACGTCTTCTCGGTCTGCAAGGCGCTGAACGCGATTGCGGTCTTGCGTCTTGCCGAGCAGGGAAAGATCGATCTTGACGCGCCCGTCGCGCGCTATTGGCCCGAATTCGCCGCCCACGGCAAAGACGCCATCACCGTGCGTACCATGCTCGCCCACCGCGCCGGCCTCGCGGCGCTGCGTGATCCCCTGCCCGACACGGCCATGCTCGACTGGGCGCTGATAACGACGCTCATAGCCGACGAGAAACCCTGGTGGGAGCCCGGCACGGCGCACGGCTACCACGTCAACACGTTCGGGTTCCTGACGGGCGAGATCGTGCGGCGCGCGAGTGGAAAATCGATCGGACATTTCCTGCGCGACGAAGTCTGGACGCCCCTGGAAGCCGACATGCATATCGGCGCGCCGCAAGACACGCATCATCGCGTGGCGGAATTTCAATGGCCGGGAAGTCCGCCGAAGCCCGAGTTCGCCAACGATCACGAATTGATGCGCTGGAACGCGTATTGGAATCCCGCGGGCTTCTCCGGTGGTCGCTGGGTGAACACGAAGGAATGGCGCGCGGCAGAAGTGCCCTCGACCAACGGCCATGCCAATGCGCGCAGCATCGCGCGCGTGTATTCTGCGCTCGCCGCGGGCGGAACGATCGACGGCGTCTCGGTGCTGTCGAAAGACATGCTTCGCGAAGCCACGCGCGAACATTCCGCCGGCATCGATCTCGTCTCGCAGCGGCCCAGCCGTTTCGGCCTCGGCTTTCAGCTGACGCAGGTCGAACGTCCGCTCGGCCCCAATCCGCACGCCTTCGGCCATTTCGGCGCCGGCGGTTCGCTCGGCTTCTGCGATCCCGATACGGGTTTGTCGTTCGGCTACGTCACCAACGACATGGGCCCACGCTGGCAAAACCCGCGCAACGGCGGATTGATCAAGGCGGTGTATGAAAGTTTGTAGCCGCTTCGTGTATGCATTGTTGCGCGACTGTTGATCTTTTGCGCTGCGTTTCGGCAACAAGAAGCGATACAAGCGGCAACAAATAGCGGCGTTGACGAGGCCGACCAAAAAGAACATATCGTGAACGTCCGTTTTGTCAGCTAAGTCGACGGAAGCCGGCATGCAGCAGCTATTGTTCAAGCTGGATCAAACTCCAAAAGGCCGCGGGCTGCGCTGCGACGGCGACGGACTGTTTCTGGGACGCGACGCGTTTCTTCGAAAGAACGACGACGGAAACTTCGAAGCTCGATCAGACGTCGAACTTCGAAAGACTTTCAGCCGCACCTATGGCGGTGAAGCGTGGGAAAGCAGGATCCGCAGCGTGAAGCTTGTCGCGAACGCGCTGAACAAGGGCGATATGGCGCGGGCGATGATGACAGCGGTGCTGATGCGCCTGCCCGAGCCCGGCACGCCCGTCCGCATCGCCGACACAAACCGCGCACTCGCAAAAGCTGGATACGATCCCGACGAACCGCGTGACGAGCGAGGACGATGGACAAACGGCGAGGACGGAGGGGGTGTCGCGCCGAGTACGGTCCATCGCGATCCGCGTATCCGACTTGCCGACGCAGCCATGAGCGACGCTTCCAATGATCCGGTCGCTGAGGCGGTCGCGCGTGCTGCGGTAGATGCGTCGCAAAACGACGCGCGGAAGATAGTTCTCGCAGCCGCCGAAGGTGAAGACGACAGAGAGTCGCGCTTCCGCGGCGACAACTATCCGCCGCTCGAAGAACTGATTCCGCAAAGGCTCCTGCAATCTCCCGCCGGTCCCCCACTGCAATTCTTGGACAACTTGCTGGACATCAGCGGACCCGGAGATGAGGCGAATCTCGAGGCGGCCGAACTTCTGCAGCGGAACCTCCTTCACGCAATTCGCCAAATCGACCCGAACTACGTCTATGAAAGCATCGAGCCGAGCGGCGGTCTTGCGGGCATGTCGTGGCAGGGACGGCTCAACGTCATACACGGCTTGCAGGCAGATCTGGCTGCAGCGATTTACAAAGTGCGCGGAGATATCAGGCCGCTTCAGGAAGTGACCTTGGATTTCTTGCAGCGGACAACAAACGCCGCATATGACGAAGCCGTAGAGGTTGGTTCTTCAACGACATCGATATACCAACAGACTCGGAATCGGCCGTCCGCATCAACAGAAGGGCGTACAATTCCTCGGGGACGAACCCGTCCTATCGGCTCCCTGACGTTCGTGTCGGAAACTTCGCGTTTGATGTTTCATTGAGGGCGAAACAGCCGTCAGATCCACAAATTAAAGGATTCTTCAATGCCGATTTTGAGCCGATCGGTGTGGTAATTGTCCGACCAAATCAACTCAGAAACAGTAGCTCCTACATCATCTGGCGCACGAGGGGAGACTGATCATGCCATACAAACCTTATGTCCCTCAGGACGTGGGCGAACTTCTGGACCTTCTTGCTCACATGACGCTTGCCGCGCCGACCTTTAAGGACAAGACCGGCTATCTTCGCCGAATGAATATCGACACGACTTTCTTTTCTTTGAATGAGGGTCTGCAGGTCATCCGCGGGAAGTTGGGCGAAGAGCGTTACGCGAAGCTTAGGGTCACGTCGGATAAAATGAGGGCGCTGTTCGAATCCGATCCCGAAGATAAGACGGGCGATACGCAAGCTGGTCGGATGCTTATCCACGAGATGGAAGACGTATTGGAGGACATTTTCAAACGAGAAGCATCGAAATAGCCGTGCCGGAAAATGTCAGCATGGGCGTCAACCCCTCACCAATACTCCTTCATAATCTCCCCCGCCCATTCCGGCTCGCGGATTTGCCCGCGCGGCGCAAAGCCCGTGAGATACGGTTTGATGTCGAGTACCGGCGTGCCGTCGATGGCGTCGAGGCCTTCGACTTCGAGATTCAATCCGTCGACCGCAACCACTTTGCACACCGTCACGCCGATGCGGTTGGGACGGTTCTTGCCGCGTTGCGCGAAGATGCCGATCTTCGGCCAGTCGGTGCGGCCGCGCGGGTGGCGCGCGCCTTTGACGATCTCGGCGTCGCCCACGCGATCGAACACGTAGACGATTTCGGCATGCGAAAAGCCGTCCAGGCCGGCCAGCGCCGTCGCATCGAATTGTGCGGGATCGAGCGTGATGCGCGCCCGGCCGGCGCCCCATTTGTCGTCGATCGCCTCTGTCCGGCCGCCCTGGACGCGGCCCACGGCCCTCATGGTAAATTCCATGAACACCTCCTATATACTTGTTTCTGCGTGTATTTCCGGATACGTGCGGCCATTTGAGCGTTTCATCTTGACCGATTTATGCTGAGGAGTAGCATAAATTTCAGACCGGCCATTGAAGGCCGGCATTTTCGGACCCTATATATGCTCAAACGGAGCATTAAGGAGGCGGACATGGGACGGGGAATGGAACGCGAGTTGGCCTATACGCCCGAAGTCGCCCGCGCGACGCGCGATGCTTACGTGCGCGTCAAGCATGTGATCCCGGAGATCGAATGGCCCGTGCACGCGCCCTACGTGAAAGCCATCAACGATCTCAAGCGCGCGAAGAACGCGGTGATCCTCGGCCACAACTACATGACGCCGGAGATCTTCCACTGTGTGTCCGATTTCGCGGGCGACTCGCTGCAACTGGCGCGCGAAGCCGCGCGCACCGACGCGAAGATCATCGTGCAGGCCGGCGTGCACTTCATGGCGGAGACGTCGAAGGTGCTCTCGCCGGACAAGACCGTGCTGATCCCCGATGTCGAGGCGGGCTGTTCGCTCGCGGCCTCCATCACCGGCGCGGACGTGCGCCTCCTGAAGCAGAACTATCCGGGCCTCCCCGTCGTGACCTATGTGAACACGTCGGCCGAGGTGAAAGCCGAAAGCGATGTGTGCTGCACGTCGTCCAATGCAGTGGCCGTGGTCGAAGACATCGCGCGCGAATGGGGCGTGGGCTCGGTCATCATGATCCCCGACGAATATCTGGCGCAGAACGTCGCCAGGCAGACGCGCGTCAAGATCATCGCTTGGAAAGGCCGCTGCGAAGTGCATGAGCGCTTCACGGCTGCGGACATCCGGGGCTACCGCGAGGCCAATCCGGGCGTCGTGGTGCTCGCCCATCCCGAATGCTCGCCGGAGGTGGTCGCCGAATCCGACTTCGCCGGCTCGACCTCGGCCATGATCAATTATGTGGGCAAGAAGCATCCGCCGCGCGTGGTGCTGGTGACGGAATGCTCGATGAGCGACAACGTCGCCGCAGAGTTTCCATCGATCGATTTCGTGCGGCCCTGCAATCTCTGCCCGCACATGAAGCGCATCACGCTGCAGAAGATCCTGCATTCGCTGGAGACGATGACGACGGAAGTGCTCGTCGATGCCGCGATCGCCGTGCGGGCCCGAGCCGCCGTCGAGCGCATGCTGCAGGTGAAGATGCCCGTGCAAAGGGCGGCGGCCTGAACCTGCCATGGCGGAGCGCATCGACAACGTCATTGAGACCAAAGGCGCGCTGATCCTCGGCGCCGGCCTTGCCGGACTGTTCACCGCGCTCAAGCTCGCGCCGTTCCCGTCGCTCATTCTCTGCGGCGCACGCCCCGGCACGACCGGCTCGAGCGTGTGGGCGCAAGGCGGCATCGCGGCGGCCGTGGCGCCCGGTGACACATGGCAAGCGCACGCCGCCGACACGATCGCGGCCGGCGCCGGCCTTTGCGATCCCGACATCGCCGCGCTGGTTGCGCGCGAGGCGGCCGTCCGCGTCGCCGATCTGATCGCCTATGGCGCCCCGTTCGATCGCAATGCCGATGGCGCCTTGGCCGTCGCGCGTGAAGCGGCACATTCCGCCGCCCGCGTGGTGCATGTGTCGGGCGACCGCGCCGGCCTCGAGATCACGCGCGCGGCCGCGAAGGCGGCACTGGCGACGCCGTCGATCTCCGTGATGGAAGGCTTCCACGCCATCGAGCTCGCCGCCGAAGACGGACGCATCACCGGTCTCTTCGCGCGCTACGGTTCGGGCGCGGATACGAAACTCATTCTCTTCCGCGCGCCAGCGATCGTCTTCGCCACGGGCGGCCTCGGCTCGCTCTATGCGGTCACGACCAACCCGCCGGAATCGCGTGGCGAAGGTTTGGGCATGGCGGCGCGCGCGGGTGCGGTGATCTCCGATCCGGAATTCGTGCAGTTCCATCCCACGGCCCTGAATGTCGGCCGCGATCCCGCGCCGCTCGCCACGGAAGCCTTGCGCGGCGAAGGCGCGACCCTCATCGACGAGACGGGCCACCGTTTCATGACGAGCGTGCATCCCGCGGCCGAACTGGCGCCGCGCGATGTCGTGGCGCGCGGCATCCATCGCGAGATCGCGAAAGGCCATCGCGTGTTCCTCGATTGCCGCGAAGCGATCGGCGCGAAATTCCCCGAACATTTCCCGACGGTCTATGCCGCCTGCCGCGAGGCGGGCATCGATCCGGTCACGGAAGCCATCCCGGTGGCACCGGCGACGCATTATCATATGGGCGGTATTGCCACGGATGCGCGCGGCCGCTCTTCGCTCGAAGGTCTGTGGGCTGTCGGCGAATGCGCGTCGACTGGGCTGCACGGCGCCAACCGGCTCGCCTCCAATTCGCTCCTCGAAACACTTGTCTTTGGCGCCAAGGCGGCGGAAGACATCCAGGCGCATGTCGCGACAGGACGCGCGAGCGGCACACCGCCGGCACCTGCACGCCTCACCGCCATCGCCCCGCCGCAGATGCTGCGCGATGCCATGACCCGCCATGTCGGCCTCGAACGCGACCGCGCCGGTCTGGAGAAAGCGCTGGCAACCATTGCTGCCGTCGAACGCGCGGCGAACGGGGAGCCTTCGCTTCTCAACATGACGGCGTCGGCCAAGCTCGTCGCAGCCGCCGCGCTCGCACGTCACGAAAGCCGCGGCGGCCATTTCCGCAGCGACTATCCGCAGACGGAGGCGAAAGGCGTGCGAACGTTCCTGACGTTGGGGGATGCGAACGCGATCGCGGCCAACGTGGACGGTCAAGCTTTCCCAGCATGTCATTTAGCAACCAGTTCGCGCTAGCCGGATGTCGCAAAGCGAAAGCATAGGCGCCAAGCTCGAGGCGATCCGAGATGCCGAACTGAGCCGCGGCAACTCCGTAACAGAAAGGCTTATAGGCTTTTCGAAATGCCGTGTGATAGTTGTGCTCAAACAGCCCTTTCATACGGAATACCCAACAGGCAATGGAGTTCACCGGTTCGAAAGTCGCGATACTCACTATCCGATGGGCGTCGGTTACAAGGATGATCTGGCTTCGGCCGCCGTGCTAGCCCCGTTCGAACGATAGAAAAATGACTGCATCAGCACTCCCCTTCACGCACCCACCACATAATCTTCTGATCGAGCCGATCGTCCGGCATGCGCTGGAAGAGGATTTCGGCCGCGCGGGCGATATTACCAGCGAGCTCACCATAGAGGCCAGCGCGCGCGCGACAGCGAAGCTTGCGGCACGCAAAGCCGGAACGATCGCGGGATTGATCGCGGCGGAGACGGCGTTCCGCCTCGTCGACCCGTCGCTCAAGTTCACCTACGAAAAGCCCGACGGCGCAACGGTCGCCGCGGGAACGACGCTGGCCGTGATCGAAGGAACCGCACGCGCGGTCCTGTCCGGCGAACGCGTGGCATTGAACTTCGCGGGCCACCTCTCGGGCGTCGCCACGGCCACGCATGCGCTGGTGGAAGCGATCGCGGGCAAGAAAGCCAGGATCGTCTGCACCCGCAAGACGACACCGGGTCTGCGCGTGCTGGAGAAATATGCCGTGCGCTGCGGCGGCGGCCTCAATCACCGCTTCGGCCTCGACGACGCGGTCCTCATAAAGGACAACCACATTGTGGCCGCCGGCGGCGTCAAGCCGGCCGTTGAGCGCGTCCGCGCCGGCATCGCACACATGGTCAAGATCGAGCTCGAAGTCGACACGCTGGAACAGCTCGAAGAGGCGCTGGCATTGGGCGTCGACACGATCCTGCTCGACAATATGTCGCCTGAAACGCTGCGCCGCGCCGTCGCGATGGCCAAAGGCCGCGCCGTGCTCGAAGCCTCCGGCAACGTCACGCTCGCAACCGTGCGCGCCATCGCCGAAACCGGCGTCGACTACATCTCCTCCGGCGCCATCACGCACTCGGCGCCAAATTTGGATCTGGGGCTGGATTTTTAGGCGAGTTCCTTCAAACCCCACACCGTCCGCTCGCGCAACGAGTCCGCCACGACCCATGCAGCACCCGCCAGCGTGAGGTTGATTGCGTTGATCGTCCAGTCGAAATGCGTTGTCGCATCGCGAAGCAGCACAGGTGCGTGCACGAGCACCTGGAAGGCGAGGAACATCGCCGTCAGCATCTGCGCCGCAAGCCGCGCGCGGATGCCCGAGAGAATGCCCAGACCCGCCGCGATGTGCGCCGCGCCTGTAAGACGCGCCCAGAAAACCTGCCCCATCGGCAGATATTTGGGGACCATTTGCGCGGTCTCTTTCTCAAACGCGAAATGCTCCATGCCGAAGACAAGGCAACACAATCCGAACAGGATCCAACACACGCGATAAAACGCGGCGCCGTCGATTTCCGCGGTCATCGCGAAGGCAAGAAGCCCGCCAGCGACTAGCGAGGATTGTTCGGCAACGCCGCCCCAGGGGCCGGCCGAAAGCGGGTTCGTGGCGACTTTGGGAATCTGCAGGAGCGCCACGCCGATCGCAAACAGGATCGCGAGCACGATCGCGCCCGACGCGGCCGTGCGCCGCCAGAGAAGCGCAACCCCCGACAGCACCTCGGTTGCGGCCACGAGATAGGCGAGCGTTTCGCGATGCGGCACATGTTCCGGCACCGGCTGCCACACGCTCGCAAAATCCGCCCACACAATACCCACGACGCCGAGCGCGAGCGCGCCGAGGCCATAGACGCGATAACCGATGTTCATGGGCGCACCCCTTCGACGGCGCAATCTAACGCGAAAGCGGCGCGTCGCCCCTTCACACTGCGTTGAGCTTGGATGAAGCTAGGAGCACCTTTACCCCCTCTATTTCCGTTCTAGAGTAGCCCCGACAAAAACTCAGGGAGACGATCCATGGATCTGCAGCTCAAAAAGAAGCGCGCCGTCATTCTGGGCGGCACACGCGGCATCGGACGCGCCATCGCCGACACGCTCGCGGCCGAAGGCGCCGACATTGCCATCTGCGCCCGCAAGGCCGATCAGGTGAGCGAGACGGTCGCGGCGCTGAAGGATAAAGGCGTGCGCGCCTTCGGCGCCTCCGTCGACATCATGGACGGCCCGGCGCTACGGGCCTGGATCGAGAAGGCCGCCGGCGAGCTCGGCGGCATCGACATCCTCGTCTCCAATGCCGGCGCCATGGCGCAGGGTATGGATCCCGAGGCCTGGGAGCAGAACTTCCGGCTAGATGTGCTGGGGGCCGTTAACGCCTTCCAGGCGGCGAAACCGTTCCTCGAAAAAGGCGCCGCGGAAAAGGGCGATGCGGCCTTCGTCATTATCTCGTCAGTCTCCGCCGCGGAGGCCGAGAACGCCGGCTCCTACGGCCCCATCAAGGCGGCCCTGATCCACATGGCCAAGGGCCTCGCTCGCCAATATGCGGGGCGGAAAATCCGCACCAACGTGGTCTCCCCTGGCATGGTCTACTTCAAGGGCGGCGTCTGGAACATGGTCGAGACCAACAGCCCCGATTTTTTCAAGCAGGCCATGGCGCGCAACCCCACGGGAAGGGCCGCCACGCCCCAGGAAATCGCCAATGCGGCGGTTTTTCTGGCCAGCCCCGCCTCGTCCTACACGACAGGTATTAACCTACTTGTCGACGGGGCCATTTCCCGCCGCGTTAACTTTTGAGGGCGCCTCCGGATGGCTGGAAAGGCGCGCGGGCGCAAAGCGATTTTCATCACGGGCGCAGCCAGCGGCATGGGCCGCGAGACGGCGAAGCTCTTCGCCGGCAAGGGCTGGTTCGTCGGCGCCTATGACGTCAACACGGAAGGCCTCACGACGCTCGAGCAGGAAATCGGCTCGGACAATTGCGTCGTGGCCCGTCTCGACGTGACGAGCAAGCCCGACTTCGACTCCGCCATCGCCGCCTTCGGCGCGGAAACGGACGGCAAGCTCGACATTCTCTTCTCCAATGCCGGCATCGGCGAGAGCGGCTGGTTCGAGGACATCCCCTTCGAAGCCGCGATGCGTGTGGTGCAGGTAAACCTCGTGGGGGTGATCGCAAGTCTCTATGCGGCGCTGCCGCTTCTGAAGGCCACGCCCAATTCGCTCGCTTTCATCACCTCTTCTTCGTCGGCGACCTATGGCATGCCGCGCATTGCCGTCTATTCGGCGACCAAGCATGCGGTCAAAGGGCTGACGGAAGCCCTCTCGATCGAGTTCGCGCGCCATGGCGTGCGCGTGGCGGACACCCTGCCCGGCCTGATTGACACGGCGATCCTGCGCTCGACGCCCAACCGTTCGGGCGATCGCGAAAAACCGACGGAGGAGCAGTTCTATGCGAATGCGCCCAAGAAAGGGATGTTTCGCCTGACGCCCGCGACCGCCATCGCAGAGACCGTCTGGAAGGCCTACGGCAGCGACAAGCTCCACTGGTATGTGCCGGAGGGGATCGCCTGGATCGACCGCATCAAGGGGGTCGCGCCGTCCTTCATGCGAAAACAGATCGCCAAGAACATCGGCGGGATTCTCGGCAAGCCCTTGCAATCACAGGAATAATTTGGAACGGCTGTCCGGCCCGCACGTTTCCAATGCGGGCCGGAGAGATGCCCTAGCTGGCCTGCGTGCGCGGCAGCGGCTTGTAGAAGATGTGATTGCCGATCTGCACGGTGCGCTCGAGGCTGCTTGACCAGTCGGGCTCGACATCGACGGCGTGGAACGAAGTCGCGCCGCCGGTGATGTTGCCGAGGATCGTGTAGCCACTGAGGATTTTGGCTGCGAGAAGCTTGGCCCGCGCCCAATCGGCGGCGGCCTTGGGCCGGCGCATGTCGCCGTTGCAGACGAACGAGAACTGGCAGGCCGGCGCATCGGCCATGCCCTGGTAGACCACGCCGCAGATGGACGTCGGGTAGCCCCGGCGGTGCATGCGGTGGAAAACCACCTCCGCAATCGCCTCCTCGCCTTCGACGCCCTCGCCGCGGGCCTCGTAATACATGACTTCCGCCAGGCAGCGCTCTTCGCCCGCGAACTTCACCATGGCGAGTTCGACGGCCGAGGGAGAGGCCTGGATGGCGTCCGCGGCCAGGAGCGGTTCGCGCGTCACGGACGCCGGACGGGCGGCCTCGGCCACGATTCCGCGCAATTGCGCCGTAGACGGATTATTCGTGTACTGATGATTTGCAGCCGGAGCATTTCCGCTCGTCGCGGCACCGCTCACGGTGGCGAACACGAGCAGGAGGGCGAACGCGGCCGTACGGTCGGCTCGCCGCAAAACGTCACGCATTTTGGTCATTGGGAAAAATTGGTCCTTCGGGATCTCGTATCGAATGGATTCACTACGCGAATGAATTCGAAGCTCAGGTTCCGAACGATCTCCTCATTTCCCCCCAGCGGTGGCGAATTTCATGCCAGCCAAAAACTAATCCGTCAAATCAAATTGTATATATTCGTGACACCGCGTCACGTACACCGGAAAAACCCAGCGTTTTCCTGCATAGGACGTACACTGATTAATCCGTGTCAACCGCTTTTGTTAAGGCTGCCTGGGCTGCCGCAAGACGCGCAACTGGCACGCGGAAGGGTGAACACGACACATAATCGAGCCCCGCTTCGTGACAGAAACGGATCGAATCGGGATCGCCGCCGTGCTCGCCGCAGATGCCGAGCTTCAATTTGGCACGCGTGGAACGGCCTCTTTGTGCACCGATTTTCACGAGTTCGCCGACGCCGTCGCGATCAATGGTAACGAACGGATCACGCGGGATTAATCCGCGCGCCAGATACTCTGTCAGAAATGTTCCAGCATCGTCGCGGCTGACGCCGAGCGTCGTCTGCGTCAGATCGTTGGTGCCGAACGAAAAGAATTCCGCTGTTTCCGCGATTTCGCCGGCGCGCAAGGCCGCGCGCGGCAATTCGATCATCGTGCCCACGAGATAAGACGGCGTTTTCTTGCCTTCTTTGCGGATGGCTTCTGCAACGGCGTCGATGCGCGTCTTCAACGCATCGAGCTCCGTCTTGAATCCCACGAGCGGGATCATGATCTCGAGCTCGACGGGCTTGCCGCCGGCTTTTTCCACATTCACAGCCGCTTCGAAGATCGCGCGCGCCTGCATTTCATAAATCTCGGGGTAAGTGATGCCGAGGCGGCAGCCGCGATGGCCGAGCATCGGATTGGATTCGTGCAGCGCAATCGCGCGCGCGCGCAGTTTCGCAGGGTCCGTGCCGGCCGCACGCGCGACCTCGGCGATCTCCTCGTCCTTCTGCGGCAGGAATTCGTGCAGCGGCGGATCGAGCAGGCGGATGGTGACGGGCAATCCCGCCATCGCCTTGAAGATGGCTTCGAAATCGCCGCGCTGCATAGGCAGCAACTTCGCGAGCGCGGCCAGGCGGTCTTCCAGTGCATCAGCGAGGATCATCTGGCGCACGGCGACGATGCGGTCCGCCTCGAAGAACATGTGCTCAGTGCGGCAGAGGCCGATACCCTCGGCACCGAAACGGCGCGCCGTCGCCGCGTCGTCCGGCGTATCGGCATTGGCGCGCACGCGCAATTTGCGGATCTGATCCGCCCAGCCCATCAGCGTCGAGAAATCACCGGTCAGCTCCGGCTGGCGCATGGGCACGCGGCCTTTGAACACCTGGCCCGTGGCGCCGTCGATCGTCATCACTTCGCCGCGCTTGAGCGTCACGCCGCCCACCGTCAGCGTGCCCATCTTCGCATCGATTTTGAGCATGCCAGCGCCGGACACGCAGGGCCGGCCCATACCACGCGCCACGACGGCCGCGTGGCTCGTCATGCCGCCGCGCGCCGTAAGAATGCCTTTCGCCGCATGCATGCCGTGAATGTCCTCCGGACTCGTCTCCACGCGCACGAGGATGACACTCTTGCCGTCCGCCGCGAGCTTCTCGGCTTCTTCGGCATTGAAGACGATCTCGCCGGTTGCAGCGCCGGGCGACGCGGCAAGGCCCGTCGCGATGCATTCCTTCGGCGCATTGGGATCTAGCGTGGGATGAAGAAGCTGATCGAGCGCCTGCGGATCGACGCGCGCGACGGCCGTCTTCTTGTCGATGACACCCTCGCCGACCATGTCAACGGCGATCTTGAGCGCGGATTCCGCCGTGCGCTTGCCGGAGCGGGTCTGCAGCATGAAGAGCTTGCCGTCCTGCACCGTGAACTCTACGTCCTGCATGTCGCGGTAGTGCGCTTCGAGGCGGTCGCCGATGCGTTTCAGCTCGACATAGCTTTCCGGCATCGCCTCTTCCATGGAGGGCTTCTTGCCGTTGGTGCGTTCGCGGACGATCTTCGAAATGGGTTGCGGCGTGCGGATGCCGGCGACGACGTCTTCACCTTGCGCGTTCACGAGGAATTCGCCGAACAAAACCCTTTCGCCCGTCGCGGGATCGCGCGTGAAGGCGACGCCGGTCGCGCTCGTGTCGCCGCGATTGCCGAACACCATCGCCTGCACGTTGACGGCCGTGCCCCAGTCTTCGGGGATGTTGTGGAGCCTGCGATAGGTTTGCGCGCGATGGCTCTTCCACGATCCAAACACGGCGCCGATTGCACCCCATAGCTGTTCGTGCACGTCGTCCGGGAACGGCTTGCCGAGATGCTTCTTCACTTCCGCCTTGTAGAGTTCGGCGATGCGCTTCAGGTCATCGGCTTCGAGATCGGTGTCGAGATCGATGCCCTTGGTTTCCTTCTCGACCTCGAGGATTTCCTCGAACAGCGCATGCTCGAGTTCGAGGACCACGTTCGAATACATATGCACGAAGCGGCGATAGGAATCATACGCGAAGCGCGGATTGCCGGTGAGTTTCGCGAGGCCCGCCACGGTCTCCGGATTGAGGCCGAGATTGAGCACCGTATCCATCATGCCGGGCATGGAGACGCGTGCGCCGGACCGAACGGAGACGAGCAGCGGCGTTGACGGATCGCCGAGTACGCCGCCGGCGAGCTTGCCCACCTGCGCCAGCGCCTCTTCGACGGCCTTTTTGAGTTCGGCCGGATATGTTTCGCCGTGCTTATAAAAATGAGTGCAAACTTCGGTCGTGATGGTGAAGCCCGGCGGCACGGGCAATCCAAGATTGCTCATCTCGGCCAGGTTGGCGCCCTTGCCGCCCAGCAGGTTCTTCATCTCCGCGCTGCCCTGCGCCTTGCCGTCGCCGAAGCTGTAAACCCATTGCGTCATGCACTAACCCTCGATTTTCGAGAAATCCGCGACGGCATGCAGGCTCGCACGCAACCGTGACAGAAGCAGCAACCGGTTCTGTCGTAGCTTTGCGTCCGGCACGTTGACCGTGACCTTGTCGAAAAAGGCATCGACCGGCCCGCGCAGGCGCGCCATTACCGTCATTGCCTCTGTGAAACGCTCATGTGCGAGTTCGGCTGCGATGAGCTCGCGCGCTTCCGCCATTTCCTTGAAGAGCGCGATTTCTTCCGGCGCCTGAAGAAGTTTGGGATCGGGCTCGCCCTCGTAGGTCGTCTTGTCCTTCTTCTCTTCGGCTTTGACGATGTTCACGGCGCGACGATAGCCGACGAGAAGATTGGCGCCGTCTTCGGTTTTAAGGAACGCCTGCAGCGCGTCGACGCGCGCGACGAGACGGACGAGATCGTCCTCGCCGCCGAGCGAGAACACGGCATCGATGAGATCGTGGCGGGCGCCCTTGTCACGCAAGGCAACCTTGAGGCGATCGGCAAGAAAATCGAGGACGTCTGCTACAACTTCGAGATCGCCCTGCGTCGCGCCATCGGATTTTCCCGCCGTCGCCGCCAGATCGTCGGCTATACCTTTCAGCAAGGTCCGGCTCGACAAAGCCCCGGAAAGGCGCTCGTCCCAGGAACGCTCGGCGTGCGCCTGCGAAATCACCATAACGGCACGAAGAGGAATGGCGAGCGCCAGCCGCAATTTGTTTTCCAGAATGATGCGGATGATGCCGAGGCCGGCGCGGCGCAGCGCGAAAGGATCCTTCGAACCCGTCGGCTTCTCGCCGGCACGCCACAGCGTGACGAGGCTGTCGATCTTGTCCGCCAGCGCCACCGCGATACTGATGGGCGTTTCGGGAGCACTGTCGCCCGGACCCAGCGGCTTGTAATGATCGCGGACCGCGAGGCTGACGTCGTCGTCCTCGCCGTCGTTGCGGGCAAAGAAATAGCCCATGACGCCCTGCAGCTCCGGGAACTCCCCGACGATGCCGCTCGCGAGATCGGCTTTTGCCAGAAGGCCAGCGCGTTCCGCTTTGACGATGTCGCAGCCCAGAAGGTCGGCCAGCATCATGGCGAGAAGCGCCACGCGATAGGCCCGGTCGTGCATCGTGCCGGCCTTGGCGTGGAAGATGCTTTTCTTGAGATCGGCGACGCGCGACTCCAGTCGCCGCTTCCTGTCCTGGTCCCAGAAGAATTTCGCATCGGAAAGCCGCGCGCGCAGCACCCGCTCGTTGCCGGCAACGATCTCGGCGCCACCGTCGGCCGCGATCATGTTCGAGACGAAGGCGAAGCGGTTGGAAAGCGCGGACCGTTCGTTGGCGCTCTCCGCGGGCTTCAGCGAGAAATACTTCTGATGCGTGCGCATCGCCGTCTGCAGAATTTCGCCGGGGACATCCATGAACGCGTCGTCGATCTTGCCGAACAGGACGACCGGCCATTCGGCTAGGCCCGACACTTCATCGAGCAGACCCTGATCGTCGATCCAGTCAAGCCCCAGCGCGAAGGCCTTCTGCTTCATGTCGTTCAGGATAATGCCGCGGCGTTCCCCGGCGCTCAGCACCACATGCGCGTCGTGCAGTTTCTTGGCGTAATCCTCGTAGCGGCGGACTTCGATCTCGCCTTTTGACAGGATTCGATGTCCGTAGGTCGTGCGGCCGCTCTCGACGCCCGCGAAGGTGAACGGAACGACCTCGCCGTCCAGCGCGCAGACCACGGCGTGCAGCGGCCTGACCCAGCGCACCGGCGAGCCGGGCCAGCGCATGGATTTAGGCCATGGAAGTTTGGCCAACGTTTCAGGCAGGATTTCTGCGAGTACATCGGCGGTTGGACGTCCCACGCGCTTGATGCGCGCCACATAGTACTGGCCCTTGCCGTCGTTTTCCTTGGCGCACTGATCGAGCGTAACGCCCGCCGAGCGCAGGAACCCTTCGATCGCTTTCTCCGGCGCGCCGATGCGCGGGCCCTTGCGCTCTTCTTCGACGTCTTTCTGTTGCGCCGGCAAGCCGGCGATGACGAGAGTCAGACGCCGCGGGCCGGAAAACGTCTTGATACCGTCGAACAGCAGACCGCGATCCGACAGGCTGCCTACGACAAGACGTTCGAGATCCTTTGCGGCCTGCGCCTGCATGCGCGCCGGAATCTCTTCGGAGAACAGTTCGAGCAGAAGTTCGGGCATGGCGTCAGCCGTATCTGGGCGCGTATTCGCCCATCGGGCTCGCGAGCCAGGTTTCGCAACAGGCTTTGGCCAGGGCGCGCACGCGGCCGATGTAAGCGGCACGCTCCGTCACGCTGATGACGCCGCGCGCATCGAGCAGATTGAAGCAGTGACTCGCCTTGATGCATTGATCGTAGGCGGGCAGCGCCAGATTCGCGGCGACCAGCGCCTTGCACTCTTTCTCCGCGTCCGCGAAATGGCGGAACAGCATCTCGGAATCCGACTTCTCGAAATTGTAAGTCGAGAATTCGCGTTCGCTTTGATGAAATACTTCGCCGTAGCGGAAGCGGTCGTTGTAGGCGAGGTCGTAGACGAATTCGACGTCCTGCACATACATGGCGAGACGCTCGAGGCCGTAAGTGATTTCCGCGGAGACCGGATCGCAATCGAAGCCGCCGACCTGCTGGAAATAGGTGAACTGGGTGATCTCCATCCCATCGCACCAGACTTCCCAGCCGAGCCCCCAGGCGCCGAGCGTCGGGCTCTCCCAGTCGTCCTCCACGAAGCGGATGTCGTGGACGGCGAGATCGAGGCCGATCTCGCGCACGCTGCCCAGATAAAGGTCGAGCACGTCTTTGGGCGCCGGCTTCAGGATCACCTGGAACTGGTAATAGTGCTGCAGCCGGTTCGGGTTCTCTCCATAGCGGCCGTCGGAGGGGCGGCGCGAGGGCTGGACATAGGCTGCCCGCCAGGGCCTCGGGCCCAGCGCGCGCAGCGTCGTTGCCGGGTGGAAGGTGCCCGCCCCCATCTCCACGTCATAGGGCTGCAGGATGACGCAGCCCTGCCGCGCCCAATAGGCCTGCAGCGTCAGAATGAGGTCCTGGAGTGTCCGGGCCTTGTGCACGATTCCGTTCCGTTTCGGCGGGCCGGGACCCTTAACAGCCGCAGTCACCTGAGGGCAAGCGAAGCGCCGTCGCGCAGGACGGCATCGGCCTCAGGCGTAAACCGTCCGTCCGTCCCGTGGAGCACGA
The DNA here is from genome assembly GCA_035504555.1 of Rhizomicrobium sp. Lineage (GTDB taxonomy): Bacteria > Pseudomonadota > Alphaproteobacteria > Micropepsales > Micropepsaceae > Rhizomicrobium. The sequence continues at coordinate 42,348 of DATJRP010000034.1, read as the reverse complement.
GGCCGGGCAGAACGGTGAGCGGAGTGCCCGATCCCTTGCGGAGTTGCAGGACGACCCGCTTGGCGGGCTCGCCCGCGCGCGGCCAGAGCGGAAAGACGACAAGGCCGGTCGCCGGCAGGGCCGCGAGCGCCTCGCCCAGGCGGTCCGCGCGAATGATGACCGTGAAGGTGCCGCCGGAGACCGTGCGCTTCGCCCCCGTTTTGAGCCAGTCCCTCAGGCGGCCCTCGTCCTGCAGCGCGCGCCGGCGGCCCGCATCCGGCGCCGCTATGCCTTCGACGCCATGGAACGGCGGATTGGAAAAGACATGCGTGAATTCACGCCTGAGGTCCTGGGGCAAATGAAGTGCGTCGGCGGCCACAAAGCGCACGCGGGTGCCGACCCCGTTCGTCTGCGCGTTGGCGTTGGCGAGTTCGGCGAGCGCCGCGTCAATCTCAATACCCGTAACTTTATAAGGAGAAACGCGTGCGGCGAGACAAAGGGCGGCGACGCCCGCGCCCGCGCCGAACTCCAGCACGTCGCCGTCATCGCCGGACGGCACGGCGGCCGCCAACATCACGGCATCCAGGCCGGAACGGAATCCGTCTGCCGTCTGGCGGACAGTGACGCGCCCGTCGAGAAAACGGTCATCGGTGCAGGCACTCACAGCGGCAGTTGTTCCGGCAGCGCTTCCCGGAGCACGCGTTCCGCCTCGCCCGCGTCCTCGTCGGCCACCATCAATCGGCGCGGCAAAAAGCCCGCACTGCCGTCCATGACGCTCGCATTGGTATCGAAGATCACGGCTTCGATACCGGCATCCTTCAGCAAAGCTTGTACAAAATTGAGCAAAACGGGGTCGTTCGTCTTCAAAACCGCGCGCATGGATCGCTTCGCCTCTTGCCTCGTGAGGGGAACCCACGTAGGGCCTCGCCTTGACCGGCCTTCAGGGCCATTTCTAATGTCGCCGGGCCGCAGACGGCAACGGCAAGGGTATCACGAGCGTAGGCATGGCGATCGCTGAGGCACCGAAAACCGCTGATATCGGCCATACGCCCGTGGATAGGCTTCACCGCCTCGTCGCCGACGACATGGCGGCAACCGATCGCGTAATCCACGAACGCGTCGGAAGCTCCATCACGCTCATTCCCGACCTCGCGCGCCACCTGATCGATTCGGGCGGTAAGCGACTAAGGCCACTGCTTACTCTCGCCTCCGCCCGCCTTTGCGGCTATGGCGGCGACCATCACATCAATCTTGCGGCCGCCGTCGAATTCATCCATACGGCAACGCTGCTCCATGACGACGTGGTCGACGCGAGTTCACTGCGCCGGGGCAAGATCGCGGCCAACATCATCTGGGGCAACAAGCCCACCATTCTCGTCGGCGATTTCCTCTTCAGCCGCGCCTTCCAGCTCATGGTCGAAGCGGGCAGCCTGCGCGTGCTCGACATTCTGGCGACCGCGGCGACGGTCATCGCCGAAGGCGAAGTGCTGCAGCTCAAGTCCGCGAACAACCTCGCGACCACCGAAGCAGATTATCTGAAGGTCGTGAGCGCCAAGACCGCAGCGCTGTTTGCGGCCGCATCGGAATCGGGCGCCACCATCGCGGGGGGCGCCGAGAGCACGGCCGAGGCGTTCCGCCTCTATGGCGAAAATCTCGGCATCGCGTTCCAGCTCATCGACGACGCGCTCGACTATTCCGGCCGCCAGGGCGAGATGGGAAAATCGGTAGGCGACGACTTTCGCGAGGCGAAAGTAACGTTGCCGGTAATTCTCGCGCTCGATCGAGCCGACGAAGAAGCACGCAGCTTCTGGCACCGGGTGATCGTGTCCGGATTGCAACAGGACGGCGACCTCAAGCGCGCGATCCATTATGTCGAAGAGACTGGCGCCATCCGCGAGACACGGGCGCGCGCGTCGCGCTATGCGGAATTGGCCTGCATGGCGCTGCGAGACATCGCGCCGGGTCCGCCGCGCGATGCACTGATCGACGTCGCGGAATTCTGCGTCGGCCGCGGTTACTGAATATACATTTTGAATCGTTGTGCGGCGCGGGCCGGCCTGTGCGTGCATACCCCATACAAACCTGTAATATTATAGCGTGATTCTAGTTTGGGTTACGGTATGACGGTCGATGATCCGGTGACGGCCGGCCTTCCCGATGCCCCCGTCGCGTTCATCGGCGCTCCGCGTCATCCGATTTTGCGACAGCTCTACGACTACTGGCTCGCCAGGCGCGGCGCGCGCCTCATGCCGGCCAAAGCCGACATCAATCCGGCCGACATCAAACCGCTGCTGGCGGACGTGATCATCTGGAATGCGGTGCCGCCCTTTCTCGTCCGGCTGGTCGGCGATCACATCGTGGCTTCGTCGGGAGCAACAATACGGGCCTGCCCGCGGTACAAGAAATGCCGCCGGATGCGGGACGCGTGTTCACTATGGTGCTGTCGAAGGTCATCGAGTCCCGCGCACCGCGCTTTGCACGGGCAAGGCGTTCTGGAAGCCGGACAAATCCTATCGCGATTTCGAATCCTGCTTTCTGCCGCTGTCGGTCGACGGCAACACGGTCGACATGATCCTGGGCGGGCTGAAATATGACGTCGGAAGCCCCGGCGCGTGAGCGGCTCCGCGATCAAGCAGCTTCTCTTTTGAATCGGAACGCTTTCAAGCCATGACGGACAACAATCCCAGCACGCCGGTTGTCTACATCGACGCGCCCCGCCATCCGAACCTGAAGGCGCTGCTTCAATATTGGTTGTCCAAGCGCGGCGCGCGGCTCATGCCGCTGCGCTCAGACATCAAGCCGTCGGAGATCAAGCCGCTTCTTCCCGACATCATGATCTGGAGTGCGATCGATCCGTTTCACGTCCGGCTTGTGGGCGATCACATCGTGGCGTTCGTGGGCGGCAACAATACGGGCAAGCCGGCTACGCACGGCATGCCGCCGGATGCCGCGGAAAGCATGCTCGGCGTGCTGAACGATGTCGTTACGTCGAAAGCGCCGCGTTTTCGACTGGGCAAAGCATTTTTTGTGCCCGAAAAAGCCTACCGCAATTTCGAGGCGTGTTTCCTGCCCTTGTCGGATGACGGCAACAATGTCGACACGATCCTGAGCGGCATCAAATTCGACGTGGAAAAATAGCCGGAATTAGAAGCGTTGCGGCCATACCGCTTCGGCCATCGCGAACTGCCCGGCACGCGACCACCAGCCGGGATTCGCTTTTTCGATCCGAGCCGCCGCATCGCGCGCTCGTTCGGCGCTCTCGAAAAACCCAAAGCAGGTCGCGCCGCTTCCGGACATCCTCGTGAAACGTGCGCCCTCATGGGTGAGCGCGTTGATCACCGTGTCAATTACGGGCGCAAGGGTGCGCGCCGGCGCTTCCAGATCATTGCGCGTGGTTTGCAGATAACCGACGAGATCGGCGAACGTCGTGAAAGCGTCCGGCGGCGTCAGGATCGCCGCATTCTCGGCAATGACGAGACGCCGGAACACATCTGCGGTCGAAACGGCGACACCGGGATTGACGAGCACAAGATGAGCGTCCGGCAATTGCGGCAGCAGCTTCACGTGCTCTCCGCGACCTTCCATCCATGCGGCGCGCGACGGCAGGCACACGGGAACATCCGAGCCCAGACGAGCAGCTATGGCATTCACGTCATGGCCGCGTGCTTCGGGCCTGTGCCACAATTCGATCAAACCCCGAAGCGCTGCGGCCGCGTCAGCGGAACCGCCTCCGATGCCCGAGGCAACCGGCAGGTTTTTGACCAGTGTGACGTGCGCGCCTTCATTCAGTCCCAGATATTCGTCGAGAGCGCGAGCCGCTTTCAGCACGAGATTGTCGGAATCGCCCGCAAGGCCCGACGCAAATGGTCCCTCGATGTCGAGCGAAAACCCGATAGCGCGCTCCATGACGAGCATGTCGCCGATATCGGCGAAGGCGACGAGGCTTTGCAGGTCGTGATAGCCGTCGGGCCGCCTGCGCGTGACATGAAGGAAGAGATTGATCTTCGCCGGCGCCGCGACGCGCAACCTCTCAGGTCGGGTCGCCACCGGGTTCCAGGCCGTTCTCGAGTTTCTTTTCCAGCTTCGGCTTCTCGGCGGCCTCGGGCCCGAAGGCGAGCGCGTGGCTCCATTGGAAATGGGCGTCGAGTTTGCGGCCGACACGCCAATAGGCATCGCCGAGATGATCGTTGATGGTGGAATCGCCGGGCACGAGCAGCACCGCGCTTTCCAGCGTCTTCGCCGCATCGTCGTAACGGCCGAGGCGGTAATAGGCCCAGCCGACGCTGTCGACGATATAGCCGTCATACGGACTTAGCGCGCGCGCCTTCTCGAGCATGTTGAGTGCCTCGGCCAGATGCTGGCCGCGATCGACCCAGCTGTAGCCGAGGAAGTTCAGCACCTGCGCCTGGTCCGGGCTGAGTTTGAGCGCGGTTTCGAGATCGGCTTCAGCCGGGTCCCAATGTCCCGATTGTTCTTCGGCGACAGCGCGCGCGAAGAACAGCGGCCAGTCGTCTTTGGCGACGGGATTGAGAAGCTTGACCGCGTGATCGTAGGCGTCGGCCGCTTCCGGATATTTCTCGGCAGAACGGTAGATGTCGCCGAGCGAGGTCCACGCCGAAACGTCGTTGGGGCGCTCTGTCGTGATCGCGACAAGATCGGCCGTCGCCTTCGCGCTCTGGCCCGCGCGGTTCTCGTCGACGGCGATCTGCACCTCCGCCGCAGGCTTGTAGGGCGAATCGGTGCTCACGCCTTTGTAGGCCGCGATCGCATCGTCGTATTTGTCGAGCGCTTCGTAGCGATCGGCGAGCTCGATCTTGGCGAGATCGAAATTCGGCGACAATGCCAGCGCGAATTGCAGATAGCACAGGACGGCCGTATCGGCGCTCGCCTGATCGCTCAGCGAAGCCGCAATGCCGAACAACGCTTCGGCCGCGCCGTCCGCGGGCGTCGCCACGAGGCGACCGGGGATTTCGCCTTTGCCGATCCGCGCCAGTCCCTGCGTCGCGATCGGGCTGACGCCCGCTTCCGGCAGAAGCTTCGTATAGAACGTGCGTGCTTCTGCTGTCCGTCCCGTGCGCTCGAGGAAACGGCCATACGCCTCGACGGAGCGCGGGCTCACGCCGGCTTCGATCGTCTGGCGATAGGCGGCGTCTGCGGCGTCGTTCTTGCCCGCCATGTCGTAGACGAGCGCCGACTGGAACGAGAGCAGCGTTTCGGTGCCGCCTTCCTTCGTGACGCCGTTGAGTTCGCCAATCGCGCCTTCGGTGTTGCCGAGTCCCTGCTCCGCCCACGCATCGAGCAAGGACAATGTCAGCGCGGTAAACGGGCCTTTCGCCGACTTCGCAATCTCCGCGCGCGCGCCGGCATAGTCGTTCTTCCTGAAAGCTTCGACGATCAGCGCAAGGCGCGCGGCGCGATTGTCCGAGTCGCCCACAGTAATGCGGTGCGCAAGGCCCACCGCCTCATCGAGATTGCCGGAGATGGCCGCGTAGAGGAACGCGCGGTCGAGCAGGTCGGGGTTGTTGGGGTCGTACGCGAGGCTTTCGCGATAAAGGGAGGCGGCGTCGGTGATGTCGTGTTCGCTCGCGGCAAGGCGCGCCGACAAATAGATGCCGTAAGGATTGTTTTTGACGGACGGCACATCCTGATCGGACGACGAAGCGCACGCCGACAGCGAAGCGGCCAGAGCCAGCAAGACCAGGGGCACGCGAGCATGGTGGTTCAAATTCAATCGCCTTTCACATGTTCGGATAGTTTGGCCCGCCGCCGCCCTCCGGCGTAACCCAGTTGATGTTCTGCGACGGGTCCTTGATGTCGCAGGTTTTGCAGTGAACGCAGTTCTGCGCGTTGATCTGAAACCTCGGCCCGCTGGCCTCCTTGATGACTTCGTAAACGCCGGCCGGGCAATAACGCTGCGCCGGCTCATCATACTCGGGGAGGTTCACCCGGATCGGGATCGTGGGGTCCTTCAAAACCAGATGAACGGGCTGGTCTTCCTCATGGTTGGTGTTGGAAAGGAACACCGAGGAAAGCTTGTCGAAGCTGACCACGCCGTCGGGCTTTGGATAGATGATGGGCTTGGCGTCGGACGCCCGCTTGAGCCCCGCATAGTCCGCCTTGGTGTGCTTGAGCGTGCCCAAAAGGCTGAAGCCGAACAACTGGTTCATCCACATGTCGATGCCGCCGAGCCCTATGCCCAGGATCGTGCCGAACCGCGACCATAAGGGCTTCACGTTGCGGACACGTTTCAGATCTTTGTAGACGTGGCTGGCACGATAAGCCGTCTCGTAGCTCTCCAGCGTATCGTGCGAGCGGCCTTCGCCCAGTGCAGCGAACGCGGCTTCGGCCGCCAGCATGCCGGTTTTCATGGCGTTATGGCTCCCCTTGATGCGCGGCACGTTCATAAAGCCTGCCGTACACCCGATCAGCGCGCCGCCCGGGAAGACAAGCTTCGGGACCGACTGGAAACCGCCTTCGGTCAAGGCGCGGGCGCCATACGCCAGCCGCTTGCCGCCTTCGAGATAGCCGCGAATCCGCGGATGGGTCTTCATTCGCTGGAACTCGTCGAACGGCGAAAGATAAGGATTGGAATAGTTCAGGTGAACGACAAGGCCGATCGAGCAAAGATTTTCCCCGAAATGGTACATGAACAGGCCGCCGCCCGTGCTGTTGTCCAACGGCCAGCCGAAGGCATGCGCCACCATTCCGCGGTTGTGCTTTCCCGGCGCCAGCTCCCATAGCTCCTTCAGGCCGATGCCGAATTTCTGCGGGCCGCTTTCCGCGCAAAGATCGTATTTCGCGAGAAGCCGCTTCGTCAGCGAGCCGCGCGCGCCTTCGGCGAAGAGCGTGTATTTGCCGAGCAACGCCATGCCGGGCGTATAGGAGTCCTTGTGATGCCCGTCGCGTGCGACGCCCAGATCGCCTGTGATCACGCCCGTCACTTCGCCTTTGTCGCCATACGCGATGTCGGCGGCAGCAAAGCCCGGATAGATCTCGACGCCCAAGGCTTCCGCCTGCGTCGCCAGCCAGCGGCACACATTGCCGAGGCTGACGATGTAGTTGCCGTGATTGCCCATAAGCGGCGGCATGATGAAGTTCGGAATGCGGATGCTGCCCGCGGGACCGAGATAGTAGAAGCGGTCACCCGTCACCGGCGTGTCGATTGGCGCGTCTTTGCTTTTCCAGTCGGGAATAAGTTCGTTGAGTGCGATCGGATCGATGACGGCGCCGGAGAGAATATGCGCGCCGATCTCGGAGCCTTTCTCGAGGACGCAGACGCTCACCTCGCGTCCGCTCTCCGCCGCCAACTGCTTCAGCCGGATCGCCGCCGCAAGCCCGGAGGGCCCGCCGCCCACGATCACGACGTCATACTCCATGCTCTCCCGCTGGACGGTCTCCGCCATCGTAAAATCCCGGGTTCGTTATCGCTGGAAGGGTTTATGGGGCTCCCGCGTTCCCGGGGTCAACTGGAGCGGGAAGCGCCTGCACCGTCGGCGGCGAACTTGGTCGGCACGAGGCGACGACGCGCCCGCGTCCTTTGAGATAGGCTCGCTCGGTGGTCGAATCCGTTGGGGGGCCAATGGCGGCAGAAAGGTATCTCAGTCTCAGGAATCCTTCGGCCGTACTCGCCGGAATCACCCTCCTCATCCATCTGATATTCAACAGTTTCAACAAGAGCTACGGGGTTTTCAGCGACGAGCTTTACTTCATCGTCTGCGGTCAGCACCCGGCGCTGGGCTATGTCGACCAGCCGCCGCTCGTGCCGCTGATCGCAGGCCTTTCGCACGCCCTGTTCGGAACGGCGTTGCTGCCGCTGCGCCTTGCATCGGCGCTGGCCATGACGGCAACGGTGGCGCTCACCGCCGAGCTCGCGCGGCGCCTGGGCGGCGGACGGTTTGCGCAATGGCTGTCGGGACTGTCGGTACTGTTCGCCGGCGTCTTCCTTGTCGACGGACTGCTTCTCACCACCGACATGCTGCAACCGCTGACATGGCTCGGCTGCAGCTGGTGCCTGGTGCGACTGGCTCAGACGAAGGACGAACGGTGGTGGCTCGCCTTCGGCGCCATCGCGGGTGTGAGCCTGACCAGCAAATATCTGATCGTCTTTTATGCCGCGGGTCTGGCCGTGGGTATCGTCGCGACGCCGCTTCGGCGTTCGCTGGTTCGTCCCTGGCTTTACGTGGGCGCCGTCATCGCCCTCGCCTTCGCAGCTCCCAGCATTTATTGGCAGGCCGAACATGGCTGGCCTTTTCTCGAGGTCGGTGCGGCCGGTGCGAACGCCAAGAATCTCGTCCTCTCGCCGCTCGGCTTTTTGGGGCAGCAGATCCTGTTCGTCGGCCCCGTCTCCGCGCTCATCTGGCTCGCAGGACTTTGGCGCTGGTCGGTCAAGCCTTCGATGCCGGAGTTGCGGGTGTTTCCTATCGCCTATGCGGTGATGGTGATTTTGTTTTACGGGTTGCACGGCAAGTCCTATTACCTCGCGCCCATCTATCCCGTGCTGCTCGCCGGCGGCGCGGCCGCCATCGAAAGCTGGCTCGCCTGGCCGCCCCTTCGCTGGTTCGCGATTGCAGCGGTTGCAGGCGTCGGCGCGCTGATGGCGCCGCTCGCGCTCCCGGTCCTCCCGCCCGAGGAATACGGGCTCTACGCGCGCGCGCTCGGTATTCCCGTCGGCGCAAGTGCGACCGAACGCGGCAAACAAGCCTTGCTGCCGCTTCATCTCGCAGGAATGATCGGATGGCGCGAAATGGCCGCGAAAGTTTCGGCGGTCTACAACGCGCTGCCGCCGGCAGAGCGTGCCAAAGCAGTCTTCTATGGGCGCGACTACGGAGAGGCGGCGGCCCTCGATGTCTACGGACCCGCGTTCCACGGTCCGCCCGCCATCGCCGGCCACAACAATTTTTTCCTGTGGGGACCGAAGGGTTTCGACGGCACGGTGGTGATTGTCCTCGGCACGGATGTCCGCCCCTTGATGGACAATTATCGCAGCATCACGATCGCCGGCCGTATCGATACGCCCTATGCCCAGGTCTTCGAGACCAACGTGCCGATCTATGTTCTGCGCGGACCGCGCGTTCCGTTGACCGTTCTGTGGCCGAAGCTGAAGTTTTACTGGTGAGGCTGTTCCCGATCAGTCTTTGAGCCAGCGCTTCATCCAGGCTTCGACGGTCGCGTACCACATCACCGAATTCTGCGGCTTGAGGACCCAGTGGTTCTCGTCGGGGAAATAAAGAAGCTCGCTCGGGATATGGCGGAGCTGTGCGGCGCCATAGGCGCCCATGCCCTGATCGAGCGGCACGCGGTCATCCATCCCGCTGTGGACGACCAGGATCGGCGACGACCAGTCGGCCACGTGATCAATCGGATTGAATTTCTCGACCGCTTCGGGATGATCCCAGGTCGTGGCATCGTTCTGCGCCTGCTGGAAGCCGGGGATATCGGTCGAATAGGCCATCAGGCGGATGTCGAACACGCCGTCATGATCGACCAGACATTTCCATGGCGTGGCCCAGTTTCCCGCGATCCAGTCGATCATGTATCCGCCATAGGAGCCGCCGAGCGCACAGGCGCGGTCGCCGTCGAGATAGGAATATTTCGAAAGCGCTGCTGCCCAGCCCTTCTGAAGGTCTTCCAGCGGCCGGTCGCCCCAATGGCCGACGATCGATTTGGCGAAGGCTTCGCCGTAACCGCTCGAGCCATGAAAATCGATCATCACCGCGGCATAACCCATGCCCGACCACACCTGTGGATTCCAGCGGTAGCTCCAGGCGTTGCCGAACGAGCCATAGGGCCCGCCATGGATGAGGAAGGCGACGGGATATCTGTGGCCGGGTTCGAAGCCCGTGGGCTTCACGACATAGCCGTGCACGACCTCGCCGTTCCAGCCCGTGAAGCTGAACTGTTCGAAAGGAGACATGGGCGTCTGCGCGAGACTGTCTTCGCCGACATGCGTGAGCTGCCGTGCGCCGTTGCCTTCGTCCAGCTGATAAACCTGCGACGGCGAATCCAGTGCGTCGCGGCTGTAGATGACGACACCCTTGGCGACATCCAGGCCGCTCACATGGCCGTCGCCCGTCAACGGGGTTGCGCTGCCGCTTGTCGGATTGACGGCGAAGATCCGCGCCTGCCCGGTGTCTTCGGCGATCGCGTACAACGTCGTGCCATCCGCGGACCACGCAAGAGACGCCGGCGAACGATCGAAGTTGGGTGCTGCGGGGCGAACGGCGCCGCTCCTCATGTCGCGGATCATGATCCGCGCACTGGTGGCCTTGAACGGCGAACCGACGACCGAGAGGTAGGCGAGCTCGGCTCCGTTCGGCGAAAGCGCAAGGCTACCGATCGAGACGTCCGATTTGGGATCGAGCCGGCGCGGCGCCGCGCGACCATCGGTCGAGACGCTGTAGAGGCTGCTCGGTTCGCCCAGACCTCGCGCGGAACCGGACGGGCGGGCGGCGAAGATCACCGTGGCGTTATCGGACGTGACGATAAAGGAGGACTCATCGCCTTCCGGTTTGGAGACGATGTCGGCCTCATAGCCGTGCGTGAGCGCCGTCGCGTCCGTTGCAGGCGCGGCTCCGTCGAGCTTTACGGCGAACAGGTTGATGAAGCGGCCGTCGAGATAGGTATCCCAGAAGCGCGGCGTGGTCGAAGTATAGACCGTGCCGCTCGCCTTGGTTTTTGCTTTGGCTTCGATCTTGGCTTTCGTGCATGTCAGCGTGTCGCAAGCAGGAAAAACGTTCATCGCCGCGATCAGCAGTCGACCGTCTTCGCTGACCCGATAGAACGCAACGTCCACCGGCAAATTTGTGACTTGCTTAGCTTCGGCATCGCCGGCCGGCGCACGCCACACCTGCACGGAGCCCGAGCGCGACGACAGAAAATAGAGCCAGCGCCCGTCGGCGGACCAACGCGGCTCGGTCGGGGATTTCTCCTGATCGCGGATCAGCCGCGGCGACGATCCCCCCGCATTGCGGTCCAGCACCCACAGCGCGTTGACGCCATGATTAGCGTCCCAATCCGTCGAACGGACATTGTAGGCGACGAAGCGGCCGTCCGGAGAAATGTGCGGATCGGACATGCGATCGAGCGTCGCCATATCCTTCGCCGTGAACGGCCGCGCGTCTGCGCCACCAGCCGCAACCAATGTCAACGCAAAACACACTGCCAGCCGCATGATCGTTCGACGCGCTCCAGAACCCAGCCGGCCCACCCTAGTAGGTCGGGATGGAGATTTCGAGGGCGTCGTCTGGTGTCTCGCGCCTGCACAACTTTGCGCGAAGGCCGGCCGCGTTCTAAGCTCCGAAGCGAACCGCCCGGGATGCGCCGCGGCATATGCGCCGATGAAACAGGCTCAGTAAAAAAATGCGGACCACGGACGCGGACCATCTCGCAGCGTTAGCCTGGCTCGTCGATGCGGGCGCCGACGAGGCCGTGCTCGACGAACCGGTCAATCGCTTTGCGGCGCCCAAGCCGGTGCGGGAGTCTCAATGCGCAGAGGTGCCGCAACCGACACCGACGCAGGTTCGCGAACAGTTGCGTCCGCGCGCACCGGAGCCTCTTCCTGCAGCCTCGGACGATGCGATCGGCTCTGCGATGGAAATCGCCGCACGCGCGCAAACGCTCGCCGAACTCAAAGCGGCGCTCGAAGGCTATGACGGCTGTGCGCTGAAGCAGCTTGCGACCAACACCGTCTTTGCCGACGGTACGCCCGATCACGGCATCATGCTGATCGGCGAAGCGCCGGGACACGACGAAGACCGCCAGGGTCTGCCCTTCGTCGGGCGGGCGGGAAAACTGCTCGATAAGATGCTGGCGGCCGTCCATCTCGACCGCACCAAGGTTTATATCGTCAATGTTCTGCCGTGGCGGCCACCGGACAACCGCAATCCGGAACCGACCGAGGTCGCCAAATGCATCCCGTTCCTGCGCCGACACATCGAGCTCGCGCGTCCCAAGATATTGATCCTTCTGGGTGCGGTTTCCGCCCGTCACGTTTTGGGACAAACGGACGGTATTATGCGTCTGCGCGGCAAATGGCTGGAATATCATGTGGCCGGACATATGATTCCCGTCATGCCGACGCTGCATCCTGCCTATCTTTTGCGCAGACCCATCGACAAGAGGCTAGCGTGGCGCGATCTCCAGGCGATTGCGGCGAGGGTTAAGACCTTTTCATAATTGATTGTTACGCTTGGCAATCATGTAGCCCAGAGTTGCTTGAGCCCTTCCCCCACACCGGGGTACCTTCAGGCTCAACGACGCTGAGAGTACGGGAGCCCGGGGCGTGTCGATTCGGAAGTGGCTGATGGCGGCTGTGACCGCCGCTGCGCTGACCAGCGTATCGAATTCAACCTCTGCAGCGGATATCGCAGGTGGCGAGGCGGGATTCTCCCCGCGCGTCCTGTCGCCGTCCGACGTACGTCTCTATCGCGAGATCTTCGCCGACGAAGAAGCCGGCCGATTTGCCGCCGCCAAAGATCGTCTGGCCGAAGTCTCGGACCGTTCGCTCGTGGGCTACGTCGAAGCCGCCCATCTTCTTTCGCCGAAAGCCAGGCACGTTCCGCTGAAACAGCTGACGGCGTGGCTCGCTGAATATGACGATCTGCCGGTCGCGGCGCGGGTGCGCGAGCTCGCGGAAAACAAGAATGCGAAGTTGCGCCGGCGGCACCGCGTCGCCATCGAAAGCCTGCCCGTCGTGCATCATCGCGGCGGCGGCTATGAAGACACCGACATTCCCGACACATTGAGTTCCGATGTCGCGCGCGCGGCGCAGACCCAAATCCGGGCCTCCGTGCATGCGGGCCAGCCGCAGCAGGCAGAGGCGACGCTCGACACACTGATCGCAGCCGGCACGGCGCCCGGCTCCGACATTGCGCATCTGAGCCATCGTGTGGCCGCGTCCTACATGGCAGAAGGCCAGGACGATGCCGCCGTGCGCGTCGCTTCCGCCGTGACGGGCCCCGATCGCGCGGCGCAGCCGCTGCTCGATTGGGACGAAGGCCTGGCCAATTACCGCCTCGGCCGATACCAGGAATCCGCGCAGCATTTTGAAATGCTGGCGCAGGCAGGCTCGGTTCCGAACTACACCCGCAGCGCCGGCGCCTTCTGGGCCGCGCGTGCGCATCTCGCAGCCGGCGATCCGCTGCGCGTCATCACCTTGCTTACCGCCGCCACGCGCGAACAGCCGACGTTCTACGGTCTTCTCGCCGAGAAGATACTGGGACAACAGTCGCAGACGACGTTCTCCGATCCGGTGCTCGACCAGCAAAGCTTCGACGCCATGATGCAGATCCCGGCTGCGCATCGCGCCGTCGCGCTCTGGCAAGTAGGACAACGCGAAGACCTCGCCGGCGAAATGGATCGCACGCTGACCGCCATCGACCTGCGTCAGGGCGAAGCCTATGCGGCCCTCGCGCGCAAGCTCGATCTTCCGAACCTCGAACTGCGCGCCTGCGAAACGGCGGCGTCGCGTGGCGTCATGCTCACGGGTCTTTTCCCCGTGCCGCAATATGCGCCGACGAGCGGCTATCACGTCGATCCGTCGCTGGTGCTCGCGTTCACGCGCGCGGAAAGCCATTTCCGCACGAATGCGGTTTCGAATGTCGGCGCGCGCGGGCTTATGCAGCTCATGCCGGAAACGGCGCGCGAGATGGACGGGGCGGCTTCGGAGAAACGTCTTGAGGACCCGTCCTACAATCTCGATCTCGGACAACGCTACCTGTCCGATCTCCTCAGCCAGCTGAACGGCAACCTGATCGAGCTGGCGGCCGCCTACAACGCCGGTCCGGGCGCGGTGACGCGCTGGGTGGGCACGCGCGGCTCCATGATGCAGGACCCGCTGCTCTTCATCGAAAGCATGCCGTCCTGGGCGACGCGCGACTACGTCAAGCGCGTCCTGACCTATTACTGGATGTATGCGCGCAGGACCGGCGAACGGTCGCCCACGCTCGACGATACGGCTCTCGGCAAATGGCCGAAATACAGCGGCTATGCTACACAGGATGCGCCGCCGGCGCAGAATGTGGTCGTAAGCGATGCCGCAACATCCTATTGATGAATCCGTTCCCTTCGTTCCTGTTCGTATTGCCGTCCTGACCGTCTCGGATACGCGGGACGAGTCAAGCGACACGTCCGGCGACACGCTCGCCGCGCGCATCAAGGAGGCGGGCCACGTTCTCGCCGACCGGGCGCTCCTGCGTGACGATCAGGCCGCCATCCGTCTTCAGCTCGAACGCTGGATCGCCGATCCCGACATCGACGTCATAATTTCGACGGGCGGCACGGGGCTCACCGGTCGCGACGTCACCGTCGAAGCGTTCAAATCCGTCTTCGAGAAAGAGATCGACGGGTTCTCGGTGATCTTCCACCAGATCAGTTTCGAGAAAGTCGGAACTTCCACACTGCAGTCGCGCGCCTGCGCGGGCGTGGCCCACGGCACCTATCTCTTCGCCCTGCCCGGCTCGACGGGCGCCGTGAAAGACGGCTGGGATGGCATCCTCAAATGGCAACTCGACATCCGCCATCGCCCCTGCAATTTCGTCGAGATCATGCCGCGGCTGGAAGAGCATAGGCGGAAATAGATCGCGCTATTGCTTCTTGCTGTCCGCCGCTTCCGGCACCGGCGACGTCGTCATCGGACCCTCGCCCACGAGCATCAAGAGCACGGGCTTGTCCTTGGCGCCGTCCCAGTGGACCTGGTGCGCGAGGTCGCGCACATAGCTGCCCGCCGGCACGGGATAGGCCTTGTCGGGATCCCACGTCGTGCTCGAGCTCACCCACCACGTGCCGGAGATCACATACGCGTAGCGGTCCGTCGTGTGGAAATGCGGATGGCTGTAGTGGCCAGGCAGCCATTCGATCAGCACGCCATAGATGCCGAGCTTCGACGGATCGCCGAACAACGCCGCCTGGCGCATGCCGTTGCCGGATGACCATTTGATGTCCTTGCCGAAGACGATGGGCACGTGTGTGGGATCGGGCAGAGGAATGTCGGTTGCAACTGGTCCGCTGCTCAGCAGCGCGCCGATGCCGCTGTCCGCGGCAAGCGAAGGCGTAACCAGAAGTAGCCCCGACAGCGCCATTCCAGGCCAAAATCTCATCTCTACGCCTCCGTCCGGCCGGTCGTCGCGTTTCGCGCCGACGCTAACATTTTTCCGCAGAAAATGTTCCTTTTTGACCATCGCGATCCTGGCGCATATGCCAGCGCTGCGTCGCCCGAATAAGGATAACGAAGGCATTTTCCCAGGACCCGCCGAATTCGCTAACCGGAACAGCCATTTTCGTGTTCCCCTACGGTGGGTCTGGAGTGCCGAGTAGATGACGAGCCGTGTCGATGACTGACGACCGCTTTTTCCCGAGGCGGGGACCGTTCACGTTGGGCGAAATTGCAACGCAAGCGCAATTGGAGTTGCCGCCACAAGTGCCGCCAGATTTCGTCGTCAGAGGCGTCGCCGCGCTGGACGTCGCGGAGGCCGACGAACTCAGCATCTTCTGCGATACGCGCCATGCGGACGCCTTTGCGGCGAGCAGTGCCGGCGCGATCGTCACCAGCAACAAGCTGTCAAATCGTCCTCACAACGGTTCGTTTCTGCTTTTGGCGCGCGACCCGCGCCTTGCCTTCGCTTTGATCGGCCTGATGTTTTATCCGCGCGCGACAGCGGAACCCGGCGTGCATGCCGGCGCGCATGTCGATCCGAGTGCCGTCATCGGCGAAGGCTGTCAGATCGATTGCGGGGCCGTGATCGGACCTCTCGTCAGGCTCGGCGCGCGCTCCCATGTCAGCGCAAATGCCGTGATCGGTGCCGCCGTCGAGATCGGCGAAGGATCCGTTGTCGGCATGAATGCAACGATTACCCATGCGCTGATCGGCGCACGCGCGCGCATCGGCTCGGGCGTGGTTGTCGGAGGCGAAGGATTCGGTGTGGTAGCCGGACCGATAGGCCTCGTCTGCTCGGCCCAGCTCGGGCGCGTGATTATCGGCGATGATGTCCGCGTCGGAAGCAACAGCACGATCGATCGTGGCGCGGCCGGCGATACGACGATCGGCGACGGCACCATGATCGACAACCTCGTCCAGATTGCCCACAACGTTCGGATCGGCCGCAATTGTCTGTTCGCGGGCCAGGCCGGCGTCGCAGGCAGTACGACGATCGGCGACAATGTCATGGTCGGCGGACAGACCGCGATCAGCGATCATCTCGTCATCGGCTCGAATGCGCGGATCGCCGGTGGAAGCGGCGTGATGCGCGCCGTCGCCGACGGCGAAGCGGTTGCCGGCTGTCCCGCCGTTCCCGTACGCCAATGGCACCGGCAGAGCATCGCGCTTGCCCGCTCCGCGCGCAAACGCGCGCTGGAAGCCTGAGCCGAAAACGAAGCGCCACAAAAAGACGTGCGCGTCCCCGCAAGCGCCGTAGGGGCATCAGCAATTCGTTAAGCAATCTGCTTCACAATGACACGGTGGGGCCGATGATTACCGAGATCGGGGGCACCAATGCACATACATCAAATCGTTCCGTGGATAGCGGCCCCGTTGGAGCCGAAGAAGAAGAAGTTGGTGAAAGAACACAGGTTCTTTGCCGACGAGGAGCCTGCCGCGACCGGGGAAGCGGGCGTGCGCAGGCAGCCATCGCCCGTCGATGACGACGACGCAGAGCGCCAAAGAACCGATATCCTGGCCTGAAGCTGCTCAGAACTTCGAACTGACCGTGAAGAACCACATCCGCGGCGCGATCGGATATTCCGCGTAGCCGCCGGACGCTCCCGTCACGACCGGCGTCTCGACGCCCTTCGTATCGCCGATGTTCGTCATGTTGAGGCTGAACTTCAGCTGGTGGACGTAATAGCCGTCCGGAATTTCCAGCAGATAGCTCGTCTCAAGACCCATCTGGAACGTCGGATTGACGTGCAGGTCGTTGGTGTAGGTGACGTAACGCTGGCCGATATAGTCGCCGTTGATCTGCGCCTCGAACGGTCCGAAATTCGTCGAGAGGATGAACTTCTCGAGCCAGTCCGGCGTGAGCGGCACGACCTTGCCGGCGGTCGGAACGAGCGTTGAGCCCGTGTAGTAATTGTCGTTGTAGGTGGACCGGTTATACGAGACTGCGTCGTAGAACTGGAAATGTTCTCCGAAATGCAGCGTACCAGCGACGTCCGCGCCGTATGTCGTGACGCTGCCCACGTTGGCGATGATCGCGGGCGGCGGGTTGAAGCCCGGATTGTAGGGCGCGACGTTGAGCAGGCGGTGCTGGAAGTTGACGAGATAGCCGTTGACCTGCCCTTCGATCGCCGTCAGCCAACCGAGATCGACTTCGCGCGTCGAGCGCACGCCCGCTTCGTAGGTCCAGGACGTCTCGGGATGACCCGTCGCCTTGAAGTCGTCGAACGCCTGCTGTGTGCCGAGGCTCCAGGGTGAGGTGGCGTAATAGCCGCTCTCCGGACCGTAGGGCACGATCTGGCGCATGTTCTTCTGCATGTTGGCGAAGAGCTGGTCCTGATCGGTGAAATCCCATACGGCCCCGACCTGCGGCAGGAACCACGCATCCGACACGATGCTGCCGATCGGGTAGTTGGTCTGCTGGTTGAGCGGCGTGGCCGGATTGTTCTTCTGCTGCACCGGCAACTTATCGCCCGCATTCTGCAGGCTCGACTTCACGCCGAACTGCAGCCGCAAACTCGGCAGAATGCGCCACTCGTCCTGCGCGTGAAGCTGCAGGTCGTCGGTCTTGAAGCGATAGTAGTATTGGACGAACGCCGGATCGCCGGGATGCTCGTAGGGCGTGAGATCGGTGTTGGCGGCCGAAAACGGATACCAGTCGCGACCTGTCGAAGACTCATTATGCTCGTACCAGATGCCGGCTTCGATCGCGTGATCGCCGAACTGCCAGGTGAAAGTCGAACGCTCGCCGCCGCGATTGATGAGATATTCTGTGGTGCGGACCTGCAATCCCAAGCCGCCGAACTCGGCGTCAATGTTTGCATCAGTCGCCGGCGTATTCCCTGGAACTACCAGGTTGGGAAAGTAGACCGCGAACAGCGTCGGGAGCCCGGCTTGATTGAAGGGAGCCGCCACGATGCCGCGGCCCTGATTGTAGTGATAATAGACCTGGTTCGACCACGTCATGTCGCTTGTCAGGAACCAGTCGTAGTTCACATAGCCCAACAGGTCGAG
Source organism: Rhizomicrobium sp. (assembly GCA_035504555.1). Lineage (GTDB taxonomy): Bacteria > Pseudomonadota > Alphaproteobacteria > Micropepsales > Micropepsaceae > Rhizomicrobium. Next base: position 24,206 of record DATJRP010000034.1, on the reverse strand, counting down.
GCGCTGCGCGGCGCTATAATAGTTTGAGAAGTTCGCGCCGTAAGCCGTCGGCGGAGTTCCAGGGATGGACGTCGTGTTCAGATATGCCGAATACCGGGTCAAATCGGGGAAAGCGAACGTCCGCGTATAAGGATAATAGGTGTTGGTGGCCGGCGAGTTCGCATTGCCGAAGTTCGTGGAGTCTTCGTTCGGCTCGTCCTTGTCCTGCCAGTCGAAATAGCCGGTCAGCTTGCCGTGCGCGTCGCTGTGGACGAATTTGAGGTTGACCTGATTGCCGCGCTGGTGGCCGTCGAAATCCCAGGCCCGCTGATCCTGATGCAGGAACGACAGGTAACCCGCATTGCCGTCGCCGAGATCGCCCGACTCCAGTCGCAGGAACGTGCGGGTCGTGTAGTCGCTGCCGATGGTCTGGTTGACGACCGCGCCCGCCGTCTGCTCGGGGTCAAGTGAAAAGGTTTCGATCGCGCCGCCGAGATTGCTCGTGGAGGCCACGCCCAGTGCACCGGCGCCGGACTGGAATTCCACGCGGGAGACGTTTTCGCTGGTGAGCGCGCGCGAGGGGCTCAAGCCGTTGTAGTTGCCGTATTGCTGATCGCCCAGCGGCACGCCGTCCATCGTGAAGCCGAGCTGCTGCAGCGTGAACCCGTGCACCACGAGCGATTCATTCTGCTCGTTGTTGCCCCAGGGATCGGCCGTGGCGAACACCACGCCGGGCAAAGTTTCGATGGCTTTGAGCGGGTTGATGCCGGGAAGCAGCTTCTGCGTTTCGTCGCCGCTCAGGACAAGAGACGAACGCACCGTCTTCTCCGCCGTGACGATGACGGTTTCGGTTTGATCCCCTGAACCGCCGCCGGAATTGTCCGGCGCGACGCTCTGCGCATGCGCAACGTTGATCAGCGAACCGAGTGCAGTGGTAAGAAAAAGCGCATGGCGCAGCGAAAGCCGTTTCGGCGTCATCATAGCCCCCCGACGACAGAAAAGTGCCTGCTTCTGGGGTAATGGCACTCCGACACGGACGGGCGACGATTGAGACAAGCTTTTGCGAAGGCGCTGTGGCGCATGCCGATGCGGCAATCAATGTGCCGCGGTCAAATCCTTGCTTTTGCCTAACGCTAAAACGCGACACGAAATCGACGCGGTTGGCGAATTGCGGAAGTTGATATTACACTTCGGGTGCGGCCCTTCGGAGGGAGGAAGATGTCCGTCGCGCTCGTTATCGGCACCAAGAAAGGCGCCGCGATCCTGAAATCCGCCGACCGGAAATCCTGGAGTCGGGATTTTGCGCTGAAGGGATGGGCAGTTACGGCTTCGGCGAGCGACGATCATGGCCGCGTCTACACAGCGGTCATGCACGACGTCTACGGCCCGTCTATTCTCGCCAGCGACGATCTCGACAACTGGCGGCAGCTGGAAGCGGCGCCGCGCTACAAGCGCGGCGAGAAGGGCAACGCCGAACATATCCGCATCATGGCGAGCGGCGATTTCACCGGGCGCTACAAAGACAACCCGCGCCTCGTCGACCAGATATGGACCCTGCATTTCGCGCACGCGACTTTGTATGCGGGCGTATCGGAGGCGGGGCTGTTCGCGAGCCGCGACCGCGGCAAATCGTGGGAGCCCGTCGACGGCTTCAACAATCATCCCACGCGCGACAGCTGGGTACCGGGCTTCGGCGGCTTGGGTGCGCATACGATCCTAACGGATGCGGGCGATCCGAACCGCATGTGGGTCGGCGTCTCCTCGTCGGGCTTCTTCCGCACCGACGACGGCGGCAAGACCTGGACGCAGAAAAGCAATGGCGTGCCGGGCGACACGGGCCAATGCGTGCATTGCGTGACCCACGACGCTTCCGATGCGCGCGTTCTCTATCGTCAGGAGCATCGCGGCGTCTACATGAGCCGGGACGGGGGCGACAGCTGGCAGAAGATCGAAGATGGGTTGCCGGTGAGCGAATTGAGCGAAGGTCTCGTCTGCTCGTTTGGTTTTCCCATCGTCATGGACCGCCGTACGGGAAGCGTCTTCGTCGTGCCGCTCGAGGGCGACAATTTCCGCATGCCCCGTGACGGCAAGCTCACCGTCTACCGCTCGCACAAAGGCAGCCGCTGGGAGCCGCTCCGCCGCGGCCTGCCCGACAATAGTTTCGAGGGCGTCCTGCGCGGCGCCATGGCGGCGGACCAACTCGACCCGGGCGGCGTCTATATCGGCACGACGTCGGGCGCGATCTACGGCACGAGCGATACGGGCGATAGCTGGTTCGAGATCGCGCGCGGTCTTCCGCGAATACTGAGCGTCGAGGCCTACGTGCAATGAGTGTGCGCGTGCACATGCCGCCGCTTCTGCGCACATTGACGGGCGGCGCGCGGCAGATGTCGGCCGAAGGGCACTCCGTCGCCGAAGTGATGACCGATCTTTCACGGCACCACCCGATGATCGCCCGCCACCTGTTCGACGACGACGGCCATATCCGCTGCAGCATCGTCTTCCTTCATGACGGCGTTCTCGTGCGCGCGGGTGAAGCGGCGGAGCATCCCGTCCATGACGGCGACGAAATCGTGGTGACGAACGCGCTGTCAGGCGGCTAGGGCTTCGGCGCCAGACGCAGCCATTGCGAGAAGACCCATTTCTCGCCCGCCGTGGTTGGTGTGCCGGCGTGCATGGTTTTGTAGTCCGGCGCGCCCGCAGGATCCAAATTCCAGAAAAGCAGCGCGTCGCCCTTGCGGCCCTTGTAGCGCCAGCCGAGCTTCAGGAATTCCGTCTCTCCGCCTTCATAATCCTCGTTCAGATAGATGAGGAACGTCGCCGCGCGCTGGCCGCTTCTCTCGATGTCGCGCGCGTGGCCAGGCTGCGCCGGATCGAGAAAGTCGTAATGCGGCCGGAACTCCTGGCCGGGCGCATAGTGCAGGATCGAAGACATCTCCAGACGATCCAGTCCGCAGAGCGTGCGAATGCGCAGGCGCAAACCCGCGATCACCACGTCCGTGTTCGCGATGCCGAATTCGACGGAGCTGTTCGTGCGCGCCTCCTGCGTGAAGAAGCCGCCGTCCGACGGATTATAGACATGGGCGCGATGAAGATGCGGACGCGCGCGTTCCATCACCCAGTCGCACTCCGCCGGCGTCGCAAAGCCTTCGATCACGGAAATAAGCGGCGACGTGAAGATCTCGTGCCGGGGTAAAGCCCGTGCATCAATGTCGGTCGCGGAATGTTCGAGAAACTCCAGTTGTTCCCGCGCACGTGACGAACCGCGTTCGGCCGCGATCTCGAGGCATTGCCGTGCGACCTTCGCACGATCCGGCAGAGCGATGTCGCCGGCGGAGAGACTGGCGCAAACAAGCACCGCATCGATGTCGCCCTTGTCTGCCGCGGCGCGGATCATGTTGATGCCGGCCTCGCCCTCGATCGGCTCCTGCGACAGAAGATTGATCGCAAGCCGCCGCAGGCCGACGAGGCTGCCCGTCTTCGCCGCCGTCGCGAAACAGCCGCGCGCCGACTGAACCTTGTTCTCGCTTTCGTAGCGCGTACCCAATTCGAGCAGCGCGTCGACGTCGCCCTGCCTAGCGCGTGTTTCCAGGGTTTGCACTGACATGAAAGGGGCTTTCCGCCGCCTGGGGCTCCAAACCGGTATCATAAACCACTTTCTTTTTGTTCTTGATTTGTTCTTTCTGGCCCTCTAGATTGGCAAGATGACGACAGTTCTCGACATCACCGCCGATACACGGCGCCTGCGCGGACGCGGGGCGCTTTCCAATGTTTCCAGCCGCTACGACCGCGAGACCCGCGTGCTCATCGACGACGGCTGGCAGAACGAGGACGAGGAATTGCCACCGCTGAAGACGGAGGTGATGAAGGATTCCTCGCGCACCATCATCACGCGCAACAACTCGCCGGACATTTCCTTCAGCCAGTCGATCAATCCCTACAAGGGTTGCGAGCACGGCTGCATCTATTGCTTCGCGCGGCCGACACACGCCTATCTCGGCCTTTCGCCCGGTGCCGATTTCGAGTCGAAATTGTTCGCGAAGCCGAACGCGGCGGAATTGCTCGCGCGCGAACTTTCGGCGCCCGGCTACGTGCCCAAGATCATCGCGATGGGGACGAACACCGATCCTTATCAGCCGACGGAAAAACGGATGCGGCTGACGCGGGCGATCCTCGAAGTGCTGCGCGAATTCAATCATCCCGTCGGCATCGTGACGAAATCGGCGCTGATCCTGCGCGATCTCGATATCCTGGCGCCGATGGCGGCTGAAGGGCTTGCCAAGGTGGCGGTGTCGGTGACGACGCTCGACCGCGAGCTCGCCCGCACCATGGAGCCGCGGGCGTCGACGCCGCCGAAGCGGCTCAAAACGATCCGTGCGCTCGCCGAAGCCGGCATTCCCACCAACGTAATGTTCGCGCCCGTGATTCCCGCACTGAACGACGAGGAATTGGAAAACGTGCTGACGGCGGCAAAAGACGCCGGTGCCATGAGCGCGGGCTATGTGCTCCTGCGGCTGCCGCTCGAGATCAAGGACCTCTTCCGCGAATGGCTGGAGACGAATTTTCCCGACCGTGCCAAGCATGTGATGTCGCTTATCCGGCAGATGCGCGGCGGCAAGGATTACGACAGCACCTGGCACACCCGCATGCGCGGCACAGGGCCTTATGCGGAATTGATCGCCAGGCGCTTCCACATGGCTGTGAAGCGGATCGGGCTCAACCGCGAGTCCCATCCGCTCGTTCTCAACAAGTTTAAGCGCCCGCCGCAGCTTGGCGAGCAACTCGCCCTCCTCTAACAACCTACCTTCGTCAAGGCTTCGGTGGGCAAGTATGCTAGCCCTCCGAAGCTGTGGAGCAGCGAAGGAGGGGGAGGTATGGCGCATTACATCTTCGAATCCCGCATCCTGGCGAAGATGGGCGGGCCGGTGGCGGGTGTGGACGAAGCGGGCCGCGGCCCGTTGGCAGGTCCCGTCGTGGCCGCCGCCGTCGTCTTCGAGAAGGGACGCGTGCCCAAAGGGCTCGACGATTCGAAGGTCATGACCGAAGCCGCGCGCGAAGAGGCTTATGCGGCGATCATGGCGATGGCGCTCGCGGTCGGCATCGGCGATGCGGGCGTCGACGAGATCGATCTCGTGAATATTCGCCAGGCCACACATCTCGCCATGGCGCGTGCCGTCCGCGCGCTGGCGCTGGCGCCCGTCTTTGCGCTGGTCGATGGCAACGATGCGCCGGCTCTCCCCTGCCCCTGCGACACGATCATCGGCGGCGACGGCCGCTCGGCTTCGATCGCGGCCGCCTCGATCATCGCCAAGGTCACACGCGACCGGATGATGACCGCGCTCCACGAAACCTTCCCCGTCTATGGCTGGCTGACCAACAAGGGCTACGGCACCGAGGAGCATCTCGAAGCCCTCGGCCGGCACGGTCCCTGTGCCCATCACCGCCGCAGCTTCGCGCCGGTGCACAACATCTTGTATGGGGATAAGAGTGGGGACTCAATTGGGGATTTAAATCTAACACTTTGATTCAACGAGACTCTTGACCTGTGGACTCCGGCGACTCACTCTCCCGCGCTCTGCGGATGAACGGGGCGGGACATGGCCGGACTTGTCGACTTGAACGATGCGCGCGATTCCGTGATCGAGGGTGACTGCATCGAAAACATGCGTCGGCTGCCCGCGGGCTCCGCCGACCTCGTCTTTGCCGACCCGCCCTATAACCTCCAGCTCGAGGGTGAACTGCGCCGTCCCGACAATTCCAAAGTCGACGCCTGCGACGACCACTGGGACCAGTTTGCGAGCTTCGCCGACTACGACCGCTTCACCCGGGCCTGGCTCACGGAAGCGCGCCGCGTGCTCAAGGACAGCGGCGGGCTCTGGGTCATTGGCTCCTATCACAACATCTTCCGCGTGGGCGCGATCCTGCAGGACCTGGGCTTCTGGATCCTGAACGACGTGGTGTGGCGCAAGACGAACCCGATGCCCAACTTTCGGGGCAAGCGCTTCACCAACGCGCATGAGACGCTGATCTGGGCGGCCAAGTCGCGCGAGCAGAAGAGCTACACCTTCAATTACGAAGCGATGAAATCGCTGAACGACGAACTGCAGATGCGATCGGACTGGACGATGCCGATCTGCTCGGGCCATGAGCGTTTGAAAGACGACGCCGGCGAAAAGGCGCATTCGACGCAGAAGCCCGAAGCGCTGCTCTATCGCGTGATCGTGGCCTCGACCAGACCGGGCGACATCGTCCTCGATCCTTTCTTCGGTTCGGGGACGACCGGCGCCGTCGCGCGGCGCCTGGGCCGCCACTTCATCGGCCTCGAACGCGATCCGAACTACGCTCGCCTCGCCCGCAAGCGCATCGCGGCGATTGCGCCCGGCGAAATCGAGGCGATCGAAACGACGCGTTCCAAGCGCGCGGAGCCGCGCATTCCTTTCGGGTGGGTTGTCGAAAGGGGACTATTGCCGCCGGGCACGACTTTGCACGGGCCGGCGAAGCGCCATCATGCGAAGGTGCGCGCGGACGGCTCGCTCGTCTGCGCCGATGCGACCGGCTCGATCCATCGCATTGCCGCCCATGTGCAGGGCCTCGACGCTTGCAACGGCTGGACGTTCTGGCATTACGAGCACAAGGGCAGCCTCGTCTCGATCGACGTGTTGCGTCAGCGTTTGCGCGCCGATCTCGCCTGAGCAAAGAGCGGTCCGCCCTCGTCCAACCCATGCGCGATGATCTTGCGCATGACGGTGGGGAGTGCTGAGTCTTTTAACTCGCTGATAGGAAGCCATCTTGGGACCGCCGGCGTCCCGTCGGCAGTTTTTCTCAATGTAGCAGTAGTGCCGGCAGGATGCCGACGGTCCCAGCAAGCTACGTAAACTTCGATCTCTAACTCGAAATGCGTAAAGCCATGTTTCACGACACCCGCGCGCTTCGTCCATTCGCCGCGGAAGGGCGCTTGCAGCATCGCTTCTGCGCGTGAGGGAAATGTCTCCGTCCACGGTCCGAGCGGCGGTTCGAGCATCCCGCCCAGCAGGCCTTTTTCCGGCCGCTTGACGACCAGCACGCGATCCTTCGCATCCCGCACGATGAAAGCGGCGCCGCGCTTCAGCGGCCGCATGCGCTCCGCGCCCTTGCGCGGCAGGGTTTCGGCCATCCCTCTCCTGCGGCCTTCACAGCTATCCGTCCACGGACAATTTGCACAGGCGGGACGCCTGGGCGTGCAGATCATGGCGCCCAGATCCATCAACGCCTGCACGAGATCGCCCGCGCGCTTTTCGGGCGCCAGCGCCTGACCGAGCTTGCGCAAGACGGGCTTCGCATTGGGGAGCGGCTCCTCGATTGCGTGCAGCCGCGCCAGCACGCGCTCGGCATTGGCGTCGACGGCGGCTTCGCGCTCGTCGAAGGCGATGGCCGCGATGGCGCCCGACGTGTACGCGCCGATGCCCGGCAGCTTGCGCAACTCTTCCGCCGTCCGCGGAAACCTGCCGCCCATCTCGCGCGCGACGACGTTCGCCGCCTTGTGGAGATTGCGCGCCCGCGCGTAGTAGCCGAGGCCCGCCCACGCCGCGAGCACATCATCCAGCGGAGCGTCCGCGAGTGCTTCGACCGTCGGCCACCGCTCCAGGAATTTCCGGTAATAGCCCGCGACCGCCGCAACGGTCGTCTGCTGCAGCATGATTTCGCTCAGCCACACGCGATAGGGATCGGCGCGCTTTCCCTTCGTCGCCCGCCACGGCAGCTCGCGACGGTGCCGGTCGTACCAGGCGAGTAGCCGGTCCGCCAAAAGTTCGGGGCTTTGCGCGGGGCGTCGTTTTGCCTGCATAGTCACAGCACCATGGCCCGAAGCGAAACGCGCAAACAAGACGCCGCCGACGAACCCGTGCGCCGCAACCGGACCGAGGCGATCAGCCGGTCGAGCGCCGTGGCCGCCACAGCCTTCGCGCGGGCGGGCTTCAGCGACCCCACGCTGATCCTCAGATGGATCGACATCGTCGGCCCCGACATTGCGCGCTTTGCCGAACCGCTCAGGCTGACGGACGGGCCTTCCGGCGGCACGCTGACCCTGCGGGCCGAACCTGCAGCCTCCGTGTTCCTGCAGCACCAGACGCGCGCGCTGTGCGAGCGGATCAATGCATTCCTGGGCCGCCCGGCCATTGCCAAGCTTCGTTTCGTGAACGGAACAGTCGCCGCCCCCTCCGAGCCGCATCGCCGGCCGAAGCCGCCGGCCCAGCCGCCGCAAGGCGATCCCGCGACGAATTTCGCTGGCCCCGACCAACTCAAGGCCGCGCTCCTCAATCTCGCACGCGCGCGCCAGATCCGCGGCTGATTCTCGGGCCCCGTCCGATTGAACGCCGGCCCGGGCTCTGCCAAAAACGGGCGGCAAAAGGGAGGCCGGTCGTGACCCATAAGCAATTCCTGGTCGGATTGGTGACCGTCGCGGTCGTGGCCTTGGGCATCGCCGCCTATTTTGTCTTCGCGCGGTCCTCGGCCGGCGAAGCCGCCTCTGTAACCACCGCGATGACCCTCGTGAAGGATGATCACACGCTCGGCTCGCCCAATGCCCCGATCACGGTCATCGAATATGCGGCGCCGATGTGTCCGCACTGCGCGCATTTCGACCGGGATGTCTTTCCGGACTTCAAGCACCAGTATATCGACACCGGAAAGGTCTACTTCGTTTTCCGGGTATTCCCGCTCGGCGCTCCCGACGTGGCCGTGGAGGCGATGGCCCGCTGTCTTCCGAAGGAAAACTATTTCCCGTTCATGGATATGATGTACCGGAACCAGTCCCAATGGGATCCCGACGGCTACATCATTCCGGACATTCACGCCGCGCTGGTGCATATGGGCGCAATTGCCGGGATGACGTCCGCCCAGGTTGACGCCTGCATTAGCGATCAGGCCGTCCAGCAGCGCATCCAGCAGGCGGCGAACGACGCGCAATCTCGCTATGGCGTTTACCAGACGCCGAGCTTCATCATAAACGGGCGACTCGAGAACCCGACGAGCCTCGAGGAGATGAAAGCCATCCTCGACCCCGAACTCGCGAAAAAATAGGCCGCCCGGCTGTCATTGAATGCCGTCCCGGGCTCTGCCAAAACGGGCGCCGGACCGGCTGGGAGTTTTTCCATGAACCGCACAACTGTCTTGATCGGAGTGGTGGCGATCGCCGTGATCGCCCTGGGCGTGGCGGCCTATCTCGTCTTCGCCGGCGGCGGTTCCCAGAACAGCGCCACCACGGCCGGCCCCATGGCGATCATCCTGTCCAAGGACGACCGGACGCTGGGCTCCAAGACGGCGCCCCTGACGGTCCTCGAATATGCCGCGCCCACCTGCCCGCATTGCGCCCATTTCGACATGGACATCTTCCCCCAGTTCAAGAAGGACTATATCGACACGGGCAAAGTCTTCTTTATTTTCCGGGTCTTCCCGCTCAATCCTGCGGATGTCGCAGCAGAAGCCATGGCCCGGTGCTTGCCTGAGGATAACTATTTCCAGTTCCTTGACCTGCTTTATCGGAATCAGCCGAAATGGGACCCGGAATACCAAGTGCCGGACGTGCATGCCGGTCTTGTCTATATGGGCAAGATCGCGGGCATGAGCGCGCAGAAAGTCGACAGCTGCATCAGCGATCAAGCCATGCAGAAGCGGATTCAGGACGTGGGCGCCGACGCCCAGACAAGATACGGCATCGATAGCACGCCGAGTTTCGTGGCGAACGGACAGGTTCATGGCCCCTTTGTGGACTATCAGGAATTCAAGACGTTCATCGATTCGATGCTGGCGAAGAAATAGCGTGACAGCGATCAAGAGCGGGTACATCCGTTGAAGTTCAACCGGCTCAGAATTTCCGGCTTCAAATCGTTCGTGGAACCGACCGAGCTCTTCATCGAGCCCGGGCTGACGGCCGTCGTCGGCCCGAACGGTTGCGGCAAATCGAACCTGTTCGACGCGCTGCGCTGGGTGATGGGCGAGTCGCGTCCCACCTCCGTGCGCAGCACGGAAATGGACGACGTCATCTTCGCCGGCAGCGCCGCGCGTCCCGCGCGCAACACGGCGGAAGTGATCCTCTATATCGACAACGAAGATCGCACCGCCACCGGCGGCTACAACGAATACGACGCGATCGAAATTTCGCGGCGCATCGAACGCGAGGCGGGCTCCGTCTATCGCATCAACGGACGCGACGTGCGCCAGCGCGACGTGCAGCTCTTCTTCGCCGACGCCGCGTCCGGTGCGGCATCCACCGCCTTCGTGCGGCAGGGCCAGATCGGCATGCTCGTCAGCCAGAAGCCGCTGGCGCGCCGCGCGATCCTGGAAGAAGCCGCCGGCATCGCCGGCCTGCACCAGCGCCGGCACGAAGCCGAATTGCGTCTCAGGGCCGCCGAAACCAACATGGCGCGGCTCGACGACGTCATCGCCGAACTGGAAGGCCAGCTCGCCAGCCTGAAGCGTCAGGCCCGGCAGGCCGCGCGTTATCGCAATTTGTCCGGTCTCATCCGCAAGGCGGAAGCGCTGGCGCTTTATCTGCGCTGGAACGCGGTGATGGCGCAGGGTGCAGCCGCCGGCGACGCACTGGAAGCCGCCATCGCGGCCGTCGAAGCGGCAACGGCCGTCGCCACCGAAACCTCGACCGTGCAGGCGAACGTCGCGAGCGAATTGCCGCCTCTGCGCCAGACGGAAGCCGAAGCCGGCGCCGCGCTTCACCGCCTAATCGTCGAACGCGATGCGCTCGACGCGGAAGAAGCGCGCGCGCGCGAAGCGGGTCAGCGTCTGCGTCAGCGCATCACGCAGGCCGAACAGGACACGCAGCGCGAATCCGCGCTCGACGCCGACGCGCTGGCGGCCCTCGAAAAGCTTGCCGAGGAAGCGGGAACGCTCGCGGAAAGCTCCGCGCGTGCGGCCGACCTGCTGGCCAATTCCGAAGCGACGACGAACGAGTTGAACGAAGCGCTCGCCGTTGCCGAGAGACGCCTCGAGGCGCTGACGGCCGAACTCGCCGAATGGCATGCGAGGAAACAGAGCCATGAGCGCGCGAAGAATGTCGCCGCGGCTTTGGCCGAGACAAGCGCCGAGCAATTGACGGCTGCGCAGCAGCGTCTCGACGAAGCCATGGCCGGCGCCGCGGACGCACCCGATGTGCGTTCCGCGGAAGAAGCCGCCGAGGCGGCGCAGGCCGCGGCGCAGGCGGCACGCGAGGCGTTGGCACAGGCGCAGTCCGCGCTGGATGCGGCGACAAGCGCCGAAGCGCAATCGCGCGGTCCGCTGGAAAACGCCGAGCGCCAGGTTCAGCTTCTGTCCGCCGAAGCCAAGGCGCTGGCCGATCTCCTGCGGCCCGAAGGTGCCGATCTCTGGCCGCCGCTGACCGACTCCGTGAAAGTCGAACCCGGCTACGAAGCCGCACTTGGCGCCGCTTTGGGCGACGATCTCGAAGCGCCGCTCGATGAAGCCGCGCCCCATCACTGGCGCGAACTCGGCACCGTAGAACTGCCGTCGCTGCCGCACGGTGTAACCTCGCTCGCCTCGCATGTCGAAGCGCCGCACGCGCTGGCGCGCCGCCTCGCCATGACGGGCGTCGTCAGCGACGATCAGGGCAAGGCGCTGCAGTCGCAATTGAAGCCCGGTCAGCGTCTCGTCACGCTGCGCGGCGGGTTGTGGCGCTGGGACGGCTACACGGCCTCCGCCGATGCGCCCTCGCCTGCCACGATCCGGCTTGCGCAGCGCAACCGCCTTGCGGCGCTCGAAAACGAAATCGAGGCCGCGAAGGAAACGCGCGCCGGTATCTTCGCGCACTATGCCGAAGCGAAAACGAATGCGGACAACGCGCGTCAGACCCTGCGCGACCGCGAACAGGAAACGCGCCGCGCCGAACAGGCCTTGAGCGTCGCCCAGGAACATACGGCCAAGACGGCGCGCGCCGCCGCCGAACGCATGTCGCGGCTGGCATCGCTCGAAGCGGAAATCCGCCGCCTCGGCCAGGCGCGCGATGCGGCGCTGGAATCCGTGGCGCATGCGGACAATGCGCTGCGCGAGCTGGGCGACGGGCTGAACCTGTCGGAGACGACGGCAACGGCGCGGACGGAAAGCTCCGAAGCCCGCGCGCGGGCCGCCGAAGCCCGCGTGGCGCTGGACAATCTCCGCCGCGAAGCGGTGCGCCGCGAAGAACGCCTTGCCGCCATCGCCGAAGAGAAATCCCGCTGGGAAGCGCGCCGCGGCGCCGCTGCCGAGCAGATCGCAGAGCTCAATCGCCGTCTCGACGAGATGCGCGCCGAACTCATGCAGCTCGACGAAGTGCCCGCGGCCATCGCGCACAAACGCGAAGCTCTGCTGGATGCCATCGCCAAGGCGGAATCCAGGCGCAACGAAGCGGCCGATGCGCGCGCCGAAGCCGAGCAACGTCTCGCCGAAGCCGACAGACACGCCAAGGCGGCCGCAACCGCCCTTTCCACGGCGCGCGAGGAGCGCGCCCGCGCCCAGGCGCTGGCCGAAGCGGCGGCGGCCCGTCTTTCCGAGTTGCAGACGCGCATCCGCGACGAACTTGATGCGGCGCCGGATGAACTGGCCGAGCGTGCCGAGATCAGGGAAGGCGAAGAGCTTCCCGATCAGGAGCACGCCGACAAGCGCGTGGAGAAGCTGAAAGCCGAACGCGAACAATTGGGCGGCGTCAATCTGCGGGCCGAAGAAGAAGCGGCCGAGCACCAGGAACGCCTCAACAAGATGGTCGCCGATCGCGCCGATCTCGACGGCGCCGTCCAGCGCCTGCGCCGCGGCATCCAGAGCCTCAACCGCGAAGGCCGCGAGCGCCTGATCGAATCCTTCGAGAAGGTGAACAACAATTTCCGCGAGCTGTTCACGAAGCTGTTCGAGGGCGGCGAAGCGAAGCTCACCTTCACGGAGTCCGAAGATCCGCTCGAAGCAGGCCTCGAAATCTTCGCCCGTCCGCCGGGCAAGAAGCTGCAGTCGCTGTCACTGCTCTCGGGCGGCGAGCAGGCGCTGACGGCGCTGGCGCTCATCTTCGCCGTGTTCCTGGTGAACCCCGCGCCCGTCTGCGTGCTGGACGAAGTGGACGCGCCGCTCGACGACGCCAATGTGGAGCGCTTCTGCAACCTCCTCGACGAGATGACGCGGCTGACCTCGACGCGCTTCCTCGTCATCACCCACCATGCGCTCACCATGTCGCGCATGAACCGGCTGATCGGCGTGACCATGGCCGAACGCGGCGTGAGCCAGCTCGTGTCGGTGACACTGGCCGAAGCCGAACGCGTCGCGGCGGCGGAGTAGAAGGAGCACACCCGCTCGAGCGGCGGCGCCCCCTCGCCCGCTTCAGCAAAAGTTGTTTATGCAGGTCTCCTTCCCCTCTCCCCAATTGTGGGGGAGAGGGGAAGCCGAGCGCTGGATTTTCAATCCGTCGAAATTCGGCCGAGGGAGAAACCGCGCCCGTGAAAAGTTTCGGCGTTATTTCGTGCGCGCGAGCGACTTCTTCATGACCGGAATCGCCGCATCCATCTGCGACGTGATGTAGCCCGCGATCTCGTTCGGCAGGACGTCGGTGATCCAGACGATTCTCGTCTCGAGTCCGTCGAACACTTCCGCCGTCGCGTTGTGATGTTCGGCGCGCCCACCCGTTGCGGAATAGGCGATCCTGCGGCGCTTGTCGTCGAGATCGACGATGCGCTCGCGCACGACCGAACCGTTTCCGAACGTCACGATGCGGGCGTCGCCATCGAGCTTCGTATCCGTCACGAAGCCGGGCACCAAACGCGTATGCACAGCGCCATAATCGCGGATCACATCCCAGGCATCGGCTGCGCTCATGCCGACCGTGAATTCCCGTCTTATCGATGCCATGTCCTGAACTCCCGTTTGCGCCAGTTAAATCTGCCGCCGGTCCCGCCGCTTGGGAAAAATTGCTATGGTTCGCGCATGACGCTTTCGACGCGCATTCTGGCCGAGGGCCCGGGCTGGGCCGTGAAGGATTTCCGTTGCGAGGCGGGGCCCTACGATCCGGCTTTCGAAGAGCTGCACGCGCAGAGCTCGATCGCCCTGGTGCTGGAGGGCTCGTTTCACTACGAAACGAGGTCCGGCAGCGCCGACCTCGTGGCAGGAAGCGTGCTTCTCGGCAACCAAGGCGCCTGTTTTCAGTGCGGCCACGACCACAGCTGGGGCGATCGTTGCCTTTCGTTTCACTTTGCACCGGACGTGCTCGAAGCGGTGGCGTCCGGAACACCGGGTGTAAAAAAGACCGCCTTCGCGAAGGCCGCGCTGCCGCCGCTCGAAGCGTTTGTGCCGCTCGCCGCGCAGGCCAGTACCGTCGATGCGAAAACAAGCGATGCCGAATATCAGGAGTTTGCGTTCCGCGTGGCCGAAACGGTGTTCGCGACGCTTGCCGAAGAGACCTTGCCGAACGCTTCGCCGACCGACCGCGACCGTCGGCGTGTTTTCGAGGCGGTCCGGCGGATCGAGATGAAATCGGATTCCGTCATCACCCTCGACGGTCTGGCGCGCGAGGCTGGCGTCAGCGCGTTCCACTTCCTGCGCGTCTTCCGCGTTTGCGTCGGCATGACGCCGCATCAGTTCGTTTTGCGCACGCGCCTGCAGAATGCGGCCGTCGAATTGCGACAGACCGAAAAGCCGATTTCAACGGTCGCCTTTGACGCCGGCTTCGGCGATCTTTCCACCTTCAACCGCCGGTTCAAACGTCTGATGGGCGTCAGCCCGACGGAATGGCGGGGTGGCCGCAGGGCGCCCGCCTAAGCGCCCCGCGCAATTCGCCACATTCAAAGAAATGTCAACTATTACAACCCCTTACATCCCATTCACACTCCTTGACAGATAGAATATGCCGCCCCTATGGTCCGCGCGCTTTCGAAAAGCCGCGAAGGCCCGAATCCGCGCGTCTGGATGGGAAAACGGGGAGCATAAAGTCATGCCCGATCCCGATGACCTGCGTGCACTGGGCAAGCGGCTCGACGAAGTCCGGCGGCAGAAGGAGCCGCGCCGACAGCAGGCGCCTCCCACACTGCTTGGTATCGCCTCCCGGTTCGCGACGGAATTGGGTGTCGCGGTTGCGGTAGGCGGGGGATTGGGTTGGCTGCTCGACAAATGGTTGGGCACGCGACCGATCTTCCTCCTGGTGATGTTTGTTTTGGGTGCGGCGGCGGGCATTCTGAATCTGATGCGCGCAGCGGCAGAGATTAATGCGAGATCGGCGGACGGCGGATCCACGATCTCGGATGAAGACGAGGAGAACTAGTCTGTGAAGATGAGTCCTATGGACCAGTTTGCGGTGAAGTCGATTGGGCCGGAATGGCACCTGTCGCATCGCTACTTCACGCTCGCCTTCACCAATCAGGCCCTTTGGATGGCCCTCGTCGTAGGCGTGGCGTCGATCTTCATGCTGGCCGCAGCTTCGAACCCCAAGCTCGTTCCCGGCCGGCTGCAGTCGATGGCTGAACTCTCATACGAATTCGTCACGAATATGATCCGCCAGGCCGCCGGCGACGATGGGCTGATCTTCTTTCCCTTCGTGTTCACGATCTTCGTTTTCGTGCTCTTTTCGAACTTCTTCGGACTCCTTCCGGGTGCGTTTACGGTGACGAGCCAGATCGCAGTCACATTTGCACTAGCCTGTCTCGTGTTCGTGGTCGTGATCGTGACCGGCTTCGCGAAACATGGCTTGGGCTTTCTGAAGCTTTTTGTGCCGCACGTCCCTTGGTACATCATATGGCTCCTGGTGCCCATTGAAGTGCTCTCATTTTTCATCCGCCCGCTCACCTTGTCCGTCCGTCTGTTCGCGAACATGCTGGCCGGCCACACGATGCTGAAGGTGTTTGCCGGGTTCGTAATAATGCTGGGCGGTGCGGGCGGCGCGCTGGCGGTTCTTTCGCTCGCGCCCATGTTCATGATCGTCGCGGTATCGGCGCTGGAAATGTTGGTCGCGTTCCTGCAGGCCTATGTGTTCGCGATTCTCACTTGCATCTACCTGAACGAAGCCTTGCATCTCCACGAACAACACTGAAGCAACGAAGGAGCATTTCAATATGGACGTCGCAGCAGCAAAATTGATCGGCGCAGGCCTGGCCTGTTTCGCTCTGGCAGGTGCCGGTATCGGCATCGGCAACGTGTTCGGCAGCTATCTATCGGGCGCGCTGCGCAATCCGGGTGCCGCGGCCAGCCAGTATCCGAATCTGCTGATCGGATTTGCTCTCTGTGAAGCAACCGGTCTGTTCGGCTTCGCGATCGCGATGATCGTTCTATACGCGTTCTGACAGTGGCCAACCACGTTACAACGGGAACGTCAGTGCCGACGAAAAGCGGAGGCTTTCCGCCATTCGACGTCACGACATTTCCGAACCAGTTCCTCTGGCTCACGATCACCTTCGCGTTCTTGTTCGTCATCCTGTGGCGCGTGGCCGGCCCGCGTATCGGCGGCGCCATCGCGGCGCGCAAGGGCCAGGTGGAAAGCGATCTGAAGCAGGCCGAGTCCCATCGCAAGGATGCCGAGGCCGCGCAGGTTCACTATGAGCAGGCGCTCAGCGACGCGCGCAACCGCGCGCATGCGCTGGCCGAGGAAAACCGCAAGCGCATCCACGGCGAGATCGACGCGGCCAAGGCCAAGGCCGACGCGGATGCGCAGAAGACGACGGCGGACGCCGAAGCGCGCATCCTGCAGACGCGGGACAGTGCGCTCGCGCAGGTTGCCAGAAGCGCGGAAGAAGCGGCCATCGCCATCGTCCAGCATCTGACGGGCGAGACCGTCGCGCCCGAGGACGCGCGCGCGGCTCTGGGCCGTTTGAACTAGGGCGTATCAACCAGGAGCCGATGATGGACATCCTCGTGGAATGGCTGAAAGAGCCGGAATTCTGGGTCGGCCTCGGGCTCGTCATCCTGATCGCCGTCTTCCTCTATCAGCGTGTACCGGCCTTCGTGGCGGCGGCGCTCGACGCGCGCGCGGCGGCGATCGCCAAAGAGCTCGAGGAAGCCAGGCGCCTGCGCGAGGAAGCGGCCGCGCTGCTGGCGCGGTTCATGACCAAAGCCGCCGAAGCCGAAAAGGAAGCGGCGTCGATCGTGACCGAAGCAAAAGAAGAAGCCGAGCGTTTCGCCATCGAGGCGCGCGCCCAGCTCGCACAACAGATCGAACGTCGCGCCAGGCAGGCGCAGGACAAGATCGCGCAAGCCGAAGCCCATGCCGTCGCCGAGATCCGCGCCAAGGCTGCGGATGCAGCCGTCGACGCGGCCGAGAAACTGATCGCAGCGCGCACCGACGTCGGCAAAGCCGCGGCGCTGATCTCTCAAAGCCTGAAAGATCTTCCGGCGAAGCTCTGACGCTCCGCCTTAACGGCAGTGGGCTTCTGCGCCGGCGGTTTCGTCGGGGTTGGGGCCGCCGGACGGGTGCGAGCCGCCGGACGTGTCGGGGCAGTGCTTGTGGGGGGTGAACGAATGGGCGTCGTATCCCATCGCGCCATTCGGCGGGAATGTCGTGTAGTGATCCAGCGGCTTTCCGTGGTACGGCCCGGCCACTTCGATCATCTGGCCCGAAGACGATTTCAGCACCAGCATCTGGCCCTTCTTGAGCGTCACCGTCTTCTGGACATCGAACACGGTATGCGGCTTGGCGTCGACGCCGTTTTCCTGGACCAGCGTGAAGGTCTGCTGCGAAAGCGGCGGCGGATTGCCGGCGGGCGTGTCCGTCGGCTCGGCGACACTTGAGAACGCGACCATGGCGAGCGCGAGAGCGCCCACGGGAAGCAAAGCCCGGCGGCGAATCCGGCGCGAAACAGGAGAATTGTGCATGTCGGCCCCCTCCTGGCTCCGCGGCTGCGGAACCGGCGATCTATTAGATAGATCGCGCCTCGCCTTTACAACGTATCCGGATCACAGGCCGCACGGCGCGGCCGGGAGCCCTACTCCGGCTTGACCACGCGGATATGGAGCTCGCGGAGCTGCTTTTGCGACACTTCGCCGGGCGCGTTCATCATCAGGTCCTGCGCCTGCTGGTTCATGGGGAACATGGTCACTTCGCGCAGGTTCTCTTCGCCCGCGATCAGCATGACGATCCGGTCGATGCCGGGCGCGGTGCCGCCATGGGGAGGCGCGCCGCAGCGGAAGGCGTTGAGCATGCCGGCGAACTTCACTTCGGTCTCGTTGCGACTGTAGCCCGCGATCTCGAAGGCCTTCAGCATCACGTCGGGATCGTGATTGCGGATGGCGCCGGAGGACAGCTCGATGCCGTTGCAGACGATGTCGTACTGGAAGGCGTTGATGCCCAGGATCGTTGCCGAATTCTTGGGATCCAGCGCCAGGAATTCCTCGCGCGGGAAGTTCGGCATGGAGAACGGATTGTGGGAGAAGTCGATGCGCTTCTCCTCCTCGTTCCACTCGTACATCGGAAAGTCGACGATCCAGCAGAACTCGAAGCGGCCATCCTCGATCAGCGACAGTTCGCGGCCGAGGCGGATGCGCGCCTGGCCTGCCAGCGCCGCGGCGCGATGCTCATCCGCATCCGCCGAGAAGAACAGCGCATCGCCCGCCTTCACGCCGGCCGCCTTCGCCATCTCCGCCAGCGCATCGGCCGGGAAGAACTTCGCGATGGGGCCTTTGCCCGTAAGCGCGCCTCCTTCGTCCTCGAAGACGATATAGCCCAGGCCCGCAGCACCCATTTCGCCGCGCGCCCAGTCGTTCAGCTTGTCGAAGAAGGAGCGCGGCTGTGCTGCGGCGCCCGGTGCCGGAATGGCGCGCACCGTCTTGCCCTTGAAGGCCTTGAACGGGACATCGTCGCGCGCGAACACGTCCGAGACGTCGGCGATGACGATGGGGTTGCGCAGGTCCGGCTTGTCGACGCCGTATTTGAGCATCGATTCCGCATAGGGGATGCGCCGGAACGGCGGTTTGGAGACCTTGCGGCCGTCGGCGAACTCCTCGAACACGCCATGGAGCACGGGCTCGACGGCGGCGAAGACGTCGTCCTGCGTCACGAAGCTCATCTCGAGATCGAGCTGATAGAACTCGCCGGGGCTTCTGTCGGCGCGCGCATCTTCGTCGCGGAAGCAGGGCGCGATCTGGAAGTAGCGGTCGAAGCCCGCCACCATGATGAGCTGCTTGAACTGCTGCGGCGCCTGCGGCAGCGCGTAGAACTGTCCGGGATGCAGGCGCGAGGGCACGAGGAAGTCGCGCGCGCCTTCCGGGCTCGACGCCGTCAGGATCGGCGTCTGGAACTCGGTGAAGCCCTGGTCGATCATCCGCCTGCGAATGGACGAGATGACCTTGGAGCGCAGCGTGATGTTCTTGTGCAGGCGCTCGCGGCGCAGGTCGAGGAAGCGGTATCTGAGCCGCGTCTCCTCCGGATAGTCGAGCTCGCCGAACACCGGCAGCGGCAGTTCCTGCGCCTGGCTCTGGATGGCGATCTCCTCGATGCGGACCTCGACCTCGCCGGTGGGCAGGTCCTTGTTCACGGTCTCGGCCGTGCGCGCCACGACGGGACCTGTGATGGTGATGACCCATTCGGCGCGCACCTTGTCGGCCTCGGGGAAGGCGATCGCATCCGGCTCCACGACGCATTGGGTGATGCCGTAATGGTCGCGCAGGTCGATGAAGAGGAGCCCGCCATGATCGCGCCGCCTGTGCACCCAGCCCGACAGGCGGACGCGTTGGCCCACCTGCGCCTTGCGCAAGCTCCCGCAATCATGGGTGCGATAGGGATGCATGAAAACCTCGCGAAAAGGGCGGTATGTGGCGAAGGGGGTGACCCCAAGTCAAGGGCGGCCCCCCTCCGCTTTGTCACAAACGGCCCTTAATCTCTCCGCCTCGACTCGAAGGGACAGCTCATGAAACGCCTCGCACGCGCGGCCCTGCTCGCCGGCGCCACATCTGTTCTCGGGGGCCTGCCGGCCTCGGCCCAGCCGCACAACGTCGTCATCTTCGTGGCCGACGGGCTTCGCTATGAGAGCGTGACGCCGGACGTGGCGCCGACCATGAGCCGCATCCGCCGCGAGGGCGTGGACTTCGCCAACAGCCATTCGATCTATCCCACACTCACCACCGCCAACGCCTCGGCCATCGCCACGGGGCACTTCCTGGGCGACACGGGCGACTATGCGAACGTGATCTACACGGGCTTTCCCGTGGCGGCGCTGGCGGGCTCGAACGTGCCCTTCCTCGAGAACGACGCCGTGCTGCGGGAGGTGAAGGCGCATTTCCCCGACGGCTATATGGGACCGACCTCGCTACTCTGCGCCGCGCACGAGGCGGGCTACGGCGCCGCTGCCGTCGGCAAGCTCGGCCCCACCGCCATCCAGACGATCGGCTGCCTGGGCCACACCATCGAAATCGACGACGCAACCGGACGGCCGACCACGCCCGACGGCTCGCCCTCCGGCGCCATTCCGCTCAACCCGGCGGCAGACTATGCGCTCGAGTTGGCGCTCGGCTCGAAGCAGGTCCCCTTCACGCCGCTTCCGGCGGCACTTCCCAACCGCGCACAACAGGCCTGGCTCGCCATGGCAACGGACGAAGTGGTGCTGCCGGCGCTGGCCCTGAAGCGCAAGCCCTTCGCCCTCCTCTTCTGGTCGCGCGATCCCGACGGCACGCAGCACGCCCAGCAGGACAGCCTGGGCTCGATGGCGCCCGGCATCAACGGACCGACATCGAAAGCCGCCATCGCCAATGCCGACGCGAACCTCGCCTCCATCATGGCTGAGCTGAAAGATCTCGGCCTCGACAAGACGACGGACGTGTTCGTCACCGCCGATCACGGCTTTGCCACCATCGCCAAATCCGTGCCCGACGCATACGGCAACCTGCCACCCGCGACCTATCCGCAGGGCTTCGTTGCCATCGAGGTGTCGAACTGGCTTGGCGCGAAGCTCTTCGATCCCGATGCGGGCTATCAGGAACTCGATCCGATGGTCGGCGAACATCCCGCGCGCGGCAACGGCATCATCGGCGAGAGCGCGGATCATCCGATGGCCGTCGTGGCGGCCGATGGCGGCTCGGATCTCATCTACACGGAAGGCGCGAACGCGCGCGCCAACGCGGAGACGATCTTCGATCATCTGCTGGTGGCACCTTATGTCGGCGGGTTGTTCGTCAACGATGCGCTCCTGAAGGCCGACCCGAAGGGTTTCGCGGGCGCGCTGCCCATGAGCGCCGTCCGCATGATCGGCTCGTCGAACGTGCCGCAGCCTTCCATCGTGATCGCGTTCCGTTCGTTCGAAGCGAAAGACTGCAAGCTCGGACCCGAGCTCTGTGCGGTCGAAATCGCCGATACGCCCCTGATGACGGGACAGGGCATGCACGGCAGCACGTCGCGCGCCGAGACGCGGAATTTCATGGCCGCCATCGGTCCCGATTTCAAATCGCATTTCGTCGACAGGACGCCGATCGGCAACACCGACATCGCGCCGACGCTGGCGCACATCCTGGGTGTCGATCTCACGAAAGGCTCGCCCGCCGCCGCGACGCTCTCGGGCCGCGTGATCGCCGAAGCGCTGGTGGGCGGCAAGGCGCCCGTCGTGAGCCGCAAGATGCTCTCGTCGCCGCCCGCGCCCAACGGCTTCAGGACGGTTATCGACGAACAGCTCGTCGGCGACACGATCTACATCGATGCGGCGGGCATGCCGGGACGTGTGGTGGGGGTGAAAGAGAAGTGAGAGCGGGCGTTCCACCTCCCCCTTGCGGGCACGTCCACCTCCCCCTCGCGGGGAGGTCGAAATCGCGGCACGCGATTTCGGGTGGGGGCCCGCGGGCGCCAGGCAAAACTCCGCGCGATGTCCGATCAATGGCCCCCGAGCCTGCGACGCATTTCATCCAGCTGATTGCCGCGCCGGGCGCATACCGAATCGTCGTTCCGGCTGCTGAGATTGACCAGCTCGTACGGCGTGGGGTCCGAGCACGAGCCGCCGCCGCGATAAATCTCGATCAGGTTGCCCGTCTTCCACTGCGCATTCACCCGATCCCACACGGCGGGGTCATCGGACTCCAGATCATCGCCGCGGAATGCGCTCATGGGAAAAATCACGGAACTGATCCTGTTCGAATAGCGGCTGAGATTCGACGCGTCGTACACGAAGATACCGACCGCTCCACCCGTCTGGTCCGCTGCGTCTTTATCCGGCCCCATGACTTTCTCGAACTGCGCCACGCAAAGGAAAATATCGCCGGACCCTGCCAGGGGGGCCGGACCACCCGCCACCGCGTATTTCGATCCCGGACACACATCGCCGACATTCGTCACGACATCGACGAAGACCGTGTTGTCCATGCTCCACGCCAAGGCCGCGTTCTGATCCGGCGGATCGTAGATGTCGATTTCATACACCGCCGCCGGCTCGCCCGAAGGCGAAATGAAAAGTCTGACGAAGTTGCCGCGCGCGCCTCTGCAGGTCAGATCGGACGAATTCGGCGCACCTCCCGCGATCATGAACACCACGGCAGCAGCATCCGCGTTGCAATCCTCCGGCGCGGCTCCGATGACGATTCCGCCCACGCCCACGAAATTGAAATGGGACGGCGTGCCGGCCGCCATCGCCGGGAGCACAAAGGCCGCCAGCATGGACAGACTCCAGCCCATGCAGGCAAGTTTCAGGGCGATGCGTCTGCTCGAAAAGCGCCGTCGCAGCCTTCTCTCGCGTCGCAGCGGAGCGTGCGCGACGGGAGCCTGCCGGCCGTCCGCGCGGACATTGCCGCCCGCCGCACCTGGAGTTGCGAACGCCGGCGCGATCATTGCGATTTGTCGCTGTTGGGATCGGAGGCTTCGTCTGCGCAAAAATAATTGCAGCCGCTGGCATCGGCGCGCGGATTGGCGGCTTCGCAGGCAGCCTTGGAGGGATAGGGTCCGGCCAGCAGATCGGAGCCTCCGGCAAAGAGCGCGACGCCGCCGAGTGTCTCGAAGTACCATCCCGCGCCGGACCATCGGATGTTCTGCTGGTCCGCCGAAGCCCCTGCCGGAAGCAGCCCGGCCGCGACGAAAACGGACGCCGAAATCCACGTTTTCACGCGCATCCCCCAATTTTCCCGCTCGACACGCCATCGCCGGGGCGGAGCACCGGGAGGATGAGACGGCCGCCGCTTTCGCATGGGAAGTGAAATAAATGTAACCGGTGCGCCGTCTTCCGGAACAGCCCGCGCATGTCGGGCCGATGACGCGGACAGAATAACCGGGGATTGGCGGCGGCGGGCGGTTCTGCTATAGATGACCATCTAGATGGTCAGGATCAAAAAATGACAAATGTCAGCATTGCCGAAGCCAAGGCCCATCTGAGCGATCTGGTCGAGCGGGCAGCTCAGGGCGATTCCGTCTGCATCACCCGTCGCGGCAAGCCGGTGGCCAGGCTGACGGCGGCAAAAGCGCCGCGCAAGCGCATCGATCCGGCGGCGCTGCGGGAACTCACGCGGGCGATGCCGAAGCAAAAGCAGTCGGCCGGCGCATTCGTGCGGAAGATGCGCGACGAGGATCGCTATTGACGCGCTACCTCGACACGTCCGTGCTCGTTGCGGCTTTCACCAACGAGGCGCGAACGGGGACCATTCAGTCCTGGCTTGGCAAGCAGAAGCCCGACACGCTTGCGATCAGCGACTGGGCCGTGACGGAGTTTTCGGCGGCCTTGTCGATCAAGCTCCGAACCGGGCAAATCGCCGAGCGTGACCGTGCCGACGCACTTGCGCTGTTTACGCGCACGGCTGACGACAGTTTTGAGGTTCTGCCCGTGCAGGCGGCGCAATTCCGAACCGCCGCCCGGTTTGCGGATCAGTACACGCTCGGCCTCAGGGCCGGCGACGCGCTGCATCTGGCGATCGCCGCCGACAACGGCGCAGTCTTGGTCACACTCGACGAGCGCCTCGCAAAAGGCGGCTCCGCGGCCGGCGTGCGCACGCTGCTGCTTTAGTGGTGTCGTTTTCAAGGTAATCCGAACGACCTTGGAGTCGTAGCCCCTATGAAGAAGGCGAGTTCTAAAGCGTTGACGGCGAAGCAGAAGAAGGAGCTTGCCGCCCTGGCGAAGCGTCCCGACAGCAAGATCGACACGCGGGCTGTGGCCGAAGTCCGCGACTGGTCCGGCGCGAAACGCGGCCTGTTCTATCGCGACTCAAGAAGCAGCTAACGAATGGGAGATGGTGCTCATGTCACCACATTCCGAAACGGCATTGCTACTTCCCCCTGACAAAATCCACGAACGCCCTCAACGGCGCCGGCAGATGCCGCCGCCCCGGGTAATACAGAAACGGTCCCGAAA
>DATJRP010000033.1:0-36790 GCA_035504555.1 Rhizomicrobium sp. | reverse complement strand
GCCCTGGGGGTCAAGCTCTTCGAGCGGTCGACTTCCGGCCCGCGGCTGACCTTCGAAGGCCGCCGGGTGCTCAATTCTGTGTCCATGGCGCAGCTGTCGCTGGCTCAGGCCTCGCGCAATGCCCAGGCCGCCGCGCCCAAGATCGAGGGCGAGTGCAAGGTGGTGATGGGCGACGGCCTGGCGGCCTATTGGATGCCGCTGTTCATGAGCGCGTTCTTCGACCGCTACCCCAACGTCGAACTCAAGAACTTCGTCGCCCAGGAAGCCTTCGCCGGCAAGAACGAGATCTTCGACATCCACGTCCACTACTATGAGCCGGCGGAAATCGAGCCCGTCGCCATGCGGATCGCGACGCTGCATTTCATTCCGTTCGCCTCGCAGAGCTATCTGAAAAAGCACGGCACGCCGCGCTCGATGGAAGATCTGCGCGATCATCGCCTGCTCGATCTGTCGCTCTATCTGATCGACAAGGGTTCGTGGTCGGCGTGGTGGTCGAACCGCTCAACGCCGGGGACGTCGCTTCTCACCAACCAGAGCGCGCCGCTCGCCGAAGCCGTTCGCCGCGGTGCGGGCATCGCGCTGCTCCCGACTTACGTGACGCTGGTCGACGACCAGTTCGTGCCGCTCGATCTCGGCATGCGCTTCCAGCTGCCGGTTTTCCTAAGCTTCCAGCGCGACGCGCTGATGCGCTGGCCCGTGCGTGCGACGCTCGATTTCCTGCGCACCGTGGTGTTCGACCGCCGCCTGATGCCATGGTTCGCGGAGCAGTACGAAAGCCCGTCGCGGCGCTGGAAGGAATTGTTCGACGACATCCTGACGCAGGCTTCCGATCCGACCCGGCCCCTCGGTGAAACGCCGCCGGCGAAAATGCCCAAGGCCGGCACGACGAAGCGCATGACCGAGACCATCGACGGCGAATAGCGGCCTTTGTCGCTCTTCCGCACGCAAAAGTGCCGCACACATCTGCCGGAAACGATCTAGTGCAGGTTTTCCAGGAGAAGTTCGAGCGCGGACTTCGCGAACGCGCGCATATTGTCGGCGCGGTCCAGCGAACCGGTTTCGAGCGTGATGGCGCGCGAGGCCGGTCCTGCAAGTCCGATGCAGGTATGTCCGGGCCGATCGCCATACGGATTGCCCGTCGGCCCCGCGGCGCCCGTCTCCGATAGGCCCCAGGCGGCGCCGAAACGGACACGAACCGACTCCGCCAGCAGGTTCGCATAGGGCTCGCTCGCCGAGCGCATGCCGGCAACGGCCTCGCGCGGAATTTCGAGCAGGCGCATCCGCGCCTTAGCGGTGTAGACGACGGCACCGCCCAGATAATAGGCCGATGCGCCGGGCACGGAGAGAAGCGCCGCCGAGATGAGCCCGCCGCTCGAGGATTCCGCGATGGCGATGGTCTCGCCGCGCGCCTTCAGCCGCTCGCCCACGACTGCGGCAAGCTCGAACAAATCCTTCATCGCCGTACCTCCATGACAAAAAATTTTCCAGCTTTCGCCCGGCCGCGCTTTGAGAATCGCTTGCGCGTTAACGTAGTATGAGCGCCCACACCGCTAACACTATCGACCGCCACGCATCCCGCGCCCGCGGGGGAAATGAAACCATGTTTGGCTTTTGGCGCAAATCCGGAACGGTGATCGAGACGGAGCTCACGGGCTTCGACCTCATCAACCAGCCCATGCTGAACAAAGGCACGGCCTTCAGCGAAGAGGAACGCACGCGCTTTTCCCTCCACGGCCTTTTGCCGCCGCATGTCGGCTCGTTGGACGAGCAAGTCACGCGCCGGATGAATGCGCTGCGCAGCTACACGAACGATTTCGCCCGCTACGCCTTTCTGCGCGACCTGCAGGACGTCAACGAGACCTTATTCTATGCCCTGCTCGTCCGGCATACCGAGGAATTGCTGCCCATCGTCTACACGCCCACGGTCGGCGAAGGCAGCCAGCGCTTCAGCGAAATCTGGCGGAAGCCTCGCGGCGTTTTCCTGAGCTACCCGAACCGCGACCGCATGGCCGATATTCTTTCCGATCCGCGCTTCGATCGCGTTCGCATCGTGGTGGTGAGCGACGGCGAACGCATTCTGGGACTGGGCGACCAGGGTGCGGGCGGCATGGGCATCCCCATCGGCAAGCTTTCGCTATACACGGCCTGCGCCGGCATTCATCCGGCGGAAACGCTGCCGGTGCTGCTCGATGTTGGCACCAACAATCAGGAGCGCCTTGCCGATCCGCTCTATATCGGCTGGAAGCACGAGCGCGTGCGCGGCCAGGATTACGACGATTTCGTCGAGACCTTCATCTCCGTGATCACCAAGCGCTGGCCGCATGTGCTGCTGCAATGGGAAGATTTCGCCAGCCCCAACGCCGGGCGTCTGCTTGAGCGTTACCGCGACCGCCTTTGCACCTTCAACGACGATATCCAGGGCACGGCCGCCGTCGCGGCCGGAACCCTGCTCGCCGCCATCAACGTGACCGGCATTCCGCTTGCGCGGCAACGGATCGCGCTGTTCGGCGCGGGCTCGGCCGGCACGGGCATCTGCAGTCTCATCCTGAGGGCGATGGTCGAGAGCGGCGTGCCTGAAAACGAGGCTCGGCGGAATTTCTTCGCGGTCGACCGTGACGGACTTCTCGTCGAAGGTATGGCGAACATCACAGACGCGCAGCGGCCCTTTGTGCAGTCGCGCGCGGCGACCGAAGGCTGGACGTTGCGCACGCCCGGAAAGATCGAGCTCTTCGATGTGATGGCGAATGCCAAGCCCACGACGTTGATCGGCGTCTCGGGACAAGCCGGCGCCTTCCGCGAGGACATCGTGCGTGAAATGGTAAAGCACGTGTCGCGGCCGGTGATTTTCCCGCTGTCCAATCCGACATCGCGCAGCGAAGCCGCTCCCGGCGATCTCCTGGCATGGACGGACGGCCGCGCGCTGATCGGCACCGGGAGCCCTTTCCCGCCCGTCACCTGGAACGGAAAGCCCGCCGCCATCGATCAGACGAACAATTCCTACATCTTTCCCGGCATTGGCCTGGGTGTGCTGGCCGTCGATGCGCAGCGCGTGACCGATGCGATGTTCATGGCGGCGGCGGAAGCGCTGGCCGGGATCTCGCCCACACACACGAACAAATCGGCGCGGCTTCTTCCGCCCGTTCCGGAGCTGCGCAATGTCGCGCGCACTGTTGCGATCGCAGTCGCGAAACAGGCCATTGAGGACGGCGTCGCCAGGAAGCAGAGCGCCAAGGCGATCGAGCGTCAGGTGATAGCCTCGATGTGGGAGCCCGCCTATCAGCCTTACAAGCGCGTGCGCCGCAGCCGCCCCCACACAACAGGCTGGAGACGCTAGCTTGGTTTGATAGAATCACGTCCAAAATACAGTGTCATCGCCGCGAAAGCGGGGACTCAGGGTTTCCAGCTTCTGTCAACGTCCCTGGGTTCCCGCTTCCGCGGGAATGACAAGAATGGAGTAATTGTGTCCGGCCGGAGTGACGATAACGTCCATGTTCTTGAATCTCAGCTGCGAGATGTCCAGAAACGTCTCGAAGCACTCCCGGCTTCCATCGATTTGCTGTTCGCCAGAGCGCAAATTCTCACGCGCTTGGGACGAGACGACGATGCGAAGGCCGCCTTCGTTGCCGTGCTGCAGCGCGATCCTACGCATTTCGGCGCCTTGACCGATTTGGCGGGGCTTGCGCACGCCACGGGCTATCGTTCCGCCGCTGTTACCGCCTATCGCCAGGCCGTCGAAAGCCATCCCAACAACCCGTTCGGTCTCGTCAATCTCGGAAACGTCCTTCTCGAAGACGGCGATTTCGACGAGGCACGCAAGCTCTATGAAAAAGCACTCGCCGCCGATGCAAGCCTGACCTACGCGCATCAAGGCCTCGCCAATGTGCTGGCGAAACAGGGCGACGAGGAAGGCGCCGCGCGGCATCGCGAACAAGGCTTTGCCGGACACGCCATCGTGACGCGGCCCTATCGCGGCAGGGGGACGCCGCTTCGGGTCTTGCTGATCGTCTCCGCCAAAGGCGGCAATATCCCGACCGCTGTCATTCTCGACGACCGCATCTTCGCGGTGACAGCCATTTACGCGGAATTTTTCGATCCTTCGGACGCCTTGCCCGAGCATGACGTCGTATTCAACGCGGTCGGCGATGCCGATCTTTGCGGCGACGTTCTCGATGCGGTCGCGGAGATCATGGATCACAGCTCCGCGCCGGCGATCAATCCGCCGGGCGTGATCCGCGATACGGGACGCGAAGCGAATGCGGCGCGGTTGTCGGCGCTCCACGACATCGTCGTGCCGCGCACCGCCCTGCTGTCGCGCGATTCGCTCGAGGCGCCGGACGCGCCCGCCGTGCTTGTGCAACGGGGATTCCAATTCCCGCTACTTCTTCGCTCCCCCGGCTTTCATACGGGACAGAATTTTGCGCGCGTGGAAAGCGCGGCCGCCCTCCCCGAGGCCGTTCACGAATTGCCCGGCGACGTCCTTCTCGCCATCGAATACCTCGATGCCCGTGGAGCGGACGGCATGGCACGGAAATATCGCGTCATGTTTATCGGCGGAAAAATCTATCCGCTGCATCTGGCGCTCTCGCATTCCTGGAAGGTGCATTATTTCACCTCCGCCATGGCCGACGACGACACGTTCCGCCGGGAGGAACTAGCCTTTCTCACCGACATGGCCGGCGCGCTGGGATCGCGCGTCCTGCAAGGCCTGGCGCGATTGTGCGAGGCGCTGGCGCTGGACTACGGCGGCGTCGATTTCGGCGTCGCGTCCGACGGGCGGCTTTTGCTTTTCGAAGCCAACGCCACCATGGCGATCGTTCCGCCGCCGCCCGATCCGGTCTGGAACTATCGCCGAGAACCTATTGCCGACGCCGTAGACGCGGCCCGCGCCATGCTGTTTAAACGCGCAGGACGAAGCGCGACGAATGCGCCATAACACCGGGAACGCTCATGAGTCAGGAACGCGACACAACCCCGCTCGCGGAAGCGCACGCGCTGGTCGATGCGGACGATCGCAAGGATTTCGATTTCGCCGGCCGCGGCTTCATCGCGACGCGCAAGGATCCGAAGATTACGCGGGAGGATGGCCGCGTCGCCGTTGATCTCACATCGTACGAATTTCTTGAAGGCCCCGCGCCCGCAACCGCCAATCCCAGTCTCTGGCGGCAGGCGCAGATCCTCACCAAGCACGGTCTCTTCAAGGTCGCCGAGCGCATCTATCAGGTGCGCGGCTTCGACGTGTCGACGGTTTCTTTCGTGGACGCGGGCACGGGCTGGATTATCGTCGATCCGCTGACCTCGGTCGAGCCCGCGCGCGCGGCGCTCGAACTCCTCTACGAGCACGTGGCGAAAAAACCGGTTCTCGCCGTCATCTATTCGCACAGCCATGCCGATCATTATGGCGGCGTGGAAGGCGTGACGACGGCGGCGGACGCCGCAGCCGGCAAAGTGCAGATCATCGCGCCGCAGGGTTTCCTCGAAGAAGCCGTCTCGGAAAACATCATCGCGGGACCGGCGATGTCGCGCCGCGCGCGCTATCAGTTCGGCCTCACCCTGCCGCGCACGGCCGAAGGCGAGATCACGTCGGGCCTGGGTCCGGGCCTTTCGCGCGGCACGCTGACGCTGATCGCGCCGACGCATCTCATCACGCATACGGGTCAGGAGATGACGATCGGCGACCTTCGCCTCGTCTTCCAGCTCACGCCCGGCACGGAAGCGCCGGCGGAAATGAATTTCTACCTGCCGGAACTGCGCGCCGTTTTCATGGCAGAGAACGCCAACCTCACCATGCACAATCTCCTGCCGGCGCGCGGCGCGCTGGTGCGCGATTCCAAAGCCTGGGCGGACTATCTGACGGAATCGATCCGCCTCTTCGCACATCAAAGCGACGTGATGTTCGCAGCGCACGGCATTCCGCGCTTCGGCACCGACGAGATCGTCTTCTTCCTCGCCAACCACCGCGACGCCTACAAATATCTGCACGATCAGTCGGTGCGGCTCATGAATGCGGGCTTCACTGGCGCAGAGATCGCCGAAGTGCTCGAGCTGCCGGACATTCTACGCAAGCAATGGTTCAACCGCGGCTATTACGGCACGATGAGCCACAACGCCAAGGCCGTCTATCAGCGCTATATGGGCTGGTACGACGCCAATCCCGCCAACCTCAATCCGCTGCCGCCCGAGCCGATAGCAAAACGGTATGTGGCTGCGATGGGCGGCGCTGATGCGGTGCTCGCGCAGGCCAAAGATGCCGAAGAACGCGGTGATCTGCGCTGGGCGGCGACGCTTCTCAATCACGCCGTCTTCGCCGACGAGACCAACCAGACCGCGCGCGACCGTCTCGCTGCGATCTATACGCGGATGGGATTCGAGTCCGAAGCGGGCACCTGGCGCAACATCTATCTCACCGGTGCGCAGGAACTCCGCCACGGTGCGCTGAAACTGCCGCCGACGGCGATGAATGTCGGTATCCTCGCGGCCACGACCACGCCGATGCTGCTCGATTTCGCATCCGTGCGCGTCAATCCGGAGAAAGCCTCCGCGCGCGCCTACAAGATCAACATCGCGCTCACAGACAGAAACGAGAAGGTCCTCATCACAGTCGGTAACGGCGTGATGATCCACGAGCACGGCATCAGCGATCCGAAGGCCGGCGCCACGCTCACGATGAAGCGGCCTCACTTCTTGATGACGCTGTTCGCGGGACTGCCTTGTAAGCCGCTGGTCGAATCCGGTGATATCAGGATCGAAGGCGACGCGTCGCTCTATGATGCGATGATCGACCTGATCGAGCCGCTCGACACGAACTTCCCGATCGTGACGCCTTAGACTGTCTCGGCCCGGTTGGGGTGGGTCACGTAATAATCGAGGTTCGCGAGCGTCCGGCGCCAGGCCATCTCGACATCCGGCGACCAATCCGCGCCCAGAACGTCGCGCAACGTGTCCGCCACGACGGCAAAAAACGTTCCGAACACGTCGGGCGGCACCTCATAGCCCGCATGGGTGACGACTTCGCATTGGATCAGCGTCGCCGCGTATCGACGCTCGCCGACGAAGTCGAGGACCGCTTCGACGACACGCGCGAGCATTTCTCCCTTCACCGAACCGTCCTTGTCGCGGACGAAAAGGCGCCTCATGTCCGGCTGTTCGCGAAAGAGACGCTCATAGACGAGCGGCGTCAGATCGGGACAGCGCTGGGCCGCGAGCTCGAGGCTCGCGACGATCAGGTTCGCGTCCATGGCAGCTCCTTAATCTCGGCAAGCATAGCCCGACGCCGCACCTGATCACA
Organism: Rhizomicrobium sp.; assembly: GCA_035504555.1. Classification (GTDB taxonomy): domain Bacteria; phylum Pseudomonadota; class Alphaproteobacteria; order Micropepsales; family Micropepsaceae; genus Rhizomicrobium. Next base: position 29,505 of record DATJRP010000033.1, on the reverse strand, counting down.
CCCTCGTCGGGAACGGGTTGCGTTCGACGAATTGGCGCTGGTGCCAATAGGGATAGGCCAACTGAACGGCGCTGGCACGGTCGAGAGCCTTCACCTGCTCTGGCGTCAGATTCCAGCCGACAGCGCCGAGGTTGTCCTTCAACTGCTGTTCGTTGCGCGCACCGATAACGACGGTCGAAACAGTCGGCCGCTGGAGGAGCCAGTTGAGGGCCACCTGCGGCACGGTCTTGCCGACCTCCTCCGCAACCTGATCCAGCGCATCGACGACCTTGAAGACATATTCATCGTCGACCTGGGGGCCCATATCGTTCGAGGCCTTGACGTTGCGGCGGCTGACTTCCGGCAAGGGCGAGCCGCGACGGATCTTTCCCGTGAGCCTGCCCCAGCCGAGCGGCGACCACACGACCGCGCCGACGCCCTGATCGAGGCCGAGCGGCATCAATTCCCATTCATAATCGCGCCCGACGAGCGAATAATAGGTCTGGTTGGCCACATAACGCGGCAGGCCGTAGCGGTCCGCCGTCGCGAGCGCCCTCATCAGGTGCCAGCCGGAGAAATTCGATACGCCGATATAGCCGATCTTGCCGGCGCGGATCAGAACGTCGAGCGTTGAAAGGACTTCTTCCGTCGGCGTCTTCGCGTCGTAGCCGTGAAGCTGGAAGAGATCGATGTGATCGGTACCGAGGCGCTTCAGTGCGTCCTCGACCGCGCGCGTCAGATGAAAGCGCGAGGAGCCGACAGCGTTGGCATCGGCGCCGGAACGGAACGTCGCTTTGGTCGAGATCAACACCTTGTTGCGGCGCCCCTTGATCGCGGCCCCCAGCACGTCCTCGGCGGCGCCAGCGGAATAAATGTCGGCGCTGTCAAACATGGTGAGACCGTGCTCGAGGCAGACATCAATCAGCCGCGTGGCCTCTGCTGCGTCCGTCGAACCCCAGGCCGCAAGCCCCGCCTTGCCGCCGAAAGTGCCGGTGCCCAGCGTGAGGACCGGTACGCTGAAGCCGGAACGTCCCAAGAGCCGATATTCCATGATGTTTTCCTCGATTGCGTTTCGGCGGGAGTTTGGATGGCCGCGCGCGGAATTCAACCGCGCTGGCGACAGGGATATCCGAGGGACGGCCGGACGTTATTCTGCGGTCGTGCGTTATTTTTCCACGTCGCGCGTGTATTTCGCGGCCACTTTCAGGTCCGCGACGAAGGCTGTGTATTCCCGATCCTTGTCCTCGTCCTGCATGCGCAGGAGATAGGACGGGTGGATCGTGATCAGCGCCTTCGAATGCTCGTCCAGCGGCATGACCCGCCCACGGTTCTTCCCGATCGCGAGCGTTTTTCCGAACACACCGCGCGCTGCCGTGGCACCCAGCGCCACGATCAAAAGAGGTTTGACGATCGCCCGTTCGCGCACGAGCCAGGGATTGCACGCCGCGATCTCGGACGCGTCCGGTTTCTGGTGAAGACGGATTTTCCCGCGTCGCACGAATTTGAAATGCTTCACGGCGTTGGTGACGTAGGTCTTCTTGCGCTCGATCCCCGCATCGGCCAGCGCACGGTCGAGCACCTTTCCGGCCGGGCCCACGAAAGGCTTGCCGGCCAGGTCTTCTTTGTCGCCCGGCTGTTCGCCGACGAGCATAAGCGGGCCTTTACCTTCGCCGAATACAATCTGCGTCGCCGTGCGCCAAAGCGGACAGGCCCGACAGGTGCGGGCTTCCTCTCGCAAGGCCTCTAATTCGACGGCGGAGCCGGAAGCGTGCATAATCATTCTCCGGTAATGACAATTCCGGGACGACCGTCTTCCGACGCGAGTTCCTGGCGTGGGAGACACCAGATATGGCACAGGCTCGCGGCAAGACACCCAAAGGTAAGGCCTCGGCAGCCCCGCATGCAAATGACGACTTTCCGTCGACGGGCCGCAGGCGCCCGGTCTGGGAAGGCCATCTGAAGCTTTCGCTCGTGAGCTGTCCGGTCGCGCTTTATCGCGCCACATCGACCAAGTCGGACATCTCGTTCCATCTTCTCAATCCCGAAACCAACAACCGCATCCGCATGGTTCCGACGGATCCCGACACGGGTCCGGTGCAGCGCTCCGAACTCGTCAAAGGCTACGAGATCGAGAAGAACCGTTACGTCATCCTGACGAACGAAGAGATTTCCGAGGTGAAGCTCGAGACGACGCACGCGCTCGACATCGAACGCTTCGTCGAGGAAAGCGAGATCGACCGACTCTTCTGGAACGATCCCTATTATTTGCTGCCGTCGGAGAAATCAGGCGTTGAAGCCTATGCCGTGATCCGCGACGCCATGAACGCCACGGGACGCATCGCGCTCGGCCGCGTCGTCATGCACACACGCGAGCGGCTGATGGCGGTCGAGCCGCGCGGACGCGGGCTGATCGCCTATTCGCTTCGTACCCGCGACGAAGTCCTCGATGTCGACGGCGCGTTCAAAGATCTGCCCGCGACAAAGCCTGACAAAAAAATGATCGAGATCGCGGAACAGATCATCGCGCAGCAGGAAGGCCCGTTCCAGCCGGAGCTGTTCGAGGACCGCTACGAGAACGCGTTGCGCGAACTGATCAAGATGAAGGAAAAGGGCAAGCGCCCCGTCACCGTCGAGCCGCCGAAGGACACCAACGTCATCGATCTGATGGATGCGCTGCGCAAGAGCCTCAAAGGCAAACCCGCGCGCTCCATGCCGGCGCGCGCGAAGCCGGCGCGGACGAAAAAGTCCAAATAGCGGACCTTATTTCCCGGCGATCCCGCGCCATTGATCGACGGCCTTCTTGGCCGCGCGCGCGGGCTTATAGTCGCTCCACGCTTTGCTTTTGGCGAGCAGCGCCATCGCGGTGCGCACGGTGAAGCGCTTCGGATCGAGTCCTTTCTTCACTTGGCTCCAGGTCAGCGGCATCGAGACCGTGGCGCCAGGGCGTGCGCGCGGCGAAAGCGGTGCCACGGTCGTTGAGGTTTTGTCGTTGCGCAGATAGTCGAGGAATATCTTCCCGCTGCGATCCTTCTTCGCCATGGTGACGAGATATTTGTCGGGATCGTCCTCCGCCATCTCCGCGCAGATCCCGCGCGCCAGCGCCTTCGCCTCCGGCCATCCGATCCACTCCGTCTCCGGAAGCGGCGTCACGACGTGAAGCCCCTTGCCGCCGGTCGTCTTGCAGAAGACGGCAAAGCGGAGCGCTTCGAGGCGCTGCTTCAATTCGAGCGCCGCCGCGACGACGCGATCGAAGGATACATCCGGCGCCGGATCGAGATCGAAGACGAGACGCCCCGGCACTTGCGGCTTGTCCGGCCGCGAATTCCAGGGGTGGAGCTCGATCCCCGCCATCTGCGCCACCGCGGCCAGGCCTTCGACGCGGTCGATCTTCAGATAGGCCTTGTGATCGCCCGACACCCTGACAAGTGAAAGCAGCTTCGACGTGCCGGGGCCCGCATGCCGCTGGAAGAATTGCTCGTGGTCGATCCCGTCCGGCGCGCGCACGATCGAACAAGGCCTCCCCTCGATATGTGGCATCATCCAGGGACCGGCCGCTTCGAAATAGCGGGCCAGATCGAGCTTCGTTACCGGCTTGCCGTCGCCCGCATCCGGCCACAGCGCCTTGTCGGGATGCGAGATCGCGATACCCATCACCGTGGCGTTGCCGCCGCGGGCGGCGTCCTTCGTTTTCAGTTTCACCAGATGTGCTGTCTTCACGGGGTGCTCCGCTTCCACATCGCGCGCGGGCTTGTCCTCGCGCAATCCCTTGAATGCCGCCTGCCGGATGTTGCCGTCGCTCGTCCAGCCTGCGAATTCGATCTCCGCCACGAGAACCGGCTTGACCCAATGGACCTCGCGTTCCTTGCGCGGCGCATTGGCGCCCTGAAAAGGGCTCTCGCTCGCGCGCACCGCCTTGAGCTTCGGGAGGAGTCGCGAGACGACCTCGCCGCCATAGCCCGTCCCCACCCGTCCTACATAGACGAACTGCTTGCCGCGATGGACTCCCGCCAAAAGCGAGCGGAATTTCCCGCTCGTCTCGCTCCAACCGCCGATGACGACTTCGTGGCCGGCGCGGCATTTCGATTTCGTCCAGCCCTCGCGGCTTCCGGGCCGGTAGGGCGCCGACAGATTCTTCGAAATGATGCCTTCGAGATGCATACGGCAGGCGGATTGCAAGAAGGTCTCGCCGTCCGTCTCGAAATGTTCGACATAGCGGATCGGCGTATCTTTCCTTTTGAAATGCCCGTCCAGCAGCGCCTTCAGCCGCGCTTTACGATCCGACAGCGCAAGCTCGCGCAGATCCTCGAGTTCGCCATTGCGCACGAACAGAAGATCGAACACGAAATAGATGAGCGCATCGGTATTCTTCTCAGAAAGCGCGGCCTGCAGCGCCGCAAAATTGGGGGTGCCGTCTTTCTCGAGCGCGACGACTTCGCCGTCCAGGATACAGTCAGGAAGTTCCTGCGCAGCCTTGGCGATGGCGGGAAATCTTTCCGTCCAGTCGAGTCCTTTGCGGGTGTCGAGAACGGCGACGCCGTCTTCGACGCGCGCTTGCACGCGATAGCCATCGAATTTTATCTCGTGCGCCCAGCCGTTGCCGGACGGCGGATGGTCCACGAGCCTGGTTAGCTCCGGCTCCACGAATTTCGGAAGCTTCGATGCCTTTTTGCCCGACACGCGCTTCTTCTTCGTTGTCGTTGGCGCAGCCGGCCTTGTTTCGCGCGAGGCGCCCTTCGAATGCCAGACTGCGTTGGACGCGAACGCCCTGCCTTTCGCCAGCATGAACGGCTTGGGCTTACGCCCCTTCCCCGCCGCGATATCCGGCATCGACCGCCCTGATGCGACGGAGCGATCGTCTTTCAGCAGCACATCGTGATCGCCCTCATGCGCGTATTCGTCCTTGTGCTTGATCAGGAGCCAGTTGGTGCGCTTGCCGCCGCCATATTTGTCGTTCTTCATGCGCACGAGCACCCAGCTGCCGTGCAGCTTCTTGCCGTAGAGCCGAAACTTCAGATCGCCCTTCTGCAACATGGCTTCGGCCGAGCCGCCTTCGGGCTCCCAATAGCCGCGGTCCCACAGCATCACCGTGCCGCCGCCATATTGCCCCTTCGGGATCGTGCCTTCGAAATCGCCATAGTCGAGGGGATGAGGCTCCACCTCGACAGCCAGCCGCTTGTCGTGCGGATCGAGCGACGGCCCCCGCGTCACGGCCCAGGAGAGAAAGACGCCGTCGAGCTCGAGACGGAAGTCGTAATGCAGGCGTGTGGCGCTGTGTTTCTGAATGACGAAGCGCAGGCGTTTGGACGGCGCAACCGGCAGCTCGCCGCTCGGCTCGCGCGTCTGCATGAAGTCCCGCTTGGACCGATAGGTCTTCAGTCCTCTCGTCGACGCCCGCATGATCAGGAAATAACCCGGCCGCCGCCAAAGTTCCAGCCGGTCAGGTTGCCGGAGCCTTCTCCGCCTCGGTCGGACCGCTGCCCGCCTCTTTCAGATACTTCTCCAGGAAGTGATTGAGGAAGGTCCGGATGACGGCGATGGTGGCGAGCTGACCGATGTCGTTCCAGGTGGGCAAGATGACGCTCCGAATGATGTCGGCCGCCAGCGCGAATGGTAGGCCCATGGTCAGCCAGCGGCCGAAACGCACGAACAGGTCGCGGCGCCAATCCTGAGTGCGCGCTACGATTTTGGTGGTCTGTCCGACGAGGAATACGAGCGTTCCGAGCCCGCCGAAGGCGATGACGACGACGGCAATGCCTTCGACAAGGAGGGCGGCCCAGGCCGCAATGAGGCGAAGGACGGCTCCCGCCGCCCCATCGGTTCAGTTCACGGAACGCACGATGCAGCGAAAGCCCAGATGGCAAGTAGAGGTATCGATCGGCTGCGCCATGCGCGCGGCGGGACGATAGCGCCGGCAATAGTTGGGCGCACAAAGATAAGAACCACCTTTCATCACCCTGCGCGGAATGCGCACGCCGGGCATGCGCGGATCGTAGCTTTTGTCACGCATGCCGCCACGCGGGTTCTGCGCGCCGCAGCAACACTTCGATGTCGCCTTGTGCCGCGCCTGATACCAGTCCGTCGTCCATTCCCAGACATTGCCGATCATGTCGTGAAGCCCGTAACCGTTCGGCGGGAACGCTCCCACGGGTGATGTGCTCTGATGGCCGTCACAGCCGAGGTTCTCCCAAGGGAATTCACCCTGCCAGGTGTTGGCCATCAATTGTCCGTCGGGCGTCAACTCTGTGCCCCACGCGAACTCTGCGCCGTCGAGCCCGCCGCGCGCCGCGAATTCCCACTCGGCTTCCGTCGGCAGGGATTTTCCGGCCCAGTCCACAAACGCTTCCGCGTCTTCGTAAGCGATATGCACGATGGGATGATGCGCGCGGCCGCTCAAGCCGCTGTGCGGTCCGAGCGGATGACGCCAATCCGCGCCGGGCACGTAGTTCCACCAGTTGTAGTGACTGCCGAGGTCGACGGGTCCGGCGGGCTTCAGGAAAACGACGGAAGCCGGCGTGAGCAACTCGGGCCGAGCACCGGGATAGTCGTCCGCATTGGGTATCCGCTCGGCAGACGTCACGTAGCCGGTGTCTTCCACGAATGCCGCGAAGTCGGCATTTGTGACGGGATAGCGATCGATCCAGAAACCATCGACCGTCACGCGATGCGCCGGCGATTCCTCGGGATAATGCGCATCGGAACCCATCAGAAATGTGCCGCCATCGATGCGCACCATGCCGTCGAAGGCGTCGCGGCCCACGGCTTTCCAGGGTTTGCGAATTTCGAGCTTCTGCACGATCGGCATGTTTCGTGACCCCTCGTGTATACAAGCGCCGCGAGTGCGCGTTCGCCGTTACACCTACACGAAGCAATCCGCGGGCGCGATTGGACTTAGGGCCAATGCTCGGCGTGTCTTCGGAATACGACGTATGCGGAAAACATCCAGAAAAGATTCTGCCCGCCGCAATGAGGAACACTCATCGCAACGGGCCGAACCCTCCCACCACTATCGCTTGCTGTCTGCGAACTTGGCGTCCTCGCGTTTGCTGGACAATACCGATGCCAACGCCAGTTGTATAATAACGCGAAGCGCTAACGGGCCGGATGGTCGGGCGACCGGGTCGTCCTGGAAGCGCGGTGCTACATCCTGTCGGTGCAACATCAAACTTCCTCTTCGGAGATTCCGAACCCGTTAGCGCTTCATTGCGAAGAGATGCAGTGGCCCAAGGGGCTGGGGCGTGCCGAACAACATCCCCTTCGCACGATGGAGTAGACGCCAAAATCGAAACGGCCACAATTAGACTTTGGTCTAACGCGTGCAACGAACTGCAACCCGCTCGGTTCGTCGCGCGCGTTTTCTGTTCTATATCTCGAACGACATTGCATGCAACGCGATGAAACGCGTCGTGCGCATGAATATTCTGCACGGAGACATCGCCGACAACAGCCAGGCAAAGTTCCATCGCTGCGCATTCGATATCGGGAACTTTGAACGAATGCCTTGATCGCGATCCGCGCGCTGATTTTTGCATTGGACCAAAGTCCATGTCGCACGAAGAAGGAAACTGCAGAGGAAGGCTGCATTTTCCAAAGTTCCATCTGCGCAGCGCGCTCGAAAGCGGCGCAATTGAAGCTCTGCGTTTAAGACCTTGTTAAACACAATCGCAGATAAGCTCGAAGTCCTAAACCCAGGCGATACAATCGTTTCCAGTAACAGTACCTGAGGTTTAGAGGGAGGAAACGCCACTCGGTTGCAACCCATGTCGGGATGAGGGCAATGCAGAGGAAGGGCCATCTGTCCGGTTTGTTTACGTTGCGGGACGCTGCTGCGCAGTTCATTGCACCGCTGTCATCGCTTGACGAACAGGACTACAGCGCACTCCAGACGGCGTCAGGCGCGACGCGCACTACTGAGACCAAGGTTGCAAGCCGATCGTCTGCAATGACACGACGCGTGACGGCCGTTCTGTTTCTTCTCGTTGCGGGCACGCTGCTTCTCAGCGCCGCGAACATCCCGGCACTCATCGGCGGTTTCACCGGCGAGATCCTTAAGCCCTGGGCATGGGCGCCGTTCCAGATTCTGGTCGCCACGTTTGCACTGTTCGTACTCGAAGCGATCCTCATCGTCGCGGTGGTCGTTCAAAGCCGGCGGGACAAGCAGCTGGAAGGACTTCTGCACGAGAGTGAGGAGCGTATGACCTTCGCCGCCGAATGCGCCAATCTAGGCTTCTGGCGCTGGGAGCCGGCGACGGGCGGCTTCTGGGCGTCGCCGCATTGCCTAAAGATGTTCGGCGTCTTCCCCGGCGAAGCATTCTCGATGGAGGCGATGGCTGCGCCGGTTCATCCCGACGATCGCGCCAAAGTCGAAAAGGCGATCGCCGATGCGATGCGGACCCAATCGACCTACGAGGTCGACTATCGTCTTTGCTTGCCGGACGCGCCTGTCCGCTGGCTAAGGACGCGTGGCCGTCCGACGCTCGGGCCCGACGGGCGCCTTGTTACGCTGTCCGGAACCGTCGTCGACGTTACCGAGACGAAACAGATGGAAGCCGTCGTCGAGGACCAGCAGCGCTCGCTTGCGCATCTGGCGCGCGTCGGCATGGTCGGTGAGTTATCTGGCGCGCTGGCGCACGAGCTCAATCAGCCGCTGACGGCCATTCTCAGCAACGCACAGGCCGCCAAGCGCATGATCGAGAACAATCCTGTCGACATCAGCGAGCTGCGCAACGTCATCAGCGACATCATCGACGACGACGCGCGGGCTGGAGACGTCATCCGGCACCTGCGCGCGCTTCTCAAGAAGGACGAGTCGCGCACAGAAATTGTCGACATCAACGCCGTCGTGGCGCGAACGCTGGAGCTGACGCGCAGCGCGCTCACCGCCCAGCGCATCGTCATTATCACGCGGTTCTCGAGCACGCCGCTCCTCGTGAAGGGCGACAGCGTGCAGCTCCAGCAGCTCCTGCTCAATCTCGTCCTGAACGCCGCGGAAGCCATGTCGAACGTCCCCCGCGACAGCGGCGCGCTGATCGTGACCACAAACTCGGTCAACAACGAGCTTCTGCAGATCAGCGTATCCGACACCGGCCCCGGCGTGCCCGAGGCAATCAAAGCCAGGCTCTTCGATCCGTTCTTTTCGACCAAGCAGAGCGGCCTCGGATTGGGGCTGTCGATCTGCCGCGCCATTGCCGAAAGGCACGGCGGCCGGGTCCACGCGACCAACAATCCCGGGCACGGCGCCACGTTCCACGTTTCACTTCCGCTTGCGAAGGAGCAATACGCATGACCGTCCGCCCAGACGCAAAACCGCGGGTCTTCGTCGTCGACGACGACCATAGCATTCTCTCTGCCATGTCGCGGCTCCTCGGTCTTGCGGGCTACGACGTGGAGACCTTCAATTCGTCGGGCGATTTCCTCGCCCGCCACGATCCGCAAATCCCCGGCTGTGCGCTGCTCGATATCGGGCTCGGCGAAACCGACGGCCTGGCGCTGCAGCACGCGCTCGTCGAGTACGAGCCGGCGCGGCCCATCATCTTTCTCACCGGCTGCGACGACGTCATGACCGGCGTTCGCGCCATGAAGGCGGGCGCCGTCGACTATCTGACGAAGCCCGTCCAAGAGACGGAGCTTCTCGCGGCTATAGAAAAAGCGATGGAGACGGATCGCCGGTCGCGCGCCGTCCGCGACGAGTCCGCGAAATTCGAGCATCGCCTGGATCAATTGACGCCGCGCGAGCGGGAAGTGATGGCCCATGTCGTGCGCGGCCGGCTGAACAAACAGATCGCCAATGATCTCGGCATCGTCGAAAAGACCGTTAAGGTTCATCGTGCCCGAGTCATGGAAAAGCTCGGCGTCCGCTCCGTGGCGACGCTTGTGCAGGCAGTCGTGAAGCTCGATATGCCCGCAAAAGCGGTGAGCCGCTGATGGCCGGGCGCAACCTCGCCATCGCCGGCGGCCGAAACAGCGCCCTTCAAAAACGCGCGTATAGCCCTATGCCCCCAAAGCCCAATCGCCATCTCTCTGCGGTTGTGCTAGGGGACAAGGACGAAGCTCGCGGTGTACCGTACATGATCGCACGATCGATGCATGTTGCCATTCTCGACGACGACCTGTCGGTCCGCACGGCGATCGGCCGCGTGCTCAGGATGTCGGAAATGACCGTCGACTCCTGCGGCACAAGCCTCGAGCTATTCGATGCGATGGCGGAGAAAAGCCCGGACTGTCTCGTGCTCGACTTGCAGATGCCGGGCATGAACGGCTTCGACGTGATGAAATATCTTGGCCGCCGCGGCGTGCGCGTGCCGACCATCATCATCTCCGCACAGGACGAGCCGGGCTCGTGCGAGAGCTGCCTTGTTGCGGGCGCCTCGGCCTATCTGCGCAAGCCGCTCGACGCCGACGAGCTTCTCAAGACCATCGACGAAGCCGTCGCAGCTCGCGCGGATTGCTGACGCGTCCATTGTCCTAAGGTCCAATTGTTCGAAAGCCCCGTTGCGCTACCCAGTGAGCCGCGAAGGAGCAGCCGTGCTCGAACACAAACCCTCGAAGCCGCGCGCGCTCGATGCCCTGGTAGGCACCGCCATAGCCGCCGTCGTCATTGTGGCGGCGACATTCGGCGAACTTGGGCCGGCGCGCCACACCACGCAGGCTGTCGCGTACGGCACTATGCAGGGCTCCGCGCGGCATCCCATGCTCAAGGCAAAGTCCGTTTACCCAAAGGTGCGCTGCCACGCGTCCTGCAAACGCTGAGGGGCGCTACTGTTTTCCGCCGCTCGACGCTTCGGTCAATGCCGCAATGGCATCGTCGATCGTAAAACTGTTGGGGTGTTGCACGGGCGGGAACTCCTTGAACGTCGCCGCGAATTTGTCCGCCAGCGCCCACGCTCCGTAGAGGATATAAACGTGATAGATGAACCACTCGTAGTAGCTGTTGGACGTGATGTCCGCGAACTCGAAGGGATCGGTGCGCAGATTGTAAATCTTGGGCAGCCTCAGACGTGTGAACGGTTCCGACCAGACCTGCAGCGTACCCTTGCAGCGTTGCTCCATGAATACGACTTTCCAGTTGTCGTAGCGTAACGCCAGGATGTCGCCGTCGTCGCTGATATATATGAACAGCTTGCGCGGGCTTTCTTTCGCCTTGCCCGTCAGATAGGGCAGCAAGTCGTAGGCATCGATGTGATTCTTGTAGGTCCGGCCGATCGCCTTGTAGCCCTTCTTCAGCTTCTCGACGATATCTGGTTCGCCGGCCATCGAAAGGAAGGTCGGAACCAGTCGTGGTGCTGAACGATCTCGTTGGAGACCGTTCCGGCCTTGATCTTCCCCGGCCAGCGCACGATCAACGGCACGCGGAAGGCGCCTTCCCAGTTGGTGTTCTTTTCGCTGCGGAAGGGCGTCGTTGCGCCGTCGGGCCAGGAATTGCGGTGCGGGCCGTTGTCGGTCGAATACATCACAAACGTGTCGTCGGTGATACCGAGCTCGTCGAGATAATCGAGCATCTGGCCGACATTCCTGTCATGGTCGATCATCGTGTCGTGATAGGCCGACTGCCAGCGCCCTGCCTGTCCTTTGCTTTCCGGCTTGGTGTGCGTGAACAAGTGCATATGCGTGGTGTTGAGCCAGACAAAGAACGGCTGCCCGGCGTCGTGCTGGCGCTTGATGAAATCCTTTGCGGCGGCGACGAACTCGTCGTCGCAGGTTTCCATGCGCTTCTTGTTGAGCGGGCCGGTATCCTCGATCTTTTGTTTCCCGACGCGTCCCCAGCGCGGCTCTTCGGTTGGGTCGTCCCTGTCGGTCACCCAGGAGTGGATGACACCGCGCGGCTCTATCTGCTTCACCAGATTGGGAAAGTCTTTTTCCGGATAGTAGTCCTTCATCTCCGGCTCTTCCTCGGCATTCAGGTGATAGAGATTGCCGAAGAATTCGTCGAAGCCGTGATTGGTGGGCAGCATGTGGTTCAGATCGCCGAGATGGTTCTTGCCGAACTGACCCGTGGCATAGCCCTGGTTCTTGAGGCAGGCGGCGATGGTGACGATCTTCTCGTTCATCCCGATCGGCGCGCCGGGGACACCCACTTTGGAGAGACCGGTGCGCAGAACGCTCTGCCCGGTGATGAAGGACGAACGCCCCGCCGTACAGCTCTGTTCGCCATAGGAATCGGTGAACAACATGCCTTCCCTGGCGAGGCGGTCGATGTTTGGCGTGTGATAACCCATCACACCATGGCTGTAGCAGCTGAGATTTGTGATGCCGATGTCGTCGCCCCAGATCACGAGGATGTTGGGCTTGTCGGATTTTTTGGGACTGGCGGATTTGGCAGCCATGGCGAGCTCCGGAGCGGCGCTGTTGCGGCGGCGAAGCTAGACCGTCGTCGGCTTAACTTCGATTGGGCCAAGGTCCAATGGGAACTCAGAGGCGGACGCGTTCGATGTCGCCCGGTTTCCAGCTTTTGTCGAAGAAAGGTTCCAGCGGCCCATAAAAGCGGAACAGCGGAAACCATCCTTTGCCGGGTATCGTCTCGATCCAGTTCTTTTCGTGAGCGGGCGACGCCTTGGGACCAAAATAGATATCGATCGACCCGTCCGCATTGATCTCGGGATCGGTGTAGGCGCTCCGGCTGGGGAATTTCTGGCTGTTGCGCAGCATGGAGCGGCTTTCCGCATCGTACACGACGACGGACCAGAAATTCTTGACCGGGATCTCGGCCGGTATGCGCAACCGGTAGAAATTCGCGCCGTCGAGATACTCGCCGTCCGCGTCGCGGGGCGTCCAGAGATATTGCGAACCGCCGCCAACGATTTTTTCCACCATCGCCGGCGACATGCCGATAGCGATATAGGCGAAGGCCGCCCGGCGATCGGTGTTCACATAGCCCTGCGAGGTAAACTCCGCACTGCCGCCGACGAATGCCCATTCCCATTTGCGGTCGGAATAGGCGATGCGTTCGGGATCGTTCGAGGCGAAGGAGTTGACCCGCGCTATCGCCGAACCTACGCGTGCCGCATCCGCCAGCAGCGCGCGCCGCTCGGCATTGGGCTTGTAGGGCATGTATTTCTCAATGCCGATCGAGGCCAGCGCGAAGCGCTCGGACGCCGTGATTGCATCGTCCGGCTCGCTTGCGATCAGCTCGGCCAGATCCTCGAAGAACTGGTAATTGTCTGCGAAGATGGTGTCGATCTCCTGATGCGAACCGTTCACAAAATGCATCGCCGGAGGGCTTCGCATGTCGCGCAAAGGGTAAATCCAGGTCGACTTCATCAAAGCCACCGCGTGATCCGTCTTGCCGTCGACCAGAAATCCGCGCACGCCCAGCGAGGTCCGGTAGGCGCGCGGTCTTAGCACGATATAACCGTCCGGCGCCGTCTCGCGGTGATTCGGCGGGAGAAGCAGAATCTTGCCGCCCTTCCCTTTGTCGACGCCCGTCGGACCGACGTCGGCGACAGACCGCTGCCAGACGTCAAGGACGCTGCCCAGCATCATAGGCGGCAATTCGACCACGACAGGACCGTCGCGCTTGAGATCGAGGGATGCGAGTCCATAGACCGTTTCGCAATTGCCCGTCAGCAGCGTCGTCCGCGCATCCATCAGGCCTCCCCAGATCACCATCTGGTTCGGCTGCGCCGCACCCGCTTCCGCAACACCTTTCCACACGTGATACCAGGACACGACCGGCATCTGCGCCAGATAGACATCCACGGCGCGTGAAAGGATCAGCGAGTCACGGAGATCGGCAGCGGCCTGAACGCTCGGATAGCCGTTGCGAAATTTGAAACTGCCGAGACGCGACTCGACCGTCTCGCTCCCGATCCAGCCGTGGCATCCGTTGCGGCGCCGCACGCCGTTTTCTTGCGGCTCAATCACGACATTCCTCCCCGTCAGGATTGGCCGCGGACGCTAGGACACGTGCGTCAGGCCATCGATTGGACCTAAGTCCAATGGGAGTCGTGCGGAAAGGGTCGGAACATGCGCGCCGCCGCGCACCGACGAGGTTTCCCGTGCTCGTGCCGGAACCAATGCTGAAGTGGCTCGACGTCGAACCGCTTTATGTTTTGGGTATCGTTCTTCTGACCTGCATGTTCGTCGGCGCCACCGTCGGATTCCACATCCGCCTGCGCCTCGAGCGGGAACCGAAAGCAGACGTCGAGAAAAAATGGCATCACGATTACGACGGGTACATCGTCTCGGCCGTGCTCGGCCTGCTGGCTCTGCTGCTGGGCTTCACCTTTTCTCTCGCAATCGGGCGATACGAAGAGCGCCGCCTGCTCGTCGTCGAAGAGGCCAATGCGATCGGCACGGCCTATCTTCGGGTCCAGCTGCTCGGCGAGCCCCACCGGCAGCGGCTGAGCGGGCTTCTTATCGAGTTCACCAAGAGTGAGATCCAGATGGGGAGGCTTGGCCAGGGGCCTAAGACAAGGCTGCTGGCTGACGACAGAGACGAGCTCACCTCCAACCTGTGGGCGGCGACGGCTGCGGCATTCGATTCCGTCCGGACGGCGCCTCTCGCGCTCGCGCTGGTTCAAGCAATGAATGCGGTGATCGACGACAGCGCATCACACCGCGCGGCGCGGTTGGTGCACGTGCCGACTGAAGTGTTCGCCGTTCTCTTTGTGTATTCGATCGGGTCTGCGATCGTGCTCGGTTATGTGCTGGCGGCGGGTCACGGGCGCGTTGCCGCAGTGTTCCTTCTCGTTCTTTTGTGTTTGTCGTTCCTGGTGGTGGTGGATATTGACCGGCCGGCATCCGGCGGAATCCGCGAACCCCAACAACCGATGGAAGAGGCCCTCAAATCAATGGAGAGCCAGCCGCCGCAAACGTTCGACCGCTGGCGCGTCGACGTGCTGCCCCACCAGGCGCCGGTTCGCGACTGATTCAGCAGCCCGCGAAAGACGGCAGGGGAACGACCAGCAGCCCCCGTGACGAACGGCGACATCAGCGTCAGGCGCCTCGCCATGGCGCCCGGCGTCATCATCGCCGCATCCGGCCGGCTTTGCGGTCGTTGTCAGTGAAACGCACGGCCGCCACGCAATCCGGTTGGTCCATACCCGTATCGCAGAGGTCGATATATTCGCCGCCAGGCCCGGCCTGAATTTCGTGGGAGGACTCACCGCGCGCGGGGATGATCAGTGCGAGGACGCCCAGCGCCACTGAGAATGAAACGAGGAAAAGTCCCTCATCGAAAACAGTCCTATGACGCATCCCGCCGCTCCTTTACACTCCAAATCGCCTCAAAACGGGCGCCATGGCACCGCGAATTTGTCCCGCGAAATTGTGCCGAAAACGGCAGGTGTCACAATTGGCCCTTGGTCCAATACAAATTTAGGGATCCGGCGAAGGCGTTAGCCGTCCGCGCGCCGCAACGCCGGTGGTTTCCAGGTGCCGTCCAGCACGTCCGGTTTGGGCCAGTAGATCCGCATGCTGAGACTGAACGTGCCGGCGGCGGGTGTCGGCAGCCAGTTCGAATCTTTGCCGGCGCCCGGACTCTCGCGCTGAATGTAAAGATCGAGTGAACCGTCGGCGTTGAAGATAAGGTTGTCGCGATCGCCGATAGCGTAGCGGTCGATGGGGTTGTCGGCAAAGAACTGCCGTTCATTGTAAAGCGTCAGCGACCAGAACGCGCGCGCGGGCGGCGTCTGTCCTTTGTCGAAATGAAGGACGTAGCGCTTGCCGCTGTCGAACGGCGTTCCATCGGCTTCCGCGAACATGCTCGGATACGCGGCATCTTCCGGAAGGTTGGCGCCCAGCCCTGCATAGGCGATAGCCGCGCGTCGCAGATAGTCGGTTCCGTAGGTGCCGATGGGCGGATCGGTCATGGTCCATCCGTTGACGACGCGGACGGTCTTCGAGAGCGCAGTCCGGATCTTCTCCCGCGCCAGCGCTGCCGTGTCATTGAGAGCTGCGGAGGCCTGGTGCTCGATCGATCCGATGTCGAAGGCGCGGCCCGGCTCGAGGCCCAGGCGCGCTATGCGCGCAAGAACGGGATAATCGTTGCCATGGGGCGGATTGGCGCGCGCCGTCCGCGCGAAAATCGCATAGAAAGCGCCGGCATCCAGCTTTTCGATCTGTTCGACCGGCGCACTCATGTCGAGATCGGCGTGGACCTCGCCCTTGCGCGGCGGCGTGCCGTCGCCGTAATCGCTGTAGGGCTTGGCGACGAGCCGGCTCTGGAAACGATGGACGGCGTCATAGTCCGCCTTGCCGTTCGTCTGCGTGCGGCCGAGGATCCAGCCCTGCTCCGTAGGACTGCGGATTTCGATGGCGCCGCGGGGGATCGGTCCCATCCATTTGGGTCCGCGTATCGCGAAGGTCTGCGCGCCTGTTCCGGTCGTCCGCGTGCCCGGCGACGCAAACACGTCGGTCCACATGTCCATGAATTCGAGCAGATAGTATCGGCCGGCGGCCTCCGGAACGTGGATCATCAGCGGCTCTTTCGACACGTCGAACCAGAGCATCGAATAAAGCGTATCCGCATTGGGCCGGACGACTTCGGTGAAGTCCGGATCGGGGAACGATTGCTTGTGGCCGAAGCGGTTCATCGGCGCATGCCCGTTCGCGTCGGGTTGCGCCACATTGGTGAACACGCGCCGTGTCAACTCCATCAATACCAGTGGGTAGGCGTAGATATAGGCTTCCATCGCGATCTCATGTGCGTCCTCGTCCGACAGATTGTGGATTTGTGTCCGCGAGCGTGCGGCCAAAGTCATGGCGTCTCTCCTAATCGAATGGTCCGACCCGAAATGTCGGGCTGGTGGCCGCCGCGGTGCCAAGCAGCAGCAACAAAAGCGCGATCATCCGCGTACAGGCGCTGGAAAAACCGGAAGATCGTGATGCCGGAACTGATCAAGCCGGGCGGCGTGCGGATGACGCTTGTCAGGGTGCGGCCGGCGCCCATGCGCGTCCGCTGGACCGACATGCCGGACTGCCGCGCTAAACGCTCGACCGAAACGATATCCGGATCCGCGCCGCGCATGATTGCGGGTGGGACGGTGAGATGACTGTCGGTCGGTCTGCCCTGCGATGCGGTCGTCATGGCCGATTACCTGGATGGAAAACGCCGCAGGAGGACAGACAACCATGTCCCGCCGGCTCACTGCGCTACGGCACCTCGCGCTCCCGCAATAGAAAGGTGCGGCCGCCAAGCCTCAATTAGACTTAGGTCCAACGGGGCTCCCGACGCCGGCCTTCGCGGGAAGACTAGACCGCCTCAGAAGACGAAGGTCGCCGACGCCACGACGACGTCACCCTTGAAAGTATTGTGCGCATCGAAATCGCGTTCCCACTGCGCGGCGAAACTCGTGGGCGTGCTGCCGATCTTCGTCATATAGCTGATCCCGGGACCGACGCCGAGACTTTCCGCCTTGAAAGGGCCAAGCCGCGCACCTGCGCCGCTGTCGGCGCCAACCTGCTGGACGATGTTGCCGGTGAGGCCTGCCTCCCACGCGCCGCCTTCACCGAAGTGTTTGCCGATTCCCCAGTCGAGCTGCAGGATATCGCCGGACTGATAGTTCGTCGCCGTATTGTTCGTCATCGCCACAAAGACCAGCGTGCTGGAAACATCCCAGCCAGTCTGCGGGTCGAAGTAGGTAAAGCCGAATTGGGGCATGAACCCCCAAACGTTTCTTCCGATATTGAGCTGGCGCGTCTGGTACGCACCGGTCGGAATGTAGACGTTCATCCCAAGGTTCCAGTTCAGGTCCCCGTCGTGCCAGCCCAATATCGCGGGCTGAAGAATGGAATCCCCGATGGCATTGTTGTTCGCGGAAAGGCCGAGGCCTCCGATGCGCGTCTCGAACTGCGCGTCGAGATTGGCCCAGGCATAGTCGACCAGGCCGCCATAGGCGAACGTGGCGCCCAGGAAATGCCAGTCCGTGACGAACATAGCCTGCAGAAAGTCCGCGTTCAGCGTTGTGTTGACGCCGAATTCGGCAATGCCGTCTCGCACTTCGCGGCCGGCGCTACCACTGAAATAGTAGTAGATGTCGTTCAGATAGAAGCCCTCCTGCGGCGGCAGGACACCGGACATGAATGCAGTGAGCCCTTTTGGATAGATGCTGAGGCCGGTCTCGACCGCTTGTGCGGAATGGTTTGCGATAAAAAGCGCCAGCGCGGCTAGAGGCCCCGGCATCGCGTGCAGAATTTTCTTAATCACCGCATTCCTCTCGACCTCGTCGGGCGCCCAGCGATTCTTTGGCCACAGGGGAGACGCGGTGAACCGCCGGACGCCCTCGGAGGTCTTTAGTTGGACTGACGGAAGCCGTGCGCTCAATTGGACCTTGGTCCAAGGCACAAAGTCTGAAGACCGTGAAGAAGGGCGTTAAGCCTGCTCACGCGCGTGCCAGATGCGGTTGCAAGGTTTGCCGCGACCATTCTGCCGCTATGTCCCTTAAGACCAATGCGCGGGGTGCCGGTCTCATGCTATCGCTCCAGACTCGGAAGATTTTATTCTGTGGTCATGCGATGGCCGTGCCTCCCACGCGTGTCGCAATTCTCGACGACGATCACTCGGTGCGAACGGCGATCGGCCGGCTCCTGAGGACGTCGAAAATGGAGGTAGACGCGTTTGCGACCAGCATCGAACTGTTCAACGGCATCGAGCGCGAGCGCCCGAGCTGCATCGTGCTCGATTTGCAGATGCCCGGCATGAACGGGATCGATGTCATACGCTTTCTCGCCGAGTGCGGCGTCGACATTCCGACCATCGTGGTCACGGCGCATGACGAGCCTGCGACGCGAAACAAATGCCTGGGTGCGGGCGCGGCCGCCTATCTCAGGAAGCCGCTGGATGCCGACGAGCTTCTGAAGGCGATCGAGGACGCCGTCACGCGCATCAAGCCTGTTAGACCAACGTCCAATTGAGCGGCCGGGAAACTCGGCTACATTTCTCGTAAATGTTGTGAGAACCGCGATGACGTCCAGCCGCGAACTTGTCCCTGCTCAAACCATAGCGGCGAACAGTCTCCGTTCGCCTTCGGGCGGCGAACTTGTCCGATTGCTGCGCCGCCTGCGCGCCCTATGCGAAGACGACGCACCCGAGAACCTGGACGCCCTGCGCGCGTACGACTCTTCGCACGCGCTTACCGGCAAACACATTTCCCATCGCCTCGATCTCTGGCTTTAGCGATTTCCGTCCACGCGGTTGGACCAAGGTCCAATTGAGAGGCCGCCGCAACATTGGGACTCTGAAAAGCCATTTTAGCCAGGCCGGCCATGCTGCGCTCCCGCTTCTTCGGCACTTGCCCCAAGACCATCGTGCGGCCGTTCCCTGGCTTTGCGACGGCGTTGGGAGCGCAACGATGACTCCGGCCAACCAGAATGCGCTCGCGTCGAGCTTCGTGGTCCTTGTCATCCTGTTTACCGGTATCGTCATGGCCGCCAACAGGCCGCGCAGCTTCGCGACACCCGAAGAGGGTGTGAAAGCCTTGGTCGCCGCGGAGCGCGCCGACGACACGATCGCGCTTTCCAGCATTCTTGGTCCCGACGGCCAGGACATCATCTCTTCCGGCGACGAAACACGGGATCGGAACACGGCGAAGGCGTTCCTTGCCGCCTACGACACGCACTGGGACATCACGCGCAAAGGATCGTCGGTCGCCGTACTCAACGTCGGCAACGATGAACGGCCGCTGCCAATTCCGCTCCTCAAAAATGCAGCCGGCTGGCATTTCGACGCGGCGGCGGCAAAGCGCGACATCCTCGCGCACGACCGAAATGGAGGGTCTTGGCGATGACACGAACACGTCCGACCTCGCCGGCACGATGACCGAATTCAATCCAGGACCAAGCTGGACGAAGGTGTAGAGCGGAGGCACACGTGAAACGGCTGGTATTGCTGTCGCTGATGGCAACAGCATTGTGGATGGCCAAGGCCGGGATTGCGCACGCACAGGGTGAAGGGCCTTACTTGGGCTTGGGCGGCGGCTGGTCTTCGCTGGACCCCGTCAAATTCAACATCGGCGGCACCGTCGGACCCGTCAGCGGAAAATCGTCGTTCAGCGATGATGCGGCCGTGAATTTCTCCGCCGGCTACAAATTCGAATTGCCCATAAGGCTCGAGGCCGAAGTCCAATACACCGATTTCGACGCGAAGCGCCTCGAGCTCTCGACGCTGCCCGCCGCGGCCGTAGCCAGCGGCGATCTGGGCGTCACATCGTTTTTCGCGAACGCGCTCTACGATTATCCGCTGTCGCAGCATTTTACCTTCACGATCGGCGGCGGTGTCGGCGCGGCGCTGGCCGACGCCAATCTCTCCGATCAGATCGGCGACCAGGTCCTGCGGACCGGAGCGGGATTCAGCTGGCAGGGGATTGCAGGGCTTGCGATCTCGCTCAGCGAGCGCTTTCAGGTGCAGCTCGACTATCGCTACCAATCCATCGACAACACCGGACACGAGTTCATCTCGCTCGTCGGCATGGGCGACGCGTCGCTCAGATCGAAAGACATCCAGGCGGCGATGCTCAACTTCCGCTGGTTCGTGAGTCCGCCCGTGCCGCCGCGTCCCGCACCTCCGCCCATGTTGCCGCCGCCGCCTCCGCCACCTGCGCCGGTTGTGACGAATTACGTTGTCTTTTTCGATTTCAACAGATCGGACCTGACGCCCGAAGCGATGCAGGTCGTGGCAAGCGCGGCCGCAACGGCGAAATCGACGGGCATGGTCCGCATCGTCATCACGGGTCACACCGACACGGTCGGATCGGCCTCCTACAATCAGCGTCTGTCGGAGCGCCGCGCGCTTGCCGTGAGATCGCAACTTGTGGCCGATGGCGTTCCCGAGGCGGGGATCACTACCATCGGAAAGGGCTTCAGCGATCCGCTCATCCCCACAGGACCGAATGTGCGCGAGCCCCAGAACCGCCGCGCCGTGATCGACCTCGGATCGGGAACGACGTCTTGAATGAGACCGCGGGGGAAGGAGGTATCGATGGCACGCGTATTCAATGCAGTCGCCGCCATGGGAATCTGCGCGTCGCTCGCAATGCTCGGGTGGGAAGTGCATACCGAGAGGCCGAGCGAAGTCCGCTATAATTTCTCCCTGGTCGTTCCGCCGCCCGACGCGGACGATGACGACGACATGGACGCGCCGCCCAGCGCGAACGACCGTCAGGACGGCAATCACAATTGGCGCCCCGGCGATCCGCGCGACGGCGACGAACCCGGACATCCGATCGTGCAACCGGACCCGGCCGCGCCGATACCGATCTAAAGACCCGAGGCTCGGCTGATGAAGCGACTTATGGTCCGCGTGCCTGTATCGAGCCGCCGCCGGCGGCCGACACGGCGGGTTCGAATGCGTCGTCGTGTCCCGCGTTCCAATCGCTGAACCGCAGCGGCCCCCGTCATCGGCTGCTTTATTTACCAAAAGGGTGAATGCGGCACCCCGCGCGAATTTACGTTTTAAGCCCTCGAGGCCTCTGCGCGTTCAGAAGCCTCTTTTATGGCGTCCCACTGACACCCACTGGCTCTCCCGCAGCGCACAATTGACGAGGCGTCGGGGGATTTTGTTCAATATGACAAATACGTGTCGGGAGGGGCTTGGTGGATACCGCAGAAGAACTGCGTGAACGCGCGCGATCGTTTCGGCTGGCGGCCGAGGAAGGGCCTCGCAGAAATCGCGCCTATTGCCTGACGATGGCGTACTGTCTCGAACAGCGCCTTGCGCTTCTGGAGAACACGCGGCGTCCGGCCGGAAACCCAATGGCCGTTCAATAGCCGAACGTCACGGAGACGTCGGCGAGATTGCCGAGCTTGTCGGCGCCGGGCGCCTTGGCGAGCTGCCAGCCGTAATCGAAATGCACGTCGAGGAATCGTCCGACACCGAAGCGGACGCCGACACCGGTGCCTTGTAGGCCGGCATATTTCGCCTGCCCTTTTTGCTCATAGAATTCCCGCACGATGCCGCCGTCGTAGAACGCGAGCAGCTGTCCCTGCTCACCCAAATCCCAGCCGAACGTATGTGAGGGACTGTAAGGCGGACTGCGCAATTCAAAACTCCCAAGACCGCCTTCGCTCCCGTTTGCAGTGTGTGTCGTGTAACCGCGCACGCTGCCGTCGCCACCCGCGCCCAGTTGCTCGCTGGGCAACAGTTCCGTGCTCGCCCACTGCCCGTTCAGGCGCAGCATCGCGCTCATGTTCCACGGCAGCTTGGTAAGGCGCGTGACCTGCAGATTGTCGTAGACATAGTTCGCCTTCGCGCCGTTCGTGCCGGAGGCCACGAACACCGCGGTCGTGTTCGAACGCGCGAGGCCGCCGGGGCTGTAGACGAGCTGGTTGTCGAGCGCCGTCTGGCCGTAATCGTCCGGCATCGCGGAGTCGTAGATCAGCAGGAACTGCTCGATGTCCGTCGAGATGCTGGACACCTCGCTGCCGCCGAATTCCAGATTGTTGTTGCTGCGCTTGAAATCGAAGCCGACGTGAACCTGCTCGGAATAGTCGCCGATGGACGGCAGCGGCTTGTCGTAGCGGAAGCTCGCCTGCGCGCTGCGGCCGACCTGGCCGAAATTCGTATCGACCTTGGGAACCTGTTCCACATAGGTGCCGAAGACGGTGATCGTGTCGCCCCAGGGAACGGGGATGACATAGTTGGCGGACTGCGCTTCGAAGCGCGGATCGTTGTTCTGTCCCGGACCGCGGTCGCGTTTCTGCCAGAGATCGGGCGTCGTGATGAACTGATAGGACAGTTGCTGGTCCGGCCCGAACGCATCGCCCCAGTTGAAGCCCACCGAATAGCGATCGCGCCCCGTCACCGGCAGGCCCTCGTTGTCGTAGCTGCCATAGACGCGCAGCGGCAGGCGATCTTGCACGTTGAGCAGGAGGTCAGTGTCGCCGGGCGTGTTGCTGCGCTCGAGGACGGCCGTCACCTGATGAAAGGCGTTGCGGTTGAGCTGGTCGAGGTCGGCCTTCAGCACCGAAAAGTCGAACGGATCGCCCGGTTCGAGCTGCATCTCGTCCGTGAAGATGTGGGATCTGAACCAGTGATTGCCCGCGACCCGGACATGGCCCAGCTTGAAGATCGTGACGACGACCTGAACCGTCCCCGTCGAGATGTCCTGCTCGGGAAATATCGCTTCGGCGAGCGGAAAGTCGTGCGTGCGGCACCATTCCACGATCGTCTGCGAGATTTTCTGCAGGTCGTTCGTGTAGAGCGGCTTGCCCAGGAAGCGCGCCAGCCTGTTCTTGATCTCGGAACGGTCGAGCATGGGAAGCCCGGACGCGACCACGATGCCGTACTGTTTGACCCCGTTGCGCACCACTTTGCTTTCGCTGTCGACGAGCTCGAGCCCGATCAGTTCGGGGATGAGCTTCTGGTTGGCGGCCGGCCTGGCGGGCGTGTAAGGCGGAGCCGGCGCGATCGGTGCCTGCGGCGGGTGCGCCGGCGGTTCCTTCGGCGCAACCTGGCGATAGTCCTGGGCATGAGCGGCCGCAGCGGCCGTGGCGATCGCCACGCCCGCGAGAAAGCTCCGCACGGCAGGCCGCATCCACGCGGACTGGATTTTCACGTTACGCCCCTTCGATCCGTCCACAGCGACTCTAGCGCGGCGCTTCGGCGGGCGCCCTTCGCGCGTCGCCGAGTTCCCTGTGTCGGATTCCCGCTCGCCCCGATCAGGTCAGGAACCCTGCCGGATTGAGGGGCGCCTATCAACTGACCAAAATCGGTCGTTTCCGCTTCAGCGACGTCAGGTCCGGGGGCGTCAGGGCCGACAAGGCTTTCCGGGGAGCCATCCGCCTGCCGCAACCTCGGGTAACCGCCATTGGCCCAAGGTCCAATTGAGGCCGCCGGTTACCCCTCGGAGATTGCGGGGCTCGAAACCCAAAGCCCAAGGATGTCCGTGATGCGCCCGAAAACGGCATGCGCCAGCGCCATCATCCTCATTCTGTCCGTTTGCGGATCGCACGTCGCGGCGGCGGCATCGGACGCGGCGGCATCCGCGTCGCAGGTCGATCCGGACGCGATGGCCGCGCTCGACAAAATGGGCGCGGAGCTTCGTTCGCACAACAATTTCGACATGAAGGCCGACGTGACGCGCGAAGACGTCCTCAAGGACGGTCAGAAGCTTCAATATGCGGGCACGGTCGAAGTCGAAGCGCGCAGACCGGACCGTTTCAAATTGTCGGTGGTTTCGGACTTGCGCGACCGGGAAATCTACTACGACGGCAAAACCGTCACCGTGTATTCGCCGCGGCTGGGCTACTACGCCTCCTTCGATGCGCCGCCGACCATCGCCCAGACGCTGAAAGTCGCCACGGAAAAATACGGCGTCGAACTTCCGCTCGCGGATCTCTTCACCTGGGGCACCGACAAATCGCTGGAAGCCCGCATCACGTCGGCGTTCCTCGTTCGGCCGGAGCACATCGACGGCCAGCTCTGCAATCACTACGCCTTCCGCCAGGAGAAGGTCGACTGGCAGATCTGGATTCGGCAGGACGGCCCAGCCCTGCCCTGCAAGCTCGTGATCACCAACCGCGTTGACGCGAGCATGCCGCAATACACCTCGCAGATGCACTGGTCGTTCCCCACGACGATCGCGGACGACACCTTCGCGTTCGCGCCGCCGGCCAACGCCCACAAGATCGTGATGGCGACGTTGATCCCTGGCCGTCTCGAAGGAGCAACCCCATGAACAGGAAGACGATGGCGATTGCCGGCGCGCTGACCGCCGCCGGATTCTGCGTGATGGTCCTGCCGTCGCGCGCCGCGCTCGACACGAGCACGCCCTATCCGGTTGCGCATGCGACGGCGCCTGATGGAATTCAGGTCGCACGCGGCGGTGGCGGCCGCGGCGGCGGAGGGGCACGCGGCGGCGGTGGTGGTGCGCGCGGCGGCGGCTTCGCCGGCGGCGGTGGCGGCCGCGATATCCGCGGCGGGTCGTTCTCGAGCGTCAACAGCGGTGTCGCACGCGGCGGGAATTTCAACCGCGGAAACTTCGCAGGCGGAGGCCGCAATGGCCACTATGCCGGCAACGGCAATTTCAACGGCAACACGTTCAACCGCAACGTCAACGTCAATGGTGGTGGTTATTACGGCGGCTGGGACGATGGCTGGCGTCCTGGAACCGCAGCGGCCGTCACCGCCGCAGCCGTGGCGACGGCTGCCGTCGTGGGCTCCGTGGTCAATTCGGTGCCGTCCGGATGCGGCACGGTGATGGTCAACGGCTTTAGCTATTATCAGTGCGGCGCGACCTGGTATCAGCCGCAATATGCCGGTTCGTCCGTCCAGTACGTGGTCGTGAACGCGCCGCAGTGAGCCGATGACGCGCGAAAGTTAGAGTTCGCATCCGCGCGTTAAGCAGGCGTTGATCGGACATCGGCATTGTTCGATCGATGGCACAGGGAAGCATGGCGATGGCCGAAGAATTCGACCGCCCCTATCGCGGGCCGGAGCGCCGCCGCGACAAACGCAGAACCATGACGCTGACCGGCCGCGTCTTCTGCGCCGACAAAGGCGAAGCGGTCCGTTGCACTTTAATCGATATTTCTCCGGGCGGCGCGGCGGTCTCCTGCCGGCACCGCCTGTCGCCGGGCGACGCCGTCGTCCTCTACGTCGACGAGCTCGGCAAATTCGAGGGCGCCGTCGTGGGCCAGGCCGGCCAGCGCATTTCCATCCGGTTCGACCAGAGCGAACGCGCGCGCAAACGCGCCATGGAGAAGATCGCGCTCTTCAAGCATGGACGCCTCAAGGACATGCCGGCGATGAAAGCCGCCTATCACGCTTACGATCCCGTGATGAGCCGGTTCACGTGGAGCGATGGGCGCACGGCCGATTGCGAAATCCTCGACATCTCGCTGACGGAAGCCTCGCTGCGCACCGACACGCGCCCGCGTCTCAACGACATCATCCACATCGGACTCTCGTCCGCCCGCGTCGTCCAGCACGATGCGGAAGGCATCAGGATCGAGTTCCTGGGCGGGGCGCGGTAGGCGCGCGGCGGAGAATTCGGCGTGTGCCCGCTTCGATCGCCATTGCCCAATCCCAGGTAACAGCGACTTTAACAGCGACTTTCAAAAACGCCGCCGCGTCCACATGCGTTTGCGTCAAGGACGACGGGCCTTTCCCGCGCTTTGCGCCCACACCCATGGACGTTATCAGGGGATAGCAGCGAGTTTTTCGTCCGTGTACGTACTTTCTGCTTCATGGCGGACTTCACGAAAGAATTCACCGCGAAGACGCAAAGGCGCAAAGATAGCGAAGCTTTCCGCGAGATCGAGCGTCGACGTCGCCGGGACTCATCTGCGCGCGAAACGCGCAAACCAAATCGGAACGCGAGTCACGCACCTATGAGACATGCTCGCTATCTTTGCGCCTTTGCGTCTTCGCGGTGAATCCGGCGACAGCGACGTGCGCACGCAGCCGCCGGGCTTCTGCGATCGGTTCAGTCTTCACACTGTCAAAGAGCCCGCGCGATGTCCGGACATCACGCCCCTATAGTCTGCGCGCCGGCTTGTCTTTTGTGAAGACAGACATTTGGGGGACGTTTGTCGCCGCAAACGCCGACGATAGTTGCTCCATTGTCCCCGTTTCTTCACAATTCGCCCCTGCTACAGGGCGATGCGCCGATGCCGCGGAAACTCAAAACCTTCGTCACGAATCTGGGGTTCTTCGAACTGGCGGTGGCCGCGCCCTCGATGAAAGCCGCGCTGGAAGCCTGGGGTCTGGGGCAGAACGCGTTCAAGCACGGCTTCGCGAAAGAGACCGGCGATCCGAAGATCGTCGCAGCGGCGGAAGCCGCGCCCGGCACCGTGCTGCGGCGGCCGATCGGCGGCACAGGCCCGTTCAAGCAACACGCCGATCTGCCGAAAGTGACGACCGCCAAGACCGCGGCGCCGTCGCCGAAGCCTCCCAAACCTGCGAAGCGTCGAACGGAGCGCAAAGCGAAGCCGCAGATATCCGTGATTGATCGGGACGCGGCCCGCCGCGCGCGCGAGAAAAAAGACGCGAAAGAGCGCGAACGCGCCGAGGCTCGGGCCGCGCGCGAGCGCGTGCGAAAAGAACGCGCGGTCGAGAAAGCGATGGACGCTCTCACCGCGGCGCGCGAACGCCACGCGAAAATCGTCGCCGAACTTGAACGCCGCCGCGCGGCCCTCGGCACACAGGAAGAACAAGAAAACGAGCGTTGGGAGAAAGAGCGCCACCGGCTCGAGGCGGAGCTTTTCAAGGCGAAGCGATAGCCTCGGTCATTCCCGGAAAGCCGCGACAGGAGCAAATGTCTCCGGCCGCCCCAGCGTTTCCTTTGCGAATTCGGCAGCCGGAAATAGTGTTGTCGCCGCGTTTCGCGTTTCCCGGGAAACAGATATCGCGGCGCCGGATTTCGTGCACGGCAATTCGTCCCAAAAGGGGAAACGGCGCTTGCCGAATGCGTTTCCGAACCGAGTGAATTTCGCTCGGAAGGAGTTTGCCGATGATGCGTACGCGCCAATCGCGGACCGGCGCGATGATTTCGCTCCTGGGTTGTCTCATGGTGTCGACTGCGGTGCTGGCCCAGACGGGCGGCGCCAGCGGAGCGGTGAATGGCGGCGCAGGACCTTCGCCCGGGAGCGAGGCGGGCGTGGCCGTCGGCATGCCGGTGATCCGCGGCACGACGGAATCGGCGGCGCCACCTGTCAATCGAACGGGCACCTATGGCGGCATGGGTGCAACATCCGGCCGACCGCCGACCGTTACAAATCCGAACTGCACGGTGTCCGGGCCGAATTGCTACAACCTCGACACCTTTCCGCAGGAAATGCCGTCACCGCCGCCCCAACCGCATCGATAGTGCCGGCGAAGAATGGAATACAGCGACATCATAACTGTCGCCGCGTTGCATGAAGTGATGCGGCGGTCCGGGAACGACGACGCGGGCGGGTAATAGCGTGACGTAATAGCGTGACAGGACCAATGTGCCCTTGTGGTCGGGCGACCACGCGGTGCAACCGCGCGTGCGGTTGCTACACTTGCGGCAAGAACGCATCGCAGCGCCATGCGATGGGAGTGCATGTCCCGCTTCAAACCCGAAAAATCGCCCGACGGGCGACAAAGCTTGTTTTCATCGCAAGGGTGAACATTGGTCCTGTCACCGTTTCTTTGGGGTGCTCCAGAACGTCGCGAAATGTCATGCGCGGGGAAACGAGTGGGTACTGGTCGAGGGATGGCGATCCAAATACGTGCCGCTCGTGAAGATGCCGCTTCAGGCTAAAGCCGCGTCGGAAGTCTGCGCGGTATCCGCTCCGGCCGAATGACCCGCGCCGCCCGTCTCGCCCGCCGCGTCAAAACGAAAGGCGAGCGCTTCGGTGGCGGTTCGGCGATATGGTTTCCGGGATGGCGTGGCGAGGCGCATCGTCGGTATGGCCGGAAAGCGTCCGGATGAGGTTTTCGGTAGGGACAAGGCACAAGGGAAAGCGGCTAATGTACAATTTGGAATTTTATTTTAGATCCATCTGGGAGGTCGTGTATCTGTCTAGCCAAGTTACCCATATTTTTCATGAGTCTCCTGCCGTCAATCGATACCAAATTGCTCAATTCTCCAGTGCCGCCCAATACGAACGGTAGCTTCGGCATTAAGCGATCACGGGGCTTCAACGGGCCATTAGCCATTTGCCACTTATGGGCCGCATTGTATCCAGCCATAGTTTCATAGTCATGCAGCAGCTTGGCTGCCCAATCATCTACACTGTCAGCGACCCGCGCTAGATCGGCTGTCTCGGGATCGAAACGGAGTATGCCATCGGTTGAAAAGCAAAACTGGCCACCAAATAAGTCTTCGGCAAAAAAAATCAACCCACTCGCGAGGGTGTCGTATTCATTTCGCCAAAGAGCGAAGTCGTTCCAATCCGCGAGCCCCCAAGATTCATTGACGGTAACTGTCGGAAAAATGCGAAAAGCAGATTCGAACGCAAAAAGCCATTTTTTTGGCTGAGCAATTCTCTCAACGAAGAAAGATGCCCGCTGTAATCGCCGGATATCAAATCCGGATACGACTCTGCCGCGGGCGCAAAGGCATCGCTTGCAACACTCAGAAGTTTTATCAGTGCGCTCGACATACTACTGATCATTGGGACTCGGCGGTTTCGGTTTAGGGATAATTGTTATCCTTGCACCGTTAGGTATACCACGAATCTGCCGCCCAATTGAACCACCAGCGCCTCGATTGTCTGAACTGCTAATTGGTCGTGAATAGCGTGACAGGACCAATGTACCCTTTGATCGGGCGACCGCGCTACGGCCGCACCCGCTCTTTCTTTCGTTTCGCAAAGCCTGTTTTCATCGGAAAGCTTCGTCCGCCTTCGGGCGCAATTGAAGTTCCAGCACTTCGAGTGCGTATTCCTCTCCCCAAGTCTTGTGCTGATTCTCAAGCATGACAAAGAACTCGGGATCGCCATTGAGCGCTCGCTGGCCGTACACGCACTAAAGAGCTGCAGGACTCGCGAGGGGTGGAAGATGGCTAATGGTTATGGAAAGCACCGGACATCGAAGTTACGCAAGCCCGCGAAGCGGAAGGCCGCAAAGAAACGCACTGTGCGAAAGGCCACAAAGAAGGCCACGCGGCGCAAAGCGTCTCGAAA
>DATJRP010000032.1:0-41218 GCA_035504555.1 Rhizomicrobium sp. | reverse complement strand
GATACAACGGCATCCCGCGCAAGACCTTCTATCTCTTCCTCAAGGAATGCGAGTTCCGCTTCAACTACGGATCGCCTAAACAGCAGTTCGAACAACTCAAAAAATGGGCTAACCTCTAACCCTTATCTACGTCAGCCCCTTGTTTTTTTTCCACCCATTTTTCCGTCATGGTCCGGTCGCGCGGACAGCGCGATCCGGACCACCCAATTTCTCCGCGGGCAGAGCAAAATTGGGTCACCCGGACGCGCTGTCTCGCGCGCCGGGTGATGACGATTGGAGGAAGATTGGGGCGCTGCCTAAAACTCGCTCACCAGCTTGAACTCGCCTGCCCCACGCGTTGCGAATTTGCTCTCCGGGTCGCTTGGCGGTGTCTCAACATTGTTCACCAACCGCGAGTATTCCACGATCAGCGTGTGCTCATCCTTCCGGGTCACAACAAAGACCCAGCTTTCCACCCAGCCTGAGGATACGGCCTCGTCTTGTGTCGCGAAGATGACGGCATTGGTGGAGACCGGCGCGATATGGAACAGGCCAGGTTTCGCCTCTTTGAAATCACTTCCTTCCTTCGCGAAAACGCGGACGACGGCGCCATGAATTTCGATCCGCATCGGCTCTCCCTCTGCCGGCGTGCTCGTCGGAGCCAGGAAAGCCTCCTTATCGAAAAAGATCAGTCCTTCCCAAACGCCGTCGAATGGCGGGATTTTCAGCGGGGCCTGGACAGGCTCTTGCTCGGAACGCGTCGCGAGATTTGCAGATGCCGGGATCGTCGAAGATGCGGCAAACACGATCGCCAGCGCCGCGAGAGCGCTGCTGAAACGGCTCATATTGGTCCCCCCGTAGTCGTACTTTAACTCGGCGCCGCCTGCGGCCCGCGCACGAGCTTGCCCGGCAGCGCACCCGTTGCTTCGCCGTCGCGATAGACAATCTCGCCCGAGACGATCGTTGCGGAATAGCCCGTGGCGCGCTGCAGGAGCCGCTTGCCGCCGGCGGGCAGATCGAACGACATGCGCGGCGCTTCGATCCCGAGCTTCGCGAAATCGATGACGTTGATGTCGGCCTTCATGCCCGGCGCGATCAGGCCGCGATCGTCGAGGCCCACCGCACGCGCCGTATCCGCCGTGTGGCGCTTGATCAGCCAGCCGAGATCGAAACGGCCGTGGCTGCGGTCGCGGCCCCAATGCGTGAGGAGATAGGTCGGATAGCTCGCATCGGAGATGATGCCGACATGCGCGCCGCCGTCGCCCAGACCCATGACGCAATCGGGATGCGCAATCATCTCGCCGCAGGCGTCGAGATTGTAGTTGGCGTAGTTCGCGAACGGCATGAAGAGGAAGGCGCTGCCCTCGTCTTCCAGGAGCATGTCGTACGCCACCTCCTGCGCAGGCCGCCCCTCGCGTGCGGCGATGGAGGTCAGCGCGGTTTCCTTCGGCGGCTCGTAATTGGGCGGATTGCCCAGCGGGAATATCTGTTCGAAGGCCATGACGCGTCGCGCCAGCGGATGCGTCTGCCGCGCTTCGCTTTCCGCCAGCAGCCGTGCGCGGAATTCCGGATCGCGCATCGTGGCGACTTTTTCCGCCAGAGACTTGTCCTTGATCGCCGCGAATGTCTCATGCGCGACAAATGGATTGAGCGTGCCTTGCAAGCCGAGCAGCAGGCCGATCGGCCGCGGCGCCACCTGCGCGCGAAGCGGCAGGCCGCCTTTCGCGGCGTCTTCGATGCGCTTCAGGATCACCCGCCAGCCATCCGGCGCGCGATGGCCCTGCGCCAGCGACAGCGACAACGGCCGACCCGACGTTTCCACGAGCCTGCGGATCATGGCGAATTCCGTCTCGAGATCGGGCGTGTCGAAATCGGAGATGAGCTCGATGACGCCGCTGCCGGCGTCGGCCAGGCCTTTCGCGATGCCGGTAAGTTCTGCTTCCGTGGCGCGCAACGACGGCGTCGGATCGCCCTTCGCCGTGCGGTGATTGAGGGTGCGCGACGTGGAGAAGCCCAGGGCGCCGGCGCGCATCGCATCCGCCGCAAGCTTGCGCATTTCGGTGATATCCGCGTCGGTGGCCGCCTCGAGCTGCGCGCCGCGCTCGCCCATGACATAGACCCTGAGCGCGCCATGCGGCAGCTGCGCGCCGATGTCGATGTCGTGCGGGCGGCTCTCGACGGCGTCCAGATAGTCGCCGAAGGACTCCCAATTCCAGGCAAGGCCTTCGTGCAGGGCCGCGCCCGGTATGTCCTCCACGCCTTCCATCAATTCGATCAGGCGGCCGCGATCGGCCTTGCGCACGGGCGCGAAGCCCACGCCGCAATTGCCCATGACGGCCGTCGTCACGCCATGCCAGCTCGAAGGCTGCAGCCTGGGATCCCAGGTCGCCTGACCGTCATAATGCGTGTGAATGTCGACAAAGCCCGGCGCCACAAGAAGTCCGATCGCATCGATCTCTTCGCGGCCGGTTTCCGCGACGTTTCCGACGCTGGCGATTTTTCCGTCGCGAATCGCGACGTCGGCCGTCTTGAGCGCACCGCCGGTACCATCCGCAATTTCGCCGCCGCGGATAACCAAATCGAAACCATGTGTCACGGCACGCTCCTCGTCTGGACGGCCAAGCATCGCGCGGGCAAGGCGGCTGTCAAGCGCGAATTGCCCTGTCTGCGGTATGGGAATGCACTCAACGGTGTTGCACGGACGCCCGACTTATGCCGATATGGACATGGGCATACGGGTCGAACACGCCGGAGGGCGGACGCATTCGCACGCATGCCAAAAATCCACCACCGGTAACATTCCCCTCCATTCGCATCCTCGCGCTTGGAGCGGGCGTGCTGTTGATCGTCTGCGCACTCGCGGCCGCAGCCGCGATTGTGTTCGCGCTTCAAGCAAACGTCGCAGCCGTCCAATCGTTGCCGCAGATTGTCCCAATCTTGCGCATCATGGCGGCGCTGGGCGGTGTGCAGGTCGTCTGCTGCCTTTTGATCTGGCGCTTCTTCGTCATTTCGCGGCATCGCTTCACGCAAAGGATTCAGGCCGTCACCGGCGGACTGAACGACAGCGTGTTCATGGCGAACGCCGCCGGCGAGCCGACCGCCATGCTGGAGGGAACCGGCTGGCGGCCGCATTCCGCGGAGGGCTGGCTTCAATCCATCCATCCGGAAGATCGCGTCTATTGGCCGATCGCCGGCGCCGACGAGCCGCAGCGCGCCGAAATCCGGCTTAGGGACGCGCAGGGCGAATGGCGCTGGCACCGCGTGCGCGCCACGCCCATCCGCAACGCGGCGGGGCACGTGCGCGAATGGATCGGTACGCTGCACGACATCCACGACCAGAAGCTCGCCAGCGAACACCGCGATCTCGTGATCGAGGAGTTGCGCCATCGGCTGAAGAATCTGGTGACGGTGATCGACGCGCTCGCGAAGAATTCGCGCCGCTCCGAAGAGCTCGAGCCCGGCGTCCAGGCGTTCCTTCAGCGGTTCCTCGGCCGCCTGCACGCGCTGGCCGCCGCCAGCGACCTCGTGCTGGCAGGCAACCGCGTTTCCATCGAGGCCCATGCGCTGATAAAGGCGACGCTCGCCCCGTTCATGAGCGACAATGCGCAGCGCATTTACGTGGGCGGTCCCAGTCTCATGCTGTCGGAGGATTTCGGTGCGGGCCTCGGCCTCGCCGTGCACGAACTCGCGACCAACGCGCTCAAATACGGCGCGCTGTCCACCACCGACGGCAATGTGTCGTTCACCTGGTCGGTGACGCCCGAAGGCGACGCGCAGAACATCGCCTTCGAATGGAAGGAAAAGGGCGGCCCGACGCCGACACCGCCGGCGAAGCCCGGCTTCGGCACGCGCGTGATCAAACATGTGGCCGTGCGCGAAAAAGCCGGCCGGGTCGACATCGACTATCTGCCGGATGGATTACTGTGCCGAATCGCGTTTGTGCGGTGAACAAAAACCACTGTCATGGCCCGCCGAGTGCGGGCCACCCAGTTGAAAGCGGTGCGCTCGCGAAAATGAAGCGCAGTTATTCCTTCGCCAATTCGCAGACGTCACCTGGGTGGCCCGCACTCGGCGGGCCATGACAGGTTTTGTTATCCTGCGAGCCGTCCCAACGCCGCCGCCGTCTGGTCCGGCTTTTCGAGATTGAGGAGATGCCCCGCTTCGGGGATCACCACGAGCTCGGAGCCGGCGATGGCTTTCTTGAACGCGTGCGCGTAGGCCGGCGCCACGACCTTGTCGCTGTCTCCCCAGACGAGCAGCGTCTTCGCCTTGATGCGATAGAGGCGCGTCGACAATCCGCGTTCCGGAATGGGGAAGAGAATCCGGCCCGCCATGCCGAGCTGGCGCGCATTGGCGACGAGAAAGCCTTTCAGCCATTCCGGATCGTCGAGCGCCACGCCCGCCGTCATCAGCGCAGCACCCTTCTCGACGTCGTGGAACATGAGCGCCGGGAATTCGAACGGCATGGTCGAGAAGAGATCGGGGATGGGATATTCGTCGAGCCACAATCCCGCCGGCGCGATGAGGCCGAGCCGCGAAACGTCATGCGGCGCCACCGCCGCCATCTCCGCCGCCATCATGCCGCCCATGGAATGGCCGACGAGGATGGGGTTCTTGAGCCCCAGCGCATCGACCACGTCCCAGGTGTGGAGCGTGAAATCGAGCATGTCGCGCAAGGCGCCGCATTCCTGCGAGTCGCCGTAACCCGGCAAGAGCGGCGCAGTGACGTGGAATTTCTCCGCAAGTTTGCCGAGCAGCGGATCGTTGGCCATGACGCCGCCTGCGCCATGCAGGAAGACGAGCGGTTCGCCCTTTCCGCCCTCGAAATAGCGGACGGGAACATGCGGCGTGGTGACTGTCCTGGCTTCCATCATCGCCTCCCTCAATGTGCGCCAACGAGCTGCGGCACGTCGCGTTCGGCCGGCAGATCGCCCGGTGTCACGCGTTTGGGCAAAGGCTTGCACCAGAAGCGGTCGTCATCCGCATAGTCGGGGAAGATGTTGCGCAGCTTCGGCATCACCTTCTCGGCGAAGAGCTTCGTCGAGTACATGCACTTTTCCTTCGGCATGTCGCCGACATGGAAAAGGCCGAAGACGTTGCCGACGCGCAGGCCCTTGATCATCTCCTCCATGCGCTGGCGCACGGTTTCGGGACTGCCGGCGATCACATGGCCGCCTTCCGTCAGGTCCTTCCACGTCAGATGCGAGAAGCCGCGCACCGGCGCGTATTGCGACAGCGCGCCCGACTGGATGGTCTTGATGGTGCGGTAGCCCGGCGCATCCGCGAAACCCGGATAGACGTGCAGGCAGCGATTGTAGAAATAGAGCACGTGATCCTTGTAGAGACGCTCGGCTTCTTCGTCGGTGTCCGCCACGCAGATCGTCTGCGCGAAGCCCGCGCGATAGGGCGAGGTGTCGGACGCGTTGCGCTTGGACACCTGATCCCAATAGCCGTCCATCAGCGCCTTGCCGCGGATGTAGCCGGTGAAGGACAGATAGGAATACGAATAGGTGTGGTCGATGCAGAAATCGTAGGTCTCGACCGAGCCGCCGCCGGGAATATGGATCGGCGGATGCGGCTTCTGGATCGGCCGCGGCCAGAGGTTCACATGGCGGAGCTTCGTGTAGCGGCCGTTGAACGCGAAAGGATCCGGCTCCTTCCACGCCTTGATGATGAGATTGTGGGCTTCGAGATATTTCTCGCGCGTGAGGCTCGGGATCTGGCCGTAGCAGTAATTCGTGTCCATCGACGTGCCGACGGGGAAACCGCCGACGAGCCGGCCGCCCGAAATGCAGTCGAGCATGGCGAACTCTTCCGCCACGCGGATGGGCGGATTGTAGAGCGCGATGGAATTGCCCAGCACGACCAGCGCCACGTCCTTCGTGCGCCGGGCCAGCGTCGCCGCAATCAGGTTCGGCGACGGCATGAGGCCGTAGGCGTTCTGATGATGCTCGTTGCAGCCGATGCCGTCGAAACCCAAAGTCGCCGCGTATTCCAGCAGGTCGAGGTGGTTGTTGTAGACCTCATGGCCGCGCGCCGGATCGAAGAGCCGCGAGTCGATGTCGACCCAGACGGAGCGGTTCTTCTCCCGGAAATCGTCCGGCAGATACGGCCACGGCATCAGATTGAACCAGGTGAATTTCATGGGCGATTACTCCCGATGGATTGTCCGTTCAGATCGTGTCATTCCCGATTCACTGCTCACCCGATGCCGAGCGCGGTCTGCGCGAATTCCTTAGCCGTCTTATAATCCGCCTTGCCGTTCGGCGCGCGCAGCGCCACTTCGGCGACGAGAATGCGTTTGGGCGTCTTGTAGCCGGCGAGCTGCGTGCGCACATGTTCGCGGATCGCCGCCTCGTCGAATTGCGAGCCGTTGGCGAGCTTGACGACGCCGGTCACCGCCTGGCCCCAGGTTTCGTCGGGCACGCCCAGGACGAGCGCGTCTTCGACGGCGGGATGCGTCTTCAGCGCTTCCTCGACTTCTTCCGGATAGACCTTCTCGCCCGCCGTATTGATGCAGTTCGAACCGCGGCCCAGCAGCGTCAGCGTGCCGTTGGCTTCGACGCGCGCATAATCGCCTGGAATGGAATAGCGGCGATTGCCGACGGTGCGGAACGTCTTCGCGGTCTTTTCGGGATCCTTGTAATAGCCGACAGGCAACGGTCCGCTCAGCGCCACAAGCCCGGCCTTGCCGCTTCCGGGCGCGATCGGCTGGTCGTTCTCGTCGATGACGATGGCGTTTTCGCCCAGCGCGAACGCCGCCGTCTGCGTCTCGCCGTCTTTCGTCATGACGGACGAGCCCATGCCCATCGCTTCGGTGGAGGCGAAACTGTCGGCCAGCGAGACCTGCGGGATATGGCGGACGAGGCCGCGCTTCACTTCGGCCGTCCACATCGCGCCCGACGACGTCATGGCCATGACGCAGCTGAGATCGTAATGCCCGGGCTTTTCGTCCAGCGCCTTGAGCAGCGGCCGCGCGAACGGATCGCCGACGATCGCCATGCTCTGCACGCGCTCGCGCGCGACGGTCTCCCACACTTCATGCGGATCGAAATGCGGATTGCCGATGGTGACGATGCTGCCGCCGCCGATGAGCGCGCCCAGCCCCACCATGAAGCCCGTGCCGTGCATCAAGGGGCACGCAGGCATCACGCGCATGCCGCCGCCCGTGACCTTCAGCGCCGCCGCAAACCCTTCGATCGTCTTCGGTAACGCCACGCCCGTCGTGCGCAGCACGCGATTGTGCCAGAGATCGCAGAGATCGCCGTGCCGCCACATCACGCCTTTCGGCATGCCGGTGGTGCCGCCGGTGTAGATGAAGAGCATGTCGTCGGGCGAACGCCGCATATCGAGCCGCGCACCGTCGCCTGCGTTCGCCAAATCTTCGTAGCGCTCCGCAAACGGCGCCACTTCGCCGTCCGGCGTCACTTCGATATAAGTCTTGATCTGCGGCAGCTGATCCTTGATCGCGGCGACCGCATCACGGAACTCCGACGCATAGATCAGCGTCTGCGCATCCGAATTGTCGAGGATGTAGCGGACTTCATCCGGCTTGTAGCGGTAGTTGATGTTGACGTGGATCATTCGCGCCCGGAATCCGGCGCCGACGCCTTCCATGTATTCCGGACAGTTGCGCAGGTAGAAGGCGAGCTTGTCGCCCGGCTTGGCGCCGCCGGCGAGGAACCGCCGCGCCAGATTGTTCATCCGCCGGGAGGCGTCGCCCCAGCCGATCCGCCGTTCGCCATGGATGAAAAGGGGCGCCTCCTGAGGCACAGCCTCGGCCACGGCATCCAGCAGGTCGCCGTAATTCCAATCCATGACATTTCCACCCGATATCTTGTTGGGCCTACTATCGGGCTAGATGGCGCGGTGCGCAACGCCTCCCTGGCCGGGGGGCACCCATTGACGTCCGCTCCACCCGCCCCGAAAACAGCGTGAACGCTATTTCACGGTCGAAAATCATGCTCAAGAAAGTGCTGATCGCCAATCGCGGCGAGATCGCCATCCGGATCGCGCGGACGGCGGCCGAGATGGACCTCGAAACCGTTGCGGTGTTTTCCGAAGACGACGCGGCTTCGCTGCACACGCGAAAGACGGACAAGGCCGTGGCCCTCAAAGGCTCGGGCCCTGCCGCCTATCTCGACGGCGACCAGATCGTCCGCATCGCGCGCGAGATGCAGTGCGACGCCATCCATCCGGGCTACGGGTTCCTCAGTGAGAACGCCGCGTTCGCGCGGGCGGTGGCCAAGGCGGACATCGCCTTTGTCGGGCCCGATCCGGCGACGCTCGATCTTTTCGGCGACAAGGCGGAAGCGCGGGCGCTGGCCGCGAAGCTCGGCATCCCCACGCTCGCCGGCACCAAGCGCGGCATCAGGGTCGCGGAGGCCGCCGCGTTCCTGAAAGGGCTGGGCAAAGGCGGCGCCATCATGCTGAAGGCCGTGGCGGGCGGCGGCGGGCGCGGCATGCGCCTCGTGCATTCCGCCGATGAGCTCGAAGAGGCGTTCGCACGCGCCGGCGGCGAAGCGCTGCAGGCCTTCGGCAACGGCGATCTTTATGCGGAGGAATTCTTCGCGCATGCGCGCCATGTCGAAGTGCAGATCGTGGGCGACGGCACCGGCGCGGCCTCGCATATCTGGGACCGCGAATGCAGCCTGCAGCGGCAACGCCAGAAGATCGTCGAGGTAGCACCCGCGCGCGGCATCCCCGACGCGGTGCGCCGGAAACTGTTCGAAGCGGCGGTGACGCTCGGCCGCGAAACGCACTACCGCAATCTCGGCACCATCGAATTCCTTGTCGGTCCCAAGGACCGCTTTGCCTTCATCGAGGCGAACCCGCGCCTGCAGGTCGAGCACACGGTGACGGAAGCCGTGATGGGGCTCGATCTCGTGCGCATCCAGTTCGAGATCGCGAGCGGCGCGTCGCTGAAAAAGCTCGCGCTCGAGCAGAAGGACATTCCCGCCCCGCGCGGCACGGCCGTGCAGGCGCGCATCAATCTCGAGACGATGACGGCCGACGGCCAGGTGAAGCCGGCGGGCGGCACGCTCAGCCTTTACGAGCCGCCGTCCGGCCAGGGTGTGCGCGTCGACGGCTTCGGTTATGCCGGCTATCGCACCGGCGTGCGCTTCGACTCGCTGCTGGCGAAACTCATCGTGCATACGCCGTCGGATCAGCTCAGCGACGCCATGCGCAAGGCCTATCGCGCGCTGTGCGAGTTCAAGATCGAAGGCGTGGCGACGAACATCCCGTTCCTGCTCAATCTGCTGGGTCTCGACAGCGTGCGCGAGGGCCACGCGCATACGCGCTTCGTCGAGGAGAATATTACGGGGCTCTTTCCCGACGCGACGCATCAGCGTCTTTATTTCGAAGCGGCGCAGTCGTCGTCAGCCGCACGCGCCGGCGCGAAGGTCGACAGCGTCGATCCGCTTGCGGTTCTGGCTCACGGCAAGCAAGGCGGCGACAACGGCGCGGCGCGCGATCTCGACGTCGCCGACGACGATACGTCGGTGCTGCGCGCGCCCTTGCAGGGCACCATCACGGCCATCCAGGTCTCACCCGGCGACACGGTGCGCGCCGGCCAGCCCATCCTCGTCATGGAAGCGATGAAGATGGAGCATGTGATCGACGCGCATGTGGGCGGCATCCTGCGCGACTTTGCCGTCCAGCCCGGCGACACGGTGTTCGAAGATGCGGCCCTCGCCTTCATCGAGGAAGCGCATGTGGAAGGCGGCGCGCACACGGCCGACGAGGACATCGATCTCGACCACATCCGCAAGGATCTGCAGGACCTCTACGACCGCCGCCGCTTCACCACCGACGAAGCGCGGCCCGACGCCGTCGCCCGCCGCCGCAAGACCGGCCAGCGCACCGCGCGGGAGAACATCGCCGATCTCTGCGATCCCGGCTCCTTCACGGAATATTCCTCGCTGGTCGTGGCGGGGCGCCTGCGCCGCAATTCGATGGAGGAGCTGATCGAGCGCACGCCGGCGGACGGTCTGGTGATGGGCCTGGGCCGCGTCAACGGCGATCTCTTCCCCGACGAACAGGCGCGCATCGTGGCGATGTCCTACGACTATACGGTGCTGGCGGGCACGCAAGGTCTGCGCAATCACCAGAAGAAAGACCGCATGCTGCATCTGGCGCAGCAATGGCGGCTGCCGATCGTGTTCTTCACCGAAGGCGGCGGCGGCCGGCCCGGCGACACCGATGCGATGAGCGCGGGCGGCCTCAACACCACGACCTTCTGGATGTATGCGAAGCTTTCGGGGCTGGTGCCGCTGGTCGGCATCAATTCCGGACGCTGCTTCGCGGGCAACGCGGCGCTGCTCGGCTGCTGCGACGTCATCATCGCGACGGAGAATTCCT
Source organism: Rhizomicrobium sp. (assembly GCA_035504555.1). Classification (GTDB taxonomy): domain Bacteria; phylum Pseudomonadota; class Alphaproteobacteria; order Micropepsales; family Micropepsaceae; genus Rhizomicrobium. Next base: position 30,877 of record DATJRP010000032.1, on the reverse strand, counting down.
CGATCGGCATGGGCGGGCCTGCGATGATCGAAGGCGGCGGGCTTGGCGTCTTCCATCCCGACGAAGTGGGGCCGGTGTCGGTGCAGGCGCCAAACGGCGTGATCGACGTCGTCGTGAAGGACGAAGCCGAAGGCGTGGCCGTCGCCAAGAAATACCTCTCCTATTTCCAGGGCGCGCTGAAGGATTGGGACTGCGCGGATCAACGGCTGCTGCGGCGCGCGATTCCCGAAAACCGCCTGCGCGTCTACGACGTGCGCAGTGTGATCGACACGCTGGCGGATACGGGTTCGGTGCTGGAGCTGCGCCGGCAATTTGGCCGCGGCATGATCACGGCGCTGGCGCGCATCGAAGGACGGCCGGTCGGCATCGTCGCCAACAATCCCAAACATCTGGGCGGCGCCATCGACCGCGACGGCTCCGACAAGGCCGCGCGCTTCATGCAGCTTTGCGACGCCTACGACATTCCGATCCTCATGCTCTGCGACACGCCGGGCAACATGGTGGGACCGGAAGCGGAGAAGACCGCGCTCGTGCGCCACAACTCTCGGCTCTTCATTATCGGCGCCAACGTCACCGTGCCGGTGTTCACGGTGATCCTGCGCAAGGGCTATGGCCTCGGCGCGCAGGGCATGGCGGGGGCGAGTTTCGTGGCGCCGTTCTTCACCATCTCCTGGCCCACCGGCGAATTCGGCGGCATGGGCCTGGAAGGCGCGGTCAAACTCGGCTACCGCAACGAACTCGCCGCGATCGCCGATCCGGTCGAGCGCAAAGCCAAATTCGACGAAATGGTCGCCCGCTCCTACGAACGCGGCAAAGCGCTGTCGGCCGCGACGCTCTACGAATTCGACGAAGTGATCGATCCGGCCGAGACGCGGAGCTGGGTCATGGCAGGCCTGCGCGCCGTGCCCAAACCGCCGAAACGCGAAGGGAAGAAGCTGCCTTGGATTGATGCGTGGTGAGTCTGACGTTAGCATTCCAAGCTGACGTGTGATCCCCCACGGAGATCAATGAAGATGGCGCCGAATTGGCCGCGATCCTTCGGCGAGGAATCACACGATAGCGAACGTGTGAGGATCAAAGGCAGCTGGGAGCGGTTTATTGCCTATTTGATGATTCTATGGATCATTTGTATCGGCTTGACCGTCGTTTCGCACGATGCCGCTTACGTGGAATGTGGCTTCGGCTTGATCGCAGTTCTTGCAGTCTTTAAACGCGCGAGGATGCGTCGGCAGTTGACACGGCTCGGTATCGAGCCACGCGATCTGTAAGCCAGGTAATTACAGAATCGAGCCACGATCACATAAGCTTTCCTAAAAATGCCTCCCCAAAAACCTCGCCGTCCCATCCGAAATCCCGACGATCTTGTTCGTCGCCTGGCGATAATATTTGAAATTGAGTTCGGTCTCGGGGCGACCGTCGGTCCAGTTCGTGAAAGGTTTGAGATCGGCGCGTCCGAGCGCGCGCTTGGCGAGCGCGGTGCGCTTGACGGCGATGCTCACCCGCGGCGTCTGCCGCGCGACGCCCTTCTTCTTCGGAACCGCTTCGGCCGACGTCACCACACCGCGCGCGATCAGTCCCTGCCCGCCTTCATTCTCGCTCGCGAAAATGAAGATCGTATCGCCCGCGGCGATGAGCTTGCCGCCATACATCGTCTTCTGCGCCGTGAAGACGAACGTCTTCGCCCGCGGATCGCGAATTTCGGCTTTGATCGCGTATGCCATGCGCCGCCTCATCCCCAACCCTCCGTCATCGCCCGCTTCATGCGGGCGACCCAATTTTGCCCGAAGAAAAAATGGGTGGCCCGGATCGCGCTACCCGCGCGACCGAGCCATGACGAAAAGGAGGGTGTGATCCTACAAATCCGACTCTAAACCTTCAACGGCGCCCACAACGTCTCACCGCCGTTCCGCGTCAGAGTGGCAGGCGCGTTCGAGGCTGGGGCCGTCGGCAGTGGTCTTGTTGCGGAAGGAGAGCCAGTCGTTCCAGATCGTTTCGAACGTTTGCCCGCCGCGGTACGGCTGCAATTTCACTGCGCGGCCGGATCGACACCTGCAAGAACCAGCAGTTTCAACTGCGTTCCATCTTTTACAACGTATGGCGGGCCGAGCTTTTCCGCAACATCTGGATAAATCTCGCCAATCATTTCAGGACGCGTGACAGCAACCTGGCGGCCCACATCGGGCCAGACAAGAAATGACCCCGTACGATCAGCGAACTCGTACAACCGGCTCCAGAACGTGTCGCCACCGAAATGATCGAACGCTGCAGAATCCAAGTCTTCCTTTTCTTCGTCATAATAAGCGACACACATGCCATCGACATAGTCGATGTTTGTCAAAGGCAAGCTCGCATCAACTGCTCCTCGCCCCATAATTTCTTCGAACAACTCCCGCTTGAAAGTCGCCCGCGCACCTTTGCGAGCGCACATGACGAAAATATCGAAGCTCATGCGTGAACCCCGCGCTCTACAAATTGCGACAACGACATCTTTTTAACGAGACAATCCGGAAGCGGTCCATCGAACGCGATCACAAAAGACCGTTTCCATTCAGTGGCAACCGGCCACGGGCCGTAAGTGAGCACGATCCGCCGGAGTCGCTCGTTTCCCGGTCTGTTGAAGACTTGCCGCGCATACTCCAGTGCTTCAGGCTCAGCAAATATCCAGATGATCGGCCTGCCGTTGCTCGCATCAACTTGGTTGTTTGCCTGTTTGACCCACTTATCAGCGAAGCCAGCCATGACTGGCTTGCGATTTTCTACAATCGGATCTGCAAACCCAAGTCCCTTGTAGTCGATCATCGAACCTGTCGGGTGGTGGCAATCGTCGTAATACACGAGCTTACCGCCCTTCATTGGATTGGGCAGCTGATATCCGTAGTCCGGCGGAGTTGGTCTCTCTGGGTTGATCAGAGGCTTCATAAAATTCACATAGGCCCTGCTGCGGTCGCCTCTCGGACCGATCATTCCTTCCTTGTCGAGCCCTGGCGGCTCCGGGCACAAATCCGGCTCTTGGGATCGCGCCTGAGCTCGGGCTATCACGCCCGGCGCGGCGTCAAGCACCAGCTCGTTGCCCTCCATATGCGCGACTGCGCCAGTTTCCGGATCGGCGTATTGTCCTCGCACCCTCGTGGGCCGCAACGTAGCAATAGCGCGACCGGAAGAGGTGTCGATAATGCCGAGCGCGACTTCGTCCTGATACCGCGAATATTGCCAGCTCGGATGGTCGCGAACCCCGCCGACAATGCGATCTCCGCCGGCGGGAGATGCTCGAAGGGTTTCGATTAATGCGGCAAGAGGAAGATTGAGCCGCGCCGCGATTGACGCCAAACGCAAAGCGATGCTTGGCAACCTTGCGAGAACCCGCGGTGTTTGCGCTTCTGCCTCTTCGGCAACGATCTGCCTGGCCCGCGCCGCCGCTGGCGCCAACGCCAACGCTCCCAAACCTGCAGTCGAGTTCGCATTCGCAGCGCCGCCGCTCGTCCATTCGCCGCTCGGCTTGCCATTTCCAGCCGGCACGCGCGGTTGGTCTTGATTGTACTTCGTAAGCGAGTCGAAGATGGCAGGATCGAAATCCAACGCTTTCCAAATGTCGCGAGGAGCGACACCGGCTGCGATCAGTCCGTCCGCGATGAAAAGACGACGGGCCGTGTCTGCCGGATCAGAAATTCTCGGCAGCTTCGCAAGTGCGAGGTACATCGCGGCTTTGCATTCGTCTCCGTCGCGCGCGCTATCGGAAACCCGACGGATTGTTTTGAGCACGGACGGTTCGAGCGCCTGCCCGTAGGCTACAGAAAAAAGCGTGAAGACTTTCGTCTCGTTCCCGTCGAGCGCGAGTGAGCCGTCTGGATTTCGTTTGGCGAGGACGGTTCGTGCCCCCAATGTAAGGCCATCAGACCCGAGACCAATGTATACCTGCACGCCGCGAAGACGTGCACTGTCGTGCCATTGCTTTTTGAGTTGTTCGAGTTGGCGCATTCGTCGACCGAAATTCATTCGGCCGAAGCTTGTCACAACATAAAGAACAAAACAAGAACACCAATTGGCGTACGTTCGTCTGCCATTTGTTGCTGTGAATTCTCAGGCTTTGAGCGGAATCCACAACGTCTCCTCGCCACTGCCCGTCATTGCGTCGAAGCCGCAGCTGGCGCGTTCGAGGCTGGAGCTGTGCGGGGGTTTTGTTGTGGAAGGCAAGCCAGTCGTCCCAGATGGCATCGAAGGTTCGACTGCCGACCTAGCCGTGCCATTCGCCCTAGCTCGTTTGGCTCATTGCCTTTACGAGCTCCCTGCCGCTGCGAACAACGAAGGCCCAGGGATCCGTTTCGGGATGATGAGGAACATGCTCCAACATTTCCGGTCGTGTCACGGCCGTGGTCACATCGTAACCCGGCCAGAAAATCATCGATCCGGTGCGGTCCGCAAGTTCCCATAGGCGTTCGAAAAAAACGTCGCCGCCGGAATGATTGAACATCATGCTTTGTAAGTCTTCGTTCTCGGAGCAGTAGACACAGCTACTGCCGCCATCCTTATATACAACGTAATAGAGTGCGCCTTCCTCGTCGAGCGAGTCACGGCCCAGAATTTCCTGGGCTAACGCCCGCTTAAATGTGTTGGTCTCACCGTTATTCAAGCACGCTAGATGAATGTCGAATGCCATAGCCGTATCCTTCAGACCATTCCAATTCGCGACTCTCGCCTCATAGCTTCAACCAGGCGATCTTGTAGTATTCGACTTTTCCAAACCAATGCCCTGATGGACCGCTTCCATCCCCGCCCCGAACGCTTCCATTGCTCGCCTTCGGCCCAGGGCGAATATTCCAGCTTGATGTCCGACAACAGCGGGTTGCCCGCGAAAAGTGCGCGCGCAAATTCAAGGGCATCTTGTTGCGCGAAATGCCATTCCAACCGGCGCCCGCCACTTGCTTGAACTTGGCGAGTCGCTTCGTCCGTCCACTCTTCTGCGATGCTATCGCGATATTGTTGGAATCCGTTTGGGCCCAAATTATCTCCATGACGGAGTCCTTTATACTCCATCATCGTGGCCATAGGCCTACCCGGCTTGCAATCATCGTATTTGACGATCCGTCCAGTCACGGGGTTGAGCAAGTAAAAGGCCATTCCTTCCGGCGTCGGATCCCCCGGATTGGTTTCCCCTTTCATGAAGGTTTCGTAGCCCTTGCTTCGCTCGCCGACCTCTCCCGGCATTCCGTTATTGTCTGGCAAAGGTGGATCCGGGCACTTTTGTGGATCATCCCTGTACGTTTTCACTCGCGCGATTGTGCCTGCCTTCGTACGAACCACCAGTTCGTCGCCCTCCATATGCCCAACAATGCTGGATTGCTGATCCGCATATTGTCCTCGCACGCCCGTCGGATAGAGCGCAGCAATCGCGCGTTCTGTGGACTTGTCTATGAGTTGGATCGCGAGCTCATCTTGATGCCGTTCGTAATACACGTTCGGCAATCCGCTAATGCGACCGACGATGCGATCTCCGCCGGTGGGAGATGCTCGAAGGGTTTCGATTAGGGCGGAAAGAGGAAGATTGAGCCGCGCCGCGATTGACGCCGAACGCAACGCGATACCCGGTAACCTCGCCAAAACCCGCGGTGCTTGTGCTTCTACTTCTTCAGCAGCGACCTGCCCGGCTCGCATTGCCGCGGGTGCCAATGCGCCTATAGCCGCCGCCGTGTTCGCATTCGCCGCGCCGCCGCTTGTCCATTCTCCACTGGGCTTTCCACTTCCCGCCGCCACGCGCGGTTCGGCCGAATTGTATTTGGCGAGCAAATTCAAAATGGCCGGATTGAACCCGACCGCTTTCCAAATGTCGCAAGGTGCGACACCCGCAGCGATCAACCCTTCGGCTATGAAAAGGCGACGCGCGGCGTCGATCGGGTCGGAGATATTTGGAAGCTTTGTCAGCGCGACGTGCATCGCGGCTCTGCACTCGTCTCCGTCACGTGCGATCTCCGACGCTCGTCGGATCGGTTTCAATGCGGACGGGTCGAGAGCTTTTCCACACGCGATCGACAGGAGCGTGAGAACCTTTTCCTCTTCGCCGTCGAGCGCGAGCGAGCCATCGTGATTGCGTTTTGCGAGCAGAGTACCGGCGCCCAGCGTGAGCCCTTCGTCATCGAGACAAAGGTTTGCCCGAATTCCGCGAAACCGCGCGGCGTTGTTCCATTGCTTTTCCAGTCGCTCGAGTTCTTGCATCTCACCAACCGAAATCTATCCGGCGATAAGCCTGACACAGGAACAGTTAGGGTACAAATGTCCGCTGTTTGATCCCGTTATTTGGTGTGCATGCGCATGTTTCAGCTGGTTTCTCGCGTGATAGCCCCGACAACAGTGGTTCTCATCCGTTCAACGGCACCCACAACATCTCTCCGTCATTGCCGGTGCAGGTGTCGAAGCCGGAGTTGGCGCGTTCGAGGCCGTCGCGGAGATGGTCGCGATCGGTTCCGAAAACGGAAACAAACGGGCGACACGTCGCCGGAATTTCGCGCGCGATTGAGACGCTTGTGAAATAAACGGCAACATTGGCGCGTGTCCCCCAAAGGTTCCCTCGGGGATGCGCGCGCGCCGGCGTATCATGCGCGCGCTCTTCGGAGCGGCTCTTTGAAAGTGTGAATCCTGCAAAGCGAACCACCGGTCGCGGACGCGCGGCCGGAGGCGCACGCTTTCGCGCGCCGTCGAATACGCGAACGAACGGCGGACATCGGGCGCAAGACCGCACCGTCGGAAAGCCGCCGTTACGCTGCCATTTGCCTGATAATGTCCATGCCCGCCGGCGACGGTGTGCAACAAACACCGATGGCACAGGGCTTTCCGGCACATCCTTCGCGCCGCGTCGCTGCGCGCGCCCTGTTCTTACCCCTGTTACCAGGGATTCGGCGTTCACGGCTTCAACGGCAGCCACAGCGTTTCGCCGCCGTTGCCGTTGCGGGTGTCGAAGCCGGGATTGGCGCGTTCGAGGCTGGGGCCGTCGACGGTGGTGATCGCGATTGCTGTCTTCACCATGGCGGGCTTGACCCGCCCATCCAGAGTCTACAGCAATAAAGACTGGGTGGCCGGCTCACGCCCGACCACGGCGAGCGGGGGATGGATTGAGTTCAGACGATCAGGAACCGAGTGCGCCGCCGCAACCGCGGCCGGATTATGTTCCCAAGCCGAACGCGCCACCTTCGTTCTCCCGTCTCCGCGCCTTCTGGTACGGCGACGGTTCACGCACGCCGTGGGTGCGGCGCACGCTTGCCGTGATCTTCGCGCTGTTCGTGCCGCTGCCGATCGTGTTCCTGCTCGTTTTCCGCTTCGTCCCGATCCCGTTCACGCCGGAGATGATCATTCCGCTCGTCGAGGGCGAAGGCGTGCGCAATCACTGGGTGGCGCGTGAGCACATCGCGCCGGCGCTGACGCGCGCGGTCATCGCCTCGGAAGACAACGATTTCTGCACGCATCACGGCTTCGACTGGAAGGACATCCATGAAGCCATCAAGGAACACGAACGCGGCCGGCGCCTGCGCGGCGCCTCCACCATCAGCCAGGAAACGGCGCGCACCATCTTCCTATTTCCGGTGCGCAGCTGGGTGAGGAAAGGCGTCGAGGCCTATTTCACAGTGCTCATCGAATTCTTCTGGCCGAAGGAACGCATCCTCACCGCCTATCTCAATCTCGTGGATTGGGGCCACGGCAATTTCGGCGCCGAGGCGGCGTCGCAGGCCTATTTCCATAAATCGGCGTCGCAGCTCTCCAGCAGCCAAGCCGCGCGCCTCGCCATCATCCTGGCCGATCCCGGCGTCTGGAAAGCCGCGCACCCCGGCCCCTACGTCGCCGCCCGCACGGGCACGATCCTGGCGCGCATGGGCGAAGTGACGCGCGACGGCCTCGACTGGTGCGTGAAGCGCTAAGGGCCGTCGCTCCGGATTGCGATGAACGGCAAAAAAAGAAGTGGGCGACCGAAAGTCGCCCACCTCTGTGGAACCTGACGGCTTAATGAAGGGGAATCTTGACCGTCTGGTGTTTCACGCCGGCCGCTTTCGGCAGCGTGATGGTGAGCACGCCTTTGGCGAAAGCCGTCTTCACCGTCTTGGGATCGGGTTCGAACGGCAGCGTGATTGAACGCGCGAATTTGCCGACTGCGCGTTCCTGATAATAGTAGTCCTTCTGCTGCCCGTTGTAGTTCAGTTTCTTCTCGCCTTTGATCGTGAGGACGTCGTCGTTCAATTCGACATCGACGTCATTCGCCTCGACGCCGGGCAATTCGGCTTCGATCTCGACGAAGTTTTCGGTTTCGCTCACGCTCATCCGCGGTGCCGGGTTACGGCCGGGCTGGGTCGTGGAGAAGCCCATATCATCGAAGACCTGTCCAATTTCCTTGTTCAACGCCGAGAAAAATGTGTCGTTCACACCATAGGCAGGCATGGGGCGGAACCATGTCGTTTGTGGAACCGAGTACCGCATGAGTACCTCCTATTTCCAATTCCCGGCTGCTAAAGCAATCCGGAGAAGCTTGGCTTCGATGCATATTCTATGCTTTCGCGGGAATCGCGCGATGATCTGGATCACGCGCGGACCGGCCGGTTTCCTGGAAAAATTCAAAAAGTTTGCGGCGATGGTTTGCGCGCCTGCCCGGATCTAAAGGCCGACGCTGATTCTGTGTAAACCGGCGCGATCGATGAGATGCACATGCTTCTCGTTCAAGAGGCGAATGAGATTTTCCGAACTCAGCTGCGTCAAAGACCGACTGACGGTTTCCATCGTGAGGCCGAGATAATCGGCGATGTCGGATCGGGTCATCGGTACCGCGATAAGATCGGCTTGAGGCCCTTGCCGTTCCGTCGCCTTCGCCAGCATGAGCAGAAACGACGCCACGCGTTCACGCGCCGATTTTCGACCCAGCAGGACCATTTGGTCCTGCGCCGCGGCAAGTTCATGAGAGGCCATTCCCAGCAATCGCTGCTCGAGCTTCGGCAACTCCCGAAGCAGCATCTCAAGGCGAACTCGCGGGAATTGGCAGAGCCTGGTTTCCGTCACAGCTTCGGCGCTGTACGCGTAAGAGTCGTTCTGGATGAGACCGAGAAAATCGCCCGGGAAGAGGAATCCGGTGACCTGTCGGCGTCCGTCCGGCATCATCTTGTAGATTTTCACCACACCGTCGGTCACATTGTAGAGGCTCGCGGCGGGCGCGGTTTCCATGAATATCAGCCGGTGCGGCGCGAACGTGACCGTCTTCATGATCGCCGTGAGGCGCTTGCGTTCGTCCGCGCTCAGGGGACCGCACGCGGCGATGGCTCTCACCTTGCACGCGTCGCACGGATGCACGCGATGCAGCCTGTGCTGTTGACTCTCGCTTGCCATGCTGAATCGCGACATAAGCCATTGTCGCCGCCCCGGCCGACAGCCACATTGATCCACGTCATGGTTGTGCGGAGCGCCGGCCGGCGGCCCTGAAGCCGGCTCGTCTACCGCGACGGCAGGGTTCGGGTCGATTGACGCCAGGAGGAAAAAGGGTAGAGACGCGCCGCCCGCTCCATTAGATTGCCCACGCCATGCGTCGTTTGACCCATTATCTCCTGTCGCCGCCTTCGCGTTTTGTTCGTCTGGTGATCGGCGAAAAGCGCCTCACCGTCGATCTCGCCGGGCCCGATGACGGCACCGATCATCTGCCCGTCTTCACCGATCTCGACGGCGCCCGCGTGACGGGTCTTTGGGCGATTGTCGATCACCTGGAGGGCGGCTACCCGGATCATCCGTTGGCGCCGGAGGACGCGCAGGCGCGCGCCGAGAGTCTGCGCTTCCTCGACTGGGCGATGGGGCCGCTCCTCGACGGCGTCGTCCGCCGCATCGTTTACGAGAAGGCCTCGCCGCGTTTCACGGGCGCCACCGTCCAGCGCACGCCGGACATGACCGTCATCCGCGCCGGCCGCGAAGCGCTGAAGCCCGCACTGACCATGATCGGCACGGCGGGCGAACTGAACGGCTATCTCGCCAGCCGCGAATGCACACTGGGCGACCTGGCCGTCGCCGCCAATCTTTCCACGCTCGACTACTTCGGCGAAGTTCCGTGGACGGAGTATCCTGCGGCGGCCGAATGGTACGTCCGCGTGAAGTCGCGCCCCTCGTTCCGTTCGATCTTAAGCGATCGCGTTCCGGGTCAACCGCCGGTGGCGCACTATGCCGAGCTCGACGGCTGACATCCGCGCGGAGATTCTCGCGCACGCCGCAACACTGGGCTTCGACGCCGTCCGCATTGCGTCGGCTGAAGAAGCGCCGGACACGCGCGAACATCTCTCCGCGTTCCTCGCCGAAGGCCGTCACGGCACGATGGACTGGATGGAGAAGAACGCGGAAAAGCGCGCGGCACCCGTGAGCCTCTGGCCGGAGGCGAAATCCGTCGTCGTCGTGGCGCAGAATTATGCGCCCGCGCGCGATCCGCGTGAGGCGTTGGCGGAGCGCACGACCGGCGCCATCTCGGCCTATGCGCAAGGCGACGACTATCACGACGTGATGAAGGCGAAGCTCCGCCGGCTCGCGCATTTCGTGCATACGCGCTTCGGCGCCGAGGTGAAGCTCTTCGTCGACACGGCGCCGGTGATGGAAAAGCCGCTGGCGCAGACGGCCGGTCTCGGCTGGCAGGGCAAGCATACGAATCTCGTTTCCCGCGAATTCGGCTCGTGGCTGTTCCTGGGTTCGCTGTTCACGACGCTCGAACTTCCCGCGGATCCACCGGAAGAGGATCATTGCGGGCAGTGCCGGCGCTGTCTCGACGTCTGCCCCACGAATGCCTTCACCGCGCCCTACCGCATCGATGCGCGGCGTTGCATCGCCTATCTCACCATCGAGAACAAGGATCACATCAGCCGCGAATTCCGCGAAGCCATCGGCAACCGCATCTATGGCTGCGACGATTGCCTGGCGGTGTGCCCGTGGAACAAATTCGCACAGGAGGCCCATGAGGCGCGGTTCCATGCGCGCGACGCGTTGCGGGCGCCGGCGCTGTCCGATCTTGCCGTGCTGGACGATGCGGGCTTTCGCGCGCTGTTCCGCGGCTCGCCCATCAAACGCATCGGCCGCGACCGGTTCGTGCGGAACGTGCTGATCGCAATTGGAAACTCGGAAGACGTCTCGCTGGCGCCGTGTGCCGAACACCTGCTCGACGATGCGTCACCGCTGGTGCGTGCCATGGCGGTGTGGGCGCTGTCGCGATTGCTGGATGACAGATCGCTTTCGGTTCTTGCGACGAAATACGAGTCCGGCGAGAGCGACGACGGCGTGCGAACCGAATGGCGCCTCGCCCGCGAAAACGCCTGAAAGATTCACCACAGAGGCACAGAGACACGGAGAACAAAGATTTAGCGCAGTGGCCGCTGCGGATACGCGGTGGACGCAGGCGGACGTCGCGCGCGTCAGCGCGCAGCCCTTTCAGAATTGACGGAAAATAGTTGCGCGCTTCGCGCGCGATAGGTCACCGCGTCCTCTGCGAGACCACCGCGTGCCCCGCGCTGAATCTTTGTTCTCCGTGTCTCCGCGCCTCTGTGATGATTCTTACTTTCCGGCCGGCTTCGCGGGCGGCGCCGGAGGGAGCGCAGCCATGGCGGCCAAGCGCTGGCGCGCGGCGTTGGCGGCGTCGCCGTCGGGTTCGTCGTGGATGACGGTCTGCCAGTCGGCGCGCGCACCGGCCGCATCGCCCGATTCCAGCTTCATCGTGCCGCGTTCGACCAGCGCTTCGGGATAATCGGGATAGACCGCCAGCGCATGGCCGATGTCGGCGGCGGCTTCGGCTCTTCGTCCCTCCGCATGCCGTGCGCTCGCGCGCAGCACCCAGGCGTCGGCACGATCGCCGTCGATCTGCAGCAGTTTCGTGAGATCGGTTTCCGCGCCCGACCAGTCCTTGCGCGCGGCGCGCGCCCGTGCCCGGTCGAACAGGATGTCTTCGTCATGCGGCGACAATGCGAGCGCCGTGCTGATCGAGGCTTCCGCTTTCTCCGGATTGCCCGCGAGGAGCCACGCATTGCCCGCCTGATCGTAAAGCGCGATGCGCAGATCGCGCTCGCCGCCCGGCGCAATCATCGCGGCCTGATCGAGCTTGAGGGCGGCTTCGCCGAAACGATGCAGCGCCGTCAGCGCCAGCGCTTCACAATGCAGCGCCGCAGCACCGCCACCGGCGCCATGCCAGGCTTCCGCCGCGGCCACCGCGTTGCGCGCGTTGTCCTTGACGAGCACGAGACAACGCTCATATCGGTTGGCGCCGGTGAGCGCGGGATCGTCGAGCAGCGACACGCCTGCCGCATGAGCCTGCGACAGGGTCAGCGCAATGCCGATGAGGAACGTTGGAAAAGCTGCACGCATCGGGCTAAAAGAGCCTCGCCCGGCTGTGAATGCAAGGTCATGGCGCGAAATTTGTTCTGCTTCGGTCTTGGTTACTCGGCGCTGGCGCTCGCGCGGCGTTTGCGCGCAGACGGCTGGCATGTCGCGGGCACGGCGCGCACGTCCAGCCGGATAAACGATCTTTCACGCGAAGGCTTCGCCGCTGTCGCGTTCGATGACTCCGCGTGGTCCGAGGCTTTGCAGGAGGCGCTCGAAAACTCCGACGCCGTTCTGCTCTCCGCGCCGCCCGACGAGCACGGCGATCCCGTCCTGCGCACCGGCGCCGAGCGGCTGCGTGCGCTTGCATCGCGCTGGCGCTGGCTCGGCTATCTCTCGTCCACCGGCGTCTATGGCGACCGGCAGGGCGGCTGGGTGGACGAAGCGACGCCGCCTGATCCTTCCGCTCCGCGTTCGGCCAAGCGTCTCGCCGCCGAGATTGCGTGGCAGGTCTTTGCGGCGGAGAGCCATACGCCGCTGCACATCTTCCGCATCGCGGGCATCTACGGTCCGGGGCGCAATCCGCTGCAGGCGCTGCGCGCGGGCACGGCGCGGCGTTTCGACAAGCCCGGACAGATATTCTCCCGCATCCATGTCGACGATCTGGCGCGCGTGCTGGCCGCGTCGATCGCGAAGCCTTCGCCGAACGCCATTTACAATGTCTGCGACGACGAGCCCGCGTCGCAGGCGGACGTGATCGCCTATGGCGCGGAGCTTCTGGGGATCGCGCCGCCGCCGCTCGAAGCCTTTGCCGCGGCGGAGCCGGGCCTTTCGGAGATGGCCAGGAGCTTCTACCGGGATTCCAAACGCGTACGGAACGACCGGATGAAGCGCGAGCTGGGCATAACCCTCGCCTATCCTACCTATCGCGAAGGCCTTCGCGCGCTGAAATGACTTTGCGCCCGCTGCCCAAATCGGCGATTGTCCCGCCCGCACCTTGAACCTCCGGTCCTTCCATTTCCGACCGCATCGCCATTCTGCAGATCGTGCCCAAGCTCGAGACGGGCGGCGCCGAACGCACCACGATCGACATCGCAGCCGCGCTGGCGCGGAGCGGCTATGCGGCCTATGTCGCCACCCGGGAAGGCCGCATGCTGAACGAGCTCATCGATGTGGGCGGGCGGTGGATCCGGTTTCCCGCGGATTCGAAGGCGCCGCATACGCTCGTCGCCAACGCCTTCCGCCTGCGCGATATCGTCCGTGAACGGAAGATCGCGCTGATCCACGCCCGTTCGCGCGCGCCGGCCTGGAGCGCCTTCTTCGCGGCACGTATGGCCAAGGTTCCTTTCGTGACGACCTATCACGGCATCTACAACGCCAAGAGCGGCTTCAAGCGCTTCTACAATTCGGTGATGGCGCGCGGCGACGCGGTGATCGCCAATTCCGAATGGACGGCCGCGCATATCGCCGCCGAATACCGCTTCAAGCCGAAGCATCTTGCGGTCATCCCGCGCGGCGTCGATTTCGCGCGCTTCGATCCGGCCGGCATTCCGGCGGAGCGTGTGGAGGGGTTGCGGCGGCAATGGCAGGCGAAACCGGGCGAGACGCTCGTCCTTCTTCCCGGCCGTCTCACGCGCTGGAAGGGGCAAACGATCCTTCTCGACGCGCTGGCGCGGCTGAAGCGCGAAGGCCGGCTGGGCGCCGTGCACACGGTCTTCGCGGGCGATCCGCAGGGCCGCAACACTTATGAAGCCGAACTCCGCCTGCAGATCGTCTCGAGCGGTCTCGACGGCGCCGTTCACATCGCCGGCCATGTCAACGACATGCCGGCCGCCTATCTCGCCGCCGACATCGTGGTCTCCGCGTCCGTCGATCCGGAAGCCTTCGGGCGTGTGGCGGCCGAAGCCGGCGCCATGGCGCGTCCTGTGATCGCGACCAATCACGGCGGCGCGCGCGAGGTCGTCCTGCCCGGCACATCTGGCCTTCTCGTTGCGCCCGGCGATTCCGCGGCGCTGGCCGATGCGCTTGCAACGCTGCTCGCGGCCGGGCCTGAACGGCGCGAGGCCATGGGCAAGGCGGCGCGGGCGCATATTGCGGCCCGATATACGGTCGAACGGATGTGCGCCGACACGCTGGCGCTTTATCGGGAGCTTTTGGGAACACGGACATGAGCCGCGACATCTGCTAGCGTCGCGGCAACTACGGAGGGATGCATGCGTTTGGGGTTGGCTGCGGTGTGCACCGCGATGATGATCGTCTTCTGCACTGTCGTATCGGCGCAAAACGGGCCGGTAGCGGCGCCGACCACCAAGGTCACCATTCAAAGCCTGCCCGATGTGCCCTCGCCGCAGGCGGGCTTCGACGCGATGAAGGCGACCGACGCCTATCTCGCCGAAGTACATGGCGAGGCGCGTGCCAAATCCGACTCCTACTTCGAAGGCGGCTACGTTCTGATCCTCGTCGATGCGATCTACGCGATCACCGTCTCGGCCATTCTCCTGTGGCTCGGCATTTCGGCGCGTATCCGCGATTTTGCGCAAGCGCAGACGAAATCGCGCTTCTGGCAGGTGCCGATCTATGCCATCGCCTACACCATCCTCACGGTGGCGATGACGTTTCCATTGACGGTCTATGAGAGTTTCATCCGCGAGCACGCCTACGGCCTTTCGAACCAGAATTTTGCGCAATGGTTCGGTGATTTCGGTACCGGGTTCGCCGTCAATCTCGTGATCACGACGATCCTCATCACGATCATCTACGCCGTCATCCGGCGCGCTCCGCGGACCTGGTGGATTTGGGGCACACTCGTCACTGTCGTGTTTCTTGCGATCGGCGCCGCCATCGCCCCGGTCTTCATTGCGCCGCTGTTCAATCATTATGAGCCCCTGCCGGAAGGAAAGCTCAAAAGCGAAATCCTTTCGATCGCGCGCTCGGAAGGCATCCCTGCCACCAATGTCTACGAGTTCGACGCCTCGCGGCAGAGCAAGCGCGTGTCGGCCAATGTGTCCGGCATGTTCGGCACGACGCGGATCTCGATGAACGACAATCTCCTCAAGCGCTGCACGCCCCGGGAGATCATCGCCGTCCTCGGTCACGAGATGGGGCATTACGTGCTCAATCATGTGGCGATCCTCATCACCTGGATGGGGCTGCTGATCTTCGTGGCTTTCGCCTTCCTCAACTGGGGATTCAAATGGCTTGTGAAACGCTTCGGCGCGGCATGGGGCGTGAAGGGGATCGACGATCCGGCCGGTCTTCCCGTTTTCATGGCGCTGCTGAGTTTTTTCTTCTTTCTGGCCACGCCGGTGCAGAACACCATCACGCGCACCGTCGAAGCGCAGGCTGACATCTTCGGCGTCAATGCCGTGCGCCAGCCCGACGGCTTCGCCAAGGCGACGCTGATGCTGAGCGAATACCGCAAGCTCGATCCGACGCCGCTTGAAGAGTTCGTCTTCTACGACCATCCTTCAGGCCGTTCGCGCATTTACATGATGATGCGCTGGAAGGCGGAGCACCTGAACGACTGGGACATCAAGAACGGTCCCGTCTCGCCGCAATGACGGCGAAGGACGGCTTTTCGCAGGTCGCGGGCCGCAGCGCCTGGTCGCTTCACGCCGCGGCGCACAGCCATCACCCATGGCCCGACGCGAGTTTGGCGGCGCAGGTGCAGGCCTGGGACGACGCGGCGCGGCTCCTCGACCGCAAATGGGACTATGTGTTCGCGCAGGTGACTCCGGCCGCACAGGCTCACGTCGCGCGCGCGCTCAACCTGCCCGATCCCAACACCATCGCCTTCGGGCCCAACACCCATTCCTTCGTCGTGCGGCTCTTGTCCTGTTTTCCGGCCGACAAACCGTTGCGCGTGCTCACGACGTCGTCGGAGTTCATGAGCTTTGCGCGGCAGATTGCGCGGCTCGAGGAGGACAAGCGCGTGGTCGTCACGCGGATCGCCACGGAGCCGTTCGACACCTTCGAGGCGCGCTTCGCCGATGCCGCGTGCGCCGAACACGATCTCGTGTTCTTCAGCCAGGTCTTCTTCGATTCCGGTTTCGCGGTGCGCGATCCGGCCAAGATCGTGGCGGCCGTGCGCAACCCCGAAACCTTCGTCGTCATCGACGGCTATCACGCCTTCATGGCGATCCCGGTCGATATCTCCGCGATCGCACATCGCGCCTTTTATCTCGCCGGCGGCTACAAATACGCGATGGCGGGCGAAGGTTGCTGCTTCCTGCACTGCCCGCCCGGCTACGGCCCGCGTCCGCGCGACACGGGCTGGTATGCGGGCTTCGAGGCGCTGGAAGGCGGCGGCGCGGGCGTAGGCTACGGCAAGGACGGGAGCCGCTTCCTGGGCGCGACCTTCGACGTGACGGCGCTTTACCGCTTCAACGCCGTGCAGGATTGGCTCGTGCGCGAAGGCCAGACGGTTGCGTCCATGCTCGAACAAGTGCGCGGCATCGAGCGCGCATTTCTGGATGCGCTCGGGAAAGTCAAAGCGCCCATTTCTCCTTCCATGCTCATCATTCCCGATGAAACACGCCGCGGACGCTTTCTTGCCTTCCGCACACCGCGGGCGGGCGAGATCGTCGAAAAGCTCTTCGCGAAAGACATCATCACCGACAGCCGCGGCGACCGCCTGCGGATCGGCTTCGGGATTTATCACACGAAAGACGATGCGGTGCGGTTGGCGGAAGCGCTGGGCAGCTTGTAGGCGCTCATCTAAAAAAATAAGTGTCATGGCCCGGCAAGACCGGGCCATGACACAAAGGGGAGTGGTGAAGGCTTTTACTTGCGTACCGCGCTCTCGAACGCCGCAATCAGCGGGTCGTCCTTGACGAAGACGTAGTCCGCGTCCTGCGCCGTGATGGCTTCGTCGCCATGTTTGCGCAGATAGTCGATCGCTTCCATCAGCGCATGGCGCGGACAGAGGATGGCGCATTCGCCGGCGACGTTGCCGGCCGACGGGCGCGACAGCACGGAGGCGCCGGTCGCTTTCGCGAGGCCTTTGAGAATGCCGTCCGGATTGCCGTCGAGGCGCACACGCAACACCAGCGACGCCTTGGCGCGCTCGCGGGCGGAGAGCCGCGTGATCAGCGTGACGGCGGCGGCGCGCGCCTCCTTCGACCATTCGGCCTTGAGGCTGGCGGCCAGCTGCGCCTGGCTTTTCAGGATCGTGCCGTCTTCCAGCGTCTTCAGATTGTTGGCGGCGAGCGTGGCGCCCGTCGTCATGATGTCGACGATCGCTTCCGCCGTGCCCGCGGCCGGCGCACCTTCCGTAGCGCCTGCGCTTTCCACGATGCGGTAATCCCAGATGCCGGCTTGGGCAAAGAAGCTGCGCGTGAGACCGACGAATTTCGTGGCGATGCGCAGGCGGCGGCGGTGGCGTTGATAGAACGCGGCGCAGACGTCGTCGAGATCGGCCATCGTAGACACGTCGATCCACGCTTCCGGCACGGCGACGACGACATCGGCGTAGCCGAATCCGAGCGGCTTCAGAAGCGCGATCGAACCCTCGAGCGCCGGCAGCGACTCGCGGATCAGATCCTCGCCCGTGATGCCCAGATGCACGTCGCCCGCGATCAGCGCATCGGCGATCTCCGAGGCCGACAGAAGCCGCACGTCGATTTCGGGAATGCCCGACAGCGTGGCGCGATAGCCGCGCGCGCCCGCCGCCTGTTTCATGGCAAGCCCCGCATCGGCGAAATAGTTCTGCACTTGCTCCTGCAGGCGGCCTTTCGACGGCACGGCGATGATCAGAGCGGCACTCATTTCGACGCCTTCCCCTGCGCCGCACACGCGGCCAGCACGCGCTCGGTACGGATGACGAAGCCTATCGCCGGAATGATCTTCTTCGCGCCCAGTTGCTCGAGCAGCGTGTCGTAGCGGCCGCCGCCTGCGATCTGCACCGGACCTTCCGCGTCGCGCGACCACAGCTCGAACACGAAGCCCGTGTAATATTCCATGTTGCGGCCGAAGCGCGCCGCGAAGCTGACGTGTCTGTCGGCGATGCCGAGCGCTTTCAGCGTCTCGAGCCGTTTCGTCATGGCGTTCAAAGGTGCTGCGAGCGACACGCCCGCCTTCTTCGCCAGCGCTTCGATCTGCTTGATGGCGGTGTGCGCGCCGCCGGTGATGGCAAGCAATTGCCCGATGAGTGCCGCGATGTTGGAATCGAGACGCAGTGCGGACGCATCCGCCGCCTGCTCGATGAGACGGTCGACGATTTCCTCGCGCGTGCGCGCGCCCTGCGGCCGCGCGCTCAAAAGATCCATCAGGCCTTCGAAAGCCGGCCGCGCTTCCTTGGCGTCGAGCGTGCCCAGATGCGCCAGCAGGCGCTGCGCATCGCTGGCGGCGCCGCGCGACAGACGTTCCAGCAACGCTTCGAAATAGCCGGTGCGCCAGAAGTGACGCTTTAATCTCCCGCGCCATTGCGGCGGGATGTCGAGCGCATCGACGAAGGCGTTGAAGAGGCCGAGATCTCCGACCTTCATCTCGAAGCCCTTGAGCCCCGCGGCGCGCAACGCCTCGACGGTGAGCGTGAGGATTTCCGTTTCCGCGGCGATGCGGTCTTCGAGACCCAGGAGCTCGACGCCCGCCTGATAGAATTGCGTCGGACGTTCGGGCTCGGCCGGCTGATGGCGGAAGACGAGGCCGTTGTAGCAAAGCCGCGCCGGAAACGCGCCGTTCGCCGCGAGATGTCCGCGGCAGACGGGAATGGTGAGATCGGGACGCAGGCACAGATCCTGTCCTGCCGGATCGGTGAGCACGAAGGTGCGGCGGCGGATTTCTTCGCCGGCGCGGTCGAGAAATATCTCCGCGGGCTGCAGCACGGAACAATCCGTCAGCGCATAACCGTGTCGGCCGAAGACGCCCAGGATCGCATCCGCCTGCATACCCAGCGCCGCGAGCCGCGCGGCATCGTAATTGGGGAAGGCCGCCATGGTTCAGCCCCCGCCCAGCATGGCACGCACTTCGCGGACGAGATCGGCGCGCTTGACCGCTTTCTGCGCCGGGCGATCCTTCACCCAGTCGGCGCGGTTTTCGACGGATTTCGCAAGCTCCGCGCCGAGCGCCAGATCCTTCAGCGTCACTTCGCCTTTGGCGCGTTCGTCGGAGCCTTCGATGATCGCGATCGCCGCGCCGCGGCGGTCGGCATATTTCAACTGATCGCCGAACTTGCGCGTGCCGGTGTAGGTCTCCACGCGAATGCCCGCGGCGCGCAATTCCGCTGCCGTGCGGAAACTCGCTTCGACATCGTCGAGTGCGAGCACGACGACGAGCGGCGCCATCGCCTGCTCCCGGCGATTGCGCAGCGCAGAAAGAAGACGGCTCACGCCGATGGAAATGCCGACGGCCGGAACCTGCTGCCCGGTGAAGCGCGCGACCAGATCGTCATAGCGTCCGCCGCCGACCACTGAACCGAACACGACCTTCTCGCCCGCTTCGTTGGTGACGGGGAACGTCAGCTGGGCTTCAAAGACCGCGCCCGTGTAATATTCGAGGCCGCGGATGATGCTCGTGTCGATGACGGCGCGGTCTTCCGCATAGCCCCCCGCACGCAGGAGATTGAGGATCACGCCCATCTCCTGGACGGCTTCGGTCGTCTCATATTGATCGCGCGTGCCGGTCAGCAATCCCATCACGACGGCGATCTGCTTTGCGCTCAGACCTGCACCCTTGGTGAAATCGCCGGATTCGTCCTTGCGGCCTTCGCCCAGCAATTGCACGACGCCCCGCTCGCCCAGCCGGTCGAACTTGTCGATGGCGCGCAATACGCTGCCGCGCTGCGAGGCGTCGACTTCGGCAGCCGCGAGCACCGTATCGAGCAATTTGCGGCTGTTGATCTTGATGAGATATTCGCCGCGCTTCAGACCCGCCGCTTCCAGCGCATCCGCCGCCATCATCAGCAATTCCGCATCGGCCGCGGGCGACGCGCTGCCGACCGTGTCGGCGTCGAACTGCGTGAACTCGCGATAGCGTCCGGGGCCCGGCTTCTCGTTGCGCCACACCTGCCCCACCTGATAGCGGCGGAAGGGCTTCGGCAGATTCTGGAAATTCTCCGCCACGTAGCGCGCGAGCGGCGCGGTCAGGTCGTAGCGCAGCGACAGCCACTGCCCGTCGTCGTCCTTGAGCGAGAAGACGCCTTCGTTGGGGCGGTCGACATCGGGCAGGAACTTGCCCAGCGCATCGGTGTATTCGAAGGCCGGCGTCTCCAGCGGCTCGAAACCATAGGACTCGTAGACCCGCGCGATGGTGGCGAGACATTCCCGCTCGGCCGCGATCTCGACAGCGGCACGGTCGCGGAAGCCTCGGGGCAGCCGCGCCTTGGGGCGGGATGTTTTGTCGGTACTCATAGGGCCTCGATCCCCGCTCCCCGCGGGGACGGCCTAGATAGCGGCAGACCCCAGGCGGGGCAAGGAAAGGCAGCTAGTGTGCCGCCTTGCCCTTCTTGGCCTCCCAGAGCGCATGGGCCCGGTCCAGCACATAGGCCCGGATGGCCGTCACGTCGTCCTTCTTGAGCAGGTCCTTGAACGAGGCCATGCCCCCGTCGGCCAGCGCGCCGCCCAGGACGATATTGTCGTACTGGCCCCAGATCTCCGGCGGCACGGTGCGCAGGTCCGGCAGAACGCCGTCGGACTCAGCGAAGAAGCCGTGGCAGACGGTGCAGTTCCGGTGGAAGGCGTCGAAGCCTTTGGCGATGGTCGCCGCGTCGGCCGTCTGCGGCGGCGGCTCGACGGACGGATTGCCTTCGGGCTGGAGCGCCGCAACGGTCTGCTTGCCGCCCAGCTTGAAGACGAAGAGACGGCCCTGGTTGGTGCCGTATTTCACGACGGCGGTCGTCGGATCCTTCAGGCTCGCAAGTCCGCCCGCGCCGCCCCAGCCGGCGAGCAGCGCAATGTATTGTTGCCCGTCGATGGCGTAGCTGACGGGCGGCGCCAGGATGCCGGTCTTCAGATCGATCGACCAAAGCTTGGCGCCGGTCTTCGCGTTATAGGCCGCGAAGATGCCGTCGGCCGCGCCGCCGAAGACGAGACCGCCGGCGGTCGCCAGCAGGCCGCCGTTCCAGCTGCCGCCGAGCGGCTGATGCCAGACTTCCTTCTGCGCCACGGGATCCCACGCCTTGATGTAGCCCATCGACGGCGGCGGCGGCTTGCCGCTCTGGATCGCCGCCAGCACGGCTTTTGACACGGCCGCGAAATCGTTGCCGGTATCCCAGGCACGCGGCCGCCAGACGAATTTCTTCTGCGGCACGAAGATCGCCGCACCGTCCATCGCCGGGATGTAGACGAGACCGGTCTCGGGACTGAACGCCATCGGCTGCCAGTTGTGGCCGCCGGTTTCCTGCGGCATCACCACGGCCATCTTGGTCTTGTAGCGCGCCGCCGGATTCTCGATCGGCTTGCCCGTCTTCATGTCGATGCCCGTCGCCCAGTTCATGACGGCGAACGGCTTGGCCGAGATGAGTTTCCCCGTCGCGCGATCGAGCACATAGAAGAAGCCGTTCTTCGGCGCCTGGATGATCACGTGGCGGAGTTTTCCGTCGATGGTGAGATCGGCGAGGATCATGTGCGACGTGGAATCGAAGTCCCACGTGTCGCCGGGCGTCGTCTGGTAATACCAGGCGAGTTTTCCCGTGCTCGCCTTGATAGCGAGGATCGACGAGAGATAGAGATTGTCGCCGCCGCCGGGCGAGCGGTCGTTGCGGTTCCACGGCGCGCCGTTGCCCGTGCCGACATAGAGAAGATCGAGCGCGGGATCGTAGGACATCGAATCCCACGGCGATCCGCCGCCGCCCATCTTCCACCATTTGAACTTGCCGCCGTCGTCGGACCACGTCTTCATCGCCGCCGCCATCGCGGCGTTTTCCGGCGTCTTATGCGGATCGCCGGGCACGGTGTAAAAGCGCCATGCGAGCTTTCCCGTATCGGCGCGATAGGCGCTGATATAGCCGCGCGCATCGTATTCCGATCCGCCATTGCCGATGATGACGAGGCCTTTGACGACGCGCGGCGCGCCCGTGATCGTATAGGCGCGTTTGCGGTCGATGGTGTTGATGTCCCACATGGGCTTGCCCGTCGCCGCGTCGAGCTTGACGAGACGGCCGTCGAGCGTGCCGACATAGACCGCGCCGTTCCACACGGCCACGCCGCGATTGGGCACGTCGCAGCAGGCGTAGCGGCCCCAGGCGCCCGGCACCTGCGGATCGTAGGCCCAGAGCTCCTTGCCGGTTTTCGCATCGAGCGCCCAGACCTTGCTCCAGGCCGCCGTGATGTACATGACCCCGCCGACGACGATGGGCGAGCCTTCCAGCGCGCGCGTCGAATAGGTGCGGTACTCCCAGGCGACGCCCAGGTCCTTCACGTTCGACGTGTTGATCGCTTTGAGCGGCGAGAAACGCTGCTCGGCATAGGAGCGGCCGTTGTCCAGCCATTCGCCGGGGGCAGGATTGGCGATCCGCGCGCCGTCGACGCCGGCGGCGGGGTTCGTGTCTTGCGCCAACGCGACCGAGACCGTCATAGCGGCTGCGCCGAGCCAGGCCGCCAATGAGAGAGATTTCATGATTCCGCCCCTGTATTCCCGCCGCCTCGATTCGGGCGGGTCCGCCAAATTAGGAAGATCGCCCCGATGCGGCAAGCGCCGGCCCTTCCGCTACGGAAGGGGTACGGTGCAATCCCTGGTAACAGGGACAACAACAGGGCGACGAAAAAACGCGCCCGCGCGCCGCGTGCATCCCGGCCGGCAGCCGCGGGCCTTTCGCGCATTCCGCAGCCGCGGCGCATGGCCGGGAACAGGGCTGCGCAGGGTGAAAATTCATCCGTGTGCGTCCTTTTCCGGTTTGGAGCAGACGGCGGAAAAAAGAAGATTCACCACAGAGACGCGGACACACGGAGATAACGAGTCCGTTGCGGACGGCGCGCCTCGCTTTCGAAGTTTCCCTGCGCGCATTCGCGCGCAAGAAAATCCGTCCAAGTCGGCGCACGATGTCGGGGACTGTCTGGCTATCTCCGTGTCTCCGTACCTCCGTGGTGAGTCTTCTTGCGGTTTCGCAGCCGCACGCTGTCGAAGGTGCGCACACCCCGTTTCAGTCTTCACGCTGTCAAAGAGCCGTTCGAACGAGCCGGAGTCTGCGCCGTCGCATCGCACGTGTGAAGGTGGACATTTGGGGGACATGCACGATTTGCGGCAACGAACGGTGCGAGAATGTTGCCGGATTGTTGCGGTTCGACACGGCCGGCCTCTCGCCCGCGGCCAAGCTCAACTGCGACACGGTGCTCTACATGCGCGAGTCGGCGGCGGCGATCGCCCGGTTCGATCTCGGCGGCTCGGCCTTCGGCCCCTCGCCTTACGTGGTGAGCCGGCTGACCGGCGCCTATCAATCCGTGCCCGCCACGAAATAGGCGATGCACTGCTCCTTCGACCATTTCATGTGATGCATGCCGGTGTCGACGACGCAGCGGCCGGCGCGGAACATCTGCATCTTCAGATAGCCGATGCGGCCCACGGGATCGACTGGTCGGCCGGCTTCTGCGTGCGGTTGAGCTGCGCGATCGTCAGGTCGAGAATGTAGTTGGGCGGCACGATGCCATGCGAGATGCGGGAATTTCCGAGTGTCTTTGTAAACCCAAAGCGCTGCGGCACGCATTCGCTGTCGAAGCTGGACAGAAGGATGTGCCCCTAAACATTGTGCAGCGGTGGCTCGGACACGCACGTATTGAGACGACCGCGATTTACGCGAGCGTGATTGGCGACGAAGAGAGAAATCTTGCGCGAAAGGCGTGGGGTTCGCTCGAACTGGCAATCCCTGATCAGGGATAAACCATCAGAACGTCTGACTGCTCGTTCAATCAACGGATCAGCTTCGCGGTAACGAGCGGCGCAGCTCATCGCGCAATTCCGCTACCTGTTTTTCTAGCCCCGCTATGCGGTCGTCCGTGTATTCAGCGCTGGAATAGTCCAGCGCCATTGCCCACGCCGTCAGGTCGTCAATCAAACGGCGAAACATGCTTTTCTTCTCGGGTTCAACAAGTGTCATTGGTCTACTCCGATTTCGATATATTTCTTGTCCGGCCTTCAGAGCTGCGACCAACCGCCGTCGACCGGCAGTTCGGCGCCGGTCGTAAAGGTCGCATCGAACGCGAGGAAGAGGACGGCCTTAGCGATTTCCTCCGACTTTCCCCAGCGCTTCATAGGAACCATGCCGGTCATCATTTCCCGGATCTGGGCGGCCGCGTCTTTATCGGGAAACGCTTTGCCGAGGATCGGCGTGTCGATGGGACCGGGCGTCACCGCGTTGACGCGAATCTCGCGAGGAAGCAACTCAGCGGCGAGAGTCCCAGCGAATGATCGCAGCGCAGCCTTGGCGGCTCCGTATGTGGCATTGCCGGCCATTCCCTTCACATTGGCGATCGATGTGGTGAGCACGACCGAGCCTCCTCGATTGATCAACGGAGCAAGCTTCTGCACCGCGAAAAACGGTCCCTTGGCGTTCAGGTTGAACATCTCGTCGTAGACGGCCTCGGTCACGTTCTCCAGAGGCGCCCGAATACTGAACCCGGCGTTGACGAAAAGCAGGTCGAAGGTGTCGAACTCAGTCTTCACCCGAACGGCGAGTGCGTCGATGTCCGTCAACGAACGCACGTCGCTCGAAACCACGCGGGCGCTCTTTCCAAGCTCTTCCTGCGCCGATTCCAGGCCGGTCTTCGAACGGCCCGTCACCAGAACATGCGCACCCCGATCGAGGAGCATCTTCGCCGTCGCGAGCCCCATGCCGCTCGTGCCGCCGATAACCACCGCCTTTTTATCCTTGTACCGTTCCATATGCATTCTCCTCGCGAGGTCAGGGTCGCTTTGTTGATTATGAACTGTTTGGTACAATAATCAGGCGCAGAGATTGCGGTCAAGGGAATTGTGAACTAGGTAATTCAAAATACCGTGCGCGCCTTGAACGATCACGTCGCTTCGAAGCGTGAGAGCAGTCATCGCGTCCTTCGCGGGACTGCGGCGCTATCGTTTCTGGAAAGAGCTGCGTTCCAGTTTTTCCGTGAGGTCCGGCTACAGTTGGATCGCTGTCGCCGCGAAGGACGCCACCGTCAGGACAACAGCTCCCGGCAGGTGCCCCCAGTCGCGACTACGGATCAGCGTCGCCACGGCGGCCAGCATGATCATGGTGCTACCGATCGCTCCAAACCGTGACGTGATCGGGAGCATCAGAAGCAAACCTGTCACGACTTCAAGGCCGCCTGCCACGCGGTGAAAGCCGGCCGGATAACCCCAAAGCGCGAAGTTTTTACGGGCTAATGGTGGGCCGGCGAAGTTGACCCCGCCAATGCCAATCATCACGACGCCTAACGCGATGGGAAGCCCGACAGCGATGAGTTTGATCACAGACATAGTCTGGTCCTCGCTTTGTTAGCCGTTCACCGAAGTGGCCCAGCGAGTTCAGGATGCCACGCTCAAGGACGGTGCGGAGGAGAGATCGGCGCCGGAGACTTTGACGACTGCCTGCCACGCCGCTTCTTGGCTGGCGCGATCATGGAGGTGCGGTTGGCGCTGCGCCTCCATTGGACCTGAGACCTTCCCTTTTGCCGAGGCGAAGAATTGCCCCGAGAGATCGGTTCCGAATTTTGATGCCTGGATATAACGGCGGGCCGCGGTCTCCGGCGTCTGATTCATGCCGGGGATCAGGTTCACAATTGGGATAAAAATATTCCTCAACGCCCAGCCAGCGCTTCGCACCACCTTGGTGGCGGTCGCGCCACCGGGCGACACGGCGTATATGGCCATGCCGGAGGGTAACCGGCGCGCCAGCGCTGCGACCCACCATGCGACGACGAGCTTTGCGTCGGCATACGCATTGTTGGGCACATACTTCACGTTCGGCCCGTTGCGGATCAGGGCTTCCACGGCGGCGGTTCGGTCACCCTTGAAGTGTTTGGCCGCGAAGGCCGGCAAATCGGTGTATTTGAACATGGGTACGCCCCCGCGAGCAGGTTCGGCGCCGGCGATAACGATCCGCGCGTTGGCGCTGAGCAGGTTGGCGCGGAGCAGGCCAATAGTCAGTTGATGATGCCCGATGAGCGGGGCCTGGGAAGACTCGACACCCGCCGCAGTGATCAGGCGCCGCTTATAGGGAACCAACCCCGCATTGAGCAACAGGAAATCGATTGGGCGATTTCGTTTGACCAGTTCGGCGAGGGCAGATTGAACATTGGACGGCTTGTCCAGATCGAGCTCTAGAGGCGTGAAGACTTGTTTTTTGGTCTCCGCTGCGAGCTGCGCCGCCGCTTCCTTGGCACGGGCCAGACTGCGCCCGGTGACGATGATCTCGCGCCAGCCCTCTTGGGCAAGAAGGCGGGCGGCTGCCTCACCGAGTCCGGAAGTGGCGCCGGTGACGAGAGCAATCGAATGTTCCATGGGCAGCTCCGTGGTGAAGGATGAAGGTCGAGTCGTCAGGCCCCGCGAGGCCGAGACCAACTTGCTAATATTGAACTGTTTAGTATATAATAAACTCGATAAAAGATGCGTTGCAAGGAGTTTTTGACTGAATGGTTCAGAATGGCCTCAAGCCGCGTGGACGGCCGCGCAGCTTCGACGAGAGTGACGCGCTGGAAAAAGCGACCCAGGTATTCTGGTCGAAGGGCTACGATGGCGTGACGATCGACGATCTCGTTGACGGGATGGGCGTGGGACGGCCGAGCTTGTATGCCGTCTTCGGGGACAAGAGAGCGATATTCTTGCGCGCCCTTAAGGTGTACGCGGAGAGGAAGGGCGCTCGAGCGACGAAGGCACTCTTATCGCCGCACACTCTTCGCGACTCGATCGCGGGCTTTCTGAGGTACGCCGTCGAAAGTGCGACCGAGAAAGGGTCCGCGCGGGGCTGCCTTATGATGTGCGTCGCGCCGCTTGTGAACGACGCTGAGGTTCAGCGGTTCCTGCAGAGCGCGGTCGCCGGCGGCGTGGCGCTGGTGGAGCGCCGTTTCCGGGAGGGGATCACTGCAGGAGAAATCCCACCAGACTTTCCGGTAACCGCGCGCGCGATCCAAGTCACGGATTTTGCTCGCGGCCTGACCATGCGTGCGCAGATAGGTACGCCGCGAAGGACGCTTCTTAAGGATGCCGAGGAAGCAGCGGATCTAGTGCTCCTGCCGCCGCGTAGAAATGCGGTGCCAAGACGTTAGCGCAAGGGTTTATGCTCAGCGGCCCTTCTCCGTTGCTTGTTCTGCTCAGGGGCTTTTCAGGCGTCTTCTGCGACGGTGCGCGCCACTTTAAGGGCCGTCTCCCCGACCCTGGCGCCGAGTCGGTATGCCGTTTCATTCACGGCCGAGATAACGCCCTGTGTCAGTGTTGAGTGACCGTCACCGATACACGCCGAATCCGCTGCGACCGTAGCAGCGGCAATACCGTCAGCATCGAGAATAGGCAGGCAGGCTGCGCCCGCACGATCGACGCCGAAGCCGGCATCGTTAAAAAAAGCAAGGCGCGGCTTGAAGGAACGCGTAAATGGAGCAGCGCTTCTGCCGCCGTGACTACCGCTTGCCACGACCAAGCCTGCATCTTCTGGAGTAGCAAATGAGATGGAGCCAATGCAGAGGATGCCGTCCACAAAGGCGCGTTCCTCTACCGGTGCCTCCACCTCTGCGTGGGGCCAGGGGGCAGACTTCAATAGCTCCGCTGCTTCAGCGACGGTTTGACCGCTGTTTACCCCGCACGCTGCCGCAAGTCTGTTGGCACGACTGATGATCCCGTGTTGGAGCATGTCTGCGGCATCGCCGGCCCGGGCGCTCATCGTCGCGACGGCCGCCATGGCCATGCCATGCTGGTCTGCCCAAGGCAGACCTCTAACACCTGCCTCATCCCGACCGATGCCGCAGTCATGATGTATGGCGGCGCGAACGCCAGCTTTGGCCGAGAAATACGCCGCGTAAGCCGTGGCATTCGAACCGCCAATAACGACGGCTCCGTTGGCTTCCGGAGGAAGCTTTACGACGCCATCAACCACCAGAACATGGACGTTCATGGCGCTGCTTTGCGCTCGGCACCGAGCGTGACGATGAAAACGACGAAGTGCGCCGTAGAGCGGTTGCGCCACTCGTGAAAGTTACCGTTTTGCACGATGAAGTCGCCGGGCTTGAGGTGGATTTGCTTCAACTCGCCGTCTTCATCGGGATAAGCAAGCTCCCCTTCGCCGCTGATCACGAATACGAGGTCGATGCTGTCCGAGCGGTGCATCCCCCCGCCCGATTTGCCGGGCGTCATGTTGTGGCCCGTCCCAAGGTCGAGCTTGGCGAGCAGCGGTCCAAGATCGGGCCGCCGGTTGCCGGTCTCTGGAGGCAATGTCCAGACGACGACCCGGAGGGCGCCTTTCGGACCAAACAGGCCTTTTTGCTGGTACTCGCCGAGCACCTGTTCGGCTGCGAGAGGCAGATTAGGAAGTTGGTCGAACCCCCAGATATCGGTCGGGAGGAGATCGGGCGCAGTCGTTTCGAGCAGCTCAGTCATCTGAACCGCAACGCCCGACCTGGTTTCGGCGGTCACGAATCTTCGTATCTTCATCTTTTGTCTCCTTTTGATAATCGGCATCGACACAAACGCTTGCTCGAATGGCGAAGCGAGGCGTTCCCGACCGCACCGCAATAGGCGTGTTATCCAGGCAATATTGTATAGTAACCACTATAGTATGTGGACCTGAGGCGTCAAGTGTTTTATACTGCCCGCTATAGAATCGTTTCGCGGAGCGCACTAACGCCATGACTCAGATCGGAATAACGCGAGATGCAAACAATGGAGAACATAGTGATGGCGCACTTTCCGTATAAGACCGCCCTCATCGTCGGCGCGGGCACCGGCATCAGTGCCTCACTCGCACGCCGTCTTTCGGCGCTTGGTGTGAGCGTTGGCCTGGCTGCGCGCGATGTCGAAAAGCTCAAAGCGCTGGCCGATGAAACGGGGGCAAAGACTTTCGCCGTAGATGCCATCGACCCCTCAGCTGTCGCGAGGCTTTTCCTCGACGCAGAGCGGCTACTCGCGGAGCCCGACGTCGTCATCTACAACCCCGGCGCTCGCGTGGCCGGAAAGCTGGCTGATCTGGACCCCGCGGCCGTTGAGAGGTGCATCGCTGTAAATGCTTTCGGTGCCTTTCTCGTTGCGCAGCAGGCGGCAAAGCGGATGGAGCCGCGGGGACATGGTGCGATTCTATTCACGGGCGCGACGGCCGGCGTGAAGGGCTTTGCTAAGTCGGCCCCCTTTGCGATGGGTAAGTTCGCGTTACGCGGCCTTGCTCAAAGCGCGGCACGAGAGCTGGGGCCGAAAGGCATTCACGTGGCCCATTTCAACATCGATGGCGGGGTGCGTTCCGCCAGCCGCCCCGATCGTCCCGACCAACCGGACGGCACACTGGACCCGGATGCAATTGCTCAAACCTACATTGACGTGCTGTCACAGCCACGAAGCGCTTGGTCATTCGAGGTAGACCTGCGGCCGTGGACGGAGCAGTTCTAAAGGTCAATACGAATGCTGCTCACAGTACGGCGACGGAGTTAGACGAAAACAATGGGACGGCCACGCGAATTTGATATCGAGAAAGCGCTAGACACGGCGAGTAAATTGTTTTGGCGCAAGGGCTATGAGGGGACATCGCTTTCCGATTTGACCGACGCGATCGGGATCACGCCGCCGAGTTTCTATTTCGCCTTTAAGAGCAAAGAGGCGCTCTTCAAAAAGGTGGTTGATCGCTACCAACGTGGGCAGCAGCTCGGTTTCTTTGCGGAGGCCCTCAACCAAACGACGCCTTTAGCCGTCGCGGAGCGGGTGCTCTACGGCTTGGCGGATTCCTACACCTCAAAGGTACATCCGCCCGGATGTCTCGTGCTGAATTGCAGCTTGCCATGCTCCGACGAAATGGAGGACTCCGTCCGGCGTGAGCTGGCTGATTTAAGGAAGGCGAGTCGGATCGAATTGAGAAAGCGGTTCAAGCGGTTCCAATCCAGCGGCGCACTTCCTGCGGATGCCGATCCGGACGCTCTTGCAAGATATGTCTTTACAATCGCGTGGGGCATGGCGGTGGAAGCGCAATCAGGGGCGAGCCGGGATGATCTTCATCGCACGGTGAGACTCGCGTTAAAGTCATGGCCGGCGTGAGAGCGTTTTGCGGTTTTGTGTTATTGAAGAGGTGAATGCGGTTGTTGTCGTTCCCGCTTCGACCGCTTTAAGCGCACCCGCAATGCATTCGCGCGCTCGTGGACGACGCTTCTCAAAAAACACCGAGGACGGGGCCGACCTAGTGCTTTTGCCGCGAGTGGAAATGCGGTGCCAGACCGCTGATGCCGGATCGCGCAAAGGTCTTATCTGGCAGTTTCCAGGGTGGAATCGATTTGCGTGTCGCTGGCGACGCTGTTTGCGCTAGCAAGGGAGCCGCCAACATCCGCTGCTCGCCGTGAACAGAATACTGCAAATTGTTCAGGCCGCGGCGCCCAATACCGTCTGCGGCGTGCCGGCGGCGCAACGGTGCCGGCAGGATGCCGGCGGTCCCAGCAAGCCAATCATCGACACCGGGCTTTGCGGCAACGAACGGTGCGAGAATGTTGCC
>DATJRP010000031.1:0-8342 GCA_035504555.1 Rhizomicrobium sp. | reverse complement strand
AGACGGATGTCGAGAAACGGCAAACGGCTTTCTTCAAAAAATCGAGGATGACTATACAGGATATTCCGTTGACCTGCGGTGTCAGCGGCGTTGGAGCAATTTTTGCACCGATCGCCAGCTTCGTCCGCGAGCGTGGCTTGGATATTGTTGTCAACAGCACGGAAATCGCTCACACAGTCGCGGTCGAGAAAATATCGTCACACGGCTGGCTGCAGGTGCTGGAGGTCGATTTCACCCGCGCACTGCTCGTAGCCGACAATGGCCAATCTACCGTCGATTTGGGACGTCTGCCGCTCGAACCCGACACGAGCGTCAATTGATAGGTGAGTAAGCGCAATGGGCACTCACAACAAGCATCTTTCTCTGATTCCTCGTTGGAAAGCTGGCGAAATAACCCTGGGCGCCTGGTGCATGATACCCGGTCCTCTGGGCGTAGAAGCGGTTACGCAGTTTGAATTCGACTGGGTATTGATCGACATGCAGCACGGCTGCATGGACTACGAGACCGCCGTGGATATGATCAGAGCGGCGGATATTTCCGGCGTGTGTCCGGTCGTTCGGGTACCTTGGAATGAAGCCGGCATCATCGGTCGCGTGCTAGACGCTGGCGCCCTTGGTTTGATTATCCCGATGATCGATACAGGGGCCGACGCTGAACGGGCCGCGAGGTTCGCGCTTTATCCGCCGGACGGGCAACGGAGCTTGGGTCCGATTCGGGTCGGCGCTCGGGATGGCAGAGATTACTTTTCGCGCGCCAACGAGCGCATAGCGATCATCCCGATGATTGAAACGGTCACCGCTTTGGCCGAGGTTGAATCCATCGTCTCGCTGCCAGGCATCGACGGGGTTTTCATGGGACCGTTCGACCTGTCATTGGCGCTAGGATTGCCGCCGGGTGATAACGACGGCAAGCCTGATTTTGATAGCGCAGTAGACAAAATAATTTCCGCCTGCAAAAGGGCTGGCAAATGCGCCGCGGTCTTATCGAATGAGAACACCGCGCCGTTGCGTGCAAAGCAAGGATTTCAGATGATCTCTGTAACGACAGATATGAACGCGCTCGCGACCGCGAGCGGAGCTAGCCTAAACAAAGTTAGAGCAGCCCTAAGAGCTGATGAGACGCTTTAGGCTGCAGTGTCTGTTTCATCGCGTTCACTTTGGTAAGGCAAAAATGCGGCCCAGATCATTGACCGCTCGGAGCAAGCAGGATGAGCGCGTCGCGGAGATTTTCAAGCACCCGCCGCGCAAGTTTTTCTGAACCGACACTGCTCGCGGAACCGGATTCTGAATCTCTGTCGCGATGAACTGGCCAAGCGGACGCGTAGTGTAAGAGGGTGTGCCGGTATCGGTTAATTTTCCCAGAGTGGAGAGAGAACCCGTACCGCCAAATCTTTCTCTTTCTCCGCCCCTCTACGGGGCGGAAGCGGCGGTCATTGACTGCCATCCCTTCCGCCCGAAGATGCGAGCGTTTCTGATTTCCTTCTCGGCCATGTCGAAGACTTCAACTTCTAGCAACGTCGCGCTCAGGCTCAGTTCCGACCAGCTTGAACTCCCGGACTTGCTGAATGTTCAACAAACGGCAGAGCTTCTTCACGTCAAGCCCTGCACCGTCCGCAACGAACGGCTCCGTGGCAAACTGGGATTCGTGAAAGTCGGCGTGCGAATTTTCTACACACCGCAACACATCGCAGACTATCTTCAACGCCAGCAGGTGACACCATGCGCCGAAAATCAAACAAGACTAGGCTCGGCCAGTTCGGAGACTACTGGCTCAGCAAGAACCCAGATCGCAGCAAGGCAACTGACTCGTGGTGCCGGACTTGGTACGATCCCAGAAGCCAGCAAACTCGCCGCGAGAGCCTCGGTACAGCGGATTTTGCAGACGCGTCTAAGCTCCTCGCGCAGTGGGTCGTCGAAAACGACAAGCCGGAGTCCGAAACCGGCACCGACAAAGTCCTGATCAATGCCATTCTGACCACCTATTGGGATGAACATGCCAATAGTCTCCCTAGCGCACGCACAATTCAAAATAGCATCCGCTATTGGAGCGAGTTTTGGGGCGACGACACAGTGGCCCACATCAAGCCGCACAAGCAGAAGAAGTTTCGGGAATTTTTAGCAGCAAAGGGGCTCGGCCCCGGAGGGATGGACCGGGTTTTGTCAGATGGCCGCGCCGCTTTACGGCGTGCCGTCAAATGGCAAGAGCTCGACTCCGCGCCTTTCATCTTCGAGGTTATGACGGCGGAGGAGAAGCGCTCGCGAGAGCCAATGGGACGCCCGATTGTTCCTGCCGAAATGGCCCTTCTGATAGATTCCGCAAAGTCACGACATGCCCTAGTGTTTATCCTCATCGCCTGCAACACACTTGCGCGACCGGGTGCGATTGTGGACATGCGGAGGACGCAATTCGACCGGCCGCATCAACGTATCGATCTCAACCCGCCTGGACGCCGGCAGACCAAGAAATATCGGCCACTCCTGGCCGTCACGCCAACATTATTGCCGTGGCTCGAGGCCGTGACCGATCCCCGGCAGCATTACGTCTCCTACGCCGGCAAGCCAGTCGGCTCAGTAAAAACAGCGTGGAACAACCTTTGCGAAGACGCGAGGCTGGACGAACGTGTGACGCCCTATTCGATCCGTCACGGGATGGCGCGCGAGATGCGCAAGCGCAAGGTGCCCAAGGAGCAGATCAGCATCTTCTTGGGTCATCTGCCGAAGGAGTCGGACGCCACGACGTCTATCTACGCACCCTATGATCCAGAATACTGCTCCGAAGCGATTTTTGCGATTGAAGCCGTCATGTCCGAAATTCGATCCCACCTCAAACGCGCCAATATCGATAGCCCGATCATAGACGTCGATAAGCTCGCCAAGACGATTCCAAGCAAGACAAAGGCGGGCATTGGTGATGCCAAGCGCGAAGAGGTCCGGAGACTCATTCTCCAGGGCCTGCCGCACAAAGAAATCATGCAACGCACCGGTATTTCTGCCGGGACGGTGAGCATGCTGCGCCGGGAAGTTCGGGCAGCTTTTCCGATTTACCGGAATTCCGAGTCGGGTCTTCTCGTACCTTTCTCGTACCTGTCTGGTGTCAACATCGACGACGACGATTCTCAACCCATTGAAAACCCTGGTGGGCCCGGCAGGACTCGAACCTGCGACCAGACCGTTATGAGCGGCCAGCTCTAACCAGCTGAGCTACAGGCCCACGCGAGGGTCGGGCGTTCTAACAGGAATGAAAGCCTGCCCGGAAGCCTCCCGCCCCAGTTTTGCCTTGAGCCCGTCCAAGACTGCGCCCGGCCCCACCGGAGAACGCACTTATGCACAGGATCGGCCCCTCTTTGCGCGTCGCGTCTTTATTCATCGCGCCTTTGGCATTCGCAGCTGTCGCAATAAGCCCGGCCACGGCACTCGCCGCCGATCCGGAGCCGCACACGATCACGGTTTCCGGCGAGGGCGAAGTCAAAGCCGTACCGGATGAGGCGGTCCTGACGGCCGGTGTGGAAAGCACGGGCGCCACGGCCGAAGCGGCGCTGGACGCCAACCGCCGCGCCATGACCAACGTGTTCGCCACGCTGAAGCGCCAGGGCATTCCGGACAAATCGATCCAGACTTCGGAATTCAATGTCTCGCCGCAATACGAAACGGAAAATCACAACCGGCAGCACATCGTGGGCTATCAAGCCTCCAACACTGTCGAGATCACGATCGACGACATTCCGAAGCTAGGCGCAGCAATCGACGCCTTGGTTGCGTCGGGCGCAAACTCCATGGGTGGCGTCAGCTTTACGATCCGCGATCCGAAGCCGCTGCTGAAACAGGCGCGCGAAGCTGCCGTCAAGGACGCGATGGATCGCGCCGAGACTTATGCGCAAGCCGCGGGACTGTCCGTGGGCCCTGTTGTGCAGGTAAGCGAGGGTACAACCCAACCGCCGCGGCCAATGTTTCGCACGATGGCGGGGCTCGGCAACGTCATGACGCCCGTCGCTGCCGGCGAGCAAACCGTTTCGGCCCAGGTCACGATGACGTTCGAGATCAAATAGCGCCGCGCTACTTCGCGTTCTCGATCAGCCGCATGTAGAAGCCGACGGCGGGCGCCAGGTCGCGGATGGCGAGGCGCTCGTTGGTGCCGTGCACGCGGCTGAGATCGCCCGGCCCGAAGTGAAACGGATCGAGGCGGAACACGGCGTCGGCGATCTTGGCATAGTGGCGCGAATCCGTGGCGCCGGTCGTCATGTCGGGCGCCACGGGAATGCCGTTGAACGAACCCTGGATCTGCGAGACGAGATATTTGTAGGCCGCGCCGTGGATGTCGGCGACGGGCGACGCTTCGTCCTGCGTTTCGTTGAGCGCGATGACGTCGACCTTGGGATCGTCGATCGCCTTGCGCACATGCTCGATCACGCCTGCGATCGTGTCGCGCGGGTGCAGGCGGAAATTGATGACGGCGCGCGCTTCCGGCGGCAGCACGTTGTCCTTGACGCCGCCCTGGATGATGGTGGGCGCGATGGTCGTATGCAGGCGCGCCTCGCCTTCCGGATTGAGGGCGATGAAGCGGTCCACGATCGGTTCGGTCAGCCACAGATTGGCGAGGAGCAGACGCTGCGGGAACGGCACGTAGGGTGCAATGACGGCAAGCCTCTCGCGCTGCACCGTGTCGAGCCCCGACGCGAAGGGATGATCGACGACTTTGAGCACGGCGCCGGCGAGACGCACGATCGCCATGTCGTGCGTCGGCCGCGAGGAATGCCCGCCTTCGCCATGCGCCACCAATTCGAGGCTCAGATAGCCCTTCTCTTCCACGGCCACGAAGGCGATCGGCTTTTCGACGCCGGCGAAGGGCTCGTCGACGATGGCGCCGCCTTCGTCGAGAACGAAGAAGAAATGAACGCCGCGCGCGGCCAGCGTCTTCGCGATGACGGCGTTGCCTTCCATGCCGCCCACTTCCTCGTCCTGGCCGAAGGCGAACATGATGGTGCGTTCGGGCGTCACGCCCGATTTCGCGAGACGCTCGGCGGCTTCGAGGATCATGACGAGCGATCCCTTGTCGTCGATCGCGCCGCGTCCCCACACATAGCCGCCGGCGACGTCGCCCGAGAACGGCGCATGCGCCCATGACCGTTCCGTGCCCGGCACGATGGGCACGACGTCCATATGGGCCATGAGCAGGATGGGCTTCAGGCCCGCGTTCTTGCCGGGCCACGTATAGACCACGCTTTGTCCGATGAGCTCGCGCTTGGCGACCTTGTTGAAGTTGGGATAGGTCTTGACCATCCAGTCGCGGGACTGGGCGAGGGCCTGATCCTTTTCGGCCTCGTGTGCGCCGCCGCCATAGGAAACGGTCCTGAAACGCACGGCCGCGCCCAGATGCTGCGCCACGGCGCGCGCATCGACGGCGATGGGCGGCGCGGCCGGGGCCGCCTCTTCCGGTTTCGACAGGAGCAAGGTCCGAACCACCGCGATGGCGGCGACGAGGACGATGATCGTCACGACGCCGATCACGATACGTTTCATGAATTTCCCCCGGCCATTGCAGACCTTGTCGGCTTGCCGATAGCATCCCGCCCCGGCGATTGCCAGCGGACGCGCCCCGACATCCCGGCGACAGGAGCATAGAGCATGGTTTGGTGCAGCAGGTTTGTCGCTGCGGGTGTCGTTCTTGTCGCGCTTTCGACCGGCGCTTGGACGCCCTCTGCCGCATGAGCGCCGCAACCGTCCATTTCGAGAAACCGGCCGCGCATGTCGCGCGGCTCGAGATCGACGCGCCGCCGTCGAATGCGCTGGGCCAGGGCCCGCGCCGCGCGTTCTTTTCGCATCTGGACGCCATCGAAGGCGACGACGCGATCCGCGCCGTCGTCATCACGGGGCGCGGCAAGTCGTTCTGCAGCGGCGACGATCTGAAGGAGCGCGAAGCGGCGCGGAGCGGCGGCGAGGACGCAGCACTCAGCTTCGCGGCATTGATCGACCGCATCGAGAACCTGCGCGTGCCGGTGATCGCGGCCGTCAACGGCTGGGCGGTGGGCGGCGGGCTCGAGCTTACGCTCTGTTGCGACATTCGCATCGCGGCGGAGGACGCGCAATTCGTCTGCGCCGCCGTCAATGTCGGACTGATCGCGTCGGCCTATAGATTGCCGCGCCTGATCGGCGTCGGCCCGGCCAAGCACATGCTGCTCACCGGTTCGCCGTTCGATGCCGCGACCGTCGAGCGCTTCGGCCTCGTCACCGAGGTCGTGCCGTCCGACAAGCTCCGCGAAGCAAGCCTCCTGCTTGCCGATCGCATCGCCACGCGCGCGCCCCTGTCCGTGGAAGCGACGAAGCGCGTCGCAGGCAAAGCCATCGATCTCGACCGCGACGAAGCCGCCCGCGCGCTTGGCCGGGAATTCCAGTCTCTCGTCAAAAGCGCCGATCACGCCGAAGCGCTCGCCGCGTTCCGCGAGAAGCGTCCGCCTCAGTTCCGCCGAAACTAACCGCCTTCAGGGATAACCATGACGACGAGACGCGAATTCGTGACAGGCGCCGCGATGGCTGCGATCGCAACGCCGGCGCTGGCGCGGGCGCAGAAGAAGCCGGAGAAAAAGATGCTCATCGTCAACGCGCTGGGCGATCTCGACAATCCCAACCTCGCGCTCGCACAGCCGCAGAGCGACAATCCCGTCGATCTCGACAAGCTCGACATCGACGCGCGCACCTTTCGCGATGCGCATGCTTCGGGCCTCAACGCCGTCAACGTGACGCTCGGCTATATCGGCGGTCCCGACGACCCGTTCACCTATACGATGCGCACCATCGGCACCTGGGACACGTTCGTGCGCGCCAATCCGCAGGAGGTCCTGAAGGTCTACACGGTTGCCGACATCCTGCGCGCCCGCGACACGGGCCGCATCGGCATCATCTACGGCTTCCAGAACGCGGCCATGATGGGAAACGACGCGAGCCGCGTCGATATCTTCGCGGATCTCGGCGTCCGCGTGATCCAGCTCACCTATAACCCGGCCAACCAGCTGGGCGACGGCTCCATGGCGCCCGAGAATCGCGGGCTCACGGATTTCGGCCGCGAGGTCGTGGCGCAATTGAACAGCCGGCGCGTGATGGTCGATCTTTCGCATAGCGGCCAGAACACCTGCCTCGACGCTGCGCGCGCGAGCCTGCAGCCGATCTCCATCAACCACACGGGCTGCCGCGCGCTCTGCGACCTGCCGCGCAACAAGACCGACGAGGAATTGCGGCTCGTGGCGTCCAAGGGCGGCTTCATCGGCATCTTCTTCATGCCGTTCCTCAAGCCGGACGGTCATCCGCATGCGGAGGATGTCGTGGCGCATATCGAGCACGCCATCGACGTCTGCGGCGAAGACCATGTCGGCATCGGCTCCGACGGCGACACCACCGGGATCGACGATCTCAATGCCTATGCGGCCTATCTCGCCAAGCAAGTCGC
This sequence comes from Rhizomicrobium sp., assembly GCA_035504555.1. Lineage (GTDB taxonomy): Bacteria > Pseudomonadota > Alphaproteobacteria > Micropepsales > Micropepsaceae > Rhizomicrobium. Next base: position 904 of record DATJRP010000031.1, on the reverse strand, counting down.
CGACCGCGCCAAGGCCGGCATCGGTGCCACCGGCGAACGCGCCGACACCTACCCCTTCATTGTCGACCTGCGCGGGCCCGATCAGTTCCACAAGCTGATCGGATTGCTGAAAGCGCGCGGGCATTCCGAAGCGCGCATCGAAAAGATCATGGGGCTGAACTTCCTCGCCTTCGCGCGGGAGGTTTGGGGTGCTTGAAGTAGCGCCAACCCACGGTAGCAATGCGCATCCTTCTCCCAGTACCGGTGCTGCAACGTTGCCACCGTTCGGGAAACCGCTATCGTCTTCGTCAGGTGTCGGCTGAAGCGGATCGATTCTGAGCGACGTTCGCGAATGCGCGCCGCGGGGGCAGTTTTTCGGCATGGAAGACGAAGTTTTCAACACCGACAACAGCGTCGCGCGCAGCATCTCGATGCGCGAGCCCGGGCCCGGCGAAGGCGATCCATCGCTTGCGGACGAACTGCGCCGCCGGCAGAAGGAATTCCTGGAGTCCCAAATCGAGCTTCAGGGCCTGCAGGCCGACAAGCTGAAGACAGAGCTTCTCCACCAGCATATCGAATTGAAGATCGCGGCCGTCTCGAATGTCCGCGAGCGATTGAAGCTCGTGCTCGATGTGGGGCTGGCGTTTCTGGGCCTCGCGCTCATCGCCCTGATCGGCGCGGCCATCTACTCCGCGACGCGTTCGCAGTCTGTGGTGGTCGATGCCTTCAGCGTGCCGCCGGATTTCGCCGCCCAAGGCAACACGGGCGTCGTCGTCGCCGGCGGCTTTCTCGATCGGCTCACGACGCTGCAAAACGCCACGCGGGCGGACGCCACCCATCACAGCATCGAAGATGCCTGGAGCAACGACGTCAAGATCGACATTCCCGAAACCGGTGTGTCGCTGGGCGAGGTGTTGACCTATCT
>DATJRP010000030.1:0-2417 GCA_035504555.1 Rhizomicrobium sp. | reverse complement strand
TCGCGTTCTGGCCCAGTTTCGGGGAAATCCATCCATCGCCAAACCCAAGCTGCATCGAGAGGCCCTCCCATGCAGCCAGTGAATCACAACACCCCAAATTCGCAACGATCCCCGCAAGGGGGAGGTGAAATCGTTACGCGCTCCGGCCAATCGCATCATCCTCGCACGCCTTTCGGCTAACGCGCCGCTGTCGCCGAAAGAAGATTCACAACAGAGGCGCAAAGACGCCGAGATGGCGGCGCAGGCTTCAATGGGCGTGCGTCACGATCAGGAACTTCTTTTGCGCGCGCCTTCCTTCGCTGCTGCGCAGCTTCGGAGGGCTGGCGTCACTCGCCAGCCGAAGCCTTGGCGAAGGCTGGTCGCGCGCAGAAAACATTGGCGAGGCGAGCGCAGGCGTCCGCGACGTCCTCGCTGCCTCCGTGTCTCCGTGCCTCTGTGGTGAATCTTTTCTTTGTCTCGGCATCGCCGCAGAGTCTGCGGCGCCTGTCCGTTATGCGCCTTTCCCGATCCCATTCAATTTCGCCAGTGCCGCTTCCGGAAGCTTGAGCGCCGCCGCCGCCAGGTTCTCGCGCAGATGGGCGCGTGAGGACGTTCCCGGAATGAGAAGGATGTTGGGCGACCGCTGCAGCAGCCACGCCAGCGCCACCTGCATCGGCTTCGCATCGAGCGAGCGCGCCACGTCGGACAGCACGGCGTTCTGCAGCGGCGTGAAGCCGCCGAGCGGGAAGAACGGCACATAGGCGATGCCCGCGGTCTTCAGTTCGTCGATCAGCGCATCGTCGGCGCGATAAACGAGATTGTAGTGGTTCTGCACGCAGACGACCGGCGCGATCTTCCGCGCCTCAGCCACCTGCGCGGAGGTGACGTTGGAGAGGCCCAGATGGCGGATGAGGCCCTGCTTCTGCAACCCCGCCAGCACGCTGAACAGCGCGCCGATCGGGGCTTCGCTCGGCGCATGCAGCGCCCCCGGCACGCGCAGGTTCACGACGTCGATCGCGTCCACGCCCAGATGCTTCAAATTGTCGTGCACGGCGCTGGTGAGCTCGGCCGGCGACAGCGCCGGATTCCACGACGCGTCCGCCCCGCGCTTCGCCCCCACCTTGGTCACGATCACCAGATCGTCCTTATACGGATGAAGCGCCTCGCGGATGATCTCGTTGACGACGGTAGGTCCGTAGAAATCGCTGGTGTCGATGTGGTCGACCCCGCTCGCGACCGCCTCGCGCAGCACGGCCACGGCCTCGGCGCGATCCTTCGGCGGCCCGAACACGCCCGGCCCCGCGAGCTGCATCGCGCCGTAACCCATGCGGTGCACGGTGCGGTTGCCCATGGCATAGGTGCCGGCGGCTTTGAGATCGGTCATGGGGGTTCTCCTGTGGGGGCAAAAGGGTACGGCGAATATGGAGCCCTGGGTATCGCGCGATAATCCCGTATAATCGGCACAGGCTGTGCGGAATTTCGAACAATGGCGCTGGATCTGAACGACCTTTCGGCTTTCCTGGGCGTCGTGCGCGCAGGCGGCTTTCGCGATGCGGCGCGGGTCCGCGGCGTCTCGGCGTCGAGCCTGAGCGCGGCGGTGCGGCGGCTGGAGGCGAAGCTGGGCGTCCGCCTCATCAACCGCACCACGCGCAGCATCGCGCCGACGGAAGCGGGCGCGCGCCTGCTCGAACGGCTGGCCCCGGCCTTGGGCGAGGTGGAAGCGGCGGTCGATGTCGTCAACGCCTTCCGCGACCGGCCGGCCGGAACGCTGACGCTCAACGTGCCGGGAAGTGCGGCGGCGCTTGTCCTGCCGTCCATCGTGACGCCGTTCCTGAAGGCCTATCCCGATATCCGGCTCGAGGTCATCGTCGACGAGAGCTTCGTCGATCTTCTGGCCGCGGGCTGCGACGCCGGCATCCGCTACGACGAGCGGCTGGAGCAGGACATGATCGCCGTGCCCATCGGCCCGCGCGTGCAGCGCTTCGCGACCGCCGCCTCGCGCGACTATCTCGACGCGCGCGGCGTGCCCGAACATCCGCGCGATCTCCTCAGGCATGCGTGCCTGCGCGGACGCTTCGCGAGCGGCGCGACGCCGCCCTGGGAATTCGAACGCGACGGCGAAGTGGTGCGTGTCGATCCCACGGGCCCGCTAATCGTGCGCCTCGGCGCCGGCGGCGACCTCGCCGTCACCGCAGCCGTCGACGGCCTCGGCATCGTCCATCACTTCGAACAATGGCTCAGGCCCCATCTCGACAGCGGCGCGCTGGTGCCCGTGCTCGAACCCTGGTGGCAGAGTTTTTCGGGACCGTTTCTGTATTACCCGGGGCGGCGGCATCTGCCGGCGCCGTTGAGGGCGTTCGTGGATTTTGTCAGGGGGAAGTAGCAATGCCGTTTCGGAATGTGGTGACATGAGCACCATCTCCCATTCGTTAGCTGCT
>DATJRP010000029.1:0-50358 GCA_035504555.1 Rhizomicrobium sp. | reverse complement strand
GCTCGGCGCGGTGGCCGATTGGACGAGCATCGACTTCGTCTATGAGGTCTGCTCGTTCCTGCCGCTGCTCGGAATCTGCGCTGCGTTCCTGCCCGAGATCGAAACCGAGCGGATGCGCGCGGCCCGTGCAGGCTAGGGCAGAAGAGACCTGAGCGGCGTGGCGTCGACAGCGTAGAGCATCAGGGCGATCGCGAACAGCGAACCCAGAAACATTGCGGGGCCGGCCAGACGCTGGCCGACACTCTCCGATACGATTACCGCTTGGCGCTTCATTGTCACATTTTCCCAACGCGATGGAGCCGATTTTGGGGCGTTCCGGTTAATCGGCGGTTAGCCGCCGCCGTTACCCTCATGTCACAGAAACGCATCGGATGCGCCAAAGTTGCGCCGGGGGTTCGGTCCCACGGTCGGTCTCAGGTGCCGCAATAGGTCTGGTGGACGATCTCCTCCGGCCTGGGCGCCAGGGCGTAGCGCTCGGCGCCGGCTTGATCGTCATAAGGCGCCGAAAGAACCGTCAGCATGCGCGCGAACGGCGCGAAATCGTCTGCCGTCACGGCGGCGGCGATCATCTCTTCCACAAGATGATTGCGGGGGATGAAGGCGGGATTGGAAGCGCGCATCAGCGTGCGCCGCACTTCGGGCAAACCGCCCTCGTCCTCAAGCCGTTTGCGCCAGCGCACGGCCCACTCGTCGAAGAACCCGGGCTCCGCGAATTGCGCACGGACAGCCGTATCCGCCGCCGGGTCGGCGGCCGCATCCGTCAGCAGGCGGAACGTCAGGGTGAAATCGGCGCGGTTCGCGGCCATGCGCTCGAGCAGGTCCTGGATGAGCGCAAGATCATCCGGCTTTTCCTCAAGCAGACCCAGCTTGCGGCGGAAACCCGCGATATAGGCGGCATTGAAGAGCGGCGCGAAGGTTCCGAGCGCCGCGTTCGCCTGCGCGATGGCCGCGGCTTCGTCATCCGCCAAGAGCGGCAGCACCGTCTCCGCCAGCCGCGCCAGGTTCCATTGCGCGATCGCCGGCTGGTTCCCGTAAGCGTAGCGGCCGTTCTCGTCGATGGAGCTGAAGACGGTCGCCGGATGATAGGCGTCCATGAAGGCGCAGGGGCCGTAATCGATGGTCTCGCCCGCGATCGACGTATTGTCCGTGTTCATCACGCCGTGGATGAAACCGATCGCGAGCCACTGGGCGAGGAGGCGCGTCTGCCGGACGATGACGCCTTCGAGCAGCGCGTGGTAGGGGTTGGGCGCGCCGGCTGCTTCGGGATAGTGGCGTGCGATGACATGATCGGCGAGCGCACGGATCGCTTCCGTGTCGCCGCGGGCTGCGAAGAACTGGAAAGTTCCCACGCGAATATGACTGGACGCGACTCGCGTCAGCACGGCGCCGGGCAAAGGCTCCTCGCGGAACACGGGCTCGCCTGTCGTCACGGCTGCAAGCGCGCGCGTCGTCGGCACACCCAAGGCGGCCATAGCTTCGCTGATGAGATATTCCCGCAACACCGGCCCCAGTGCCGCGCGACCGTCGCCGCGCCGCGAGAAGGGTGTCGGGCCCGAGCCTTTGAGCTGGATATCGCGGCGCAGGCCGTTGCGGTCGACGACTTCGCCCAAGAGAATCGCGCGGCCATCACCCAGCTGCGGCACGAAATGGCCGAACTGATGGCCTGCATAAGCCGCGGCCAGCGGCTCGGCGCCTTGCGCCACGCGATTGCCGGCAAGAATGGCGACGCCTTCCGGCGAGGACAGAAACGCCGGATCGAGACCGAGTTCGCGCGCCAGCCCCTCGTTCAGACGAATGAGCCGCGGCGCCGTCACCGGCGTCGGGGGAAGACGTGCATAGAAGCGCTCGGGAAGGCGCGCGTAACTGTTATCGAACGGGCCGAACCCTTCGCCCTCGCCCTGCGTTTCGGTAGCTGCAGCCGCCAACGTCACCTCTGTCATGACCGGACCCAACGCCCGCCGCGCCCTCCAAGCAAGGATCGCGGCTCTTTCCTCTTCCTGCGAAATCCCTGAAAAACCGGGACTTTTCCCTGATCCATATGGGGTTCCGGCCGAAGAAAATCGAGCATGTCTAAAATTGCAGGGATTTCCTTCAACGGTCCTTATGCGCGCTGCGAGAGTATGGGCACCGGGGTACCCGCGAAAGGCGCTGTCGCCGATCGCCTGGGGACAACGAAAGGTGCGTGTCGTGAAGGGGCTCATTGTCGCGACGCTTGCGGCGTCTCTGCTGGGCAGTGTCAGTGCGCTCGCCCAATCCCATTCCATTCGGCAGGCTTCGGCCGAGCAGTCCACCATCGGCAAGATCGCTGGCAAGAAATTCACCGCGGCCGACGGCTCGTCGCTGACGTTCCTCGTCTACCGGGGTGGGCTCGCGCGCGAGATCCACACCGCGAACGGCGCGGTCCTGATCCAGACTTATGCGTTGAACGACTCCAACGCCGGCACCGTGTCGGACCCCGAAGGCGGCAACGGACCTGCGGGAACTTTCAAGATCACGGCGCAGGGCCTCGCGGCGGAATACAAGGATGGCCGTTCCGAGATGCTGGCGCCCAGCGGTGCGGATGGCATGCGGATGATGTTGCGCAGTGCGGACGGCGAGATGACCTGTACCGCCTTCTATCCCGAAGGCCATCGCTTCAGCGATGCGGAACGCAGTGCCGCCCTGATCGACGTCTCGGCACTCGACCTGCCGCAGGGCTCCGCGCGCAACGGGTGCGAGCCTGAAGTTACGCACGAAGCACGCGCCAAAACCCATCGCCGCAGCGCGCAAAGTGATGAGTCGGTTGTTGCGCGGTTGCCGGAATAATTCGCGTTTGCCTCGCATGCGCGCCGATCGCATTCAAATGGCAGGCGAACAGCGCGAATCGCGTATAGTTCTATACAATTGATGCAATCGCGGCGGACACAACGCAGACCGTAATCCCGCGCTGCAGCGTCAACTGCAAATTGCGCGACGAAGCAAAAACGAATCCCGTCGGCGCATTTCGCACGCAAAATCTCGTCACATAGCTAGAAGCCGAGCGAATTTGTTTAGGCGGACTTTAAATTCGCCGATACAATGATTGCGTGGTGCTGCGTGGGATGAAATGCGCAGCGCGGTGTGAATGCGAGAGGGGGGCGCCATGAGGGTGCTGCTATCCGTCACGCTTGCCGCATCATTGTCGGGGAACATCGGCGCAATTGCACAGTCGCTCGCGTCTCCGAGTGCGAGTCAGGCAGACGCGCCGGCTCTGAAGCAGAGTGCGGCGACAGACGCGAAGGTTCCCGCGCCGCAAATCGGCGGCCGGCCTTATCTCCTTAAAGACTCCAAGACCGGCTGCACCGTGTTCGCGATGGAAGGCATCGTGGCCGACACCATCGCCTGGTCGGGCCCTTGCGTGCAGCAACTGGCCGAAGGCTCGGGCACGCTCACACTGTCGAACCAGGGCAAGCTCGTCGAAGCCATCACCGGCACGCTCGAAAAAGGCGTGCTGCGCGACGGTCAGGTCCAGATCAAATGGGCGGACGGCTCCAGCTATTCGGGCAATGCGGTCGGCGCGAACATGGACGGCGCGGGCGTGCTTACGACCGCGACCGGCGATCGTTTCGAAGGCCAATGGACGGCCGGGCATCTGACCGGTCAAGGCTCTGCGCTGTGGGCCAACGGCGATCGCTATGACGGCGCCTGGCAGGACGGCAAGGCGAGCGGCCACGGCGTGCAGGTCTGGTCGGACGGCCGCAGATATGACGGCGAATGGCGGGACGACCAGCCGAACGGACACGGCATCGTCACGCGCAAGGACGGCACGCGCTTCGAGGCGGACTTCGTGGACGGACGTCCCAACAATCCCACGGCGCTCGAAGCGGTCGCGATTTCCGATGCGCCGCAGCAGGCTGCGCCGACGCAGGCCTCCATCGCGCATTCCGCACCGGACGAGAAAGATGCGGACAAGCCGGCAGGCGACCACCCGCAACCGGCGGCCATCGCCGGCATCTCGGGCAAGAAGCTTCTCGCCATCGACGGCTCTTCGCTCACACTGACGACAACCGACGACGGGATCGCGCGCGAGATCGTGGCGCCCAACGGCACCACGAAGAAAAACCAGTTCGCGTTCCTGAACGATCGCGTGGGCTCGGTGTCCGACGGCGACGAAGGCAACAAGGTCGTGGGCGTCTTCCGGTTGACCGCGAAAGGCATCGTCACCGAATATAGCGACGGCCGCTCGGAAGTGCTTTATCCGAACACCGAAGGCGGCGTGTCGATGCAGCTGAACGCGCCGTCCGGCGAGTCCTTCTGCATGGCATGGTATCCGGAAGGCCATCGCTTCAGCCTCGACGACCGCAAGGCCGCGCTCGCGCAATATGCGAGCAAATTGGGCCTCGACGCGCCCGCAGCGAAGAAAGGCGCAAAGCCTGCACCGAAGCCGTCCTGCGGCACGCCCGCCGCGGTCGACGCGAGCAATGCGCCGCTGCCCGCGACGCATGGCGCATCCGCGGTGCCCACGCTCACCCCGATTCCGAAGCCGGAGCGTCATGCGGGCCTGACGCATCCCTTCCTGCATGTCGCGAGCACGACGCCCGCGTCGTTCGCCGCGCCCGCGCCGCACGATCCGGGCCAGCCGGTCGAAGTGCGCAACGCGGCGATCCATCCGATCGACGCCGATGCGCCCGATGTGACGCCGGGACACGAAACGGCATCGAACGAACCGCATGCGGCGCCGAGCGTAGCCGCTTCGCAATGTCTGAGCGTCGAAAGCGACGGCCAGCACTGGGCCTTCCGCAATCATTGCGGCTACGACGTGCAATTCGCCTATTGCCTGATGAATGCGAGCGATCCGCTCGCATCCTGCGACAAAGGTTCGGTTTCCGGCAGTGTTTCACCGAACGGCTCGAGCGCGTTGATCGCCGACAAGAGCCTCGCTGAAACGAATGCCGATCACGATTTCCGTTGGGTGGCGTGCAGTGGGGGCGCGGGCGAAGTCGTCGTGCATCTCGATCACAGCGATCCGCCTGCGGGACGATGCGTACGACCCGGTGCGTCTTAAACGTGAACACCGTCGAATGAGGAGGATAACCGTGAACAAGGAATTGAAATCCGGCCTTGCGTCGAAGACAGGCGCCGTTGCACTGGCGGTTTGTTTCGTTGCGGCCAGCACCGGTAATGCCTGGGCCGGGTGTGCCCAACCGCGGGAGTTGGCCGCGCTTCGCGCCGCCGCGCTCCGGCAACATCTGATGGTGGCGGCGCTGGCCTGCCACGAAGCCGCCTACTTCAACCGTTTCGTGACGTCCTATCAGGGCGAATTCCTGGAGTCCGATCACGCCCTGATGCGGTTCTTCGTCCGTGAGGGATCCGGCGAGGACGGATACAACGCCTACAAGACGCACGAAGCGAACGAGTCTTCGCTGCGCAGCCTGCACGATCCGCGTTTCTGCGCCGCGGCGGAATCGGCGTTCTACATCGCACTTCATCAGGGGCTACCGCTCGCGCAGCTGGCGACGGAAGAAGCACCGCTGCTGCATGTGGGATATCAAAGCTGTTCGCGCAGCGCGGAAGCGATCGACGCGACGTTCGTGGCGCCGGCGCGCCATCAAGACATGATGGAAACGGCCGCCGTCGCACCTGCGGCGGCTCCAGCCGCGACACCCGAACCGCAGCGCGTCGCGGATGTTCCGCCGCCGGTCGCGGTACCGGCACCGCAGGAGCAGCAAGTCGTCGCGGCCGATCCCGCGCAGGAGGAGACGGCGGACAATTCCTATCCGCCGCCGGCACAATACGGCGCCGCTTACAACACCCCCTACGCGTACAATCCTTATTACAGCGGCTGGTATCCCTACGCGCCGCCGCAGATGCGTCAGGTCCAGGGCCCGGACGGCAGCTGGTATCTCGTGCCGTCCTACGTGCGCTAGACATTTCACGTTAATCCGCGCCGGCTCTCCGGCGCGGACGATCCTGCCGGCAGCTGACATCGCAGTATCGGCGACGCCATGCCGTGCATGATTTTGCGTGGCTGCGAAATCAAGGCAGGATGCTTCGGCAAGCGAAATGTGCCGAATCACCCGTGATCGAATTCGTCGACGTCTCCAAGACCTACGCGGCGGTGCCTGCCGTCGTCGATCTGTCCGTGCGCGTGGCGGGGAACGAATTCTTCGTCCTCATCGGGCCATCCGGCTGCGGCAAGACCACGACGCTCAACATGCTCAATCGCCTCGTCGAACCGAGCGCGGGCCGCATCCGCATCGGAGCTGAGGATATCCGCGACGTGGATCCGGCGATCCTGCGCCGGCGGATAGGTTACGTCTTTCAGGAGGCCGGTCTCTTTCCGCACATGACGGTGGCCGAGAATATCGGCGTCACGCCGCGACTTCTGAACTGGAGCCGGGCCGAGGTCGCCGACCGCGTGAAGGAATTGCTCGCGCTGGTGCGGCTCGACACGGACGGGTTTCGCGACCGCCTGCCGCGTGAACTGTCCGGCGGCCAGAGACAGCGTGTGGCGCTGGCTCGTGCGCTCGCGGCCCGGCCCCACATCATGCTGCTCGACGAACCGTTCGGCGCGCTCGACCCGCTGACGCGCGACGAAGTCGCCGACGATTATCGCGCCATCCACGACGAGCTCGGGCTTACGACCGTCATGGTGACGCACGACATGACGGAGGCGCTGTTGCTCGCCGACCGCGTCGGCGTGATGCGGACGGGCGCGCTGCTGCAAGTCGCGTCGCCGGCGGAACTGGTGTCGCGTCCGGCGGACGAATTCGTGGCCCGCATGATCGAAACGCCGATGCGCCGGGCCGCAAGGCTGTCCGCCGCACTCGGCCACGCCTGACCCCGATGGACAGCAACCTTCGCGAGGCCTGGGCGCTTCTGCCCGACTATTTGAGCCAGCATGTGCTCGTCAGCCTGTCGGCCATCGTGCTCGGCACGGCGATCAGCCTGCCGCTCGCGATGGTCGCCGCGCGCAATCGCCATCTGCGCGGCCCGCTGCTGGGATTTGCCAGCATCGTGCAGACCATTCCGGGCCTCGCGCTCCTCGCGCTTTTCTATCCGCTGCTGCTCGCGCTTTCGCTTCTGACGAAGAGCCTGTTCGGCTGGAGCGTGCCGGCGCTCGGTTTCCTTCCGTCGGTTCTGGCGCTGACGCTTTATTCCATGCTGCCGGTCTTGCGGAACACCGTGACGGCACTCCTGGGCATCGATCCCGCCGTCACCATGGCCGCCAAGGGCGTCGGCATGACGGAACGGCAATCGCTGTTCCTCGTGGAACTGCCGCTCGCGGCACCGGTCATCGTCGCCGGCGTCCGCACGGCGACCGTGTGGGTTGTGGGCACGGCGACGCTCTCGACGCCTGTCGGGCAAACGAGCCTCGGCAACTACATCTTTACCGGCCTGCAGACCGAGAACTGGGTGCTGGTGCTGTTCGGATGCGTCGCGGCGGCGCTGCTTGCGCTCGTTCTCGATCAACTGCTGGCGCTGGCCGGAAGGGGGCTCGCGCAGCGCTCGCGCGCGCGTATCATGTTTGCCGGTGCGGGGCTGCTGATCGTGCTGGGCATCAGCCTCGTCCCGGCCGCCAACTTCTCCGCCAGCACGGCGCCCGAGATCATCATCGGCGCCAAGAATTTCGACGAGCAGTATATCCTGGCCGACCTGATGGCCGACCGCCTCGATCACGCCGGCTTCCGGGCGACGACGCGCAGCGATCTGGGATCCACCATCGCCTTTCATGCGCTCGCCGGCCGAAGCATCGACATGTACATCGACTATTCCGGCACGCTTTGGGCCAATGAGATGCATCGCCGCGACATGCCCGGACGGCAGGCGATGCTCGATCAGCTTCGCGATTGGCTCGCGCGCAGGCACGCCATCACGCTTTACGGCGCGCTCGGTTTCGAGAACGCCTATGTCTTCGCCATGCGCGCCGATCGCGCCAGGGCGCTGCACATCGACAGCCTCGCCGATCTGGCTGCCCATGCGCGCGACATGAAAGTCGGCGGCGATTTCGAGATATTCTCGCGGCCCGAATGGCGTTCGGTGGTCAGGACATACGGTCTTTCCTTCGCCGTGCAGCGCACCTATCAGGCCGATTTCCTCTATCGCGCCGTCACCGATGGCGACGTCGACGTCATCTCCGCGTTCTCGAGCGACGGCCGCATTCAGTCCTACAATCTGAAAATCCTGGCCGATCCCAAAGGCGCCTTGCCGCCTTACGACGCCGTGCTGCTGGTGGGACCGCGCTATGCGGACAATCCGTCCGTGCGGCGCGCGCTGATGCCGCTCGTCGGCCGCATCTCGCTCGATCTCATGCAGAAGGCGAATTTCATGGTCGACCGTCCGGACGACAAGAAATCGCCCGGCGACGCCGCCGCCTGGCTCGATCATCAGCTAACACATTGAAATTGTGCCACCTTCGCTAGTTCCTTATTATGGACTTTCATACCTTATTGTGAGATATTCCTGTCAGGCGGCCGGACAATGTGCCGCCACAACGATGGGGACTCGCTCGCATGGAGGTGGACCGTCGGCGCTTTTGCGCGGGCGCGGTGGCTGCAGCGGCGCTTCCGTCGCGCGGCGCGGCGGACGAAGTCCCTGTTCCCGTCATCGACACGCATATTCATCTGTTCGACGCCACGCGCCTGCAAGGCGCGCCCTATGGCGGGCCGCCCGAATACACCTCGCACGTCGCAAAGCCGGAGGCGTATCGCGCAGTTGCCGCGCCGCTCGGCATCGTGGGCGCCATCGCCGTCGAAGCGAGCCCCTGGATCGAAGACAATCTCTGGCTTCTCGAAACGGCGGCGAGCGACCCGGTCATCGTCGGCGTCATCGGCAATCTGAAGCCGGAGCGGCCCGACTTCGCGCAGACGCTGGAGCGCTATCGCAAGATCCCGCTCTTCCGCGGCATACGCTACGGCAATCTTTGGGGCTACGACCTCGCCGCACAAACGGGCAATCCGGATTTCATCGCCGGGCTCAGGCTGCTGGCCGATGCCGATCTCGTGCTCGACACGGCCAATCCGCGGATCGAATTGCTGCAGGCGCTCGTGCGCGTCAACGATCGCGTGCCGGAACTGCGCATCGTCGTCGACCACCTCCCCTCGCTCGATCCGACGCCGGAAACGCAAGCGGCCTATGACGCGGTGCTGGCAACGCTGCGCGACCGTGCCAACATTGCCGTCAAGCTTTCCGAGCTCTATCACCGGCACAACGGGCAGATCGTGCGCGATCCGGCGCTGCTGCGTGCGCGCCTCGACCATCTGACGGACGTGTTCGGCGAAGACCGCGTGCTCTTCGGCAGCGACTGGCCCAATTCCGTCGGCACGGCCACGCTCGGGGACATCGTCGGCCTTGTCCGTACCTACTTCGCCGCGCAGCCGCGTGCCGTGGCTGAAAAATATTTCTGGAAGAATTCCGCGCGCCTCTACAAATGGACGAAGCGCACGTCCGATCAACCCAATCCGGTCTGACGCCCATGAAGAATCTCGCCGTCCTCTTCGCGACGATCGGTGTCGTGGCTTCCATCGCGCTCTATCAGGTCACGGCACAGGATGCGCGGCCGCACGAAAACTTCGCGCACGCCAAGGCCCTGTTCGAAGCCAATTGCGCAGCCTGCCACGGCTCGGGCGGTGCCGGCGGCGATCGCGCGCCGACGCTTGTCGGCAATGCGCAGCTGCGTGCGCTGGGCGAAGACGGGATCGCCTCCATCATCCGCAACGGCACCGGTCGCGGCATGCCGTCTTTTGCTTCGCTGCCGGGCACGGACGTCACCGACATCGCGCACTGGCTGCATGCCGAAAACGCGTCGGCTGCATCCGCCGCATCTCCCGCCGAGATCAAAGCCGGCGAAGCGTTCTTCTTCGGCAAAGGCGGATGTGCCGCCTGCCACATGGTGCGCGGGCGCGGCGGCGTGAACGGGCCCGATCTTTCCGCCGTTGCCATGCGGTCGAGCGCCGAAGACGTTGCGCGCATGCTGGACGATCCGTCGGTCTGGCTGTCGCTCCGGTCGCTGCCGATATGCCCGAGCTGGGCATTTTGTCCCGACACGCAATGGAACGTCATGACCGTGCGGCTCGCGAACGGCACGCAGGTGCGCGGGTTTGCCCATAAGGAGACCGAGCACGGGCTGCAACTGCAGACCTTCGACGGCAGAATGCTGTTGCTGCGCAGCGCCGACTACGCGGCGATCGATCGCGAAACCAAGCCGTTCATGCCGGCCCTGAAAGCGGGCGCGGACGAGCGCCGCGCACTGCTCGCTTATCTCTCTAGTCTCGACGGCGTGCCCACAGGTCCGCTCGCCTCGTCGGCTTCGCCCGTGTCTGCCGCCGAAATCCGGAAGATCGCCGAGCCCGCGAAAGGCGAATGGCCCAACTATAATGGCTCGCCGCGCGGCAATCGCTATAGCGCGCTCAACCAGATCGACACGCGGAACGTTTCGCATCTGCGCGCGCAATGGGTGTTCGCGCCCGGCGGCGAAGGTCTGGAAGCAACGCCGGTCGTCGCCGACGGCGTGATGTATGTGACAGGCGCCACGCGCGTCTGTGCGCTCGACGCGCGCGACGGCGATCCGATCTGGTGCGTGCCGCGCACGAGCGGACAGGAAGCGCCGCCGCAGCACGTGAAAGCGAACCGGCCCGTTCCCGGCGCGCCCGTAGGTCCCAATCGCGGCGTCGCCGTTCTCGGCGATCGCGTGTTCTACACGACCGACGACGCTTACCTCGTCTGCCTCAACCGGCTCACCGGCGCGCTGATGTGGTCTGTGCTGCTGCCTGAGCCCGGCGCACCGGGGAAATACGGCACGTCGGCTGCGCCGCTCGTCGCAGGCGACCTCGTGATCACGGGCGTCTCCGGCGGCGACTCGCCGCTCCGCGGATTCATCGCGGCTTACGATGCGATGACGGGCCGGCAGGTGTGGCGCTTCCACACGATTCCGAAAGCCGGCGAGCCCGCGGCCGAAACCTGGAAAGGCAGCGCCATGCCGACGGGCGGCGGCGCCACCTGGGCGACGGGTTCCTACGATCCGGAAACGGCGACACTCTATTGGGCAGTCGGCAATCCCTATCCCGACACGGATGCGGACGAACGCGGCGGCGCCAATCTCTACACGAACTGTGTGGTGGCGCTCGACGCCGAGACGGGCAAGCTTCGCTGGTATTTCCAGTTCACGCCGCAGGACGTGCACGATTGGGATGCCGAGCAGCCGTTCCTGCTGGTCGATGCGCGCTTCCACGGACATGACCGCAAGCTTCTTCTCTCCGCGCAACGCAGCGGCTTCTTCTACGTGCTCGACCGCACCGACGGCCAATTCCTGCTCGGCAAGTCGTTCATCAAGAACATGACCTGGGCGAGCGGCGTGGATGCGAACGGCATGCCGCAGCTCCTGCCGGGCAACACGCCGACGCCGGACGGCACCAAGACTTGCCCCGCCGTGCGTGGCGCCACAAACTGGTATTCGACCGCGTATGATCCGAAGACACACCTTTTCTATGTGATGGCGGCGGAGGATTGCGGCATCTATCGCAAGATCGGCAAAGTGTTCGACAACAATCCCGATCCGTCGGCGCTGGGCAAGCGTTTCGTGCGCGCGCTCGACATCGAGACGGGCGCCCTAGTCTGGCAGAAGGAATTGGTCGGGCCGCAGGAGACGAACTACACGGGCGTGCTGGCGACGGCGGGCGGGCTCGTCTTCCACGGCGAAACGGGCGGCGACTTTGCGGCCGTCGATGCACAGACGGGCAAGACGCTGTGGACGTTCCCCGCGAACGATTCCTGGCGCGCATCGCCCATGACCTACATGGTGGACGGACGCCAATATGTGGCGGGCGTCGCCGGCACGAATGTTCTCGCCTTTGCGCTCGATGAGGCTCGATAGGAGATCGCGATGAGAGAGATCGCAAGACGCGCCTTCCTGCAATGGACGGCGGCGCTCGGCGCTGCGGCTTTGGCATCGACGCGGGTTGGCGCGGCGGAGACCGCAAAGCCGTTGCGCGGCATCTTTCCCATCGCCTGGTCGCCCTGTACGCCCGACAACGTGCTCGACCTCAACGCCATGGCGGCGCAGACCGTCTTCTGCAACCGCGGCGGCGTGGCGGGACTCGCTTGGCCGCAAAACGCCAGCGGCTGGATGGCGCTGACGGACAAGGAACGGTTCGCCGGCGCGGAAGCGATGCTCTCTGCGGGCCGAGGCGGAAAGACGGCGCTGATGATCGGCGTGCAATCCATCGGCGCGGATATTCCAGCGTCCATCCGTTTCGCCAGACATGCGGCCGCGCACGGCGCCGACGCGGTCATCTCGCTGCCGCCGGAGGGCAAAAGCGACGAGGCCATCATCGACTATTACAAAGCCATCGGGGCGGCGACGGAGTTGCCGCTGATGGTGCAGGCGGTGGGCGACATGAGCGTCGAGCTCGTCGTCCGCATGGCCGAAGAGATTCCGACGTTGAAAGGCGTGAAGGACGAAGCGGGCGATCCGCTGGCGCGTTTTGCACGCTTCAAGGCGTTGGCCGGCGACAGGCTTGCGATCTTCTCGGGCGGCGGCGGGCGCACCCTGTTCGAGGAAATGCACCTGGGCTTCGCCGGTTCGTGTCCTTTTATCGGCTTGGCCGATCTCTATCAGCAGACCTTCGATCTCTGGCAGGCGGGACAACGCAAAGAGGCGTTCGATCTTTTCGGTCGCATCTCCGCCTTCAATTCAATCAGGGGCGCCAACGCTTACGCCATGGTTGCGCGCGGCGTATTCGGGGAGACGACGCTCTATCGCCAGAATCCGTCGAAGACAGGCGCCGTGACGTCACCCGCCGCGCCGGCGGACGCGGCGCAGAAAGCATTCATCCGCGAGACGCTGAACGAATCTCTTAAACCCTATCTGCGCGGCTGAGCTTCACGCCGCCTGCACGTGATCACGCAGTCTCCGCGCGCAAAGTCGCTTGCGGACTCCGCGCGCGGCGTGCAGCCATATAGAAGAACAGGACCGCAAAGCTCGCCGTGGGCCGGCCGAATAAAGAACGGCGAAGGCCGTGCCCCGGATGACGCCGACCTGGGACTCCCTGATCCGGAGCGAGTGGCGGACGGGATCGACGATGAGGCTGAGGATCTGGCGATCCGTATAGGAAAGGACGGCCGCGGCCGTCAGTATGAGCACCAGCAGCCAGCCCTCGAGCGGGGAGACGGCCGATCTTGCAGGGGCCACGAGCAGTCTCCGCACGTTGAACTGGCCGGAACTTTATAATATAGAAAAAATGTTTCTCAATGGGAAAATCCGGCTCATGCGCATTCTGGCGGCGGGCGTCATCACGGAAACGAACACGTTCTCGCCCTGGCCGACCGGCAAGCGCGCCTACGAAGCCAATCATGTCTTTCACGGCGACGCGGGCACGTCCGACAGTGACATCGAAACGGCACTCATCGCGAGGATCTGGAAGAAGCGTGCCGAGCGCGACGGCCACACCATGATCGAAAGCGTGCTCGCTTTCGCCCAGCCGTCGGGACCGACGGTACAGGCCGTTTACGAAGAGTATCGCGATGAAATCCTGGCCGATGCGAAGAAGCGCGGCCCCTTCGATATCGTGCTGCTGTTCCTGCACGGCGCCATGGTCTCAAGCGACTGCGATGACTGCGAGGGCGACATCATCGCGCGGCTGCGCGAAATCGTGGGACCGGGCGCCGCGATCGGCGCCGTTCTCGACCTGCACTGCCACCTGACCGAGAAAATGGTGGCGAACGCCGACGTCATCATTCCGGTGAAGGAATATCCGCATATCGATTTCCCGGAACGCTCGGAAGAGCTCTACGAGCTGTGCGTGCGCGCGGCGAAAGGCGAGATCAGGCCGACGACCGCCGTCTTCGACTGCCGCATGGTGGGTTTCTACCCCACGACTACCGAACCAATGCGCGGCCTGACGGACAAATTGCGCGCGGCCGAAAAGCGTCCCGGCGTTCTGTCGGCGGGTTTTGCGCACGGCTTTCCGTGGGGCGACGTGCCCGAAATGGGCTCGCGTGTGCTGGTGGTGACGGACAACGATCCGAAACTCGCGCGCGAGACAGCGGAGGAACTGGGCACCGCGATCTACCGCGCGCGCGAGGCGCTCCTACCGCGCTTTGCCGATATCGATACGGCGCTCGCGATGGCAAGCCGGTCGAACGGCATCGCCGTGCTTGCCGACACCGCCGACAATTCCGGCGGCGGCGCGCCGAGCGACAATGTGAGCCTGCTCAAGGCGATGCTCGCGCGCGGGATGCAGGACGCAACGTTCGGCGGCATCTGGGATCCGATCTCGGCGGAAATCTGCGCGGACGCGGGCCTCGGCGCGAAGCTGTCGCTCCGGCTCGGCGGCAAATGCGGGCCGGCGTCTGGCGAACCCGTCGATCTGGACGTTACCGTGCGCGGCATCCGCGAGAATCACGAACAGACCGGTCTCGCCGGCACGCGCTCGCCGATGGGGCTTTCGGTATGGGTCGACGCACAGGGCATCGACATCGTGATCATGTCGGTCCGCACGCAGGTCTTTCATCCCGATGCGTTCACAGGTCTCGGCATCGATCTTTCGAAAAAGCGCGCCATCGTCGTCAAATCGAGCTGGCACTTTCAGGCAGGCTTCGGCCCGATGGCCGACACGATTATCCCGGTCGCCACGCCCGGCGCCATCCAGATGAATTTCGCCACCATCGCCTACAAGAAGAAGCGCGATATGAACTTCTTCCCGCGCGTGCGCGATCCGCTGGAGCTCGATTGAGCCTCAATGTACCGGCACGAAGTGCAGATCCTGGTAATCGAAGCTGAAATCGGCGAGCGGTGAGATCGCGGCCATCTTCATGCCTGCAATCGCCTTGCCCTTCAACGCGAAATCCACATAGGCGTCTTCGATGCCCTTGTCGGTCCAGACCGTACGGAACTTGTTGCCCGACACCGGCGCGAGCGCGCCCTCCATACCGGGCGTCCGATCGAAGCTGATCCAGAGCTTGCCCTTGCCGCGCTGGCTGATCGTCATCGCGCCGTACCAGGGGTCTTGGTATTTCCCGGTATAGGCAGCGAGCGGCAGCGGCGGCGGCGCGCCGCCCGCCATATTTGGTTTCGGCAGTTTCTTCAGCGCTTCGACCGTCTGCGCGACCATGGCTTCGCGCGCCGCCTTCAATGTCCCGATCCAGTCGGTCGGCGGCAATCCCAGATAATAGTCGAGCAGATGAAAGGCGACCGCGCGTCGCGCCACGCTGTCTTCGGAATTGATCGTCACCGAAATACCGACGTTCTTCTCCGGGATCAGGTATTGCATCGCAAGCGCGCCCAACACCGCGCCGGAATGCTCGACAATTTTGTGGCCGCGATAGCATTCGACGAACCAGCCGAGCGCGTAGGTCTGCAGATCGGGATTCATCGCCGCCATGGATTTCGGCAGCCTGAAGGCGTCCGACGGCACGACGACTACGGGCGACCACATCACGTTCGCCTGCTCTTCACTGAAGAGCGGCTTGCCGTCCGGCAGTTTGCCGTGTGCGAGCTGGATGTCCATCCATTTGGCCATGTCGACGGCGCTGGCATTAATGGCTCCGGCCGGCGCCGACACATGCGCTTCGAGACCTTTGGCCAGGATCGACTGATCGCCCGTGCCGCGGAACGGACCGTTGAGGCGCGCATGCAGCCACACGGCATTGGGCGCGGCGACGTCGTAGTTCGTGTGCGCGTCCGTCATGCCCGCAGGCTTGAAGATATGATCGCGGACGAAATCTTCCCAGGTCTGGCCCGAAACGGCCTGCACCAGCGCGCCGGCCACGATGTAGAGAATGTTGTCGTAGGCGAAGGTCTCGCGGAAACCGCTGACGGGTTTCAGATAGCGCAGCGCATGGACGATATCGGCGCGGCTGCGGTTCGTATCCGGCACGATCAAAAGATCGCCCTCGCCCAATCCCAGGCCGCTTCGATGCGTGAGCAGATCCCGGACCGTCATGTGATCGGTGACGTAGGGATCATACATCTGGAAACCCGGAAGCTTGTCTTTGACGAGATCCGTCCATTTCAGCTTCTTCTGGTCGACCAGGATGGCGAGCGCCGCGGACGTGAACGCCTTCGTCTCCGAGCCGATGGGAAACGCCGTGTGCTCGTCGGCCTTGAGATTCGTCCCCATCTTGCGGACGCCGTAACCCTTGGCCTTCACGATCCTGCCGTCTTCGACGATGGCGAGCGACAGCCCGGGATTGCCGAACGTCTGCATCGTCTTTGCGACGTAAGCGTCTATGTCGGCGGGCGGCGCTGCGGCCGCGCCTGTGGCGGACGCTACGAGCACGGTGCAGCCAAGAAGCGCGCCTTTAATAAACGAAGCTGAAGTTCGCGAGGCCATAATCGAAAATCGCCCAGATTGCATAAAGCGCGCTGACGCCCAGCACGAGCTCGCCCGCTCTCACGAGCAATCCGCCGGGTCCGCGCAGAATCCGCAGCACCGCTTCGGTGACGATGACGATGGCGCTCGCGATCGCCAGCACGCCGATGACGTAGAGACCCATCAGCATCGTGCCGATCTGATCGTTGCCCATGGTCAGCGCCGAGAAGAGCCCGGCCCAGCCCGCGAA
Organism: Rhizomicrobium sp.; assembly: GCA_035504555.1. Taxonomy (GTDB): domain Bacteria; phylum Pseudomonadota; class Alphaproteobacteria; order Micropepsales; family Micropepsaceae; genus Rhizomicrobium. The sequence goes on along the minus strand of DATJRP010000029.1, from coordinate 33,840 downwards.
CATCGCAAGGATCACGACGACGCCGATGCGCGAGCCGAGACGCCAGCGCGCAGCGGACTCCGGCAGGTCGAGCCTCCGGCCGTAATGGCGGCGCACGAGCCACCCGCCGACCCATGTGACGAGCGTCATGACGAGCGAAACGCCCAGCAGGCCCATCATGATCTTCATGATGTTGGACTGCTCGAGGCCGTGGATGCGCTGGAAGATCAGCACAGGCAGGAAGTCGTCCGAGATCCAGTAGCTGACGTTGCCGTTCTTGTCCGTCACGAATTTCGTGTGCGTCTGTCCGCCCACTTCGCGATAGGTGAGCGGACCCACTTCACGCCAGACTTTCGGATTGCCGGCCGTGTCCTTGAGCACGTCGATTGTGATCGTGCCATCGGGCTTGGCCATCACCTGGGACTGCCCGAGCGCGGAGAGAAGCCTCAGCGCGCTGTTGATCTTGCGGCTGCTGCCGTACCAGCCGGCCACGCGCGCGGCGTCGGGCTTGGGGTCCGCGACCGTATTCTCTTCCGGTGCCTTGAAGGGGAAATAGCGATCGAGGAAGGCACGGAACAAGACGGTGCGGAACTTGTCCGACTCGCCTTCGTTGCCCAGGCTGTTGAACGACATGAAGACGCCGACGTTCTTGTCGAGCAGAAGATGCAGGTCGCTGTGGAACGGTTCGGTATCGCCCGCATGGCCGATGATGCGGAGGCCGTTGCGGTTCTCCTGATAGAAGCCGAGGTCGAAGCCGTTCATGCCCGGCGCCATGCGCGATTGCGGCGAATGCATCAGCTGGACGGTCGCCGGCGACAGGATGGACGCGCCGTTGTAGCTGCCGCCGTTCAGCTGCGCGATCATGAAATGCGCCATATCGGTACCGGTCGCCGACAAGGCTCCCGCGGGCGCCGTTTCGATATCTTCGAACGGAACCGGCTTTTCATCGGATGCCTTGAGGTAGCCCTTCGACATGAAAGGCTCGAGCGACGCCGGCAGCGGCTGCTGGAACGTCGAATGGTCCATGCCGAGCGGTTTCAGGATGTGGTTCGCGATGTAGTCGGCATAGAGTTCGCCCGACACGCGCTGCACGATGTAGCCAGCGAGCGACGCACCATAGTTCGAATAAGCGACGATCTTGCCCGGCGGGTAGATGCGATCCGGCATGCGTTTCTTGAGATATTCGCCCAGCGGATAGAGGTCCTTGGCGTTCTTCACGAAGGCATCGTGGATACCTTCCTCGAAGCCCGGCGTATGCGTCATGAGATTGCGGAGCGTGATGGGCTTGCCGAACTTCTCCGGGATCTTGAAGTCGAGATAGTCGTTTACGTCGCGGTCGAGATCGAGCTTGCCCGCCTGGACCTGCTGCATCACGGCCGTCCAGGTGAAGAGCTTCGAGACGGAGCCCGGACGGAACAGCGTTTCATCGGCGACGACCGGCTTGCGTTTGGCGACGTCGGCGTAGCCATAACCTTTCGCGAACAGGATCTTGCCGTCCTTGACGATGACGAGCACGGCCCCCGCGACGTTTCCGCGCGCAATCGCATAGGGAACGAGGCCGTCGAAGAACACGTCGGCGTCCTGCGCCGTGAGCGCATGCGTCTCTTCGGCTTGTACCGGCACTGCAACCGCCGCCGCCGACGGTTTGGCGACGATCGGCGCTGCCGGCCCCGTGACGGCCGGAGCCGCGGCCGCAATTCCCGCTGCCATCGTCGCTAGCGCAACCGTCGCCGCAGCCCATCGAGACATCATCCTATCTTCTCCTGGTCGATCCCTGGATTAAACTCCGCCCCACAGGGCTTCGGGGCAAAACAGTTCGCCATGCGCATAGCGCACGGCCCGCTCGCGATCGCGTGCGAGGAACATCGGCGCATCGAGATCAACGATGTCGCAGAGCTGGCCCAGCACGAAGGCCGGCGCCATGGCAAGCGACGTTCCCGACATGCAGCCCACCATGACCTTGAAGCCGAGCTTTCTTGCTTCGCGCGCCATGTGCAGGCCTTCCGTGAGGCCGCCGCATTTGTCGAGCTTGATGTTGATCGCGTCGTAAAGTCCGACCATCGCCTTCAGGTCACCGGAACTCTGCACGCTTTCGTCGGCGGCAATGGGGATCGAACGCTGGAACCCCTCGAGGTCGCCGTCATGGCCGAGCGCAAAAGGCTGCTCGATGAGGCTGACGTCGCATCCCTTGAGCACGGGCATGAGCGCTTCCAGCGAAGCGCGTGTGAAACCGCGATTGGCGTCGACGCCGAGCCAGACGTCGGGACACGCCGCGCGCACGGCGCGAATGCAGTCCGCCGTGTTCTCCGGCGTCAGCTTCACCTTGACGGCGCGCGCATCGGTATAAGATTTCGCCGTGGCGGCCATGTCTTCCGGCGTGCCGGCGCTGACGGTGAACGTCGTCAGAAGCGGCCGGAGCGAAGGCAGACCCGCAAGCTCCCGAACAGATTTGCCCGCACGTTTCGCATCCAGCTCCCACAGTGCGCAGTCGAGCGCATTGCGCGCGCCGCCGGGCAGAAGGAGGCTTTGCACCGCTTCACGGCTCACCCCGGCTTCGATCGCGCCGCGTACGGATTCGACGTCGCGCACGATGCTGTCCGGCGTTTCGCCGTGATAATAAACGCCGTTCCCTTCGCCGCGGCCTGTGAGGCCGCCGTCGTCAAGGGTAACGACGACGACCTCGGCCCCCGTAAAGACGTAGTCGGTGATACGAAACGGCGTGACATAGGGCCATTCCTCGACTCGGACTGTAAGCTTCATGGGCGGATCAGAACTTCCCCCGAAGAACGATGCCGATCAGGCGCGGCTGGATTATATTGGCGAAGGGCGCGTTGTCGGACGCAGCCGACGAGCCCGTCGCCGAAAACGCGGTAATGCCTTTGGCGTCGTTGAGGTTCTTACCGTAAACCTCGAGCGACCACTTGCTCCAGTCGATCCCTACGCGCACGTCGAACGTATTGTACGACGGCAAGGCATACTGATTCTGATAGAGGTTCGGAGCGAGAAGTCCTTCGAGTACATCCGCATAAGGCGTAAAGCCAGAATAGCGCGTGCCGATGTAATGCCAGGCTGCGCCGACATAGGGCGTGAAGTCGCCCATCGGCAGGAACTGATATTCGCCGTTGAGCGTGGCGCTCCATTTCGGAGAGTAGGGAAGCGCATTGCCCGCGACACCACCGACATAGATCGGATCGGTACCTGAGGTGAGTTGCGCTTCGGTATAGGCTCCGTTGAAATCGAGATTGAGGCGGTCGAACGGCACCCATGCAACGTCGGCTTCCGCACCTTCGCTGCGCGCTGTGCCGCCGTTGGCATCGATAGTGTACTGGCCGGCTCCGGGACCAGAAGCTACCGTGTAAGTCGTAAGGAGCTGAATATCGTTCCAGGAGATATAGAAGACGTCAGCATCGAATGACAGTGCGCCGTCCAAAAGCTCGCCTTTCGTGCCGGCTTCATAATCTTTCAGCGAATCGGAACTGTAGGTGCGCGGCACGGTAGGCCCGGCCCCCGGCGGTAGATCGTTCGGGCCGCCTGGCCGGAATCCGGTTGCCGCGCGCACGTAAACGTTGACTTGCTCGTTCAGGTGATACTGCGCATCGGCCGACCAGGTGAACGCATTTTCGGTCGAAGCGCCGCCATAGACGGAGCCCGCCAGCAACGTGCCGAACTCATCCGCGCTTTGATCGTTATGCGCGTAGCGGCCGCCAAAGCCGAGATCCAGGCCCGGCAGGAAATCACCTAGAACATTGTGGTAGGTCGCGTCAGCAAATCCGGCTTCTTCGACATAGGTCGAGTCGAGATAGATGTTGAGCGGCAGTGGCTGATGGAACTGCGTGGCGTAATCCTGGTGAAGCGTCGAGTTTTCATGGGTATAATAGAAGCCGACCACCCAATCGAGCGGACCGCCCGGGTTCGAAGTGAGGCGCGTTTCCTGCGTGAATTTCTGCTGACCGAGGAAGCCCTCGACGTTGAGTGTGCCGCCCGTAAGGCCCGTGTCATCTGCAAAAGTATAGTCATGCAAGATGCCGTAGCTCGTGGCTGATGTGAGCGTCGCGAAGGCAAGGTCCCAATTGACCGTTCCGTTGTACAGATAGTAGCGGACACCGCTTGGTTCCAGCACGTTGCGGTGCTGCTCGTAGTCGCCATAGAGCGGCGAAAACTTACCGCCGACGAAAAGAGATTCATCTTCCGTCGACGCGTTATCGCTGTCGAATTGTTGCTGCACGACATTGAGGCGAATCGAGATCTTGTCGGTCGGCGTGTAGAGAATCGACGCGCGACCGCCATAGTTGACGAGGTCGTTGGTGCCGTATGAGTTGAGCGCCGGATCGTTGATGTAGCCGGGTGTGCGTACCTCGAAGCCCACGACGCGTACGGCGAGATTGTCACTGAGCGCGACGTTGACCATGCCGCGCACAGCAGCACCGGTACCGCCATTGCTGACTTGCATGCCATCGATCTGGAACGCATCGTCGAAGCCGCTCGTGCTGGGCGCGTTCGTGACGAATCTCAGGAGACCGCCTTCCGCGCCCGCGCCGTAGAACGTGCCCTGCGGCCCGCGCAGCACTTCGACCTGCTTCATGTCGAACGTATCGAGGTTGGGCGCGGTGTCGGTGCCGTTGGCGAGCGCATTGCTCGAGCCGTAGGGCGTCTCGTCGATATAGGTGCCTACCGTGGAGCCGTCGCCGCCGGCATTGATGCCGCGAAGGATCAGCGTCGGATGGGTCGGGTCGGTCTCCGTTACGCTCAGACCCGGAACCTGTCCGATGAGATCCTCGAAACTGCGGATGTTGAGCGAGTTAAGTTGGTCCTCGCCGATAACCGAAATCGACATCGGAACGTTCTTTGCCGTCTCTGTCCGCTTTTCTGCGGTGACCGTGACGGTCTCGATCGAGCTGCCCGTGGCCGCCGTCTGCGCCTGGGCCATCCCGCAGGCGGTTCCGGCCAATATCGTGGTGCCCAGCAAAATTGCTGCGCGCGAACGGAAAGACATATTTGCCCCCAAATGAAGTCTCTTTGACACTATTCCAACAATTTTCATAAATTGCAAATATCTTTCCAAAGCGGTAAAGCCGGTGTCAGCTTGTGTTGGGAGGCCCTTAGCCGCTACAGATCGACCATGCCGGCAAAAACGACTCGCCTGATGCGCAGCGTGAACAAGGCCGCGGCTCCGCAGCCGGGACTGGCGCTTCGCGCGATCCGCCTTCAGAAGGGCTGGACGCTCGCCGAAGTCAGCAAGCGCACAGGCATGCCGATCTCCACGCTGTCCAAAATTGAAAACGACCGGATGTCGCTGTCGTACGACAAGCTTGCGCGCCTGAGCGCCGGTCTCGAAGTCGATATCGCGGAGCTATTCGGACCGCGCGCGACAATCGCCACAGGCGGCCGGCCGAGCGGTCGGCGCAGCGTCACCCGCGCCGGCGAAGGTCATGCCATCCAGACGGAAAACTATGGCCATATCTATCCCGCGACGGAAGTGCTCAACAAACGCTTCGTGCCGATCATTGCGGAACTGCACAAACGCACGCTCGAGGAATTCGGCGAGCTGATCCGCCATCCCGGCGAAGAATATGCGTACATCCTCGAAGGTACCGTGGAATTCCACACCGAGCTCTACGCGCCCATCATCCTGAACAAGGGCGATTCCATCTATTTCGACAGCGGCATGGGTCACGCCTATCTCGCCGCCGGGTCCAGTCCATGCCGTGTGCTTTCGATCTGTTCGGGGGCGGAATCGCAGATCATCGCTGCGCTCAACGGCGACCGCCCGGCAGGCGCTGCGCCGGCATCGCCGCCGCGCAAGAAGCGGAACGGCGGCTGACGGCGATATTGCCTCGTTCCAAATTGGCAATATATTTCCATTTCTGAAAACTCGCAGAGTCTCATGACGCAGGCAGCCGATCAGACCGGTCCCGCGGCGGACTGGTTCGGCCAGCCGCGCGGGCTCACCGTGCTCTTTCTCACCGAGATGTGGACCCAGTTCTCCTTCTTCGGGATGCGCGCGATCCTCATCTATTACATGACGAAGGAGCTTCTGATCGGCCAGCAGCATGCCTCGCTGATCTACGGCTATTACGCGGCCGCCGTCTATTTCACGCCCATTTTCGGCGGCGTGATTGCGGACCGGGTGCTCGGCAAATACCGCGCCGTCGTGCTGGGTGCCGTGCTGATGGCGCTCGGTCATTTTATGATGACGTTCGAGAACCTGTTCTATCCGGCGCTGGCAGCCATCGCCCTCGGCAACGGCTTTTTCCTCCCGAGCCTTTCCAGCCAGATCAATTCGCTCTATGCGAGCGACGATCCGCGTCTCGCATCGGCCTACAACATCTATTATGTCGGCATAAATCTCGGTGCCTTCGCGGCCCCCTTCGTGTGCGGAACGCTCGGAGAGGTCTATGGCTGGCATTGGGGCTTCGGCGCCGCCGGCATTGGCATGCTGATCGCGCTTGTGACGTATGTCTTTGGCCGCCGCTACCTGCCGGCCGAGCAGCAATTCGCACAACGCCCCGTCAAGAGCGAAGCGCCGTACAAAATGGAAAGCGCGTTTCGGGCGCGCTTCGCACTTCTGATCGGCGTTATGCTGGCCGTCATCGTCTTTCGCGGCGCTTACGAGCAGAACGGCAACTCGATCGCGACCTGGACGGATGCCGGTGTCGATCGTGCGCTCGGAACGGGGTTCGCAATTCCCAGGACCTGGTTCCAGTCGATCAATCCGCTCCTGATTTTTTTGCTCACGCCCATTTACGTCTGGGTCTGGACGCGCCTCGCCCGCCGCAGCCGCGAGCCCTCGTCGGTTAAGAAGATGGTGATCGGTGCGATCGTCGTCGGCCTTTCCTACGTGCTCTGCGGGCTCGCCGCCCACTTCAGCGCGCTCGAGCATGCGCGCACGAGCTGGATATGGCTCGCGCTCTATTTCGTCGTGCTGACCATTGGCGAGCTCTTCATCCTGCCGGTGGGCCTCGGTCTCTTCGGACGTCTCGCACCGAAAGGCTTCGATGCAACGGCCATCGCCGTGTGGTTCTTTGCAGGATTCGCGGGCAACCTTCTGGCGGGCTGGCTCGGCACGCTATGGTCGGATATCTCGACGCCCACGTTCTTCGCCGTGATCGCCGCGGTCGCCGGCATCGCTGCCGTACTGCTGTTGCCGTTCGAGAGACCTGCAGCGCGTGCCGAACGCGATCTTGTGCGGGAGGCGGCGCAAGCCTGAGATCAGCGGGCCGCTGCTTCGCGGTAAGGCCGACCCATAAAGCGGCTCGGCGACAGCGGCGCCTCCTCGACGCCGAGTGCTGCGAGCAGCTCGGGAACGCGGCCTTCGCTCACAAGCGCCGACGCCAGCAGGCCTGCAGCCGGCGCGGTCTGAATGCCGTAGCCGCCCTGCCCCGCCAGCCAGAAGAAACCTTTCGCGCGCTCGTCGTAACCGATCACCGGCGAACGGTCCGGCGCAAAGCTGCGCAGGCCCGCCCATTTGCGGCGTACGTGACGCACGTCGATATCGGCCGCCCGCTGCACGCGATCGATCGCGACGGCGACGTCGATTTCATCCGGCTGCGCATCGCAGGGTAGCGACGGCGTCTCGTCGGCAGGCGACAGAAACAGCTTTCCCGCATCCGGTTTGAAATAGAACTGCTCTTCGACGTCGATGGTGTTCGGCAGGCTGTCGACCTCGATGCCCGGCGGCGGATCGACGAGCAGCGCCGTGCGGCGATTGGGCGTGATGCCGAGCGGACCGAGACCGGCGATTGCCGCGACCCCGTCCGCCCAGGCACCCGCGGCATTGACGACAATGGGCGCCCCGAATTCGCCTGCCGTCGTGCGCACGAACCAGTTTGCCGGCGTTCTTTGCAAGGCGGTGACGCCCGCATCGGTGATGAGCACGCCGCCGCGCGTGCGGAACTGCCGGAGATATCCCTGATGCAAGGCGTGGACGTCCACGTCGGCGGCATCGGGTTCGAGAATGGCGGCGGCGGCGTAGCCGTCGCGCAACAACGGGCACAGTCTCCTCGCCTCCTTCGCATCGACGAGGCGCGCGTTGGCGGCAACATCGGGCAAGGCGAAGAAGGCCTTCAACGCGGCGATCTGATCATTGCGCGCGATATGGAGCGAGCCGCGGGTGCGCACCAGCGAATGCTCGGCGAAGCCGTCCGGCGGCGTATAGAAAAAGTTGCGGCTCGCGCGGGTCAGCGCGCGCACCACGGCGTTGCCATACGTCTCGGAAAAAAGCGCGGCGGAACGCCCGGTGGAGTGGTAGCCGGGCTGCGATTCGCGCTCGAGTAGAACGACGCGGCAGGTGCGCGCAATCTCCGCAGCCGCGGAGGCTCCCGCCATGCCTGCGCCGATGACCACGACGTCGAAGTCTTTATGCTCCATATCCTTGTCCGGAATGCGCCGTCGTCCCCGCACGATATTCCTACATTGGAAAATTATTTTTCACAATTGGAAAATTCTGCCCACGCAATTAAAATACCCCGCGTTGAGTATTGGTCGCAAACCGGCGAAAATTCGGCATGTCCAATACTACAGCCTCGGTTCTCGAAACCAGACGCGCGCAGGCCTTCCCCGCTCTCTCGGATGACGACGTTGCCCGCCTCCGGCGATTCGGCACAGAGCGACACTACAAGGAAGGCGACTTCGTCACCCGGGCGGGCCAGAAGACCGACGGCCTCGTGCTGGTGCTGTCCGGCCAGGTGCGCATCAGGCAGCGCGGGGCACAGAACCTGGAAATCGTTATACACGGGCCCGGCTCGTTCCACGGCGAGCTCGCGCACCTGTCGGGCCGCCCGTCGCTCGTCGATGCGGAAGCGATCACGGATGTCGATGCGGCCGTGATTGAGCCGTCGCGCCTGCGCGATGTGATGGTGCAGGAAGCCGATCTCGGCGAGCGCATCATGCGCGCGCTGATCCTGCGCCGGGTGGGCTTGCTCGAGCAGAATGTCGGCGGGCCGGTGATCATTGGCTACGAGGGCAGCCGCGACGTCTTGCGGCTGGAACAATTCCTGCGCCGCAACGGCCATCCCTTCCAGAACCTCGATCCCGCGACGGACAACTGCGCGAAGACGCTGGTGGAGAAATTCCATCTGACGGCATCCGATCTTCCGACCGTGCTCTGTCTCAATGGAGAGTTGCTCCACAACCCGAGCGAAAGCCAGCTCGCGCGCTGCATCGGTCTTTTGACCGCGCTCGATCCCGACAAGGTCTATGACGTCGCCATTATCGGCGCCGGCCCCGCAGGCCTCGCCGCCGCTGTCTATTCCGCCTCGGAAGGTCTCTCCGTGATCGCGCTCGACTGCCGCGCATTCGGCGGACAGGCCGGTGCATCCGCGCGCATCGAGAACTATCTGGGCTTTCCCACCGGCATATCCGGCATGGCGCTGATGGCCCGCGCCTACAATCAGGCACAGAAATTCGGCACCGAGGTGGCCATTCCCGAAGAGGTCGTGCGCCTGGAAGAAGACACGACGGGCGGCGACCGCCGGTTCATCCTGCATCTGACGAGCGGCGAGCGCGTGCGCGCATGCGCCGTGGTGATTGCGAGCGGTGCCGAATATCGCCGGCTCGCGGTGCCCAATCTTGCACAATACGAAGGCTCGCACGTTCACTATTGGGCCTCGCCCATCGAAGCGCGTCTGTGCTCGGCGCAGGAAGTGGCTCTCGTCGGCGCAGGCAATTCGGCCGGCCAGGCAGCGGTCTATCTCGCAAGCCATGCCCGTAAGGTGTGGATGATCGTCCGCGGCGACAGCCTCACCGCCACCATGTCGCGCTATCTCTGCGACCGCATCGCCGCCCAGCCGAACATCGAGGTGCTGCTGAAATCGGAAGTGACGGCGCTCGAAGGCCACGGCGGCGTGCTGGAACAAATCCGCTGGCGCAATCGCGCGACCGGGGAAGAGACCTGCCGGAAGCTTTCGCACGTGTTCCTCTTCATCGGCGCATCGCCCAACACGAGCTGGCTCGAACAGGCGGGGCTGAAGCGCGACGCGAAAGGCTTCGTGCTCACCGGCGCGCGGGCGGGCGCGGCACGCGGATCGTTCGAGACGAGCCTGCACGGCGTTTTCGCCATCGGCGACGTGCGCGCAAGCTCGATCAAACGCGTGGCGGCATCCGTCGGCGAAGGCGCGGTGGTGGTAGCGGCGATCCACGCCTATCTTGCCGACGAAGCATCCCTGCTCAACCAGCCGACGGATCCCGCCCATGCCTGAACAGGAATGCTTGCATCTCGATACCATCCGCAGCGTCAAACCGAGCGCCAAGGGCTGCGAAGAATGTCTGAAGATCGGAGCGACCTGGGTGCATTTGCGGCTTTGCCGCGCCTGCGGCCATGTCGGTTGCTGCGATTCCTCACCCAACAAACACGCGACGAAGCACTTCCACAAGACCAAACATCCGATCATCGAAGGGTACGACCCGCCCGAAGGCTGGGGCTGGTGCTATATCGACGAAGTGATGTTCGATCTCACCGGCAACACCACCCCGCAATGGGGTCCGATCCCGCGTTACGTGTGAGCGGCTCAAGCAATCGCGTGTTTGCGCAAGGCCAGCGCGCTCAACGAAGCCAGCAGCGCCGCAACTGCGCCGACGACAGCAGCAGCATGGAATCCCGCCACGAGTGTCGCGCCTGAGGCGCCGAGCACGCCGCCCAGCAGGGCGGTTGCGATCAATCCGCCGAGCCGCGAGACCGCGCTGTTGAAGCCGGACGCCGAACCGCTGTCGCGGTCACCCGCAGACGCCAGCACCGCCGTCGTCAGCGGCGCCGCCACCACCGACATGCCGAGCGAAATTGCGAGAAGGCCCGGAAATACGGTCGTCCAGTAAGCGCCACTGGCTTCGACAAGGACCAACAGCAAGAAGCCGGCGGCGACCAGCAACGGCCCCGCGACCAGCATGGGCCGCGAACCAATGCGGCCTGCGAGGCCTCCCACGAGCGGCGAGATGCCCGCAATCAAAATCGGTACCGGCAGGAGGGCGGCGCCTGCCGCCGTGTTGGAGTAATGGGCCGTGGTGATCAGCACATAGGGCACCAGCACGAGCAATCCGCCTAACGCGCCGTAGAGGAACAATGTCAGTAGCGTGATGCCGATGAATTCCCGTGAGGCGAAGAGCGCAATCGGAATCATCGCCCGATCGGCGCGCCGGATTTCCGTCCATGCAAACGCGATGAGAAGCACGACTCCAGCCGCGAGCCCCACAAGCGCCGGCATGTTCCATCCCTCCTCTCCGGTGCCGATCGTCAGGCCATAGGTGAATGCAGCGAGACCGGCCGTCGCCAAGGCACCGCCTCGAATATCGAGCGGCCTTGTCCCCGCCATGCGCGGTGCGTCACGCATCAAGTTGACCGCGAGCAGTGCGCCCGCGAGCGATACGGGAATGTTGATTGCGAAGATCGTGCGCCAGCCCCAATGATCGATGAGATAGCCGCCGATGACCGGACCGATGGCGCCGACCGCCGATGCCGCCGCAGCCCAAAGGCCGATGGCGCGGCCGCGCGCTTCTCCGGAAAACGACTCGCCCAACACGGCAAGGCTGTTCGGCAGCACAAACGCCGCGGCCGTTCCCTGCAACACGCGACCGGTGAGCAGCCAGGGAAGATTCTGCGCTGCCATGCAAAGTGCCGATGCCGTACCGAATGCGGCGATGGCCACCCACAGAACGCGCCCGCTGCCGAACCTGTCGCCCACGGCGCCGCCCAGCAGCAGAAGCGCACTGAGCGGCAGAAGATAGGCGTTGATCACCCATTGAAGCTCGCTCGCATTGGCATGCAGCGAATCGCGGATGACGGACAGGCCGACATTCACGACCGAGCCGTCGATGAAGGCGAGGCTCGAGGCGAGAATGGACGTGGTGAGGACGAGGCCTGGATATTTCGTGCCGCCGCGCGGCGCCACGGCCCTGGCGGCGGCAGCGTCGCATTGCGCACGAACAGCGAAATTCAAGCGAGGGCTTTCGCAAAATCGGCGGGGCAAAATGGGTCAGTGTCGCCACCGCGTCAACTCGACGCCGCGCGCGTCCGGTTCCAGGCTGAGGCGTTTTCACTCAGGAACGATGGAGGATGCAATGCCGGCCGACACCGAGATGCACGAACACCTTTCCCCCAAGACCTTCGCATCGATGCGGCCCGAACAGGTCGCATGGGCGCAATTCGAGGCGTTTCCGCCGGGCGGTCAGCTCGCCGTCCTTGTCGGCGATCCCTCCAAGGCTGGACCCTATGTCATCCGCGTGAAAATCCCGGCTGGAATGAAGCTGCCGCCCCATCGCCACCCCGAGGACCGCATCTACACGGTGATCTCGGGAGTCTTTTATATCGGCCACGGCGAGCATTTCGACGAGGCCGGCCTGACAGCATATGGGCCGGGCAGCCTGGTCGTCCTGCCCTCCAATACGCCCCATTTCCACTGGGCCAGGTCCGGCCAGTACATCACACAGGTCTACGGCACCGGCCCCATGGGCACGCACTACGTCGATTCCAAGGACGATCCCCGCAACCGGCGCTGAACAGAAACCTTCGCAATCGCGAGCTTGCGGGCATGCCGGCGCTGTTCGAAACAGCTCTGCAGAATCGGGATATTCTTCTGCGTGATGAACAAAAGCTATGATCTGGCGGTCGTCGGCGCGGGCATACTGGGCCTGGCGCACGCTTATGCGGCCGCGCGATTGGGAAAACGCGTCGTCGTCATCGAACGCGACGGTCGCGCCAACGGCGCCTCGATCCGCAATTTCGGCTTCGTCACCGTCACCGGCCAGGCCAGAGGCGAAACATGGCGGCGCGCACGGCGCACGCGCGACGTCTGGGCGGACGTCGCGGCGCAGGCCGGGATTGCGATCGAGCAGACGGGGCTTTTGCTCATCATGCGCCGCGCCGAATCCTTGCGAGTCGCCGAGGCGTTCCTGAAGACGGAGATGGGCGAAGGCTGTTCTCTGCTCGACCGCACGGCGCTTCTCGCGCGGCTGCCGCAGCTGCAAGCGGCCGATACGCAAGGCGCATTGTGGAGCCCGCACGACCTGCGCGTGGAATCCCGCATCGCAATCCCGCGCGTGGCGGAATGGCTGCGCGAGACCTGGCATGTCGATTTTTTGTTCGAGACGGCGGCGCTGGACGTCGATCCGCCCCGCATCCACACATCGCGCGACGCCGTAGCGGCGGATGCGGCAATCGTTTGTCCGGGCGACGATTTCGTGTCGCTCTTTCCCGACAGGATCGCCCGATACAAGCCCACGAAGTGCCGGCTCAGCATGCTGCGCCTGGCGGATCCCGGCTTCCGGTTCCCGACCGCGCTGATGTCGGATCTGGGCCTCGTGCGCTATCACGGCTATGCCGACCTGCCGGAAGCGCAGCCCTTGCGCAAACGGCTCGAGAACGAACAACCCGCACATCTGAAACACGGCGTCCATCTCATCGCCGTGCAGGGCGATGACGGCTCGCTCGTCGTGGGTGACAGCCATCACTATGACGGCACGCCGCAACCGTTCGCCGAAGCCGAAACGGAATGTCTGATTCTCGACGAGCTGCAGGCGGCGACCGGCATCGCCGCGCCGCCGGTTCTCGAACGCTGGACCGGCGTCTATGCATCCTCGCCCGAACGTTCGATGTTCGTCGACAGGCCGTCGCCGTCCGTTCGGATCGTCCTCGTGACGGGCGGCAATGGCGCATCGACGGCCTTTGCCATCGGCGAGGAAATCGTCGGAGAAATGTACGACACGAAAATTGGAGCGGTAACATGAGCGAAATCGCGGCGGTAGTTTTCGACTGGGCCGGCACTATGGTCGACTTCGGATGTCTGGCACCCGTCCGGGCATTGCAGGCGGCCTTCGCGGCGGAAGGTCTCGCCGTCAGCGAAGCGCAGGCTCGCAAGGACATGGGCAAGGCGAAGCGCGACCATGTCGAAGCGCTGCTTGCGGACGCCGCCGTGAACGGGGCCTGGACCGGAAAGTTCGGCACGCCGCCCGGCGCGGCCGATATCGACCGTGTCTATGCCGCGCTCGAACCCTTGATGCTGGAAGAAGCCGCGCGGCAGAGCGCGCTCATCCCCGGCGCCGCCGCGATCGCCGATTGGCTGCAGCACAAAGGCGTGAAAATCGGATCGTCCACCGGCTACACGCGCACGATGATGGCCGGCATCCTGCCGCGCGCCGCGGCGCAGGGTTATGTCCCGTCCGTCGTGGTTTGCGCCGGCGAGACGAAAGTGGGGCGTCCGTCGCCGCTGCCGATGTGGAAAGCGCTGTCGGAACTGGCCGCCTATCCCGCCTGGCGCGCCGTCAAGGTGGATGACGCCATCGTCGGCATCGAAGAGGGACGCGCGGCCGGCGCCTGGACCATCGGCGTGGCGGCATCCGGAAACGGCGTGGGTCTTGGTCTCGAAGCGTGGCGGGTGCTGAGCGAATCCGAAAGAGCCAAAAAGAGCGAGGCATCGGGCCGGACCTTACGCGATGCCGGCGCGGATTATGTGATCGCCACCGTCGCCGATCTGAAAGACGTGTTCGTCGAGATCGAGCGCCGCACCGCCCACGGGGAGAGGCCGAGGACGTAAGCGATCCGTGCTACGCTTTCGTCTTTCCGAACGAGACGAAACCCGCCGCCATAAAATCCGCCATGCGCGCTTTCACGGCCTTCAGGTCGTCGGATTTGCACAAGCCGCCCGACAGTCGGTCCAGGCGACCGCTTCGCGCGAGCGCATGCATGAGACTGCCCGTCACGAAGTGATAGCCCCAGAAGATGTCCCTTTTGGAGACTTCGGGCATGGCTTTTTTCAGAATTCCGATGAGGCGCAGAACCACCGGATCGAAGTGCTGGTCGAACAGTTCCGCGCCTTCCGGTGTGTTGGACAACTGCGCGCAGAACGCAGCGTAATTCCGCAAACCCTCGTCTCCTTCGATGTACAGGTCGAAATCCGTATCCAGGAAGACATGAAGCGCCTCCATTACAGTAGGTTTTCCCGCTGCACGCTTCTCGTATTCGTCAAGCGCCTTCATGCGGCGATCGCTTGTGACCTTGGCGCGCCGGGCAAAGACGGCATTGAACAGCGCAAGCTTGTCCTCGAAGTAATAGTGCATCAGCGAGGTATGAACGCCGACCTTTAGGGCCACGTCGCGCAACGTCACGCCGTAGAGACCATGCTCGGAGAAGAGATATTCGGCCGCATCCAGAATCTGCTCCAGCGTTTCGGCGCGCTGCTCGGCCTTGGTTCGAGGCGCCTTGCTGGATTTTTTTTTGCGTGGAAGCTTCGCCTTGGCTCGCGTCATCATTCGACCCCGTGCGGACATCTGGCAGCCGGCCGGGCGGATCGCCGACCCGCCCGTCTAAGCCCTAGCGTATTCCGCACGAAGACGGTTCTTGTCAATTTTGCCGGTAGCCGCCAGCGGCATATGCGCTACCCGAATCACCTGGTCCGGAATCCACCAGTCCGCGACCTTGCCGCGCAGCGAGTCCAAGAGGGCCTGGTCGTCGATAGCATGGCTGTTTTGCGGCTCGACGACGAGAATCGGTCGCTCACCCCATTTGGGATCGGCCTGGCCGATGACCGCGACTAGACCCACGCCGGGCATCCGGCCGACGATGGTCTCGATCTCCACCGGGTTGATCCACTCGCCACCCGATTTGATCAGGTCCTTGGACCGGCCCGAGATCGTAAGGTTGCCGTCGTCGTCGATGCTGGCGAGGTCGCCGGTGTCGAAATACCCTTCGCTGTCGAGCGCATCCTGTTCGGCCTTAAAGTAGCGGTCGACAACACTCGCCCCCTTCACCTTCAGATGGCCTGTGACGTTTCTCTGCTGCGGAAGGGTCGCACCCGCGGCGTCCGTGAGCTTGAGATCAAGCCCCACCGGCGGACAGCCCGAAGCGATCGCCTTGTCCCGTCCGCGCGGCGGCGCCACGGTGCCGAGCGGTGAAAGCTCGGTCATGCCCCAACTCGTCTGCACGCGCGTCTTCAGGCGTTCCTCCATGCGCTGGATCAGCGCTTCCGGACAGGTGGAACCGCCGATGATGATACGTTCCAGCGTGGGCACGTCGCCGCCGGCTGCATCGAGATGCGTCAGCAGACCTTGCCAGACCGTCGGCACGCCCGCCGCGATCGTGACACCTTCCTCGCGGATGAGTTTCGCGAGCAGCGCGCCATCCGTGTGGCGGCCGGGCAGCACGAGCTTGGCGCCGGCAGCCGGCGCGGCGAACGGAAAACCCCATCCGTTGGCATGAAACAGCGGCACGGCGACGAGAACGCAGTCTGTAGACGTCAGGGCGATCGCATCGGCCTGCAGCGCGCGCATCGTATGAAGGTAATTGGAACGGTGCGTATAGAGCACGCCTTTCGGCACGCCTGTGGTGCCCGACGTGTAACAGAGCCCGCCCGGCGCATTCTCGTCGAAGTCGCCCCAACGGGTCTCGCGGCCGAGCCCGGCAAGGAGCGCTTCGAACGCGAATGTCCTGCGATCGGCGACTGATCGCATTTCGTCTTCCATGCCGTCGAGAAGAACAATGACTTCGATGCTCCGGCAACGCGCCGCAAGGTCGTGCGCCACGTCCAAAAGTCCCATGCCGACGGCCAACACGCGGTCTTCCGCTTCGTTCACCATCGCCGCCAGATGCGCGACCGTGAGACGGGGATTCAGCGTATGACAGACGAAGCCCGCGCCCATTGCGCCGAAGTACATTTCGAGATGGTGCTGCGTATTCCAGGCGAGCGTCGCGATCCTGTCGCCGACCTTCAAGCCCAATGCCGCGAGCGCGCCCGACAGACGGTTGCTGCGTGCTCTGAGGGCGGCGTAGCCGATGCGGCCCGCCTCCGCTGTGACAACCTGGCGATCACCGAACCATTTGGCGGCGTGATCGAGAAACTTGTCGACAGTGAGAGCGTAAGATTGCATCAGCCTGTGCGCGGAACATAATGAAGAAAGTTCGGCCGCCGCTCCATAGCAAGAGCCGGCGGCCGAGAGGTCCACGGGGGATCAGAACGTCTTCAAGATACGAATGCCGTACTGACGCGGTGGTCCGGCGAAGTCGAGGTTCGAGTTAAGAGCCGCCACGTACTGATCGTTGGTCAGGTTGGTGGCGTAGAGCGTCACGACATAGTCGGCGTGCGTCCATGCCAACTGCGCGTTCACGATGTTGCGCTGCGCGAGCCTATCTCCGAGTGCCGTATCTTCGAACAGCGTCGCCCACTGCGGGCCGATATAGCCGTAGTTCAGGCGCGGTGTCAGCACATCGCCGCCTTCAAGATTGAAGTTGTATTCCACGCCGACATTGAACGTGAAGTTCGGCGCATAGGTCTGCTCGTGTCCACCCAGATTGACGCAATGCTGGTTCAGACCAAGAAAATATGGACCGGGTGTCGGTCCCGTCGCCGGCACACAACCGTCGTACTCGTTGTAGTTATCGAACGGCAATCTCGGATCGACCGAATAGAATGTTCCGATCTGGCTGTGCATCAAGCCGAAGCTCGTGTCGAACGAGAGATCGCCGAACACAGCCTGCGCTGATCCTTCCACGCCATACAGCTTCGTCGCTTTGGGGTCGTTCACTTCGAAGCCGAAGGTGGGAATGGTCGGGTCGCCGATGATGACCTGGAACCCGTTGAAGCGGTCGTAGAAGCCATCGAGCTGCGTGTGCAGATGATTGTCGAAGAAGCTCGACTTCCATCCCGTTTCATAGTCCAACACGGTTTCCGCGAGGAACGGCGCCGGGATACCAAGTCCCACCGGAACGTTGAGGCCGCCCGGTTTGAAGCCGGTTGCTACGAACGCATAAAGGAAATTGTCTTCGTCAACGTTCCAGTTCAGCGCGACTTTGTAAGAGATATTGTTGGAGCCGGCCTTCTGATCATCCAGCAACGGCGTCCCGTATTGATCGATATAGACACCCGAGTTCTTTGTAGTCGTGTGCGAGTAACGACCGCCGACCGCGAGCTGGAAGCCCTCCGGCAAATTGAGGGCCACCTGACCGAACGTGGAAAGGTCTGTCTCAGGATTGTTACCCGAAAGATCGTAGACATACGCCGAACTCGGCGTAGCGCCCGGCGGAATCTGGTTGATCACGAAGTCCTTTGAGGCCGGCGTAATATAGTAGTACTCGTCGGACTGCCCGAACACGCCAAAAATCCACGTGAAGAGACCTTCGTCCGGTGATTTGACGGTGAATTCTTCCGACCAGATGGCTTCGTCGACATTGTCGGAGAAGGCTTCGCTGTCGGTCGACACGATATTGGGATAAGGCCCATAATACCCAAAACCTTGGACAGGTCCGCCTGCGTACCCGACGAGGGTGTTCGGATTCCCGTTCACGGGCCCGTAGAGATCCGCCTTATACGCCGTGTTGCCGTATTGATAGGCCGAGATGGACTGAAACGTGATGCCGTCGGGGAGGACGTAAGACGCGTTCACCGAGGACCGGACGAACTGGTCCTGCCCTTGCTGCGCGTTGTTGGCACTAATCTTGAACAGATCAGGCTGGTAGAACGGGTTCAGCGTTGTCGTGCCCGGAATGTACTTGAAGCGATCCGTGTACGGATCGGCCGGATACGCGCCGTTGTCAAAATAGCCGACATCCGTCTTCCAGAGGACCGTCAGGTGGTTGTCCGGCTTCCAGAGAAGGCTGAAACGTCCGGCGCCCCAGTGAACGTCACCCGGATTGCCATTGTATTTGCCGCCGGTCGGGCTGGTGATGTCCCAGAAGCTGCTGCGGGTATCGCCATACCACGCGACGCGCGCTGCCAGCGTGTCGTCGATCGGCAGGTTGATCGCACCCTGCACGCCGAAATCGTAGTAATTGCCGGCTTGGGCCTGAACGTAACCGTCGTAACCTCCGCCGATGACGGGGTCGTTCGTGGTCACCAGGACGGCGCCGCCGATCGCGTTCTGACCTTGGAACGTGCCTTGCGGTCCGCGCAGCACCTGCACGTTCGCGACGTCGTAATAGGGCTCCTCGGTGATGTAGCCGGGGAAGGTTGCCACGCCGTCGCGGTAGGTGATCACGCCAGGCGTCGTCTGCGAGTTGTGCTCGCCCTTGCCGATGCCACGAATGTCGAAGTCGATGCCCTGACCGAAATTGTCGATCGTGAGCGATGGGGCGATGAATTGCAGTTCGTCGACGACGTTCACGCCCTTGTTCTGAAGCTGTTCGCCGTTCAGGACAGTGGCGGAAATGGCGGTCTTCTGCAGGTCGGTGGCCCGGCGCTCCGCCGTCACCACCACCGTTTCAACGCCGCCATTGTTGGATGCGGCTGTTTGCGTAGACGTCGAGGCCGTCTGAGCGTGTGCCGCACTGCAGCAAATGAGCGCGAGAACAGACGTCGACAGGCTTAGCTTGCCCCTCATGGTACTCCTCCCCTTCCGCCCGTAGGCGATGACACGTGCTCTTCGGCACGTTCGCGGACGCTGGCAGGAAGCCCCCGCCGCCGTCAACACTCATTCACATGCGAGTGAATATCTTGTCGGATGTGATGCTTTCCGGTCACGGAAGGCGCAGGAGCGGCGCGGCGTTGATGCAGATTTAGCCCCTGAATGCCCTCCGAGACATTCACTCTCTTTCGAGTGAACGTTGACGAAGTGGCAGCGCGGCTGCATCGTGGACGGAAAATCGCCGTCCGTGATGACGTCGAGAAGGGGAGTCCAGTGAAGACAAAGGCCGCAGTACGAAGCGCATCGCTCCGTCGTCTCCGATCACTTTCATCTTGCACCGCAACAAGAGCCCGGTAATGGCGCGGAGATCTTCGCCGGGCGGCGGTACCGACCTTTCACCGCTAGCCGCAACCGGCAGCGCCCCCGATGCGCGGGCTTGGTTCGTCCTCGGCATGTTGTGTTTCGTCTATGTGCTGAACTTCCTGGACCGACAGCTTCTGGCGATCCTCGCCAAGCCCATTCAGGACAGCCTGCACGTCACCGACGGCCAGCTTGGCATGATTGGCGGACTCTATTTCGCGCTCTTCTATTGCTTCATCGCGATTCCGGTCGGGTGGATCGCGGACAAGACCAACAGGGTTTGGGTGCTGTCTCTGGCATGCGCCATCTGGAGCGGCGCCACAATGGCGTGCGGGTTCGCGGCCAGTTATCCGCAGCTCGTCATCGCGCGGATGACGGTGGGTTTCGGCGAGGCCGGCGGTGTTCCGCCTTCCTATGCGCTAGTGTTGGACTATTTCCCACCGGGCCGTCGCGGCACAGCGCTCGGCATCTACAATCTCGGGCCTCCGATTGGCGCGGCGCTGGGCATTGCGTTCGGCGCATCCATCGCCGCCGCATTCGATTGGCGATATGCGTTCGTCGTGCTCGGAGCCGTGGGCTTCTTCGCGGCAATCGCCGTCCTGCTTCTAATGCGCGAACCTGTGCGCGGTGGTCTCGATCCGGAGCAGGCGTCCATCGGCAAATCCGGCTTCTGGCCGACGCTGGCGATGTTCTTTTCGCACCGCGCCCTGATGCTCGCGGCGCTCGGCAGCGGCGCCACGCAGTTCATCACTTACGGCCTCGGTAATTTCACGACGCTCTTTCTCATGCGCGAGAAAGGGATGACGCTCAACCAGGTCGCTGTCTGGTATGCACTGGTCGTGGGCATCGGGATGACGGGAGGAATATTCATCTCGGGCCGCGTGATCGACCGCTTCACGCGACGCTCGAAGCAGGCCTATGCGCTCGTGCCGGCCCTGTCGCTCATTCTCGCCATTCCCTTCTATCTCGCGTTCATCTGGGTGCCCACCTGGCAACTCGCGTTGGTCTTCCTGATCGGCCCGACCTGTCTCAACTACTTCTATCTCTCCTCATCGGTGGCGCTGGTGCAGGAAGAGGTGCGGCCGGATCAACGCGTCATGTCCGGCGCGCTTCTGCTGCTGGTCATGAATTTCATCGGACTCGGCCTCGGTCCCACCTATGTCGGCGCGGCCAGCGATTTCTTTCACGCACATAACTACCCGCATGCGTTGCAGCTCGCGCTCTATACGCTCGCGCCGTTCTACCTCCTTGCTATTGTGCTGTTCTTCTGGCTCGCGCGGGTCCTCCGCCGCAAAACCCATGCAAACGGAGTGTCGCAATGATCGCGTTTCGCCGTCTGTTTCTTGCGGCCGTGCTATCCTTTGCTGCGGCTTTTCCCTCTTGCGCCGCGCCGACGCCAGTCGTGGACACCCCTGCCGGTCGGCTGCAAGGACAGATGGACGGCGCGATACGCGTCTTCAAAGGCATTCCCTATGCGTTGCCGCCGCTCGGTTCCGCGCGCTGGAAGCCGCCGATGGCGATGCCGCGCTGGATCGGCACAAAAAGCGCGACTGAATATGGCGCCGCGTGCCCGCAGCCCATTCCGAAGGTTCCAAATATCTACTCGGGCGATCTCGGCTCCATGAGCGAGGACTGTCTGACGCTCAACATCTGGGCCCCGGCCGATGCGCGCAATGCGCCGGTGTTTTTCTGGATCCACGGTGGTGCGCTGGTGGGCGGATCGAGCAAAGAATCGCTCTATGACGGCGCAAAGCTGGCCGCGCGCGGCGTCGTCGTCGTCACGATCAATTACCGGCTGGGCGTGCTGGGCTGGCTTGCGCATCCCGAACTCAGCACCGAATCGCCGCTCCACATCTCCGGCAATTACGGCCTGCTCGATCAAATCGAAGCGCTGCACTGGGTGAAACGCAACATCGGCGCCTTTGGCGGCGATGCGTCGAACGTCACGGTCGCGGGCGAATCAGCGGGCGGTCTCAGCGTCATGTATCTCCTGGCGTCGTCCGAGGCGCGCGGCCTGTTTGCGAAAGCCGTCGCGGAAAGTGCCTACATGGTCTCCACGCCCGTCCTCAAGGAAGCCAAATACGGCCAGATATCCGCAGAGGAAGCCGGCGTGCATCTCACGACCGCGCTCCATGTATCGAGCATCGCTGCACTGCGTGCGATGGATGCGACGACGCTGGCGAACGCCGCACCGGCGGCGGGCTTCATGCCGTTCGGCGCCGTTGACGGACACGTCCTGCCGCACCAGCTTGTCGAAACCTTCGAAAAGGGCGAACAGGCGCCGGTGCCGCTGCTGGCCGGATTCAACGCCGGCGAAATCCGCTCGTTGCGCATTCTCGCGCCGCCGCCGCCCGCGAATGCGGCCGCCTATGAAAGCATTATCCGCGAACGCTACCGCGATCTCGCCGACGAATTTCTGCGGCTCTATCCAAGCTCCAACATGCAGGAAAGCATCTGGGCCACGACGCGCGATGCGCTGTATGGCTGGACCGCGGAGGAACTCGTCCGAAAACAGACCGCCATCGGTCAGCCCGCATACCTTTATTTCTTCAATCACGGCTATCCGACCGAGGACGATGCCGGCTACCACGCCTTCCATGCCAGCGAACTGCCGTTCGTTTTCGGCACGATGGATCGCACGGTGCCGCTGTGGCCGAAAATCCCGGCGACGCCGGAACAGACAAGGCTCTCTGATGCCATGATGGGCTACTGGACGAGCTTTGCGCGCACGGGTCATCCGGAGGCCGCAGGCGAGCCGGACTGGCCGGCCTACGATGGAACAGCCGCCTACATGGCGTTCAACGCGGCACCGCATCCGTCGAAGCATCTTCTGCCGGGGATGTATACGCTGCAGGAGGAGGTGGTTTGTCGGCGCCACGCCAGCGGCGATCAGGCCTGGAACTGGAACGTCGGCCTCGCCTCGCCGCCGCTGCCGCCCAAGACCGCATCTTGTCCCTAAATCGCGGAGCCTGCGCATGAAGCTCTCGGACTTCAAACTCACTGTAGCGGATTTCGGCACCTTCGGCCGCGATCTCCAGCGTCCGGAATGCGTCTGGGTCGATCACGACGGCATTTGGACGTCCGACATGCGCGGCGGCGTCGCACATGTTGCAAAGGACGGAGAAGCCAAAGTTCTCGGCACCGGCATCGGAGAGACCAACGGGTTCAGCCGCCGGCCGGACGGCAGCTTCGTCGTTGCGGGCATCGGGGACGGCGGCCTGCACCTAGTCGCTTCCGACGGAAAGACGCGCACGCTGGTGAACAGCTTCGGCGGCAAGCCGCTGGGCGCCGTCAACTACGCTTGCGCCGATGGTCTGGATCGGATCTGGCTTTCGGTGATGACGCGCGCCCTGCCCTGGCACGCCGCGCTGACGACGACAAAAGTCGACGGATATATTCTTCGCGTTGACGGCGATGGCGCGCGATGCGAAATCGTCGCCGACGGGCTGGATCTGACCAACGAGGTCAAGGTTTCGCCGGACGGCCGGCATCTCTATTCCGTCGAAACCTTCGGCGCCAGGGTCGTGCGCTTCGCCAGGCGGCCCGACGGCTCGCTTGGCGCCAAGGAAGTGGTCGCCAGTCTCGACCGTGACGTATTTCCCGACGGAATCACCTTCGACCGTTTCGGCAATCTCTGGATCACCGCGATCAATCAGAACGGCCTGTTCGCGATGGACCGGCGCGGCGACGTGCACATCGTCTTTCGCGATATGAACAAGGAAGCCGTGAAGATCGCGGCAGATGGAGTCGCGCAGCGCAACGGTGTCGTCGATCAGTTGGCGGCCTGCGCGCAGGGCCCTATTCCCCTGGCGACCAGCATCGGCTTCGGCGGACCGGACGGACGGACAGCCTATGTCGGATCCGTGGCGCAGTCCCATCTGGCGACCTTCCGATTGCCCGAAACGCTCGAATAGACGGAGAATGCTTTGACCTATCGCGGCTTGACCAAGCGTGACTTCGTCCGCGCCTCCGCCGCAGGAGCAACGCTGGGATTTATGGCGACAGCATCACAGGCAAAGCAGAAAGACCGCGCGAGCTCGCACGAGAAAGAGTTGTCGGCGGGCTGGAAATTCCGCGAAGCCGGAACGGGCGAGTGGCTGCCCTCCACCGTGCCGGGCACGGTGCACACCGATCTCCTTGCCGCCGGAAAGATTCCCGACCCGTTCTACCGCACCAATGAGCGAGATCTGCAATGGATCGACAAGAAGGACTGGGAATACCAGGCCACGCTGGACGTCGACGCCGCCGCGCTGGCGCACGACCACGTCGAACTGTGTTTTGACGGCCTCGACACGTATGCGGACGTCTATCTCAACGACGTACTGGTGCTGCAGGCGGACAACATGTTCCGCCGCTGGACGGCAGACATCAAGGCGCATGCGAGGCCCGGGAAAAATACGCTTCGCGTTCTCCTCCACTCGCCCGTCAAAGAAGGGCTGAAACGTCTCGACGCCCTGGGCTACAACCCGCCCGCGGTCGTCGACTGGAGCGAAATCGGCGGGCTGGGCGACAAGAAGATCAGCATGTTCACGCGGAAGGCTGGCTATCACTATGGCTGGGACTGGGGTCCGCGTTTCGTCACCTCTGGCATCTGGCGGCCTGTGCACCTGCGCGCCTGGAATGCGGCACGGATTTCCGATCTTCACATCGTGCAGAACAGTGTGTCGGCGGATAAAGCCGAGCTGACGGCGGTTTTCGAAGTTGTTTCCGATGCCGGCGGGCCGGCCGTCATTCATCTGCATAGTCCAAGCGACGCCTCCGTCAACGCCCGCGCGCACATTTTGCTCGAGCCGGGGACCAATATCGCGGAAATCGATTTCGTCATCACCAAACCGAAACTGTGGTGGACCAACGGTCTCGGCAACGCGTTTCTCTATGAGTTCGAGGGACAGCTGACGGCCGCGCGGGCCGGCGACAGCCGCACGGTGCGGACCGGTCTCCGGACGCTGAAGATCGTACAGCAGCTCGATGCCGGCGGCACAAGCTTCTCCGTCGAGCTGAACGGCGTGCCGGTGTTCATGAAGGGCGCCGACTACATCCCGAACGACAATTTTCTCCCGCGCGTCACGCCTGCCATTTACGAGCGCGTGGTGCGTTCGGCCGTCGACACCCACATGAATATGCTGCGCGTCTGGGGCGGCGGCATCTACGAAAACGATGTCTTCTACGACCTGTGCGACGAGAACGGCATTCTCATCTGGCAGGATTTCATGTTCGCCTGCCTGATGTATCCGGGCGACAAGGCTTTCCTGGATAATGTCCGCGCGGAAGCCGTCGACAATGTCCGCCGGCTGCGCAGTCATCCCTGCATCGCGCTATGGGTGGGCAATAACGAGATCGATACCGCCTGGCAGAACGACGTGCCCGGCGGCGGCTGGGGCTGGAAAGAGAAATACGCGCCGGTGCAGCGCGACCAGATGTGGACCACCTATAAAGCGATCTTCTACGAAATTCTGCCGCAGACGGTCGCCGCGCACGATCCGCAGCGCTTCTATTGGCCCTCGTCGCCGCTCGCCGCATGGGACGGCCATGAAACGGTCCGTCACGCCGATCTGACGGCAAAGCTTCAATCGGGCGACATCCACTATTGGGGCGTCTGGTGGGGCAAGAAGCCGTTCTCCAGCTATCGCGAGATCGTCGGCCGCTTCATGAGCGAATACGGCTTCCAGTCTTTTCCCGAATTTAAGACAGTGCAGGCTTATGCCGCGCCGGGCGACTACGACATCCTGTCCGAAGTCATGAAGGCGCATCAGCGCTCCTACATCGGCAACGACACGATCAAGGAGTACATGGCGCGCGACTACAAAGTGCCGAAGGACTTCCGGCAGTTTCTCTATGTCGGTCAGGTGCTGCAAGCCGAAGGCGTCAGAATCGCGATGGAGGGACATCGCGCGCGCATGCCGTTTTGCATGGGTTCGCTATTCTGGCAGATCAATGATTGCTGGCCGGTCGCCTCGTGGAGCAGCATCGACTATTTCGGCCGCTGGAAGGCGCAGCAATATTTTGCCCGCAAGTCTTTTGCGCGCGAGCTGGTGACGTCTTATGTCGATGGCGACGCCGTGAAAGTCAGTATGGTCAGCGATCGCCTGACGGATCAGGCCGCCATCCTGACGTTGCGGGTGATGGACTTCCGCGGCACACCGCTAAAGACGATCGAGCTGCCGCTGACGCTCAAAGCCAACAGCAACCTATTGGCCTTCGCCGCGCCAACGGCCGACCTCCTCGGAGCCGTTGCACCCGAAACGGTGCTCATGCACGCCGGCCTCACCGCCGGTGACGATGTTCTCGCCGAAGACTTGCTGTACTTCCGGCCCGTCAAGGATCTGGTGCTGCCGCAGGCATCGCTATCGACGACGGTGAAAAACCTCGGCGACGCATTCGCCATCGGCGTGTCGTCGCCGGTGCTCGTGAAAAACCTCTGTCTCAGCTTCGATGACATCGATGGCGTGTTTAGCGACAACTATTTCGACCTCCTGCCCGGCAGGGCCGCGGTCGTCCGCTTCAAGCCAGCGCAATCCGCAAGCGCAAAGGCGCTGAAAAGCGATCTGCAGGTGATGCACATGGCATTGGTGGTGTAGCCGCGTCGCCGGGCAGTTGGTCGTTCTCGTCCGGTGATGATATAAAGAGTGCCGGCTGTTCGAGTCGCTATCCCATGTCCTTCAAGTCCCTCGAAGCCGCGACCCAGGCGGACGTGCTGCGCGAACTGCTGCAGCACTGGCACGATGCGAAGGGAAGCCGGCGCATGCCGGCCTGGAGCGACATAAGGCCCGCGTCCATAAAATCGGTCCTTCCATTCGTATGGAGTTGGAAATATGACCGGCAGGCGGATCGTTTTACCGGGCGGTTGGTCGGCGATCGGATTCACAAACTGTTCGGCGCCAACAATAACGGCCGTTCGATCGAGGACTGTTTTCCGCGAAATTATTGCGCGGTGATCGTGCCGCTGTTCAAGCGGATCGTGAAAACGCCGGAGTTCTATCACGAGCAGGGCCCGGTCTATGCGCATCTGGGCAGCGCCTGCACGGGAGAACGCGTCGCCCTGCCTTTGGCCGACGATGGCGGGAACGGCGACGGAATCATTGGCGCGACATTTTTCACGCTCGGCGGTCCGCTGGCGCCGGAAGATACGGCCTTGACCACCACGACCGAGACATGGTTCCCGCTCGATTGAGCGCTCACCAGTCGTGCATGGTGCCGTCTTCCAGCCGGTTCACGGGCAGGCTTGCGCGGCGATAGGGATAGGTCGCGGCCAGCGCCTCGTCGATCTCGATGCCGAGACCAGGCCTGTCGCCCGGATGCAGGAAGCCCGCGTCGAACGTATAGCCATGCGGGAACACGGCATCGGTTTCCGCCGTGTGGCGCATATATTCCTGAATGCCGAAATTCGGCACCCAAAGATCGAAATGCAATGCCGCCGCAAGGCAGACTGGCGAAAGGTCCGTCGCGCCGTGACAGCCGGTCCGCACCTTATACATGTCGGCGAGGCTCGCGACGCGGCGCAGATGCGTGATGCCGCCCGAATGCACAACCGCCATGCGGATATAGTCGATCAGCTGCTCCTCGATCAGCCTCTTTGCGTCCCAGATCGTGTTGAAGATTTCACCAACGGCGAGCGGCGTCGTCGTGTGGTCCCGGATTAAACGGAACGCCTCCTGATTTTCGGCCGGCGTCGCGTCCTCCATCCAGAAGAGCCGGAAGGGTTCGAGGTCTTTGCCGAGCCGCGCTGCCTCGATCGGAGTCAGTCTGTGATGGACATCGTGAAGCAGATGCACATCCCAGCCGAGCGCCGCGCGTGCCGCTTCGAACAATTTGGGGACCGTGGGAAGATATTTGACCGTCGACCAGACGTTCTCGGTGGGATTGGCGGCATCGGCCGGTTCGTAGAAGAGCTTGTCGTGCGAGACGCCGTAGGTGCTCTTCATGCCGGGGATACCGGTTTGCAGACGGATCGCCTTGTATCCCATCGCCTGATATTTGCGGGCTTCGGCGATAGTCTCCTCGATCGTCTCGCCATTGGCGTGGCCATAGACCATCACGCCTTTGCGGCTCGCGCCGCCCAGCAACTGATAGAGCGGCAGATTTGCCTGCTTGGCCTTGATATCCCAGAGCGCCGTATCGACTGCGCCGATCGCCGCCATGGTGATGGGGCCGCGCCGCCAATAGGCGCCGCGATAGAGATATTGCCAGATGTCTTCGATCTGCTGCGCGTCACGGCCGATGAGCGTCGGCAGGACATGATCGGTGAGGTAGGCGGCAACCGCCAGCTCGCGGCCGTTCACGGTGGCGTCGCCGAGGCCACTGATCCCCGCATCCGTCTCGATTTTCAACGTGACAAAATTCCGGCCGGGACAAGTGACGATGACGTTCGCGTTCGTGATTTTCATGACGTGTCCTTCGGATGGGAAACGGATGCGGGCACGATCGCGCCCGGCCAGGTGACGACGCGCGACGCGACCACAACGCCGGCGCGGGCGGCGACGTCCGGCGGCGAACCCCGCAAGCGCTCCGCAAGATAGGCGCCGTGGAACGCATCGCCTGCGCCGGTCGTATCGACGACGCCTGCCGCGGCGGCAGGTATTGTGACGGGCGCACGGCCGTTCCAGACCAGACAGCCACCGGCGCCGAGCGACATTGCCACTTCGTCCGCACCGGTCCCGCAGATCAGGCCCAGCTGCTCCCGCGGTTCGCTGACGCCGTAGATCGCCGCAATGTCTTCGGTGCTGGGAAGAACGATGTCGGCGGTTCGCATGCCCAGACCCAGGACGCGTCGTGCGCGCTCGGGATCGAGCCAAAGTGCGGCGCGGAAATTCGGGTCGAACGCAAGCCGGCGCGCGCGATTGGCGTGCTTGCCCAGGAAAGCGATGGCCCGCTCCTGCTGCACGGGCTCGAGAATTGCCACCGAGATGCCGGAAAAATAGACGAGGTCCGCGTCCGCTAACCGCGCGCGCAGCGGATCCTGCTCGAGCAATTCAAACCAGCGCCGGGCCGCGGATGCACTCCGCCAATAGAGGAACTCCCTCTCGCCGCCTTCCCGCAATTCGATCAGATAAAGCCCCGGGCGGCCGCGTGGAACGGTGAAAGCGAGGCTGTCGTCGATGCCCTCGTCCCGCCATGCCGCGCGCATGGCGCGGCTCATGGAATCGTCGCCCGTGGCGGTCAGGAATTGAACCTCCAGTTCCGGAAACGACCGTTTGAGATAGACGGCGACGTTGCAGGCATCGCCCGCGAAAGCGCGCGCATAAAGATCCCCCTCGCGCCGCATTTCCACCATGCATTCGCCTATGCAGACCGCGCGCATCGATGGCCTCCGTCGAGCAAGGCGGCGCGCAGCGACGATTCGGTCCGGAACGCGTCCGGGAAAACCGCCTTGTCATCGAGTAAAGCGGCTCGATCCCCGCCTGCGCTCGCCCAGGCTGCGAATCGCGCCGCTTGCGGATCCTTGATGTCCGGCCGACGAACGAAATCCATCCAAGCGCGAACGACGGCGGCCAATCTCGCGGAGGGCCGTTGCGCACGGACGTTGGCTATGAGGATCGGAAAGATGCGCGCGTTCAGCTTCACCGATCCATCCTCCGCAATCTGCGCCAGTTTGTGTTCCAGCATAGGATTGGAAAGCCGCTTCCGCACGCTTCGCCAATAGTCCGCGACCTGCAACGGCGCAAGCGCGGGCGCGATCTCGGCGGTCACCATCTCGTCCACAAAGCGCGACAGCTCGTCGTCCGCGATCGCTTCGCGCACGAACCGCAGACCTCGGGCAAGCCCCAGATAGGCGAGCGCGGAATGGCTGGCGTTCAGCACATGCAGCTTGAGCCGCTCATAGGCTGCGACATCATCGACGATCTCGGCACCTGCGCCTGACCAGTCGGGAAGCGGTCCGGCGATGCGGTTCTCGATCACCCACTGCGCGAACGGCTCGCGCTCCACGGACGCGGCATCTTCCAATCCCAGCGCATTCCGCACACGCGCGCGCGATTCATCGTCCGTTGCCGGGACGATGCAATCCACCATGGTTTGCGGAAAGCTCGCGGTCACCTTGTCTCCGCGTCCAAACGCACGCTCGGAGAAGGCGCGCACGGCGCGCTCCAGCTTGGCGCTGTTGGCAGGCAGGTTGTCGCAACTGAGGATCGTGATCGGACCGGCCTGCGACTGCGCACGCGTCTGCAGAGCAAGGGCCAGCCAGCCGATGGCGGAACGCGGGGCGAGCGGCGAAGCCAGGTCGTGCACGATCTCCGGATGCGCCAAGTCGAGCCTTTCATCCGTGCCGAGGCAATAGCCCTTCTCCGTGATCGTCAGCGTGACGACCCTGGTCGCCGGTGCGGACAAGAGCGCAAGGATTTCATCGCGGTCGCGCGTTGCCATGAGCGCACGGCGGATCGCACCCACAACGCGATAGGACGGCACGCTGTCCAAAGTCTCGACCGTGTAGAGACAGTCCTGTGGCGTCATTGCATCGACAACGCCCGCATGATGCAGCGATACGCCCGCGATACCCCAATCGCCGCCGGAGCGCTCGATCGCGTCCTCTGTGAACACGGCCTGATGCGCGCGATGAAACGCGCCCAGTCCCAGATGCACGATGCCGACACGCAACGAGCCGACATCGTAGCGCGGCCGCCGCACGCCGCGCGGGACTGATCCCAGCGAAGCAAGGCCCAGACGGGCCGTCACAGGTGATACGCGGATTTGGGGAGACGATAGGCGAGGTCGCGCGCGACCTCGACCGCTTCGTCTTCGTCGAGCCTGTGCGTCGCCGCGAGCTCGGCCAGATAGGAACAATCGACACGCCGCGCCAGATCATGCCGCGCAGGGATCGAGAAGAACGCGCGCGTGTCGTCGTTGAAGCCGACGCCGTTGTAGAAGCCCGCTATCTCCGTCGTCTGGCGGCGGAAGCGCAGGATGCCGTCCGGCGAATCGTGAAACCACCAGGCCGGCCCCAGCCTCAGACAGGGATAGTGGCTCGCAAGCGGGGCGAGCTCGCGCGAATAGGTGCTTTCGTCGAGCGTGAACAGTATCAGCGTGAAGTCGGCGCGATTGCCGAAACGGTCGAGCAGCGGCTTCAACGCGGCCACATAATCGGTGGCGAGAGGAAAATCGTCGCCCTTGTCGCGTCCGAAGCGACGGACGAGCTCGCGATTGTGGCCGCGCCACACGCCCGCGTGAAGCTGCATGACCATGCCGTCGTCGCAGGACATGCGCGCCATTTCGGTCAGAATCTGCGCGCGGAAAAGCTCCGCGTCTTCGGCGCTTGCGCGTCCCGACAAGGCGCGGTCCAGCAAGGCCTGGCATTCGGCGGGCGAAAGATCGGCCGTACGCGCCGTCGGATGACCATGATCGGTGGCGGTCGCGCCATGTTGGCGGAAAAAGGCGCGGCGATTTTCGAGGGCGCGCAGATAACCGGCCCAGCTCGCGACATTCTCCTTTGTAAGCTCGCCCAACGCCGCCACATTTGTCGCGAAATCCGCGGCGGCCGGATCGGTCACGTCGCCCGGCCGGAAGGTCGTGATCACGCGACCCTTCCACCCGGATTTTTGCAAAGCCGCGTGATGCGCAAGCGGATCGAGCGCGCCCTCGGTCGTGGCGACGACTTCGATGTTGAATCGCTCGAACAGGGCGCGCGGGCGGAAAGCCGGCGTCGCGAGTGCTGCGGAAATCGACTCGAAATAGCGATCCGCCGTTGCCGGCTCCAGACGCACGTCGAGACCGAACACGCCGGCAAAAACGTAGTCGAGCCAGAAGCGCGACGAGGTGCCCAGAAATGCGCGATAGTGCTCGGCAAAGCGACGCCAGATGACACGCCGATCTGTCTCTGTGGGAGCGCCACCGAGTGGCGCCAACCCGATCTGCTCCAGGGCCACACCTTGCCCGTACAGCATCCGCAATAGATAGTGATCCGGCCAGACGAGGAGGCTCACAGGATCTTCGAACGGCGCGTTCGTCGCGAACCACGCGGGATCGGTGTGGCCGTGCGGGCTCACGATCGGCAGATGCTCCACCTCCGCAAACAGCCGCGCGGCCAGCGTGCGCAGAGCGGGCTCGGCCGGGAAGAAACGATGGGGATCGAGGATCAGCGGATGGGTCATCGCTGTAGCCAAACGGGGTCGGTCACATTGCAATCCCGGAACGGAGCGGTCAATTTGGACCTTGCGGGCGCTGCGATCAATGATCGGCGTGACGCTGTTGGATGACCATGCGCACATCTCTTTCGGTACCGCCGGTCTTCGCGATTGCCCAAAAAGAACCTGGCCAGATCGTTCTCGAGGCCGAGAACGGCGCCATCGCACGCATTTTTGTTCTCGAAGACGACATCGTCCGGATAGCGGTCCTCCCATCCGGCGGCTGGAGTTTCCCGAAGACCTGGGCCATCGCGCCGGGCGCCGACGACGTGGCTCTTGAAGGGCGGGACCGCCTAGACCTGACCGGGTTTTCTCTGCCGGCCTTTGGCTGCGATGAAGCGGGCGATCGCCTCATCGTCGAAACCGCGCAAATCCGCTTGAGCGTCGCGCTGCGGGGTTTTTTTTGCTCGTGGGAAACCCGGCGGGGCGAGAAATGGGTGAAGGCCGCGCGGGACCGCCGAACGCAGGCCTACAATTTCGGCTGGTGGGACGACCACATCTACCATTACCTCGCGCGCGACCCGCACGAGAAATATTTCGGCCTCGGCGAACGCAGCGGCGATATGGATCGCGCAGGCCGCCGCTTCCGGATGACCGGCACGGACGCGATGGGCTACAGTGCCAGGACGTCCGATCCACTCTACAAGCACATTCCGTTTTACATCACCCGCAGACCCGATGCGACTTTCGGCCTTTTCTACGACACGCTGTCGGACTGCACATTCGACATGGGCTGCGAACGATCGAATTATCACGGACTCTATCGAGGCTTCGTCGCCGATTGTGGCGATCTCGACTATTACTTCATCGCCGGCGCCGATGCGGCAGCCGTGACGCGCCGTTTCACCTGGCTCACGGGCCGGCCGGCCTTCCTGCCCCGCTGGAGCCTCAGCTATTCCGGCTCGACCATGAGCTACACGGATGCACCGGATGCGCAGACCCGCATGAACGAGTTCCTCGAAAAGTGCATGGCACACGACATCCTTTGCGACTCGTTTCATCTGTCATCCGGCTACACCTCGATCGGAAATAAGCGTTACGTCTTTCACTGGAACCGCGAGAAATTCCCCGATCCGATCACCTTCGTTGCGCATTTTCGCGAGAAAGGCGTCCGCCTCGTCCCGAACATCAAACCCTGTCTGCTGCGCGACCATCCGCTCTTCGCGGAGGCCAAAGCGAAGGGCATCTTGATCCGCGACGAGGACGGCGAACCGGCCTGGGTGCAATTCTGGGACGACATCGGCGCCTATGTCGATTTCACCAACCCGCGCGCCATCACCTGGTGGAAGGAGCGCGTGGACGCATCGCTCCTTGCATACGGCATGGCAGGGACGTGGAACGACAACAACGAATGCGAAATCGTATGCCCCACCGCGCGCATCAACGGCTTCGGCGAAGGACGCGCCGGCATGGGGGCGAAGCCGCTCCAGCCGCTCCTGATGATGCGCGTCTCCCGCGACGCCCAGCGTGCCCGAGCGCCGGACAAGCGACCGTTCGTCGTCACCCGCGGGGGCGGGACGGGGCTGCACCGTTATGCGCAGACCTGGTCCGGTGACAATGCGACCTCGTGGGAAACGCTAAAATACAATCTGAAGATGGGTCTCGGGCTTGCGCTTTCGGGTGTGTCGAACACGGGCCACGATGTGGGCGGGTTCGCGGGCCCGGCGCCGGACGCGGAGTTGTTCCTGCGCTGGGTACAGACGGGCATCTTCATGCCGCGCTTCAGCATCCATTCGTGGAACGACGACGGCACGGCCAACGAGCCCTGGATGCACCCCGAAACGGCCCCCCTCATCTCGGACCTCATCAAGCTGCGCTATCGCCTGATCCCGACGCTCTACGACCTCCTGTGGCGCCATCACGCCCACTACGAGCCGGTGATCCGTCCGACTTTTCACGACTTCCCGGACGATCCGCGCACATTCGAGCCCTGCGACGACATGATGGTGGGCGGCGCGCTGCTGGTGGCGCCCGTGGTGGCACCGGGCGTCGGCGAGCGGGAGGTCTATCTTCCCCGCGGTGCCGCCTGGCACGACTACCGGACGGGCGAGCGCTTCGAGGGCGGCACCTT
>DATJRP010000028.1:0-27244 GCA_035504555.1 Rhizomicrobium sp. | reverse complement strand
TACGCCCCCGGACGGTACATCAGACGAGCCCGGCCGTTTCGGGCAGCCCCAGCATCAGATTGAGATTCTGCACCGCCGCGCCCGACGCGCCCTTGCCAAGATTGTCGAGCACCGCCGCGAGGCGCGCCTGGCCGTGCATGTCGTTGCCGAACACGTAGAGTTTCATGCGGTTCGTGTCGCTCATCGATTCCGCGTCGAGCGTCTTGAGCGTGATTCCGTCGGTCAGCCGCGCCACATCGATCAGCGCTGCATCCTGATAGGCGGCCGTGATGACCTCGTGGATGGCCGCAACCGTCGGCTGTTTGGGCAGCGCCCAAAGCTGCAGCGGCACTTCCAGGATCATGCCGCGATAGAAGCGCCCGACATTGGGGGCGAAAACGGGCGGATGCGTGAGGCCCGCGTGCACCTGCATCTCGGGCACGTGCTTGTGCGACAGGGTCAGCGCGTAAGAGCGTACGACCGTTTCGGTGTAGCTGGGCGAGGCCCTGTTCTCGAATTCCTCGATCATCGCCTTGCCACCGCCGGAATAGCCGGACACGGCATTGACGGTCAGCGGAAAGTCGCCGGGCACAATGCCGGCGCGGACCAGGGGCCGCACCAGTGCGAGAAACCCCGTCGGATAGCAGCCCGGATTGGACACGCGTTTCGACGCGGCGATGCGCGCGCGCGAATTTGCCTCCAGCTCGGCGAAACCGTATGTCCAGTCGGGCGCCACGCGATGGGCCGTCGACGCGTCGATGACGCGCACGGACGGGTTCTCGATCAGCGAGACGGCTTCGCGTGCCGCGTCGTCCGGCAGGCAGAGAATGACGGCGTCCGCCTCATTCAGCGCGCGCGTGCGCGCCCGCACATCCTTGCGCTCGGCGTCCGAGAGCTGGATGAGCGCAAGGTCCGCGCGGTCCGCGAGCCGCTCGCGTATCTCAAGGCCGGTGGTGCCCGCGGCGCCATCGATGAAGACTTTCGACGTCATGGGCCCGCCTATACCTCCTTCGGAGAAAAAATGCGATTCCCCGGAGGAGGATGGCGGCTATCGAAAACGCGGGGCCTTAAGCGTGGAGGTGTGCGCCGTGGCCGGGGTCTTCGGGCTTTCCGTTCTCGTTGGCTTCGACGAGGCTCGCTTCGGCCATATAGGCTTCAATGTCTGCGGGCTTTGCATCACCGCGGAAGTCGTGCGCGCCGAGGGCCGTGCCGGCGCCAAAATGGACGCCCGCGAGCACCATGAGTTCGCGCGAGGCTTCGCTGTCGATGCCGTCCACGCAGGAATGCGCGCCCTGCGCCTCGCACTCCCGAAGCAGCCATTTGGCCGTGCCCATCGCCACCACGCGCGATGCGCGCGGCGGAAGCGACATCGTCAATCCGGAAATGCCCAGATGACCGCAATGCAAGACGGAAGTTTCGGTGTTCGGCAAGCGGAGGAACACGCGCCGCACATAGGGACGCACCGCCGCAATGACATCGGCAAGGCGTCCCGATGCCACACCGTCCGGCACCTCCTCGACGTTGAGAATCAGAAACGGATAGTCGGCGACGCCGGCGGCGCGCAAAGCATGCTGGTAGATATCGCGCCCTTTCGACCAGGCGAGCGTCTCGAAATGCACGCATGTCCCGATCGCGGCGACGGTGCCGGAGGCGGCGAGCCTGCGCGCAAATTTCACGGCATGGGCGAGGATGGCGCGGTCGATGTAAGGCAGCTCGCGCACGCCGACGTTCTGGAAGGCACGATAGCCGTAGATGATCGGCGCGTCCTGGACGCAGAAAACGGGCGTGCAGAAAAACGTCGTCACGCGATGCCGCTTCAGATCGTGGATCGGCACGAAATGGAGCTCGACGTTTTGGCCTGGAAGCCGGCCCTGCGTGGCGAGCTGCGCAAAGGCATCGCGATCTTCGGGCGGTAGGGCGGCGATGTCCGGGTTGGCGTCGTGCGGGCCGGGGAACGCCTCGTGCTCCGGCGGGGACATGCTGCCCATGAGGGCCTCCAACTTTGGCCCCTTGACGGAATCCCTTACGCGCCAGACACGGATAGGCTCCGGTCCTACGCGACTTACAGTGAACAAATGCAAACGGATTGCAGACAGTTTTAGCGAATCGTGGCGAGGCCGAGGCGCTCATGCCTCTCCCGTCCGCGGGCGATCTCTAGTGAAGCAGCAACAAATCGGGAGTTTCGAAGATCACTTCGTCTTCACGCCACACGACAACCCGTGTCGTGCGTTTCCCGTTCATCTTGACGATGGACTCTGCGAGATTGATAGCCGATCGGTCCCTGGCAAAGGACACAGACAACAAACAGACCCGCAGGCCGTTGGTCTGCAGAAGATCTATCTCGTAGCTATGCATGGCTTTCACCTCCAGCCTCTGCACGTGCAGCAAACATAAGATTCGCCACAACTGAAGATTTGGATGCGATCCGCTATCGCAATTTATTAGAAGTCTATTTAGTGCCCCTCGCTCCCAGCCCTGTCACGCAATGAAAGATGTACCGATTCGGTCGTAATGGCCAGCCGCCACATCCAAGAAGTTGTTGGCAGAATCAGTTGGCATTGACTGGACAAGAACTTAGCAGATAGGGAAAAGCCACCTCTCACCCAAGCCCGTTTCATTTTGAAAACTTTGCAGCGGGGTAAAACAGACGTCAAACAAAAACGTCGCATCCCCGGCACGAGGCGGCAAAATCTGCCCGCCCGCCGAAGCGGGTCAGTGCCCGATCAAATTCTGGTCGGCGTAGGGATTGGTCGCCGGCACAACGATATTGATAAAGCTGCGCCCCGCCGCCCTATGACATGCATTGCACGCCGTCGTCAGGCCCCCATAGGCAGACTTGAACGCCGTCACATTCTTCGCCGCGATCGCCGCGTCGACCTGCCTGAGAGACGGCTTGAGGATCGCGCCGACAAGCTTGGCGACGGGGACGTTCTTCCAGCTCGGCTTATAGGTTTTGACGTCGCTGAATGTTTCGTCGAGCTCGTTGGCCTCGTAGGCGGCGAGCTCCCAGTTTCCCGATGCGCCGGCAAGCCAGAGCTTGGTGTGATGCGGCTGGATATAAGCGGTCATAAAGTCGCCCAAACCGGGCGCGTAAGGCTCGGGTGCCTTGCCCGTGGTTGCCGCTATCCCGAGCCCCACCCCACTTAGCGCAAGCAGCGCGCCCAGGAGCAGCGTTTTTGCTCCGATCATTGCATCGTCTCCTTCCGACTCACGTGGCCCCGTCACCCCGACAGAGTAAACCGTCGTCGCCCGCATTCAGCCGAAATTCACTTTGTCCGCTATCCTCGCAATTCGCGCGAATAAGGAAGCAATCTCTCAACAAGCAATTAACGCTGGCTCTGTAGTATTGGCGACAGTCGAGCCAAATCAATTCCATGGGGATTGAAATGCTTACGCCTCAGAAAGCGGGACTTTTGCAGGCTTATCTTGGCAGCCTGCCCGCCAATCTGGCCGCGCGTCTTGCCAAAGCCATAGAAGTCGACAGGCTGACTGACGGCGCCATACTCCCGCACGAACTCATTCTCGACGGCCTCAGGCCCATTCTGAGCCGCGGGACCATCCAGCCGCAGGACCGGACGCCGACGCCGCTGCGACTTTTCTGCCGCCCGTTCGAAGACATCCTGACGTCCGCGCCGCGCGTCACGAAACAGAAGGGCCGCATCGCCCGCAGCAGCATCATGCCCGTCTGGAACTGGGTTACGATGCGGCTGATCCCGAAGGCGTCGCATGCCTATGTCAGCGAGCTGAAATCGCTCCTCGTCTCCTATCGGGCCGACGAGGCCAAAGAACGTGCGATCGTGTTTTGGACGGATGCATCGGCGGCCATGCGCGACGCGCTTGCGACCGAGGCCGGCCGAAAACAGGTCGAGAGCATTTTCAAGGACAATCTCGCCGTCGCCGACGCGGGCGAAATGGCGCTTCTTCTGAGCGCCGGCGCCCAGGTTCTCGAGCTGCAGGACAAGCTGCCCAAGCCTATACCGAGCTTCACACCGGACCTGGTCACGGATTCGCGCGCCATCTATGAAAGGCTCATCCAGAGCACGCCGGACGCCGCGCCCTACGTCGTCGTCATTGTGATGAATCGTCTCGCCAGGCGCTGGGAAGCGTTGCGCCTTGCCGTGTTCATCTCGCGCAAGCCCCGCGACACGCTGATCGCCTCCACCGACATGGGATTGGCCGGCGACATTCTCTTCGCCGACCTCGCGGCGCTCTCGCAGGCCGTGCGCAGCGCCAGGCATCCCCGCTTCGACGCCGAAGCGCTGGTCGAGAATGTGGCAAGTTTCGCCGAGCTCTCCAGCGCGATCGTCAAGGAGCTCGAATTGCGCCGCGACGGCCGCTGGGGCCAGAGCCTGCTCAAGGACCGTGCCGAAATCGGCGAAGTCATGGACAGCTTCATGGAGCGCGCGCCGAAGGAAATCGAGAACGCATTCCCGTCGAAAAAATCCGCGCGCGCCGTTGATCCCGAGAAGATCGAGCGGGCCATCCGCTATGCAACGCTCGTGGCGGGCTGCCGACCTTTCGCAGCGGCAGCTTCGTTCGCGGCATCGCTGAAAGACGCGCAGGACGAAATCGTCGGCCATCTGCGCAACGTCAACGACGACATGCTGTGGGAGCTTCGCAATGCCGAAGAATCGCGCCGGCCGCTCGTCCAGGATCAGTTCGCACTCGCCGCCGAGCTGACCTCCATCCTGTGCGGCGAAGATGAAGCCGAGGTTCTGCGCCGTCGCGGGCGCAATGCGAGACCGGTTGCCGCCTGAATACTTGCCGTACTTCACGTTTCTCTTGGTTCATCTGCAAAGCTACTGCATCGATTAACGGAGTTTTGAAGAGAAGGACTTAGTGTGGCCGTATGGGTATCGTGGCTGTCACCGACGCTGCCGATATGCTCAACGCGAAGGCGTTCGCAGAAGGTTGGCCGTTTCAGTGCGATTCGAAACTCCTTTTCGACCGCCCCGAGCTCACGATGCTGCGCGACGTCTGGCGCAGCCGCGCCGCGAAAGTGGGCCTGCCCACGCGCAACGACCTGGGCGCGCACGCGCTCAAAAGCGTGCTCCGGCACCTCTCGATCCTGGAACGCATGCACGACGCCGAGCGCGGTACGCGCTACCGCATCCTGCACATGGGCTCCTACATCGCGGCCGTGATGGGCGAGAAGACCGGCTGTTTCATCGACGAAAGCATTCCCACGGCACTCCTGCCGCGCTGGACGACGCCGTTCGACACCGTTCTCGAAACCCGTACGCCGATCCGGATCGTCTCGCGCTTCGAGCACCAAAAATTGGATTATGCGACGGGCGAGTCTTTCCTCGCGCCGCTTTCGAATGACGCGGGCGAAGCCAGCGTCCTGATGTCGTGCCTGTATCTGAAGCCGCGCGAATAGCAACCCTCCTCCACGCCGCGCACAGCAGAACGGCCCGGATCGCTCCGGGCCGTTTTGCTTTTTCCATCGGTTGTGCCGGCGCCGGCTCGCAGAGTGCTAACGGCACATCATAGAAATTTAGCGATCGCGCGATCCGTTCGCCTGCGTCGCACCGACGCGCGCCATCTGAACGATCTCACGCGTTCAAGGAGAGCTGCCCGCGCGCGGATCCCCGGCGACAGCATGCAAGGGACGCGGCCATGAGACGCTTCGTGATGAGCATGGCAGTCGGCATATTGGCACTATGCGCGAGGGCCGGCACAGCCGCGGAGCAGACACTCCCAGTTCCGTTGAACGAGATCATGCCGCAGCTTCCCCCGGTACCGAAACCTGGGCCGCCGCCGCAGCCCGTCGCGCCTTGCAGATTTTCCACGGCGGTCATCCCGATGGGCGACGTCACGCCGGCGACCCGAGCCGAACCGACACCCGACGGCGTCGCACTTTATGGCGGCGACGGACCGACGAACGATGTATCTTCGACCGAAGAACAAAGCCCGCCCTGCCCCATTCAACCCAATTGATCGCCGCGAAAACGAAAAAGCGGCCCGGATAATCTCCGGACCGCTTTGCCGTTGAAGAGTGCGACAACCGCGAAGTCAGCGCTTCGAGAACTGGAAGCTGCGGCGCGCCTTGGGCCGGCCGTACTTCTTGCGCTCGACGGCGCGCGGATCGCGCGTGAGGAAGCCGCCCTGCTTGAGGACCGGACGCAGGCCCGGCTCATAAGCGATGAGCGCCTTCGAGATGCCGTGGCGCACCGCGCCCGCCTGGCCCGAGAGCCCGCCGCCCGCAACCGTCACGACGACGTCGAACTGGCCGTCGCGGTTCGCTGCGATCAGAGGCTGACGAAGGATCATGCGCAGCACTGGGCGCGCGAAGTAGATCTTCTCTTCCTTGCCGTTGACAGTGATCTGGCCGCGGCCGGGTTTGATCCAGACGCGTGCGACCGCGTTCTTCCGCTTGCCGGTCGCGTAAGCGCGGCCCTTGGCGTCGCGATTGGCCTTAGGCTGCTCGCCGCCTTCCGCCTTGTCGGCGGGTTTCGCCTTGATGAGCGTCGATTTCAGATCGCCGAAGCTTTTGACGTCTTCTGCCATGGTCAGGCCGCCTTCGTTTTGCGGTAGTTGGTGTTCTTGGGATTCATCGCGCCGATGTCGACTTTCTCGGGCTGCTGCGCCTCGTGCGGATGCTCCGCACCGGGATAGACGCGCAGGTTCGAAAGCTGGCGGCGGCCGAGCGGCCCGCGCGGGAGCATGCGCTCCACGGCCTTCTCGACGATGCGCTCCGGAAACTTCCCGGCGAGAACCGCGCCTGCCGTGCGTTCCTTGATGCCGCCGATATAACCCGTGTGGCGGTAATAGACTTTCTTCTTCAGCTTGTCGCCAGTCAGCAGGATCTTCGCCGCGTTGACGACGATGACGTTGTCGCCGCAGTCCATATGGGGCGTGAACGTCGGCTTGTGCTTGCCGCGCAGTCGCAGCGCGATGATCGAGGCGAGACGGCCGACGACGAGCCCTTCGGCGTCGATCACGACCCATTTCTTCTCGATCTCGGTCGGCTTCGCCGAGTAGGTTTTCATAACAAGGCTCCAGGAAGAGGAACGGTCAGGCGCGGCGGTTTACGGCTCCAGGAGCACCGCGTCAAGTAAAAGCTTGGGAATCCGCCATTACTTCGATGCGGTATTATAATACCGCATAGTGACGGCGATTATATACTTAAGCCAGCAGGCCCAAAATGTAGGCTTCCCCTATAGCTCGTCCAGCTTTCTCCGCCAGTAATCCTTCACCTCGGCCTCTTTGCGTTTTGGGGCTTCAAATTCTTCTCGTTTGCAGATGCGGACGCTACAGTCGGGCCGTCCGCACGGCTCGTCGGTAAGGGGGCAGATGATTGGCTTGCGCGCCATGAATGGCCTCCCGGATAGATGCTAGCCGTGCCATATTAGATTCATGCCCAAGAAGCCCCAAGATCAGAAATCCGCCGCGCTCGCCGATATCGAGCTGCACCCGGACGCATGGGATCGCTTCGAGGACTTCATAACTACGAAGGTCCCCAATCGACCGGCCGCCGCCCCGGCGCCGAAGCCGTCGCGTGCCAAGACGGCGCGGACAAAGGCAAAGAAGACCGCCCGCTAGACCTACCTCAATCGACTCCCCGGCAGAATCGTCGGCTGATATACCTAGATCGCTGGGGA
This sequence comes from Rhizomicrobium sp., assembly GCA_035504555.1. Lineage (GTDB taxonomy): Bacteria > Pseudomonadota > Alphaproteobacteria > Micropepsales > Micropepsaceae > Rhizomicrobium. The sequence goes on along the minus strand of DATJRP010000028.1, from coordinate 19,661 downwards.
TAGGACGGCCATCCGACAAGCGCGGCACTCCGGCGCGCTTCCCCCGCTTCATCGCGGAGCCCTGCCGGAGTGGGGATGTCAAAGAAACCGCGTCGCGCGCAGCGCGAGTCTGTGACCAAATATTTCGATGCAGTTGAGTCTGACGTGGATGTATTTGCGTCGTGGCTCAAACCAGATGAGGCGCGCACCCACGTAAAGAACAACGTCCGAGACGACGTTCAGGTGGAAAACGTGTTCGTTGAGTACCTGAAAGGCGGGATCATCAGGTCGAGCGCCAGCCGTGCCACAAGCATCGGAGAGCTTGGCCAGTCAAGCGAAGACGGCTCTATGGAGATTCCGCGCGCGTACTGGGAGGGGCTACAATCAAACGACTTTTGGACGACCGGCGTCACGTTCTTTGATATGCGCGACCCTCACACCTTTGGGCCGAGCTCGGCGCGAACGCGGTGCTTCGGCATCCGCTTCGATCCGGTTGGGGTTCAGGAACTGATCGACAATCTTCCCCAGAGAGAAATGCGCAAGGTCGCGTCAACGCTTGAAAGCGGCTCGCCGAAAGCACCAAAGCCAAGCGAGCCTGAAGCTGCGCCTTCGACGCCAGCGGTCACAGAGATTGCCGAGCCGGAGCCCAAGGGACCGCCGGTCTCAGACGCGGCCTTGAAAGCTTGGTTCTCTGCTTATCAAACAGCCTACAAAGAAACCGAGCAGACGGAAGCGCACGCAGTTCGATCCGCAAAGGGAATGTTTGCCGACAAATCCGTCGCGCGCGACAGAGTCCGCGCGCTTCTCGGCACAAGGAAAAGAGGACCAAAACCTAAGTCGGACGGTCGGTAGACCGCGAATTATGGGCCTATCACCGCGAAATATATGTCGAATTGTCCTGTAAAATCAATGCTTGCCAAAATCGACCGCGGAAAGGCCGCGAAATGCCCGCAGATTTAGACCGCGAAATTTCGAGCACCTAGAAACGACAACGCCGCCTCGTGAGGGCGGCGTTTGAAACCTTGTCCGGTGCGTGGCCGGGGAAAGGACAGGCGTTCTGTGCGTATCGAACGCGCGAGAAGATCGCGCGCCGCTTGATACCAAATCCCCCTTAGTCGGACAATGGGCTCAGGGGGATTTGGGCTTCCGTTTCCGCCACGCATGGCGGCCCCAAAATTGGCGCTTGCGTGGTTTCACCGGGAGCCCCTTCGCCTTGCGCCAGCGGATGAACGCATCCGCCTTCTGACGAACGGTCTTAGGCTTGCAGAGTTCTGCGGTACGTAAGGCGTTTTCCCACTATGCCGTTGATCGCCTTCTCGGCTCGCATGTCGTCAGTGATGCCAAGCTTTGCGCGGGTGTTCTGGCGGAAATCGAATTCAGCAAGGTAGCGCTGCAAGTGCTGTTCGCCGCAGTGCTGATACACGCCCACCATGCCCCGCTTGAAGATGCTGAAATAGCCTTCGAGCGTATTGGTGTGAACCTTCCGCTTCTTCCGGCCGATGCCGACATAGCCCTTATTGTGATCCACGAATTCGTGTTCCTTGGAGGCCCCGATCTCGACGTAAACGCCGGAGCCGTCCGTGTGGAGGATGCTATCGGGGTGAATGTTCTTGCGGACGAGGCCGCCGATTTCGAGTTTCGTCGCGTCGATGATGCGCATGGAGCGGATCGAGCCGCCCCGCTCTGTGAGGCTGAGAACCTTCATCTTGTGCGCATAGCCGCCAGCCTTCGGTGTCACTTTCTTCTTACCGGACGCTTTGAGAAGATAGGTTTCGTCGGCTTCGACGATCTGGCCGGGACCGCCGAGCGGGCCGGGAGCCGCAGGTGTCATGGCTTCACGCAAACGATGCATCATGAACCACGCCGACTTGTAGGTGATGTCCAAAAGCCGGTGCATCTGATGGGCCGAAATACCTTTCTTCGATGAGACGAAAAGGAACGTCGCGAGAAGCCATTTGTTGAGCGGAATGTGCGAGCGCTCGAAGACCGTTCCCACGGTCACTGTGAACTGCTTACGGCAGGCGTTGCACTGATAGGTACCCGGACGGTTCGAAAGCGCGCGGGCCTCTCCCATGGTCCCGCAATGGCCGCAGACGGGGCCTTGGGGCCACAGCCGGGCCTCAAGCCACTCCCGCGCTGCTTCCGGGTCTTGGAAAATCTTGTTCTCGAAAAGCTTGGCCATGACAGTCCCCATTTGCTGAGCCAAGTATAGAGGTTGTGGCCTGCTGGTTCAAGTATATAATCGCCATAGTGACGGCAAGATTTGGTAACTCCCCGCGAACCGCCTACATTTGCGCTATGAACGCACACGCCAGCGAACCCCTCGTCCAGGTGCTCCGCCGCGAAACGGCGCTGCGCATTGTCCTTAACCGGCCCCAGGCCCGCAACGCGCTCAGCGAAGCGCTGATGATGGCTCTGCAGGCGGCGCTCGATGAGGCGGCCGCCGACAAGGAGGCCCGGGCCGTTGTGCTCGCCGCCAATGGGCCCGTCTTCTCCTCGGGCCACGACCTGAAGGAGATGACCGCCCATCGCCGGGACGGCGACAAGGGTCAGAAGGCGTTCGCGGCATTGTTTACGCAATGCTCGAAGCTGATGCAGACGATCGTGCGCCATCCTAAGCCCGTCATCGCCGAGGTGCAGGGCACGGCCACGGCGGCGGGCTGCCAACTGGTCGCGAGCTGCGATCTCGCAGTGGCCTCGTCCAACGCGCATTTCGCCACTCCTGGTGTGAATATCGGGCTCTTCTGCTCCACGCCAATGGTGGCTCTATCGCGCAATGTGTCGCGGAAAGCTGCGATGGAGATGCTGCTGACCGGCGAAATGATCTCGGCGGACGAAGCCAAACGCATCGGCCTCGTCAATCGCGTGGTCGATCCGGCGGCCCTCGACGGCGAAACGCTGAAGCTCGCGCGGCTGATCGCGTCGAAGCCGGTGACGACCGTGAAGATCGGCAAGGAAGCCTTCTATCGCCAGCTGGAGATGGGGCTCAGCGACGCCTACGATTACGCCTCGCGCGTGATGACCGAGAATATGCTGGCCGCGGAAGCCGAAGAAGGCATCTGCGCCTTCATCGAAAAGCGCGAACCGAAGTGGCCGGTGTGATCGCGGGAAGATGGCAATGACACCCGTAGAAAAGCTGAAGCGCGATATCCAGGAAGTGCAAAGATCGATTGCACCGGCGCTGGGTCATGCCCTAAAGAGCGGTTCGCCGGAACAGTTGGCAGAAGTCAAAAGACTGATCGGGGCTCTCGCGAGCAGACTGGAACCTTTCATACCACCGCCGGCCAATTCCAATTGAGCCGAACCGAATTGCGCTTCCTGGATACATGATGCCCCATTATTCCGACGACCTGATCAAATCCGTCCTGCGTTCGATGAAAACTATCGCCATGGTCGGCGCCAGCGGCAACCAGGCGCGGCCGTCCTTCTTCGCCATGAAGTATCTGCTCGACAAGGGTTTCGTCGTCCATCCTGTCAATCCTGGTCTCGGCGGCAAGGATATCCTCGGGCAGAAAGTCTATGCCTCGCTCAAGGACGTTCCCGCGCCGGTCGACATGGTCGACATTTTTCGCAATTCCGATGCGGCGCTCGCCATCGTCGACGAAGCGCTGAAGGAAAAAGATCGTCTCGGCCTGAAAGTGATCTGGATGCAGCTCGGCGTCGTCAATGAAGATGCCGCCGCGAAAGCGCGCGAAGCCGGCCTCACCGTTGTGATGGATCGCTGTCCCAAGATCGAATACGGACGCATGTCGGGCGAGATCGGCTGGATGGGCGTCAACCGCCGCCTCATCGACAACCGCAAGCCGCTTCTGTTCGGCAAGGGCGGCTCGCTAAAACGGACCTGACATGTTGCGCATCTGGGGACGACGGAATTCCGGCAATGTTCAAAAGGTGATGTGGGCGGTCGGCGAACTTGGCCTGCCGCACGAGCACATCGACGCGGGCGGATCGTTCGGCGGTCTCGACACCGAAGAGTTTGGCGAACTCAATCCCAACCGGCGCGTGCCCGTGGTCGACGATGGCGGCACAGTCATCTGGGAAAGCCACGCGATCGTGCGTTACCTCGCGGCGAAATACGGCGCGGGTTCGCTTTGGCCTGACGATCCCGGCGAGCGGTCGCAAAGCGATATGTGGACGGACTGGGCGCTGGCGGAACTGCAGCCTGCGTTCCTCGGCGGCGTTTTCTGGAACTTTTATCGCACGCCGGAAGAGCAGCGCAATTGGCCGCTGATCCGCCAGGGCATCGCGCGCACGGCCATCTTGTTCCGCCTGCTCGATCGCCATCTTAGCCGCCGTGCGTTCGTCGCGGGAAACACACTGACTTTCGGCGATATTCCGGCGGGTGCGCAGCTCTACCGCTACTTCAATCTCGAGATCGACCGCCCCGACCTTCCTTATGTGGAAGCCTGGTATGCGCGGCTGCAGGAACGCGAAGCCTATCGCACCCATGTCATGGTGCCATTCGATGATCTTTACGGACGGTTGGCGTTCTAGCGTCTTGTGCCCAATGCCTTGTATAGCGGCCGGTCATTCTCTACAAACTTCGTAGAGTATCCGGCACCGCGACCTTCGGAGACCCACGATGAGCGATTATGGCTTCAACACGCTGAGCATCCACGCGGGCGCGCAGCCCGATCCGGCCACCGGCGCCCGCGCCACGCCCATCTACCAGACGACGTCGTATGTGTTCGAAGATGCGGATCATGCGGCGGCATTGTTCAACCTGCAGGTCTTCGGGAACATCTATTCCCGCATCATGAATCCCACGAACGCCGTGCTCGAAGAACGCATCGCAGCGCTGGAGAACGGACGCGCGGGCCTTGCCGTCGCGTCGGGCCATGCCGCACAGTTCATCGTTTTCCACACGCTGATGCAGCCGGGCGACGAGATCGTCGCCGCGCGCCAGCTTTATGGCGGTTCGATCAACCAGTTCAGCCAGGGCTTCGCGAAGTTCGACTGGCATGTGAAATGGGCCGACACGCGCGATCCGGAATCGTTCCGCAAGGCGCTGGGGCCTAAGACGAAGGCCATCTTTGTCGAAAGCCTCGCCAATCCCGGCGGCATCGTCACCGACATCGAAGCGATCGCCGGTGTCGCGAAATCCGCGGGCGTGCCGCTGATCGTCGACAACACGCTGGCTTCGCCCTACCTCATCCGGCCGATCGAATGGGGCGCGGACATCGTGGTCCACTCCGCCACGAAGTTCCTCGGCGGTCACGGCAACTCCATCGGCGGCCTGATCGTCGATGGCGGCAAGTTCGACTGGGGCAGCGGCAAATATCCGACGCTGTCGGAGCCCTGCCCGTCCTATCACGGCATGCGCATGTGGGAGACATTCGGCGACATGGCGTTCGCCATCACCTGCCGCGTGCTGGGTCTGCGCGATCTCGGTCCCGCACTGTCGCCGATGAATGCGTTTCTCATCCTTCAGGGCATCGAGACGCTGCCGCTGCGCATGCAGCGCCATTGCGACAATGCACTCGCCGTCGCGCGCTGGCTCAAGACCAACGACAAGGTCGCGTGGGTGAACTATGCCGGCCTCGAAGAGGACCCCAGCTACAATCTCCACCGCACCTATTCGCCGAAAGGTGCGGGCGCGGTTTTCACCTTTGGCGTGAAGGGCGGCTTCGAGACTGGCGTGGCGCTGGTGAATGGCGTGAAGCTCTTCAGCCATCTCGCCAATGTCGGGGACGTCCGCAGCCTCATCATTCATCCCGCCTCGACCACCCATCGCCAGCTTGATGCGGAGCAGCGCAAGATCGCGGGTGCCGGCGACGACGTCGTCCGTCTCTCGATCGGGATCGAGAGCGTCGAAGATATTATCGCGGACTTGGAGCAGGCACTGGCCGCGGCGGCCTGACGTTCAACGACTGCGCATGCCAGACGGCGGAGGCGAACAGTGCCACCGCTGTCGCCTGATGCAGCGCGGCCAGTGCAACCGGCGCCTGGTTTAAGAGCGTCACAATCCCGAGCGCGATCTGAAAACCGGTCACGACAAGCACCGCGTTGGCGCTGGTGCGCGCCGCGTTGGCGCGCCGTGACGCCATCCATAACGCCAGCGCCGACAGCGCGATGACATAGGCGCCGATGCGGTGATCGAACTGCGCGAGTCCCGGACTCTCGCCGAAATTCACCCACCAGGGCTGGTGGAAGAACGGATGCTCGGGGAAGACGTGTCCGTCCATCGACGGCCAGGTGTTGTAGACGAGGCCCGCGTGCAGCCCCGCGACCAACGCGCCGAGCAGCATCTGCAGATAGACGAGCACAATGAAGGCGAGAGCCCAATTGAAAAGTTTTCCGCCCCCGCTTGCTGGGGAGGTATCCCCGCGCAAGCGGAGACGGAGGGGGCTGCGCCAATAATCCAACGCCGTCCAGACGATCGCACCGAACAGGATCAACGCCACGCCCAGATGAATAGCGAGCCGGTACTGGCTGACGGAGACACGCGTCTCGAGCCCGCTCTCCACCATCCACCAGCCGACGAAGCCCTGCAGCCCGCCGAGCGCGAAGAGTCCGATCATCCGCGGGAAATCCGCACGCGCGATGGCGCCGGTCGTCGCGAAATAGAGAAACGGCAACAGGAATGCGAAGCCCAGTAGGCGGCCGAGCAGGCGATGCGACCACTCCCACCAATAGATCGCCTTGAACGCCGCGACGTCCATGGTCGGATTTTCCAGGCGGAATTGCGGAATGCGCTGGTATTTCGCGAACTCCGCCTGCCACGCGCCGTCGCTCAGCGGCGGTACGACGCCGGTGACGGGACGCCATTCGGTGATGGAAAGACCCGAGCCGGTCAGCCGCGTGAGACCGCCGACCGTTACCATCACCGCGATCAACGCCGCGACAACGACCAGCCAGATCGCAACGGAGCGCGCCGCGGGACGCGTGGACACATGAGGGAGAGCTACCATAAACGCAACCCTTAGCGGCTCGTCCCTGCCCCGTCCACGCGACCAAGCGCTCCTAGTGCACGGTCAGCCGAAAGGTAACCGTGACCTCGGCCGTGGATGGAATACCGTCGCCCGCGCGCGTGGCGGGGTGGTAAAGCCAGTGGCTCTTCACCCAGCTTGCCGCAGCCTGGTCGAGGCTTTCATAGCCGCTCGAGCGCTCGATTTGCGCATCGGTGACCGCGCCCCACTCGTTGATCGAGAGCTTCAAGAGCACGTTGCCTTCGTGGCCGAGCCGCGCATCGAGCGGCGGATAATCCGGTATCGTATGCGTGCCGATGATCGCCTGTGCCGGAAACACGCGGACCGGCGGATTGGCGGTCGCATTTCCCGCAACGCGCGTCGTCTCGTGAATGGTCGTGTTGCTGTTGGTCTCGAATGTCGGAACATCCGCCGGCGGTACCACGGGACGCTCCAGAACGACCGTCTGGGTCGGCGGGGGCAAATCCCGTATGTGAGACGGTTCCAGCATCCTGACCACGATCGGCCCGGGCGGCTCCGTCGGAAAGACTTTCTGCGCGAGGCCGCTCAGAAACGCCGCGATGACGGCGATATGCAGTCCGATGACGGCTGCAATTATAACAAGCCTCTGCTGCGGCGAGCGCGGCAGCGGCCGAATGTCTTGAGCAAGCAGCATGGATTTCCTCCCCTAAATGCGATACCGCATCGGGCGCGGGGGAGGGGCACCTACATACGCGTCCCAATCCGGGCCGGCAGCGGTTCAACGCGAAAGAGGCTGTCTCCAAATTCTGGCTCTATTGTGGCACTTTTATCGCCCTATTGCGGACACATTCGTTAGAGAAGCCTTCGTGAGTCCTCGCATAAAAAAACTGATCGGCGCTTTCGTCATCGTGCTGTGGCTGCCGGTCTATTCGCTGACTGCCATGGGCATCGGCGCGCATGTTCTGCCGCACGCACATTGGACCGTTTCGCTTCTGTACTATGCGCTCGCCGGCACGCTCTGGATCATCCCCATCGGGCTGATGTTTCCGTGGATGTATCGCGAACCCAACTGAGCCACTGCAGAACAGGCTCAGGCTTTCCAGCGCGCATCCATGGCGTCGACGAGCGCGGACGCAATCTCCTCGGTGGCGTTGAGCGGCTTGTAGACCCAGCTGTCGATCTCGCCCGCAAACGGACGCGCAGCGCCCGACGCGTAGATGGCGCCCAGGAAACGTTCCCATTTCGCCGAACCGCCTTCGAGTTCGATCACGTAGACGGGCTTTCCCGTGCCCGCCGCCTCCCCCACCATATTGACGGAATCGCAGGTGACGAGGATGACGTCCGCCGCGCCCAGATAGCCGAAATAGGGATTCTCGCCCTCGCCGATCCACATGACGGACGGTGTGTCCTTGATCCGCTCACGGATGATCTCGGCCTGTCGCGCGCCGGTGCGCCGCGATGGCGTGACCATCAGGCCAGCGCCGTAGCGCCTGCCCAGCTCCGCGAGTTCGGCGCCGATGCGCGCAGCCGCGGCTTCGTCGAATCGGAACACACCGTTGGTGCCGCCCAGAAGCACGGCCACGCGCGGGCGCGGCAGATGATCGATGGCGGGCAGAATGCGGCGGGCTTCATTCAGGAGACGCTCGGGTGTGAGGCGATGCGGCGAGACCACGGTTGCCAGCACGTTGGGCCCGCGCAATTTGTCGTGCGCCGGCACCCACACGAAGTCGAACCACGACGGCGGCACGCGCGGGTCCTGCAGCACCGCGACAAACGTCTTTCCCTTCGACCGGCGCTTGATCATCCGCGCGAAGGGAATGGATTGCCGTCCCGCGGCGAGCACAAGATCGGGCCATGGCGGCGCGATGTCGCCCGTATGCATCGTCGGCCCCCACGGCGCCAGCCAGCGCCAGGGTGCTGCCTGCTTCACGCGCTTGATCTCGGGCGCCACGCCCAGCGCTTCGGCGACGCCGATCGCCTGCACTTCATAGCCGGCGCCGCCGTCGGTCACGACCCAGACCTTGAAATCCTGCAGGTTCAAAACCGCGCGCATCCCGGCATCGTGACGATACCCACCGACTGTTGATGAAAGCGCGCACGATACCGCGCGGCGATGTCTTCGAGTTTCGCATGCACATCGGGCGTATCATCCGTCACGATCTCGATGACTTTCGAGCGCTCGCGGCCGATGTGCATCGTCTTCGGATCGCGCCATTGGCCGTAAGCGTCGAACACGGTGAGGCCATCGGGAAAGCGGGGCGTCACATCGTACCGCAGGAAGCTTTGCCATTGGGTCGCGGAAATATCGCCGCCGTGCGGCACGCCTTGCCCGAAGAACAGCTGCGCCACGAGCATCGGCTTCTGGCCGGCAAGCGGACAGCTTTGCGCCAGCGCGCCTGATCCGGACAGAAGCAACGCCGCTAACAGGACGACGAATCGGGGGATTGCCAATAAGCTCATGCTTCAATCATATTGATCGTGTCTTTGGAGCGCCAGTTCCGCCTAGGGAGCAAGCGATGAAGCGCTGGTTCGGTCCCAAAATGATCGGCTTTGGATTCAGTCCTTATAGCTGGGAAGGATGGGTTGTGACCGCGGTTTTCGCAGCCGGCATTTTCGGAGCGGCGCAACTCATACCGGCACCCGCGATCAAATTCGGGTTGATGGGCGCATTGTTGGCTGTCTTTGCGGTCATTGCCGCGCTGACCTACCGCGACACGGATTAGTCTGCCGCCAGCGCCTTTGCCAGATGCTTCTCGATCTCGTAAGCCGGCATTGCGACATAGTCCTTGTCGAGCTCGGCGCGGATCAGGCTGCGCACATGATGCGGCAGTTTTTCGCGCAGGATGCCGAGCGCGCGCGGCGGCGCCGCGATGACGAGGTCCTTGATGCCATGCTCGGTCGCGTAGCGGTCGAGATGGCGCGCGAGATCGATGAGGAAGCGGAACTCTTCCTCCGCATGCAGATCGGTCGGTTCGGCCGATGAGCGGCGGCCGTCGGCGGGGCTGAAAAGCCGTCCGGGCTCGTCGGTGCCGAGCGCGCGCGTGGGCGGCAGGTCGTGCTGGAACGTCTCGCGCGTCTCGAGCTTGGGATAGACGCGATCGCCGGCATTCTGGAACAGGAGCGCCTTGCGTCCGTCGCAGACGAGAACCCAGAGATTGTTGACGAGACCGATTTTCGCCATGACTGTGCCCTTTAAACCGGAAACCTCTTCGTCGTGTGATGGTTGCATGGGCTGCGCGCGCGTTCCGTGAGGCAGGTCAATGAAAATCGCGGGATTTCGGCACGGCACGGACGTTTCTGGGATGGCGGTGCAGGCTTTCGTTGGCGGGCGCGGGCTTCACGTCGTCGTCCGACAGCCGCTCGAGTTCCTGCGTCCGGTCGATAATCCGCTCGGCGATCAGATGCACGACGTTTTCCGGATCGGGAGCTTTCTGGACCTTGCCTTCGATCACCAGGAGCCGGCCGCCCATCACCGCGCGGCGATAATCCTCGAACAGCTTCGGCCAGACGATGGCGTTGCAGATGCCCGTCTCGTCGGAGAGCGTGATGAAGACGACGCCCGCATCGCCCGGCATCTGCCGCGTGAGCACGATGCCCGCACAGCGCGCCCGCGCGCCGTCGCGTGCCTCTGAAATCTCGCGGCAGCTCTTGATGCCTTCCTTGCGGAACAGGTCGCGCAGGAACTGCATCAGATGCCCCTTCAGCGACAGCCGCATCATCTGGTAATCGGCAAGGACATGTTCGCTGAGCGGCATCACGGGAAGCGGCGCGGAATTCTCGGCCGGAAGTTCTTCCGTGTTGCGTACGGCGAACAACGGCAAAGGCGAATCGTCGGGCAGGCGCCTGACCGCCCACAAGGCTTCGCGGCGATCCAGGTCCAGAGAGCGGAACGCATCGGCCTCGGCGAGAATGATGAGCGCGCGCTTGGGCAACTTCGTCGCCCGCGCAAAGGCATTGAACGATGTGTAACCCGCGCCGCGCCCTTCAACGATGCGCGTGGCTGCGTCCTCGCCAAGTCCGTCGACAAGACGGAAACCGAGCCTGATGCCCCAACTGCCCTTGCTGTCGTGTTCAAGGAGATGATCCTGCCTGCTGGAATTGATGTCGGGCGGCATGATCTCGACGCCGTGGTCGCGCGCATCGCGCACGATTTCCGCCGGCGCATAGAAACCCATGGGCTGCGAGTTCAGGAGCGCTGCGCCGAAGACGGCCGGGTAATGACATTTGATCCACGCCGAGATGTAGACGAGATGGGCAAAGGCGGCCGCGTGGCTTTCGGGGAAACCGTAGCTGCCGAAGCCTTCGATCTGCTTGAAGCAGCGTTCGGCGAAATCGCGCATGTAGCCCCGCCGCACCATGCCTTCGATCATCTTGGCTTCGAATTTGTCGATGGTGCCGAGATTGCGGAACGTGGCCATGGCGCGCCGGAGCCCGTTGGCTTCCGCCGGCGTGAATTCCGCCGCGACGATGGCAAGCTTCATCGCCTGCTCCTGGAACAGCGGCACGCCTTTGGTTTTCGACAGCACTTTCACGAGTTCGTCCGGCGGCCCGTGTTCGGGCGATGGCGCGGGATATTCGACCTTTTCGACGCCGCTGCGGCGCCTGAGATAAGGATGCACCATGTCGCCCTGGATCGGGCCCGGACGCACGATCGCCACTTCGATGACGAGGTCGTAGAAGGTGCGCGGGCGCAGGCGCGGCAGCATGTTCAGCTGGGCGCGGCTTTCGACCTGGAACACGCCGATCGCATCGGCCTTGCACAGCATGTCGTAAACGGCGGGATCCTCGCGCGGCACGGTGGCAAGATCCATGTCGACGCCGTAATGATCCCGCATCAGATCGAAAGCCTTGCGGATGCAGGTGAGCATGCCGAGCGCCAGCACGTCGACCTTCATCATGCGCATCACATCGATGTCGTCCTTGTCCCATTCGATGAAATAGCGGTCTTCCATCGTGGCCGGGCCGATGGGGACGATCTCGTCGAGCCGGTCGCGCGTCAGCACGAAGCCGCCCACATGCTGCGAGAGATGGCGCGGGAAACCGATGAGTTCGTTCGCCGCCTTCACCGCGCGCGCGATGAGAAGGTTGTGCGGGCTCAAGCCCCCCTGCCGCACCTGGAATTCCTCGAGCCGGCTGCCCCAGCTTCCCCATACGCTGCTGGCGAGATTGGCGGTCACGTCTTCGGTAAGGCCGAACACCTTGCCGGTTTCGCGGATGGCGCTGCGCGGGCGATAGCGGATGACGGTGGCGGTGAGCGCGGCGCGGTGATGGCCGTAGCGCGTGTAGACGTTCTGGATGACTTCCTCGCGCCGCTCATGCTCGAAATCGACGTCGATGTCCGGCGGCTCCTTGCGCTCCTGGCTGACGAAGCGTTCGAAGAGAAGATCGACCTCCACCGGGTTCACGCCGGTGATGCCGAGCACGTAGCAGACGGCGGAGTTGGCGGCCGAGCCGCGGCCCTGGCAGAGGATCTTCTGCGATTTCGCGAAGCTGACGATGTCGTTCACGGTGAGAAAATACGGCGCGATGTCGAGCTCCTGGATGAGCGCGAGCTCTTTCCGGAGCGTCCGGCGGATCGCGTCGGGAACGCCGTCGGGATAACGCTGCGCGGCGCCTTCCCAGGTCAGGTCTTCCAGATGCTGCTGCGCCGTCTTGCCTTTCGGCACCGGCTCGTCGGGATAGTTATAGCGGATCTGGTCGAGCGAAAACGTGATGCGTTCCGCGAACCGCATCGTCTCGTCGATCGCGTCCGGCGCATGGCGGAAAAGCCGGGCCATTTCCTCCGGCGGTTTCAGATGGCGTTCGGCATTGGCTTCCAGAAGACGTCCGGCTTCGTTCAGCGTCACATGCTCGCGGATGCAGGTGACGACGTCCTGCAATTCGCGCCGCTCGGCCGCGTGATAAAGCACGTCGTTGGTGGCGATGAGCGGCACGCCGGCGGCTTTCGCCGTGCGCGCGAGCATCTTGAGGCGCCGCTGATCGTCGCCGCGATGCGGCATGAAGGCGGCGAGCCAGACGCGGTTGGGGGCGGTCTTTCGAAGTGCCGTAAGTGTGAAGCGGAGCTTCCCCCCACCCGACGTGCTCGCTGCGCTGCGCGCGTCGACCTCCCCACAAGGGGGAGATAAGACCGAGCCCTTATTATTCCACGCCTTCTTCCGCGGATCGTTGTTGCTTTGGCGCAGACGCGGATGCGGCGGCAGGACGGCGAGCAGCAGGCCCTCCTGCCAGGCGAGAAGATCGTCGAGCGTGAGAATGCATTCGCCTTTGGCGGCGCGCGCCTTGCCCGCGCTCAAAAGCCGGCAGAGACGGCCATAGGCCGCGCGGTCGGTGGGATAAGCGAGAATGTCCGGCGTGCCGTCCACGAAGACGAGACGGCTGCCCACGAGAAGCCTGGGCGCGCTGCCCGTCTCTTCCACAAGCTGGTTCAACGCATCGTAAGCACGCACGACGCCGGCGAGCGTGTTCCTGTCCGCGACGCCGATGGCGGGAAGGCCGTAAAGTTTCGCCGCCGCGGCGTATTCGTGCGGATGCGAGGCGCCGCGCAGGAAGGAGAAATTCGTCGTGACGGCAAGCTCTGCATAGGCGGACATCATGGCAACACGCAGATCCCTGCGATCAGGGGCTTTATCAGGGGGCGGGAAAATCCCGCCCGCGGGCCGCATGCGGGAAAGCCCTTCACCACCGGCTTTAAATGCATCTCCACCCCGAAATGCGAGGATGAAAACAGGGCCGCGCAGGGGAAATTTCGTCCGTACACGACCTATTCTCCGTCACGCGAACACGCCGTGCAGGAACCACCGGGGCGCCTCCGTCTCGCGCCCGTAGAGCCCCGCGCGATAAAGCCAGTAGCGGCGGCCCGCCTTGTCCTCCACACGGAAATAATCGCGCGTCGGCATTGCCGCCTGATGCCGCCACCATTCCATGGCGATGCGCTCCGGCCCTTCCGCCAGCGCCACTTCGTGCAGCGCGCGCCGCCAGCGGAAGCGCAAGGGCGGACCGTCCGGGATTTCCGCGATGGCCTCGATGGGCTCGGGCCGGTCGAACAGGCGCAGCGGCCGGCGCGGCGCTTCGCCTGCAGCGCGCACCGCTTCCCATGCCGTCTTGGCATCGTGCACGTGTTGCGCCGGGACGGCTGCGGCCGCGGCTTCCGGGATATGCGTGTCGTTGGCGAGGAAAGAGAGAACCCGCTGAGCGCCGAAGCGCGCCGCCAGACGGTCGATCAGGAACGCGATCTCGTCATCATCCTGCTGCGAAGCTTCGAAGGCGATCGCTTCCGGATGGATACGTTCGGCCTGCGGCACGGACAGGCGGATCAGATCGAAACCGAAACCGGGGTCGAGCGGATCGGCGAGCGAAGAGAGCCTCTCGCGGAACAGCCTCTCGACGATCTTGGGATCGCGCGTGGGCCGGCCCGTTTCGATGCCGAGACGGAAGACGGCGCCGTCGGCGCGGAAGAAGGCGGCTTCCAGCGCGCGCGCACCCTCGCCGCGCTCCTCCAGAATATGCGCGATCGAGCCCGCCAGCTTCTGCAGCGTTGCCGCGACCACGTCCTGATTGGTGACGGGATCGGCGAAGCGGTGCTCGGCCATGTAGTCCGGCAAAGGCAGACGCGGCGAGATCGGCTTCTCGCCCCGGCCCAGGGCGCGGTCGATGGTGGCGGCAACGTCGCGGCCGAAGCGGCCGACGAGTTCGGCGCGCGTACGGTTCGCCACCTGCCCCACGGTCTTGAGACCGGCACGGCGGAAGGCGTGCGTCACACGCGGATCGAGCAGCAGCGCGTCGATGGGCAACGTGGCGACCCTTGCGGATTCTTCGCCGGGCGCCGCGATCGCGCCGTCGCATTCCCGCGCCAGCGCACGTGCTGCCATGGCGGTGCCGGCGAGCGCGCCACGCACGGCGAGTTTCTGTTTCCGGAGCGAAGCCCGCAGCATATCGAGCATGGCGCGTTCGCCGCCGAAGAGATGCGTGGCGCCGGTCACATCCAGCAGCAGCACGTCGGGCGCTTCGAGGGCCACGAACGGCGTGAAGCGGTCGCACCAGGTGGCGATCTTTTCCAGCAGCCGCAGATCCGCGTGTTCGTCGGCCATGGCGATGGTGAGCTCGGGCACCATCGCGCGCGCATCGGCCAGCGCCATGCCGCGCGTGAGACCCAGGCTTTCCGCCTGCGGACTGACCGCGGACAGCCTCAGTGCGTTCGCTTCTTTCGCGGCGACGACCAGCGACGACTTGGAAGGCTCTTTATGCCGTTTTGCGAGCCGGTCCGTCGCCAGATACGGAAACCACAGCGCCAGAATGCGCCGCGCCGAAGGATTGCCCGAAGGATTGTTCGTCACTGTTCCACTCCATTATCCAATGCCCGGTTGCGCCGTGCCGGTTGCGTGTGAGCCGAGCGTCGAAGCGCGCAAAACCCCAATCGTCCTCTTTGGCCGAAGAGCGTGCGGGCGCGATGGCCCAGCGTGTCTCGGCGCTGCTCGCATCCGGCTCGGCGGCGAAGCGCAAGAGAAACGCGCTGACGCCTTTCCGGCTCGCCGCCAGCGTGAGACGGCGGCTGGTCACGAGGTCGAGCTTCTTCTGTGCGCCCGGAATTTCGATGATGACGGCGCCGAGTGCGGCGCAGGAGAGGGCATCGCCGGCGGCGCGGAGCGCGCTCGTGACATCCGGCATGCGCAGGAGCAGCACGCGCTGCGGCGCGAGCCCGAGTTCAAGCAAACCCGTGGCAGAGAGTTCGCCGAATTCGAGGCTCGAATAATCCTGGCGGATCCAGAGGAGCTTTCGCTTTTGCGCCACGCGCGCGGCAAGCCCTGCCGCGAAGCCGCTGGCGGCGCCTTCTGAGCCCGTTTCCGCCGCGAAGATTTCGTGCAACGCGCCCATCAGCAGCCCGCCCTTGAGACACGCGTCGGCGCCGTGGTGCCCAAGAGGCATGCGTGGATGCGCCGGCTCAGCCTCCGCGATGCGGAGGGATTCGAGGAGGTCGACGGCCCGCATGCTCACGACACCGTCCCACCTCCCCCTTGCGGGGAGGTCGAAATCGCGTCAGCGATTTCGGGTGGGGGCCCCCCACCCGACGTGCTCGCTGCGCTGCGCGCGTCGACCTCCCCGCAAGGGGGAGGTGGGATAGAGCGCGGGGTTCGAAACCGGCTTATTCCGCGGTCGGGGCTCATGACGCATCCTCGTTTCCACCTCCCCTTGCGGGGAGGTCGACGCAAGACGCGAAGCGGATTGCGTCGGGTGGGGTCCGGGGATTGCCCGGAACAAGCTGATAGAACAAATCAGGAACGATTGTCAAGGGGCTTGTTCCGACTCGGCCGCTATGTCCCCATGAACGCCGCAGAAAGGCTGGAAAAATGGACCCCTTCGCCCGTGAGGCCAGCGACCGGACGGCCGTCAAAACCTCTTTCGTGGCCCTTCCCGTGGCCCACGAGGGTCGCAGCTGGCACACGGCGGGCGAATTGCGCGAACCGCTCGGCGGGGGACCGCATCCGGCGATCGTCCTCGTGCACGGCTCGGCCGGCGTCGACAGCCGCGGCAAGGGCTATGTCATCGCGCTCAACGCGGCCGGCTTCGTCACGCTCGAGATCGATCTGTGGGCGGCGCGCGGCGTCCGCTCACCGCAGGAGCGGCCGAAGACCATCGTCGAGACCCTGCCCGATGCGTTCGCCGCGCTCGATCATCTCTCGCACCACGCAAGCGTCGATCCCGCACGCATCGGCATCATGGGATTTTCCTGGGGCGGCATCGTCTCGATGCTGAGCGCCACGGCGCGCGCGCCCGCGACCTTCGCGAAAGGCGGACAAACATTCGCCGCGCATGCGCCCTTCTATCCCGTCTGCTGGGCCTACAACACGGTGCCCGGCTTCGAATTCGCCGAGATCACCGGCGCGCCGGTGTTTATTCAATCAGGCGCCGCCGATCTCTACGACGATCCGGATTCCTGCGCGCGGCTTGTCGAGTCCTTGCCGGAAAGCGCGCGCGCGCATGTCAGTTTCAAAACCTGGCCCGGCGCGACGCACGCGTGGGACCGCAAAGAAGCCGACATCACGCCGTTCGATCCCTTCGCCTTCAAAGGCAAAGGCGGCGAAGTGCCGTTCCGCTACAACGAAGACGTCACGCGGCAATCGACGGCGGCGGTTGTTCAGTTCTTTACGCGCGTGTTGTGTTGAAAGTGCCGGCAAGATGCCGGCGGTCCCAGAAAGAAACACGGACCGGCGGAGTGCTCCCGACGGCGCCGGATGAAAAACCCACAGCTGAGCATCTTGCTGGGACCGCCGGCGTCCCGCCGGCATTCATCGTCTAATACGATTTCGGCAGACCCAGCACGCGTTCGGCGATATAGCACAGCACCAGCTGCGGGCTCACTGGCGTGATGCGCGGGATGAGGCTTTCGCGTAAGTAGCGCTCGACGTGATATTCCTTGGCGTAGCCGAAGCCGCCATGCGCCATCACGGCGCGTTCGCAGGCGTGGAAGCCCGCCTCGCCGGCGAGATATTTCGCGGCGTTCGCATAGGCGCCGGTGATACCGACGGGCTTTCCCGTGTCGTAATGCCAGGCCGCGTTCATCGCCATCCAGTGCGCGGCTTCGAGCTCCATCCAGCTTTCCGCCAGCGGATGCTGCACGGCCTGGTTCTGGCCGATGGGTCGGCCGAAGACGATGCGCTCTTTCGCGTAGCCCGATGCGCGCTCGATGGCGAGACGGCCGAGACCGACGGCCTCCGCGGCGATGAGAATCCGTTCCGGATTCATCCCGTGCAGGATGTAGTGGAAGCCCTTCCCTTCTTCGCCGATGCGATCTTCGACGGGGATTTCGAGGTTGTCGAAGAAAAGCTGATTGGAATCGACGGCCTTGCGGCCCATCTTTTCGATTTCGCGCACTTCCACGCGGGCACGATCAAGATTTGTATAGAACAAACTCAGGCCGTCCGTGCGCGCCTTCACCTCTTCGAGCGGCGTCGTGCGCGCCAGCAACAGCACTTTCTCGGCGACCTGCGCCGTCGAGATCCACACTTTCTGTCCGTTGACGACATAGCGATCACCCTTCAGGACCGCGCGCGTCTTCAGATGCGTGGTGTCGAGGCCCGTGTTGGGCTCCGTGACGGCGAAACAGGCGCGCTCGCGCCCCGCGATCAGCGGCGGCAGCATGCGCTTCTTCTGCTCCTCGTTGCCGAAGACGACGACGGGATTGAGGCCGAAGATGTTCATGTGCACGGCCGAGGCGCCGCTCATGCCGGCACCCGAATGCGAAATGATCTGCATCATGAGGGCTGCTTCGGTGATGCCGAGGCCCGAGCCGCCGTAAGCCTCCGGAATGGCGATGCCGAGCCAGCCGTCGGCAGCCAGCGCCTGATGCAGCTCCGTCGGGAAACCGCCCTCTTTGTCGTGCTTCAGCCAGTAATCGTCGCCGAAGCGCGCGCAGATCTGGCCGACGGCTTTCTGAATCGCTTCCTGTTCGGGCGTGAGCGCAAAGTCCATGTCAGGCCGGTTTCTTGTGCATCAGCGCCTGGCGCGTACACGCGGCCACTTCGTCGTCGCGCTGGCTGAACGCCTGATGCTTGAACTCGACGATGCCTTGCGTCGGCCGCGACTTGCTTTCGCGCTTGGTCAGCACGGTCGTCCGTACACGGATCGTGTCGCCGTGGAAGACCGGATGGGGAAACTTCACGTCCGTCATGCCGAGATTGCCGACGGTCGTCCCCAGCGTCGTGTCGCCCACGGAGATGCCGATCATGAGGCCCAGCGTGAAGAGGCTGTTGACCAGCGGCTTGCCGAACTCGGTCTTCGAGGCGAAATCGAAATCGATGTGCAGCGGCTGCATGTTGAGCGTCAGCGTGGAGAACAGGACGTTGTCCATCTCGGTCACGGTACGCCGGACCGGATGCTCGAACACCTGCCCGATCTCGAATTCGTCGAAATATAGCCCTGCCATACTCTTTTCCTGATGCGATCACGGCCGGTCCGGCCGCCGGCGTTGAATCGTGGGCAAGTGGCTTCCTGCCGTCAATGGGGCGCTTGCAAGGTTCGTGAGTCCGTTGGGATGTCGCCCTTTTGCGAATAGTCAGATCACCCGGGCAAACGCGTCAAGATCGTGCACATTGGTCAAACGGGTAACAGCCTTGCCTTCCATCTCGGCCTTTGAGCATAGAGCGCGCAGGTTCGGCAGCCAGCCCTGGTCCACCTCCCAGATGGTCCGAAACAGGTGCTCCGTGAGCGGCATCTGCGCGATGCCTCCCGGCGCATGGTCCAGCGTTCCGGTTGACCACGCGATTTGACGTTCCGCCGCAAGCCAAAAATGCATCCAGATCGGCATGTCGACCAAAATAATTTCCGTCGCTCGGTCGATCCGCTCGGGTATCGAGGCCTGCTGACCAAGACCATCGATCACCCAGTCGTCGCCAGAGACGAGTTCGTGATGCTGTCGCGTGTAGATGTCGGTCGGCGTGAGTGTCCAGCCGTCCTGCCAGAGCAGACGATCGATCTCGACGTGCTTGAGCCCGCGCCGACTTGCGAGCCTGCGGGCAAGCGTCGACTTGCCGCCTCCCGAGTTGCCGATGATGACGATGCGCGACATGCACAGGCCCAGAG
Source organism: Rhizomicrobium sp. (assembly GCA_035504555.1). Lineage (GTDB taxonomy): Bacteria > Pseudomonadota > Alphaproteobacteria > Micropepsales > Micropepsaceae > Rhizomicrobium. The sequence continues at coordinate 216 of DATJRP010000028.1, read as the reverse complement.
CTGACGAGGCAGACTATCACCCGGCTAACACCGCTTGCTATCCTCTGCGGACATCCAAACCGGCCCGCTACCCTTGCAAGCCGGGCCATGTTGGCCGACCATTGCCGCTCATTATTCAGGGAAACGAACATGGAAGACCGGATCACAATCGAATTTCGGGGCGGCGTGGCCGATGTGCGCATGGTGCGCGCGGACAAGATGAACGCGCTCGACGAC
>DATJRP010000027.1:0-12812 GCA_035504555.1 Rhizomicrobium sp. | reverse complement strand
TTCGTCGCTCTCGCCTTACCGGATCAGATCGCGGATGGCCTAGCGATGCTGCAGGCTGGTGTGCCCGGTGCGAACTGGCAGACGCGCGAGCAGTTGCACCTGACATTGCGATTCATCGGCGACGTCGACGGACGCGACGCGACGGCAGCCGACGACGCGCTGTCGCTGATCGAAGCGCCGAAGTTTTCGCTGGCGCTGAAGGGCGTGGGCGAGTTCGGCGGCAAGACGCCGTATGCGCTCTGGACCGGCGTGCGCGACAGGGAGCCGGTTGCGTTCCTGCAGCGGAAGATCGAGACGGCGCTGCAGCGCGCGGGCCTTCCGCCCGAGCAGCGCAAATTCCTGCCGCATGTGACGCTCGCCCGTCTCAAAGGCAGCCCGCGCGGCCGCGTGATGGATTTCCTCACCGATCACGCGCTCTATGCGAGCCGGCCTTTCGATGTGGAAGCGTTCATTCTCTATTCGAGTGTGCTGACGCCGAACGGCAGCCTCTATCGTGCGGAGCGGGCGTACAGGCTGAAATAACTCTCCGCCTGAGAAAGCTCTTCACAAAAATAAAGCGTCATGGCCCGGCAAGACCGGGCCACCCAGGAGATCGTGGAACTCAACCCTAGCCGACGATCATCGGATAGAGATCAAGCCAGCGCGGATTGTCTTTCTCGATCAGCGCGATCTTCCACAGTCGCTTCCATTTCTTGAGCCGCGTCTCGCGCTGGATGGCGACGCCGATCTCTTCGAAGGCTTCGTAGTGCACGAGCATCGTCACGCCGTACTTCCTGGTGAAGCCCACGGCTTTGCCCTCTCGATGCTCCCAAACGCGACGGCCGAGATCGTTTGTGACGCCGATATACAGCGTCCCGTTGCGCTTGCTGGCAAGGATGTAGACGAAGTAGAGCGTCGACATCGCGGCCTACGTTCCCCTGGGTCGCCCGGTCTTGCCGGGCCATGACACATAAGGGGAGTAGTGCAAATCCGTCGCGAAAGATTACCGCGATCTGCACGGTGCTTGCGCGACTTGGCGATTTGCCAAGAACCGTTACAAATTGATGGGGTCGTTACCCCGCACCGTCCTCAATTCCCTCCATATCCTCATCCGACAATCCGAAATGATGGCCGATCTCGTGCACGAGGACGTGGCGCACGACGTCGCCGAGAGTCTCGCGATGCTCCGCCCAATAATCGAGGATGGGACGGCGATAGAGGAAGATCATGGTCGGGCTGGCCGTGCCCTCGTTGGCGACGCGGTGGGCCAGATCGGAGCCCTGGAACAGGCCCAGGATTTCGAATTCGCTTTCGAGCTCCATGTCGCGCATGACGCTCTCATCGGGGAAGTCCTCCACGAGGAAGACGATATCGCCCGTGAGCGAACGGAACTCCTGCGGCAGCGTGGCGAAGGTCGCCCGCGCGAGCGTTTCGAGATCGTCGAGCGACGGCGCTTCGAGCGTGTTCCAGTCCATGGGCGCTTGATCGCATGAGGACGGCGCCTGCGCAATCCGCTAAGCTCGCCCGCGCCGGTAAGCCAAGGGAACAGACGATGAAAAAGCTCGACGCGAATGCGCGCAAAACCGCGCTCAAGGATCTGCCGCACTGGAAGGACGTTCAGGGCCGCGACGCGATCATGCGCAAGTTCGAGTTCAAGGATTTCAACCAGGCGTTCGGCTTCATGACGCGCGTGGCGCTACTGGCGGAGAAGATGGATCACCATCCCGAGTGGTTCAACGTCTACAGGACGGTCGATGTGACGCTGGCGACGCATGACGCTGGTGGGGTCACCGAAAACGACATCCGCATGGCGAAGGCCATGGAAGATTACGCAAAGCCATAGTTTCCCCTGCTTGTTCGCGTTCCCGCCGCGCCTATAAAAGAAGTCTCTCGATGCGGGTGACAGCAGTGCGCGGACATTTGGGTTTCTGGATCGGCGTGGGCGCGCTTCTCGCCAGGCCCGCGCTGGCGGGGCCCCCCTACGTCACCGACGATCCCGAGCCGACCGACACCGGCCATTTCGAGAACTATCTCTTCGTCGAAGGCCAGCGCATGGACGGGAAGCTGGAAGGCCCGCCCGTGGGCATCGAAATCAATTACGGCGCGTTCGCGGACACGCAGCTCACCCTTTCGGTGCCGCTCAATCCCAATCCGGGTCCAGGTGGTTTTGGCACCGTCTGGACGCCGCTTGGCGGCGGCGTGAAATACCGTTTCATCGAAGAAGACGAAGAGGGATGGCGGCCTCAGGTCGCCTTCTTCCCGCAGATTTCGATTCCCGTCGGTCCCGCTGCGCACAGCGCACCGGTAACGGAGCTCTTGCCGATCTGGATGCAGAAATCCTTTGGGCCGGACTGGACGGTCTTCGGCGGCGGCGGCTTTACCAACAACCCCGGCGACGGCAACCGGGATTTCGCGAACTACGGTTTGGCACTGCAACATCAGTTCACGGAGAAACTGGCGCTCGGCTGCGAAGTGTTCGGCCAGACCCGGGACTCGGTGGACGATACGGCCGCGACGGCGGTCGGACTGGCCGCGCTGTACGATTTCAGTGACGAATGGCACCTAATCGGTTCGGTCAATACTGGTGTAATCGACCACCGGGCTGATGAATACGCCTTCAACCTTGCCGTGAAATGGACGATTTGAAACCACGGCTGTGTCATTCCGCCCCGCATTCGGGCTTGCAGAATCTCTGCGCAAGCTTGTCATAATGGAGTCATAGTCGGCTTCGGGTCTGCGCGGGGGCGGGACCGGATACATCCGGATCTAGCAGGGGACTTTTCCATGAAGCGTGTCGTTGTGCTTTTCGCGGCCCTTTCGCTTGCCGCGGCCTCGGTCATGGCTGCGCCGCCGCCGGACAGGAAGGCGAAAGACAAAGAGGGCGACAAGCCCGAAGCGGCGGAACAATCCGGCTTCTTCAAACCGGAATCCTCGACGAGCTCCGGTTCGGTATCCGTCGAAGGCCGCAGGATCGATTACCAGGCGGTCGCCGGCACGCTCGTCGTGCATGCGAAAGGCTGGGACGACGCAGCGAAGAAGCCCGAAGACGGCGACGACAAGGACAAAGCCAAGCCCGAAGACGCCAATCCGAACGCCGAAGCCTCGATGTTCTATGTCGCGTATTTCAAGCGTGGTGCGGAGCCGGGCTCGCGTCCGATCACGTTCGTCTTTAACGGCGGTCCCGGTTCGTCCTCCATGTGGCTGCACATGGGCGCCTTCGGCCCGCGCCGCGTGGTGACGGCGGACGACACGCACACGCCGCCGGCGCCCTATCGCGTCGTCAACAACGATTTCAGCCTGCTCGACGCCAGCGATCTCGTCTTCGTCGATGCGCCGGGAACGGGCTTCAGCCGCGTTGCCGGCAAGGACAAGGAGAAGGCCTTCTTCGGCGTCGATCCCGACGCGACCGCCTTCTGCAACTTCGTCACGCAGTTCCTCTCCAAATACGGCCGCTGGAATTCGCCGAAATATCTCTTCGGGGAGAGCTACGGAACGCCGCGCGCATCGGTGATGGTCAACGAGCTCGAGCGCAGCAACGACGTCGATATGAACGGCGTGATCCTGCTCTCGGCCGTCCTTGCTTTCGACATGGGCCCTGATGCGCCGACGAACAATCCGGGCGTCGACATCGCCTACCAGCTTGCGCTGCCGACTTATGCGGCAACGGCCTGGTATCATCACAAGATCGCCGCGCCCGAGCTCGGTCCGCTGCTCGACGAAGTCGAGCATTTCGCCATGAACGACTACGCGCTGGCGCTGGCGCAAGGCGCGAATCTCCCCGACGCGCAGCGGACGGCAATCGCCGAGAAGCTCCACGAGTACACGGGCCTTCCGGTCGACTACATCCTGAAAGCCGATTTGCGCATCACCGGCGGCGAATTCGAGAAGACGCTGCAGGACGACGAAGACGAGACGACAGGCCGTCTCGACACGCGCTTCTCCGGGCCGACGATCGATCCGTTGAGCAAGACGGCCGAGTACGATCCGCAATCGGCGGCCATCAGCGCGGCCTATGTTGCGGCCTTCAACAATTACGTCCGCAAGGATCTGCATTACGGGCAGGGTCAGACTTACAGGCCCACCGCCTATGACGTCGTTAGCTCGCATTGGGTGCGCACGCATATGCCGCCCGGCGCCGGAGGAGGACGCGGAGGGCCGCCGATCGCGCCACCCAATGCGGCAAACGTGATGCCCGACCTCGCGAGCGCGATTAAGTACAATCCCGACCTGAGAGTGTTCCTCGCGGGCGGCTATTACGATCTCGCCACGCCGTTCATGGAAGGCATGTACCAGATGCATCATCTGCCCATGCCCGAGAAGCTGCAGGCGAACATCGAGTATCACTATTACCAGTCGGGCCACATGGTGTACGCCCACGAGGCCTCGCTGAAACAGCTGCACGACAACGTCGCAGCCTTCATCCGCAAAACCGGCCACAGCAAGAGCGAATGAGGGAGGGACGAACCGTGCAAAGGACATTCAACGTGAAGCCCACGCATCTTTTGGCCGCCGCCTCGCTGCTCGCGCTTCTGGGCTGCTCAGGCGATCCGTTCTGGGGCGCCGGGGCGCCGCCGGAAGACATACATGTCGAACACGCGAAGGGCGACGGGGCTCAGGTCAATCGCTATTTCCGCCCCGACGAAAAAGTGACGGAAGGCTCGGTCGAAGTCGAAGGCAATTCGATCGACTATCGCGCCATCGCCGGCACGCTGATCGTTCATGCGAAGGGCTATGACGACGCTGCGGCGAAACCGGACGACAAAGCCGACGCAAAGGACGCGCCGCCGGAAGCGTCGATGTCGTTCGTCGCCTACATGAAGGAAGACGAAAGCCCGCGCACGCGCCCGATCACCTTCGTCTATAACGGCGGTCCGGGTTCTTCGACGGTCTGGCTGCACATGGGCGCGTTCGGCCCGCGGCGCATCATCACCGCAGAAGATTCGCACACCCCGGCGGCGCCCTATCGTCTGGTCAACAACGAATACAGCCTGCTCGACGCGACCGATCTTGTCTTCGTCGACGCGCCCGGCACCGGCTTCGGGCGCCTCACGGGCAAGGACAAGGAAAAGGCCTTTTACGGCACAGATGCCGATGTGCATGCCTTCTCCGAGTTCATCAAGCAGTTCTTGACCAAGCATGGACGTTGGAATTCGCCGAAATATCTCTTCGGCGAAAGCTACGGCACGCCGCGTTCGGCCGCGCTCATCAACGTGCTCGAGACGCAGGACGACGCCGACTTCAACGGCGTGATCCTCCTGTCGCAGATCCTGAACTACGACCTGTCGACGGGCCGCGCCGAGATCAACCCCGGTATCGACCTGCCTTACGTGCTGTCGCTACCGACCTATGCGGCGACGGCCTGGTATCATCACAAGCTGCCCGACAACTCGCGCCCGCTAGAGCCGCTGCTGCGCGAGGTCGAAGCCTTCGCGCTCGGCGACTATCTGCTGGCGCTCGGCGAAGGGTCGCAGCTCAGTCCCGCCAAGCGCGACGAGATCGCGGAGAAGCTCCACGACTACACGGGACTTTCGGTCGCCTACATCAAAAAGGCGAACCTCCGCATCGACGGCGGTGAGTTCGAGAAAAACCTGCAGGCCGACACGGATACGACCACGGGACGCCTCGACTCGCGCTTCTCGGGTCCGACACTCGATCCGTTAAGCAAGACGGCCGAGTACGATCCGCAGTCGGCGGCGATCAGTTCGGCTTACGTCTCCGCGTTCAACGACTATGTGCGGAAAGTTCTGCATTACGGCGAGGACAAGACTTACGAACCGGAGACGAGCCTGTTCCGCTACTGGGATTTCCACCATCAGCCGCCGGGCGCGCGCGAACCGCTGCAGCAGTCGATGAACGTGATGCCGGACCTCGCGAACGCGATGAAGTACAATCCGCAGCTCAAGGTGATGCTGAACGGCGGCTATTTCGATCTCGCCACGCCGTACTTCGAAGGCATATATGAGATGAAGCATCTGCCCATGCCGCGGACGCTGCAGTCGAACATCGAGTATCACTATTATCAGTCGGGCCACATGGTCTACGCGCACGAGGAATCGCTGAAGAACCTCCACGACAATGTGGCGGCGTTCATCCGGCGTACCGACAATGTGAGAGGCGAGGGCGAATAGGGGCCAGAATAGGGCAAAGGAACCCGCGGCGGGAATCGGACCCGCCGCGGGCGCCAGCTTCGAATATCGGCCTTCAGTAGAAGACGCCGTAATCGACCTGCAGTATTTGCCCGGTGTAGACGTTCACCAGGATCGCGTCGTCGCCGTAGCGCACCCATTCATAGCCGTAAGGCGGAATGGGGAGATCGAACATCCACCAAGACGTCAGCCAGTAGTTCTGCGCCCAGTACATCGACGGCAGATATTCGCCGTAGGTCCAGCGCCGATAGTGGTAGCCGCGGGGTGCGCTATACGAGCCGTAATGGAAGCGGGCGCTTGCCGAAACGTTGCGCTGATAGCTCGCGCGATTGAAGTTGCGCGGGCGATTGTTCCAGTTGCTCGGACGTGTGCCGTAGCCGTGCGCATCGCGCGCGTAATGCTGCGGACCGCCGCCGACAGCCGCAGCTGCCGCATGGGCATGCTCCATACTGCCATAGGTCCCGTGCCCCGGCGCATGCGCAACGCGCGCGGAGTGCTGCGCCGCGCCGCCGGCCGCACCGGCATGCTCCATGCTGCCATAGGCGCCGTGCGTGTGCGCGTTGGCCGCCGTCGACCCGTGCGGCGCTTCCATCCCGCGATTGAACGAGTGGTAGGTCGCTGTGTTGCGGTGAACTTCGCCGCCATGACTGAAAGACGCGACGCTGCCATGAGGCTCGCCGAAGCCGTGACCGACGCCATGGCTTGGCGTTGCATGGAAGCTCGCCATGCCGCCGCCGTGCGGCATGCCGCCACCCATGTGCGGCGCCCCGCCGCCGTGAGGCGCTGCGCCTCCGCCGTGCGGTGCTCCGCCGCCGTGATGCGGCTCGGCCGCGAATGCGGTTGCACTCAACAGAAGCGCAGCCGCGAAAGTTGCAATTCCTGTATGTTTCACGTTCATCTCCGTCGCTCCCCGTTTCCCGCGGGAACAACGCGCGAAATCGAAAACCGGTCTCGCGGTGTTAACCGTTCGACCGCATCACACTATCGGGATGACCGTGTAGCGAAGCTGAAGTCGGCATTCATCACCGGTTCATCGTCGATCCCCGGAGACGAAAATTCCGCAACATCTCAATAGAAGACGCCATACTGCACCTGCAGAATCTGTCCCCTCGATGTGTCGATGAGGATTGCGTCGTTGCCGTAGCGCACCCATTGATAGCCATAGGGCGGCGCCATGAGACCGAATGTCGCCCAGGAGGAAATCCAGTAGTTCTGCGCCCAGAATATCGCGGGGAGAATCTGACCGTAGGTCCAACGCCGGTAATGCCAGCCGGGCGGGCGAACATAAGCGCCGTAGTTATAGCGCCGAGGCGCATTCCAGTTGCGCTGATAGGCGCGGCGATCGAAGTTCCGTTGCGGCGTCCAAGCGGCCGAACCGTGGCCGTAGGCTGGGCCGACAGGGCCTTGCGGGCGTCCGCCTTGCGGCCGCGGCGGTCCGTTGGGATTGCCGCGAGGCGGCCGGCCGGGAGTGTTCGGAGCGCTGCCCGGACGGGTCTGCTGTCCCTGATCCTGGCAGGTGTCGGGGCCTTTCAGCCGATAAGCCGGAGCGGTCTGCGCCGGCGCGCCGCTCGCAACGAAAATGCCCGTGATGAGCGCCGCCCATGCGATGCGTGTCATGGTGGTCTCCTGCTTGCTGCGCGAAATGCGCGCACTCAGATAGACCTAACGATCCGCCCCTGGCATTGGCCGAAGGTCGTATGGGACGGCGCGACGCGGGCAGCCCTACTTATGCTTTGCGTTCTTCACCAAATCGTCGACCACGCCGGGATCGGCCAGCGTGGACGTATCGCCCAGATTGCTCATGTCACCTTCGGCGATCTTGCGTAGGATGCGGCGCATGATCTTGCCGGAGCGGGTCTTGGGAAGTCCCGGCGCAAACTGGATGACGTCCGGCTTGGCGATGGGCGAAAGCTCTTTCGACACCCATTGCTTGAGCTCTTCCGCCAGCGCATCGCTGGGCGTTTCGCCGAGTTTCAGCGTCACGAAGGCGTAGATGCCCTGGCCCTTGATCTCGTGCGGCATGCCGACGACGGCGGCTTCGGCGACCTTGGGATGGGCTACGAGCGCGGATTCGACCTCCGCCGTGCCGAGACGATGGCCCGACACGTTGATGACGTCGTCCACGCGGCCGGTGATCCAGTAATAGCCGTCCGCGTCGCGGCGGCAGCCGTCGCCGGTGAAATATTTCCCGCGATAGGCTTTGAAATAGGTGTCGATGAAGCGCTGGTGATCGCCATAGACCGTGCGCATCTGGCCTGGCCAGGAATCGAGCAGCACGAGATTGCCGCTGGCCGCGCCTTCCAGGACCTTGCCGTCGGCATCGACGAGCTGCGGCTTGATGCCGAAGAGCGGCTTCGTCGCCGAGCCCGGTTTCAGATCGGTCGCACCCGGCAAGGGCGAAATGAGGATGCCGCCGGTTTCCGTCTGCCACCACGTGTCGACGATGGGACAACGCGAGTCACCGACGGTCTTGTAGTACCAGAGCCAGGCTTCGGGGTTGATGGGCTCGCCGACTGAACCGAGCAGGCGCAGCGACTTGCGGCTTGTCTTCTTCACCGGCGCTTCGCCCTCGCGCATCAAGGCGCGGATGGCCGTCGGCGCGGTATAGAAAATGTTGACCTTGTGCTTGTCGATCACTTCCCAGAAGCGGGACGAGGCGGGGTAGTTCGGCACGCCTTCGAACATCAGCGTGGTCGCACCGTTGGCGAGGGGGCCGTAAACGATGTAGCTGTGACCCGTCACCCAGCCGACGTCGGCCGTGCACCAGAAGACGTCGCCGTCGTGATAGTCGAAGACATAACGGTGCGTCATGGCGGCGTAGAGCAGATAACCCCCGCTCGTGTGCAGCACACCCTTCGGTTTGCCGGTCGAGCCGCTGGTGTAGAGGATGAACAGCGGAGCTTCTGCGCTCACTTCCGCCGGCTTGCATTCCGCCGGAACGGTCTTCGACACGTCGTGATACCAGACGTCTCGTCCGGCTTTCATGTCCACTTTGCCGCCGGTGCGTTTCACGACCAGCACGGTCTTCACGTCGGGACATTTGGCGACAGCGAGATCGGTGTTGGCTTTCAGCGGGATGGGCCGGCCGCCGCGGACGCCTTCGTCCGAGGTGATGACGAGGGTGGATGCACAATCCTGGATGCGGCCCGCAAGGCTGTCGGGCGAGAAGCCCGCGAAGACGATGGAGTGCACCGCGCCGATGCGTGCGCAGGCCAGCATCGCGTAGGCGGCCTCGGGGATCATCGGCAGATAGATCGTAACGCGATCGCCTTTCATCACGCCATACTGTTTGAGCACGTTGGCGAAGCGGCAAACCTCTTCGTAGAGCTCGGCATAGGTAATGGCGCGCGAATCCTTCGGATCGTCGCCCTCCCAGAGGATCGCCGTCTGCCCGGCGCGCTTGGCGAGATGCCGGTCGATGCAGTTCACCGACACGTTCAGGGTGCCGTCCTCGAACCACTTGATGAAGAAATTGTCCGGATCCCATGAAACGTTCTTCACTTTCGTGAAGGGCTTCATCCAGTCGATGCGCTTGGCCTCGTCGCGCCAGAAGCCGTCCGGGTCCCGCTCCGCGCGCGCATACATTTCCTCGTATTTATGGGCGTCGATATAGGCGCGGGCGCGCCAGTTCTGCGGGACGGCAAAAAGTTCGTCGGACATCGTTGGGCGTTTCCCTGTGACCTTTTATAGAGCGGATTTTGGCCGGGCTCGCCGGGCTCGGCAAGGGCACGGGAGCCGGGGCTCGACAATACGCGCGCGTCATGCGAGCGATGGTGGCGAATTCACGAAGAAACAGCCATGCAACTTCATCTCTCATCCTGGCCCGAAATCGAGGCCTATCTCGCGAAATCGAAAGCGATCCTGATCCCCATCGGCTCGACCGAACAGCATGGGCCGAACGGGCTCCTGGGCACCGACGCGCTGTGCCCCGAGATCATCGGCCGCCGCGCGGGCGACGAGGCGGGTATCCTCGTGGCGCCGACGTTCAATGTGGGCCAGGCGCAGCATCACATGGCGTTCACGGGCACGATCACGCTCAGGCCGTCGACGATGATCGCGGCCATGCTCGACTGGGCGCAATCGCTCGCCCATCACGGTTTCGAGCGGCTCTACTGGTTCAATGGGCACGGCGGCAACATCGCGACCATCAACGCCGCGTTCTCGGAGATCTATCACGGCGTCACGTTCGGCAAGGATCAGAAGGCGGGCTCCAACCGTCCACCCGTGCGCTGCATGCTGAGGAATTGGTGGGAGCTTCCGGGCGTCGGCGAGTTGTGCCGCCAATTGTTTCCGGTGGGCGAGGGCAGCCACGCCACGCCGTCCGAAGTCTCCGTCACCTATTTCGGCTATCCCGAGGCGCAGAAGCACGTGGAGATGACGCCCCGGATCGCGCCGACGGGACCGATCTACGATGCGGAAGATTACCGCCGCCGTTTCCCCGACGGGCGCATCGGTTCCGATCCGTCGCAGGCGAGCGTGGAAGCGGGAGCCAAGATCGTGGCCGCCGCCGTCAAGGGCGTGATCGCGGAGTTCAAACAGTTCGCGGAGTCGTGAAGCGCGTCGGCGCATGGTTGTTATTCGCGCGGCGCAATTGACGGCGCCGGTGCACGTCGCGTGAACTGTCCGCATGTTCGACACGAAAATCGCGGTCGTCCTGCGTGAGGGGCTGGCGTCCTGGCAGGCGCTCAACGTGACCGCGTTCCTCATGAGCGGTATCGCGGGCCAATACCCCGAGATCATCGGTGAGCCCTATCGCGACCGCGCCGGCAACACGTTCAACGCGTTATCCGTTCAACCGATCGTGGTTCTTCAGGCGGACGCCGCCGCGCTCTCGACGATCCATCGCCGCGCGCTGGAGCAGGGCGTGAAGAGCTCGCTCTATGTGGAAGAGATGTTCGCGACCAACCACGATGCCGCCAACCGCGAGGTCTTCGCACAATTCGCGCCCGACGATGCGAAAGTCGTCGGTATCGCGCTGCGCGCGGATAAGAAGATCGTCGACAAGATCACCAAGGGTGCGAAGCTGCATCCTTGAATACAGGCGGCCGGCGGGCGCCGATCAAATTGTCGGGTCTTCGCGATTGTGCTCGCGGCGGATGGCGACCCTCAGCTTCGGGTCGAGGCGCGCGTAGTCCAGAACAACTTTCTCGTCGTGCACATCGCGGATCGCGTCGCGTGACACGATGAAGTCGCCCGCATCTTCCACGTAGATCGTGATCGACTTGGGATGCACCTGGCGCACCGCGGCCACGGCCTTGTCGCCGTCGTGCAAGAATACGTCGAAGCCTTCTTCAACCGGTTCCGTCATGCGTTGCTCCTGTTCGATGGTGTCGGCATCTGTATAATGGTTCGCGAGTTGTCGGGGGATTTCTTCATGCTTGGTCGCGTCTTTGCGGCGTTCGCAGTTCTGGTGTCTTTGATCGTCTCTTTTAGCGCGCCGGCGAAGGCGGCGAAACTGTGCGGCTGGATGGTCGAATCCGAAGACCCGGACGACGTGCGCAAGCTCAAGATCTTCCTTTCCTCCGACGCCGACGTCGATTTCTTCTACAGGATCGGCGGCAAGGGCATCGTCTATCCCGGCAACGCGGGCAATTCGCCGGGCAGCGGCACCTTCACGCTCCATCCGGGACAGACGGATTCGCCGTGGAGCTACGGCCAGACGCTGGAACCGCCCGGCCAGATCGACGTCAACATCGAGATCCATCAGACGCCGGCCGATATCTTTTCGGACAAACCGACACCGCTTTGGGCCAATTTCGTGTTCCGCCGCAATGTGCCCGCCGCTGAGAAGAACCCGCCTGCGACCTTCATGAAGAAGCAGTGCGCGACGGTGCCGACGACGCCGCATTAAAGGTCGGCGCGACGATCATCCGATGAAAGGCGCCTCACGGCGATTTGCACCGTCACACGGCTTCCCGCGCGCCTTGATGTTCCGTTAGGCTTCCGGGGCTCGGCCATGGGAGACGCGCGCATGCGGACCAACATCTATCTCCGGTTCAACGGAAATTGCGAAGAAGCGTTCAATCTCTACGCGGGGCTCTGCGGCGGCCGCATCGAAACGATGCAGCGCTACGAGAATTCGCCCGCGCAGGATCAGGTTCCCGCGGCGCAGCGCAAGCAGGTTCTGCATGCGCGGCTGAAACTGGGCGACGCCGTCATCATGGGCTCCGACGCGCCGCCCGGGCGCTATCAGGTGCCGAACGGATTTTCCGTCTCGCTGACGGTCGAAACGCCCGCGGATGCCGAGCGCATCTTCAAGACGCTTTCCGAAAAGGGAGCCGTGCAGATGCCGATGGCCGAGACCTTCTTCGCCAAGCGCTTCGGCATGATGACCGACCGCTTCGGGACGCCATGGATGGTGCTGTGTCAGCCGGAGGGCGGATAGACGCAGGGCCGACCGCGGGTCCTTTCCCGGCGTTTGCCGCCGTTTCAGGCCGGTCCGGCCGGTTGCTAGCCCCGGCCCCTGTCGTTATAAGACCGCCTCCCGAGGGAACCGGAGAGTAGCTCAGCCTGGTAGAGCACCACGTTCGGGACGTGGGGGCCGGAGGTTCGAATCCTCTCTCTCCGACCATTGGTCCGCCGCCCCGGGGGCAACGCCGACCATTGGGGCGTCGCCAAGCGGTAAGGCACCGGATTTTGATTCCGGCATTCGGAGGTTCGAATCCTCCCGCCCCAGCCAGCCCGCAC
>DATJRP010000026.1:0-11608 GCA_035504555.1 Rhizomicrobium sp. | reverse complement strand
TGCCAGCTCGCGAGCTCGCGGTTGAACAGATCGAGGCTGGCGCGCTTGGAGGAATTGAGCGGCGTGTTCACGGCTGCCATGGCGAGATCGACGCCGTCAGGACCGTGCGGCGTCAGCACCCAGGAATTGTCGTTCGACTGGCCGGCATCGACGACGACAAAGAGCAGTTTGCGCACAGTCACGGCCTGTTCCGGCGTGAGCGGCGCATAGGGCAGATCCGCCTCTTCTTCGCGGCGCAGCGTGACCGAGGTCAGCCCGTAATTGTCGACCAGCCCGCCGTCGAGCAGCTTCACATAGTCCTGCACTTTGGGATTCTGGTAGTTGGCGAGCGCCTGCGCGTAATCCTGAAGGCCGCCCGAGTCGGGAGGCTGCTTCAGCGCTTTCGTCGCCCACTCCGGGGGTTCGTATCGGCATGCACCCGCATAACTCTTGATGACGATCGGCGCGAAGGCGAACGGCACTGCCGCCGACGCGGCCACGGCCTCCGAGATGGGAAGCTTCGTCAGATCGCTGCAGAGTGCGTCGAACGCCTGGTGGTCGAACACGAACGGGGTGTTGTTGTAGATGTCGGAGGCATTGATCCAGACGATCGGCCGGTCGGGCCGTTCCAGAGTTGCAAACGTGCTGCCGCCGAAGAGATTGGCATCGAGCCAGGCCTGCGCGCCGCGGCGGTCGTTGACGCCGCCGCCCTCGATCAGTCGGAGCCAGTTGGTCGGATCGAAGAGGCTCGTGCGCAACGCGGATTCCATGTCCTGGATAAGGAAGCGCTGACGGAAATCGTCGAGTGCGGCTTCGCCGCGATAGCCGAAATAGGCCGCGGTGATCGATCCGCCCGAGACGCCCGAGATGAAATCGACATCGTGAAGCAACGGCGTCGTGCCGCCGGGCTCCGGCGTTTTGGCCAGGGCTTTCAGAACGCCGAAGGAAAAGGCCGCCGCGCGCGTGCCGCCGCCGGAGAAGGCAAGGCCCAAGACGATATCCTGATGCTGGGGCAACGGCGCGGCAGGCGCAGTCGGCGTGGCGCCGGTCCAGGGTTGGTTGATGGGCTGGTTCTCGATGTCGACGGAGCAGCCGCCGAGGACGGCCGCCAGAAAAGCGGTCGCAAATCCAACGCGAAAGGAGATCACCGTCGCCCCCCAATCCCCGCACGAACGACAGGCTAGGGGAGGGCTGTGACAAAAGCTACCGCCGGTCCGGCTACGACGCAGCGAGCCCGACGACGCCGGAAGCGGCCAGATCATCGATGTCCTGGTCGCGATATCCGCACGCATGCAGCACTTCGCGGGTGTGCTGGCCGACGGCGGCTGCGCCGGTCTTCACGGTCACGGGTGTCCCGGACAGTGTGATCGGGGCGCGCGTGAACCGTCGGCCGTCGACTTCGACCAGCAGGCCGCGTGCCGCGATCTGAGGATCGTTCACGGCTTGCGCGATCGTATTCACCGGACCGCAGGGCACGCCTTGTGCCAACAGCTTCTCCATCCACTGCGCAGTCGACTGCGCCGCGAGCAGGGCTTCGAGACGTTCCTGCAGCAAATCACGGTTGGCGATGCGGTCGGCGGGTGTGGCGAATTGCGGCTCGGTCTCGAGACCGTCCGCATCGAGCGCTTTGCAGAACCTCGACCACAAACGCTGGCTCGTGACACCGACTGCCACATAGCCGTCCGCCGTCTTCAGCGCTTCGTACGGCGCGGCAAGCCGGTGGCGCGATCCTCTGGGCTTGGCCACTTCACCGGTGGCGAGATAGAGGCCCGTCTCCCAAACCGCATATCCGAGCGCGGATTCGAAAAGCGTGGATTCAACCTTCTGGCCCGCGCCGGTTGCGTGGCGATGACTGAGCGCCGCCAAAATGCCCAGCGCGCCGAAACATCCCGCCGAAATATCCGACAGCGGAACGCCCGCCGCGATGGGGCGCGTGCTGCCGATTTCTCCCGTGAAGCTCGCGATGCCGCTCATGGCCTGGGCCACGAGGTCGAAGCCTCCGCGCTCGCGATACGGTCCGCTGTGTCCGAACCCGGAAATCGAACAGTAGATCAGGCCGGGATTCTCGATCTTCAGATCGTCGTAACCGAGGCCGAGCTTGTCGTATACGCCGGGCCGGAAATTCTCGACGAACACGTCGGCCGTTTGCGCCAGGCGGCGGATGATCTCCACGCCCTCAGGACGCTGAATATCGACGGCTACGGCGCGCTTGTTCCGGTTGGCCAGATCGAACGGCCTGAAGGGACGGTCTGAATGAATGCGGCCGCCTTCGCCGCCGATCGGTTCGATCTTGATGACGTCCGCGCCGAGATCGGCCAGAAGCATGGAGCAATAGGCGCCCGCGATGACGTGCGTGCAATCGATCACGCGGACGTCCGCCAATGCAGATTCGGGCATTTCCATCTCCCCTCTTTTCTACGGCGACAGTGCCAACAAAGGCTCGTTCAGGTGTGCACGGGGCGATAGGCCTCCGCATTCGTCGTGAACTCGGCGTGCCCGTACCGCGCCAGTTGTTTGCTCAACTTCCGGACCAGCGAGCGATCCGCTGCCGCGCAGACCACCGGGATGTGCGCGGCGATCGTATAGGCCGTCATCCTTGCGGTGATCAGGATGCCCGCTGCGACGGCGCCGATATAATCGGCAATGCCAAGTCGGACGCCGACCCTGGCGGCCGCCTGTTTGTCGCCCCGCATGAAGTTCGAAACGAAATACAGCTTGGCGAATCCGCGCTCCAGCCACGCGTGGAGGCGGCTCGGCACAGAACCGTCCGGTTTGAGGTCGGCAGCCATGGTCGCAGCAACGAGCGCGCTGCAATTGTGATCGAATCCTTTTCGCAGCGTGGCGTGGCGCGTCAACAGGATGTCGACGATGGCCTGCGGCGTATCTGCCAGAAGATCTTCCGGGAGGCCCAGCAGGAAGCATCGGTAACGGGCCAACTCGACCCGCGCGCGTTCCGCCGGTGTGAATTCTGTGCGGCCCTGACGAAGCAGCCTTTGCGAGAGCAGGAAGATCGAAATCATGCCGGCCGGCATCTGGTCGACCTGGGGAATCGGAATGCCGTAAGTCTTCACGTCCCACTGATTGCCGCGCCGCAAAACGTTGAAGCGCACCATCGCATGCATGAGGCGAACCATGGCGGCGGCTTTGAAAGCGGCGCCGTGCCGACGAAGCGCTCCCGGCATGACTGTGGTTGTGAAGAACGTTGCGGTCTCTTTCACCCGGCGCGCCGCCGTCTGGTTCGAGAGCGAGCCGGTGAGAGCCATCGGCAACGCGGAATACTTGTTCATGAAGGTTGCGATGAACCCGCCGCGCACGACGAAAGGCGCTCTGTGGGCGTAAGCGTTACGCTCGATCCGCGCGCCTTGTTCGATGAGGCCCATATCGAGCCAAGCGGGTAGCCGCTCCATTTCCTGGATGAACCGGGCCAATTCTGGAGGCGCGGACGGAATGGTCTCGAGTCCGTGATCGCAGGCCGCTTCCAGCATCGTGACCAATCCCCGGAATCCGAACTCGGGCATCAGAGCCGCGTAGGAGTCGGCGGCGATATCGCCGAGCATAGTGTAGGTCTTGATGCGAGCCACCCGCTCCTCATGGGCGAGAAGCTCCGGGCGCCGCTTGGCCGATTCTCCTTCCAGCACCGTCTGGGCATCGGGCTCAACCGTGAAACGCTCCGGCGTGGCCGAAAAGTCCACGCGACCGTACATGGCCGGCAGAAGTGTGGCTTGGTCCGCGATCTTTCGGCTCAGGTCCGCGATGTTCATGGCTATTCGAGCTCCCTGACGGGCATCAACAAAAACCTATCAGGCGATAGGCTTGCTGAATATCTATCAAGTGATAGAGTTTCTGGCAAGAGCAGATCGGCCGCAGCGTTTGCGGCGGCTTTCGATGGGGCGAGGCAATTGTCGCGAAAAACTTCGGCGCTGCGCAAAAAGGCAAAAGTTCCGGCGGCTGTAAGCGCGGGCTACCGCAAGGGCGAGGAAACCCGGCAGCGGATTCTCGATGCGGCTTTGAAGGCGTTCGGCGCGGCCTCGTTCAAGGCCGTCACAACACGCCGGATTTCAGAAGCGGCCGACGTCAGCCTGCCGACGCTTCAATATTATTTCGGCGACAAAGAGGGTCTCTACCGCGCTTGCGCTGAAACCATCGTGGAACGCTATCGTGGCCACATGGCGATGGCGGGGACACGCGCCGCCGCGCCGTTGAAGACGCGTTGCGTCGGCGAGGCGGCACGCGCGCAGTTGAAAGCCGTCATAGAAGCGCTCGGCGGATTTCTTGTCGGGTCCAAGGAGGCCCAGCTTTGGACTCCGTTCGTGCACAGGGAATTGCGCGATCCAGGCCCTGCTTTTGAAATCCTGTACGAAAATCTGTGGCGGCCCGGCGTCGAACTCATCGCGCGACTGATCGCCCGCATCTGGGACCGCCCCGACGACGATCCGGATGCCCGCATTCGTGCGCTGCTGCTGATCTTCGGCCTTCTGGCTTTTCAGCCGGGCCGCAGTCTCTCCCTGCGCACCATGCGCTGGTCGTCAATCGGCCCCGAAGAACTGGCGAAGGTCCTGTCCAGTCTGGATGCGCAGATCGACGCCATCGCCGCGCCCGTCAGCACGTAACGGCTGCCGATGAAGCGCGACGCGATTGCCGTCAAGGGCGCTACGGCGACGGGAGCGGGTCGTGAACAGCGGTAGAGACCGCGCTCAGCCCGTCTCGCGCCGCATGCTCTTCGTCCTCGACGCGGCGGCCTATGAGCAGAAGATTGCCCAGGCCCATGCGAGACAGGATCCCAAGCCCAACGGCGAGCAGCAACATTGCGGCCGCCGCGCCGATGACGAGCCACTGCATCCGTGCAAACTCGCCGGGGGCGGCGTGGACCCGAACGGTGGACGCCAGCTGTTTTCCCGGAAGACTTGAGACGCCGGTCCGCGCGCTTTCCGTGCGGTGCGTCGGCAAAGGCGCAGCGACGCGAACGGCTTCGACCGCCTGGCTCGAGCGGTTCGGCGCGGATTTCGACGCGTTCACATTTCCGGCTCGCGCGATAGACGCGGACGTGAGGCTCGGGGTCCGCGAAACCGTCCGCGGGGATGGCGCCTGGCCGATCGCCGACGCGGCAACGGACGCGCGTTCCGCAGCCGGGGCAGACGCTGCAGAGGGCGCGCAAGAGCCTGCGGCAGACAAATCGATATCGCCGTTGGCGTCTTTGACGACGCAAGACGCAACCTTGGTATCGCCAACAGGAATGACCTGACCGTCAGGTCCCGGTTCTTCCTTGATGACGACCGTTTGGTTGATGTCAGCCCCGGGCGTCTGAACGTTCAGATGCGCATTCTGAGGGTCATCATTGACCACAGGATGAAACTTCCTGTTCACGGGAGAGGCAAGCGTATCCAGTGAAATCAGCGATACTGCAACGAGCGCCAATGCGCTGAGCTTTGTGAAACGCACGATAGCCCCCTTGCCAAACTCACCCGATAACGACGCGTTTTGCTTTCGCAGACGACATCCACGATGGCGGCTGAGAGCCGCGCTACGCCCCGTAAGATCGTCGAACCCCCCGGCGATGGTTAACGCTTGGTTGTTCGGCTTCCGTCAAAGCTATCAGAGAGCGGTATATGGAGACTTAACCGGAGGCGGTGGGCGCACCCCGATGTGGGCTAGAAGCCCCGCGCGGCGCCATGCTCACTTTGGCACGGAACACTCTGGCCGGGGACTTCGCAATATGCTGAGCAGATCGCCTCCGTCGGGATAATGGAAGTTGATGAATACGAAGTGGCGGCCATCGCCAGAAAATTCGGCCGTTACGTCCGGAGTTGTACTTTTTGTGCCATTCCGTACGGCGAGTACCTCGATCAGATAGCGACGGCGTTTTCGAACGAGCTTGCCCGCGACGTAATGGTCCGCCGGGTCCTGGGAATTGAGAATGGGATCGAAATCGAGGCCGACGAGCTCGCCGCAATGAGCCTGGGCATCGGCATCTTCTTTCAGCAACCGGGTGAGTTCCGGATCGAAGTCTGTCTTCCGCAATTTCAGTGCAACGACCCAAGCCGGATCCTTCGCATCGCTTAGGGCGACCTTTCCGTACCAGTCATAAAAGTCCTGTGCGAAGTGTTGCGCAGTCCCGTTCGGTGCTGACAAAGCAGCGGGAACGCTCAAGAGGCCCAGTAAGACACCCACAACCCCGGCCCACCGCCAATTCATCGCCGTTCCCCCCGCTGTCGTGGATCACGCTGCCAAAACTGGCCGGAAGCCCGCGCTCCGACGTCATCGTTTCAATAACGAGTCAGCCCGCGTGTTCCTTCTTCGCAAGCCTGTCGAATTCGATCAGCGTCTCGATCAGCGCCGGAAGCTGCTTGAACGGCGTCATGCTGGGACCGTCGCAGGGGGCGTGGTCGGGATCGGGATGGGTTTCGATGAAGAGCGCTGCGATGCCGACGGCGACCGCCGCGCGCGCAAGCGCGGGCACGTATTGCCTCTGGCCGCCGGCGCGATCGCCTTGGCCGCCGGGCTGCTGCACCGAATGCGTCACGTCATAGACGACGGGACACCCCGTCTCGGCCATGATGGGAAAGCCGCGCATGTCGGTGATGAGCGTGTGATAGCCGAAGCTCGTGCCGCGGTCGCAGAGCATGACCTTGTCGTTGCCGGTGGACGCGATCTTGGTGACGATATTGCCCATGTCCTCGGGCGCCAGGAACTGGCCCTTCTTGACGTTGATCGGACGTCCCGTTTTTCCCGCGGCAACAAGCAGGTCGGTCTGGCGGCAGAGGAAGGCTGGGATCTGCAGGATGTCGACGACCTCCGCCACCGGCGCGCATTGCTCCTTTTCATGGATGTCGGTGATGACCGGCAGGCCCGTCTTCTCGCGAACCTCCGCAAAGATCGGCAGCGCGTCTTTCATGCCGACGCCGCGCGCGGATGTGACGGAAGAGCGGTTGGCCTTGTCGAACGACGTCTTGTAGACGGCGCCGATCTTGAGCTTGTCGGCAAGTTCCTTGATCGCCGCGCTCATCTCGAGCGCGTGCGCGCGCGACTCGAGCGTATTGGGACCGACGAACAGCACCAGCGGCAGATCGTTGCCGATGGTGAGCTTGCCGCCTTTGGGCAAGGCGAGATCGATGTGTTTCATCATCCGCGCGGCTCTCCAGAATTACGCGCCGGGGGGGCCGGCCCTTCCCGGATATTCGATCGGGAAGGGCCTCCCTATAACGCTAGCTGGCGCCCCAGGCCACCACGATGCCCCAGACGGCCATGATCAGCAGGGCAAGCTGCGCGACCAGCTGGATCAGAAAGCCTGTCGAACGCTTGTCCGCGGCGGCGCTGTAGCCCGTCATGTAGATGAAGCGGCCGACGATCCAGACGACACCGAAAGCCGCAGGCAGCCAGCCGAACATCGTGAAATAAAGCGTTGCCAGCCACAGCAGCGGCAGGAAGATCGGCAGAGCCTCAAGCGTGTTCAGCTGGATGCGCTGCGCGCGCTCAAAAGCGGGATCGCCGACCATCGTCGGCGCGGGGCAGTTGTATTTCGTACGCGCCTGGCCGACGCGTATGCCCATGTAGAAATACAGCAGGATCGCAACAATGGTGACGATTGCGGTCAGAAGCACCGCGTGTGAAGCCAGTTCCATTCTCATTCCTCCCCAGTCCGGGCGGATGCCCGTTTCGCGCGTGACCCTATAAGATTCGACCGCGCGACCGTGAGGTTCCTTGCCGCGTAGCAGCCATTCCCCTAGAAGCGGGCACGCGTTCAGGAGAGCCCCATGACGGCCATCGTCGACATCACCGCCCGCGAAATCCTCGACTCCAGAGGCAACCCCACCGTCGAAGTGGACGTGACGCTGGAAGACGGCTCCTTCGGCCGGGCGGCCGCCCCGTCCGGCGCCTCGACGGGTGCGCACGAGGCGGTCGAGCTGCGGGACGGCGGGCCGCGCTATGGCGGCAAGGGCGTCATGAACGCCGTGGACGCCGTCAACACCGAGATTTTCGACGTCCTGTGCGGCCTCGATGCCGAGGAGCAGATCCGTATCGACCGGCTGATGTGCGCGCTGGACGGAACGCCCAATAAGTCGCGGCTGGGCGCCAATGCGACGCTGGGAGCTTCGCTGGCCGTCGCCAAGGCTGCCGCCGAGGCCGCCAACCTGCCGCTCTACCGCTATGTCGGCGGAACCGCCGCCCGGACGCTTCCCGTGCCACAGATGAACATCATCAATGGCGGCGTGCACGCGGACAATCCGATCGACTTCCAGGAATTCATGATCATGCCGGTCGGCGCCGACAGTTTCCGCGAGGGGCTGCGCATGGGCGCGGAGGTGTATCACGCGCTCAAGAAGGCGCTGCACGATGCCGGCCACAACACCAACGTCGGCGACGAGGGCGGCTTCGCGCCCGATCTCAAGAGTGCGGATGAAGCGCTCACCTTCATCGTCAAGTCGATCGAGAAGGCCGGCTACAAGCCCGGCCACGACGTCATGCTGGCGCTCGATCCCGCTTCCACCGAATTCTTCAAGGACGGCCGTTATGTCCTTGAAGGCGAAGGCCGTACGCTCGGGCCGGCCGAGATGGTTCGCTATTACGAAGAGCTCTGCGGGCGCTATCCGATCATCTCCATCGAGGACGGCATGGCCGAAGACGACTGGGACGGCTGGGCGATGATCACCAAGGCGCTCGGCGCCAAGGTGCAGCTCGTGGGCGACGACATTTTCGTCACCAACACGGCGCGTCTGAAGGAAGGCATCGCCAAGCACGTCGCCAACGCGATCCTCATAAAGGTCAACCAGATCGGCACGTTGAGCGAGACTCTTGACGCCGTGGATATGGCGCATCGTGCGCATTATCGCGCCGTGATGTCCCATCGTTCGGGCGAGACCGAGGACACCACCATCGCCGACCTCGCCGTCGCCGCCAATTGCGGACAGATCAAGACCGGCGCGCTGGCGCGTTCCGACCGGACGTCGAAATACAATCAGCTGCTGAGAATCGAAGAACGGCTTGGCGATCAGGCGGTTTATGCCGGACGCAATGTTCTGAAGAGCTGACTGACACAAATTCTCCGATTGACGCCTTTTCCGCTTGACCCTGCGAATCGCTCTGTGATTCGTTGGTCGCCATGCGAATCAGCTACAGCGCCACGCGGTTTTTCAGCGCCCTCGTCGTTCCGGCGATCTGCGCGTCGGCGATCGCCTATTTCGGCTACTACACGATTTGCGGCACGCGCGGTCTTCTCGCGCTCACCGACGCGAGCGCGCGCCTGTCGGTCGCGCAGCAGGAACTTACCAACATCAGCGACGAACGCAGGCGCCTCGAGCATCGCATCGCGCTCCTGAAGCCCGGCTCGGTCGATCCCGACCTGGTGGAAGAACTCGCCCGCCAGCAACTTCTGGGGAGCGTCCCCGGCCAGGTCGCCGTTCCCCGCCAGAAGCACTAGGCGCCGGCCATCCACTGACTATTTGTCGGGCAGGCCAGCTTGCCGTCGGGCTTGACCCGACGGCTTGCCAAAATCGCGGACCCTTGCCACAACCGCGCCCTGGCCTGGAGGAAGATAAGCACATGGCCGAGGCCGCAAGAGCCCGGGCAGACGCCGCCCCATCGGCGGGTCCCGACCTGCTCAAGAAATTTTACGCCGACATGCTTTTGATCCGCCGCTTCGAGGAGAAGGCCGGCCAGCTCTACGGCATGGGCCTGATCGGCGGCTTCTGCCACCTCTATATCGGCCAGGAAGCCGTGGTGGTGGGCATGCAGGCGGCTCTGCAGCAGGGCGACAAGGTCATCACCGCCTATCGCGACCACGGCCATATGCTGGCCTGCGGCATGGACCCGAAAGGCGTCATGGCGGAGCTGACGGGCCGCGAGGCGGGCTATTCCAAGGGCAAGGGCGGCTCGATGCACATGTTCAGCCGCGAGAAGAATTTCTATGGCGGCCACGGCATCGTCGGCGCCCAGGTGCCGATCGGCACGGGTCTCGCCTTCGCCGGCCGCTACCGCAAGGACAACACCGTCACGCTCACCTATTTCGGCGACGGGGCGGCCAACCAGGGCCAGGTCTATGAATCCTTCAACATGGCCGAGCTCTGGAAGCTGCCCGTCGTCTACGTGATCGAGAACAACCAGTACGCGATGGGCACCAGCGTCGAGCGCGCCAGCGCCGAGCAGCATCTGTGGAAGCGCGGCGCGTCGTTCAACATCCCGGGCGAAGAAGTCGACGGCATGGACGTCGTAGCGGTCCATGCGGCCGGGCTGAAGGCCGTCGAATGGTGCCGCGCCGGCAAGGGCCCGATCATCCTCGAGATGAAGACCTATCGCTATCGCGGCCATTCCATGTCGGATCCCGCGAAATACCGCACGCGCGAGGAAGTGCAGATGGTGCGCGAAAAGCGCGACCCCATCGAGCATCTGGGCCAGCGCCTGGTCGCGCAGGGCCTCGCGACGGACGATGATTTGAAGGCGATCGACAAGGAGACGCGCCAGGTCGTCAACACCGCCGCCGAATTCGCCACCGAAAGTCCCGAGCCCGATCCGTCCGAGCTCTACACCGACGTTCTCGCCTAGGTCCGCATGACACAGATTCTGATGCCTGCGCTGTCGCCCACGATGGAAGAGGGCAAGCTCGCCAAGTGGCTCGTCAAGGAAGGCGACGAAGTTCATTCGGGCGACATCCTGGCCGAGATCGAGACCGACAAGGCGACGTTGGAGTTCGAAGCCGTCGACGAAGGCAAGATCGGCAAGATTCTTTTGCCGGAAGGCACCGAAGGCGTGAAGGTCAATCAGCCGATCGCCGAACTCGTCACCGACGGCGAAGCGCCGGCGAAGGCCGCGCCGGCTGTGGAAAAGAAGCCGGAACCCGCGCCCGCTGCAGAAGCGAAATCTGCGCCTGCCGCGAAGGCGACAGCGGCTGCGCCTGTCGTAAAATCATCGCACGCACCGGCCCCCGATGTGGAAGCTGCTGCAGAGTCCGCGCTGCCGGCGGGCACGCAATTCATCACCATGACGGTGCGCGAAGCGCTGCGCGATGCGATGGCGGAAGAGATGCGCCGCGATCCGACCGTGTTCCTGATGGGCGAGGAAGTCGCGCAGTATCAAGGCGCATACAAAGTCAGTCAGGGCCTGCTCGAAGAGTTCGGACCGGAGCGCGTCATCGACACGCCGATCACGGAGCACGGCTTCGCAGGTTTGGGCGTCGGCGCCGCATTCGGCGGTCTGAAGCCCATCGTCGAATTCATGACGTTCAACTTCGCCATGCAGGCGATGGACCAGATCATCAACTCTGCCGCCAAGACGCGCTACATGTCCGGCGGGCAGATGGAGTGCCCGATCGTGTTTCGCGGGCCGAACGGTCCCGCCGCGCGCGTGGCAGCCCAGCACAGCCAGGATTACAGCTCCTGGTACGCGCACATTCCGGGCGTGAAGGTGGTGGCGCCGTACTTCGCCGACGACGCGAAGGGCCTTCTCAAGTCGGCGATCCGCGATCCCAATCCGGTGATCTTCCTCGAAAATGAAATCGTCTACGGCCGCTCGTTCCCGGTGGCCAAGCTCGAAGACCATCTCGTGCCCATCGGCAAGGCACGCGTGATCCGCAAGGGCAAGGACGTGACGCTGGTCGCGCACTCGATCTGCGTCGGCCTCATCCTCGAAGCGGCGGAGA
>DATJRP010000025.1:0-40229 GCA_035504555.1 Rhizomicrobium sp. | reverse complement strand
GCGCGGGCCGCCATATTGGCCGCTCACCGATCCGATATGGACGATCGAGCCGCCGCCCGATTTCGCCAGCAAAGGCAGGAACACCTGCGCGCAGACGAACGGGCCTTTGAGGTTGGTCGAAAGAATCTGGTCCCAATCGGAGTCGGTCACCTGATCGAAATCGGTCGGCTTGTTGATGCCGGCATTGTTGACGAGGATCGACAGCGATCCGAGCGCTGCCTGCGCGTCCTTGGCTGCAGCTTCCACGCTCGCCCGATCCGCCACATCCATGGGAAGGGCCAGACCGCGGCGGCCCAGAGATTCGATGTCGGCCAGCGCCTTTTCCGCTTCGTCGCGGCGCTCGCGATAGGAGAAGGCAACGTCTGCGCCGGCGCGGGCGAGGTTCTTTGCGATGGCGCGGCCGATGCCGCGGCTGCCACCGGTGACGAACGCGCGCTTGCCCGCAAGCGAGAAGCGCTGCATCACTTCTTGTCCTTCTTGGGCTTGCGGCCGATGACCTTCTTGGCGGCGCGCGCGATATGCGGTGCGGTCAGCTGATAGGCTTCCGCCAGTTCTTCCGGCTCACCGGACATGCCGAACATGTCCTTGACGCCGATGAATTCGATGGGGCGCGGGCGCGTGGAGGCCAGCGCTTCGGCCACCGCGCTGCCGAGACCGCCATAGATGTTGTGATCTTCGGCCGTTACGAAGGCGCCGGTTTCCCTGGCGCAACGCACGAGCAACTCTGTGTCGATGGGTTTGATCGTGGGCATGTTGACGACGCGCGCGGAAATGCCGTCGGACTTGAGCAGTTCTGCCGCTTCCAACCCACGCGCCACTTCCACGCCGCAGGCGACGATGGTCACGTCGTTGCCGTTGCGGATGATCTGACCTTTGCCGATCTCGAACTTATGATCTTCGCCGAACACGCGCTGCGCTGGGCTGCGGCCGGTGCGCATATAGACGGGGCCTTCGAATTCCAGAATGGCGCGCGTGGCGAGCCGGGCTTCCACCGCATCTGCCGGCGAAATCACCGTCATGCCGGGAATGGCGCGGAAGGCCGCGAGGTCTTCGAGGCACTGCGCCGAGCCGCCGTCCGGCCCGACATCGAGGCCGGGATGGCTTGCGACGATCTTCGCGTTGCGGCGCGCATAGGCGAGCGACAGCCGCGCCTGTTCGATGGCGCGCAGACAGAAGACGGCGAAAGTCGTGACCACGGGCATAAGACCCACAGCGGCAAGGCCGCCCGCCGCCGCCATCATGTTCTGTTCGGCGATGCCGAACTGCAGGAAGCGGTCGGGATGCGACTTGCGGAAATGATGCGCGCCCGTGCCGCCCGCGATGTCGGCGTCGAGCACGACAAGCTGCGGGAATTCATACGCGAGCTGCGACAGCGCCTTGCCGAAGGCTTCGCGCAGGGAATCGCCGTTCGTGGCAATCAGTGCGGGTGCTTCAGAGGTCGCTTCCATCGAGCCAATCCTTGATTTCCTGGCGCGATGCGCCGAGCGCGCGCAAAGCCTCGTCGGCCTGCGCTTCGGTGAGTTTCACGCTGCCGTGCCACGCGGGCACGTTTTCCATGAAAGGCACGCCTTTGCCTTTCGTCGTGTGCGCGATGATGCAGGAGGGTCTGCCATGCGTGGCGGCGGCGCGGCGAAGCGTCGTCAGGATCGTCGGCACATCGTGGCCGTCGATCTCCGCGACTGCCCAGTCGAACGCGCGCCATTTCGCGGCCAAGGGCTCAAGCCCCATGATGTTGGCGTTCTGGTCGTCGCTCTGAAGCTTGTTGTAGTCGATGATGACGCAGAGATTGTCGAGGCGATGATGGGCGGCGCACATGGCCGCTTCCCATACCGAACCTTCCTGCAGCTCGCCGTCGCCCAGAAGCGTGTAGACGCGGCTGAAGCTGTTCTGCAGCTTGAGCCCCATCGCCATGCCGAGCGCGACCGAAAAGCCCTGGCCCAGCGAGCCCGTGCTCGTCTCGACCCAGGAAAGATCGCCGACATGCGGGTGACCCTGGAACGGGCTGTTGAGCTTCCTGAGGCGCAGCGCCTCGCGCGGCTTGCAATAGCCGTAATGCGCGGCCACCGCATAAAGCATGGGCGCGGCGTGGCCCTTCGACAGCACGAAACGGTCGCGATCGGGATCGCCGATCGTGTCCGGCCACAAATTGAGTTCTGCGCCGAACAGGCTCGCCACGATTTCCGCGCAGGAGAGCGCGCCGCCGGGATGGCCGGAACCGGCGTGGAAAATGGCCGAGATCGCATGCTGGCGCGCATAACGCGCGGCCTGCGCCACTTCCGCCACCAGTTCCTGGACGGGCGAGGCGGGTGCTGCGTGACGGTCGAGTTGGGCGGATTGCGCGGTCATGTTGCTGTTTCTCATGCGGCTTTGCTCAGGCGGGCATCGGCGAGAAGATCGGCGTAGAAGACAATGTTGGCGCGGGGCGCGAGGCGGCGGGCCTCGGTGGCAATCTCGCCGGCGAAGCCGCGCGACATGACGATCACGACGTCAGGATTGGCGGAGGCGAGCGCCTCGGGTCCCGTCAGCCTGCAGCCGTGACGTTCGTCGACATGAGCCCTCAGATGCGAATCGATCAGAAGCGAGAGCTGCGTCGGCGCAAAGCGGCCATGCACGACCAGCGTGTCGAATAGGCGGCCCGCGCCCCACATGGCGACGCGTTTGGGCGCCATGGCGTTGATCATGGCCGCGACATGGGTCAGCGCCGCAAGATTGCGGGCGCGGTTGGCGGTGTAGGATGCGATCAGCCGTTCAGCATCCGCCACTTCGCGCGGATCGAGGCTCGCGGCCGGGAACGCGGTGTAAGCCTTGCGTGCGACGACAAGCAGGTTCTCGCGATCTTCGATGTCGGATGGAGCGATGATCTCGAATCCGGTCGATGCGATCATGCGCATCAGCGTGCGCGCGGAGAAATGATAGAGATGTTTGTCGATGAACCATTCCTCGACGATGTCTTCCGCACCGAGAATGGCCGTGTTCGGCGCATCGACGAGCAGGAGTCCACCGGGTTTCAACGTGCGCCAGTGATCGGCAAGAACGCGCGCGGGGTTCGCGAGGTGCTCGATGGTGTGGCAGGAATGGACGATATCGAAACGGCCGCCTTCGAGCGGTGCATCTTCAATACGCGCTTCGACGATTTCGCAGCGTTCGAGACCGGCGCAGGACTGCGCCACGCGCTCATCCGGTTCGACCGCCACGATGTTCGCATTGGGCGCCGCTTCGAGAAACGCGCGCGCGAAGCTGCCGCGGTTGGAACCGACATCGAGAACGCTGAGCGCACTCGTGAAATCTGCGTGACGATGCAGCGCCGTCATCGCGGCGTTCGTGCGGAAGCCTTTGCCGTAACGCACATTGCCCCAGTCGGCACCGCTCGAAACGGCGGCGATCTTGCGTGGCGCGCGATCGATGCGCGGCAGGCTCTGCAGAAGTCCGCAGTGATGACAGAGATATACGGTCAGTCCGCGCGTGGAACTGTCAGGGCGATAAACCGCCTCTAAAGCGTGGCGGCGACAAAGATCGCACGCTTCGTGCATGGAAGTGAGCCCCGGGGAACGTTCCGGTAACCATCTTCCAACGTCCGCCGTTAATAATTCACTACATACTCAGGTGTTTCTGCGTATCCGAGACGCTCCATCATCGCATAGGCGATGGCGTCGAATTGCACGCGCTGGCGCGCGTCGAGAAGCTTGTCCTCGGGTCGGTTCACGTTGTGGGGACGGGCGAACAGAGCGGCCGTGTCCTTGCGGCAGTGCAGACCCAGGAATCCAAAGAGCCGGATGACTGCCGTCGGATCGCCGTGCAGCTCTTCCAGCCGCACGAAGTGCTTGCGTTCGCGCGGCAGGCTGCCGAGCGAGTCCAGGATGACGCGATTGATCTCGGCCCAGTGCCACGCAATGCGTTCGAACTGGCTGAAGCCGCTAAAGGCGGTGCTGCGCGGGTCGTTCGGGCGCGCCAGCGGCCACCAGTATTTCTTCTCCGGCGGCGGCGCGATCTGGCCCAAGGGATCCGTGGCGTAGGCCACAAGCTTCATGGTCGAGCGGTCGTCGTAGCACTCGTCCTTGAGCTTGTGGAAATAGGAGCTCGCGACCTTGCGCCCGTCGCGCACGAGATGGATGAACTTGGCGTCCGGAAAGAGCTCGGCCAGTTCCGGGATCAGCCACGAAGCCTTGTTCGAGGAGTCGCCCCACAGCCGCGCGCGCGAATAGGCGACGGCCGCGCCGTAGGTCGAACGCAAGGTCTCGAGCGCCTCTTCGCGGGTGGCCCAGCCCATGTAACGGCGTACGGCCAGCGGCTGAACGATGTTGACCGCGTATTCGTGGTGCATCTCGACGTCGCCGACCGTCGACAGGGCCTTGTGCAGCATCGCCGTGCCTGAGCGTCCGCTGGAAACGATGAAGAAGGGCGATGTCTCTGCGCTCACGGCTTTACGGCAAGGACGGCGGCTTCGCGGCCGAGGCCCGCGCTCGCCAGCGCGCGGTAGAAGGCACGGCGGGTCTGGCCGAGCCCCGCGGCCTCCAGCGCTTGGTCGAAGCGCTTGCGCCGCATGTGGCAGGCGCGGCCGAGCGTGGCGTCGGTCGTGTAGTCCTCGCCCATGAGCAGGAAGAGCTCCATCGGGAAGCTCGTCGTCCGCTCGGCGATGGTGAAGTCCAGCCGTTCGAGCAGGCCCGCGAGCGACTCGAAGTCGAAATAGTTGAGATGGTGCTTCGGCGAGACCCACCATTCTGTCCTGGTCGTGGCGGCGCGCGCCGCAATCTGGAAGGGCGAGTAATCGTTCGGCACGTTGACGCAGAGAACACCGTTCGGCTCCAGCAATTCCCTGGCTTCTATGAGGATCGCGGCCGGGTCCGGCACGTGCTCCAGAACATTGTTCAGCTGGATGGCGTCGAAGAGTCCGAGCCCCGGCGCCGTCTCCGCGTTGAAGAAGCCCTCGGCCACTTCCAGGCCCAGCGAGCGGGCATGCTTCGCCGCCTGCCGTGAGGGCTCGATGCCCAGCACCTTCCAGCCGCGGGCCTTTGCCGTTTTGAGAAAGAAGCCTGGACCCGAGCCGATATCGAGAAGGCGCCGCCGGTGGGGCGGCAGCAGCCGCTCGAACGCCTCGAGACGATCGTTCTGCGCCAGCTCGGCCCAGTCCTGGTCTTCGCCGGCATGGGCGAGGAAGGCGGGCTTCTCATCGCGATAATAGGCTTCACGGTAGGTCGCTTCGAGCGCGCGCGAATCGGGAAGCGGAACGACGTGGCGGAAACCGCACATCGCGCAGTCGATGACATCCAAACCGTTTGCCTTCGAGATGCGCAAACCTTCGTGTGATTGCCAGGCAATCACGGTTTCCGCGGCAACGATCCCCATTTCCTAGCGGCCCTATCCCGTCGTTAACGCTCTTTTAGCCAAGCGGTCTTTAAAAACGGTTAAAGCTGAAGGAGCAGAAGGTGGACCGGCCGCTGTTTATTGCGGAAGCTTCGAGCAACCACGCACAGGATCTGAAGCGCGCGCTTGCCTTCGTCGACGCGGCCGCCGATTCGGGCTGCGATGCCGTCAAATTCCAGCTTTTCAAGATCGACCGCATGTTCGCGCCGGAAATTCTTGCGCAGAGCGAAAAACATCGCGCGCGCAAGGATTGGGAGCTGCCGCTTACACATTTGAAACCGCTTTCGGAACGTTGTCGCGCGCGCGGCATCCAATTCTCGTGCACGCCGTTTTATCTCGAAGCGGTCGGGGAACTCCGCCCGTTCGTGGACTTTTACAAGATCGCCTCGTACGAGCTGCTGGTGACGCCTTTGCTGGAAGCATGTGCAAAAACGGGAAAGCCGATCGTCCTGTCGACGGGCATGGCAACGATCGACGAAATTGCGGCAGCCGCCGCAACGCTTAAGAATGCGGGCGCACGCGACGTAACGATTTTGCATTGCGTGTCGGCGTATCCCACTCCCGTGAGCGAATCGAATCTTTCCGCGATGCAGACGCTCCGCGAAGCGACCGGCATGAAGATCGGCTGGTCCGACCACACGCGCAAACCGTCCGTCATCGAGCGCGCCGTGCATCGCTGGGGCGCGGCGGCGGTGGAATTCCATCTCGATCTCGACGGCAAGGGCGCGGAATATGCCGCCGGTCATTGCTGGCTGCCGGAAGAGATTGCACCTGTCATCGCGCGCATCCGCGAAAGCTTCGACGCCGACGGCACGGGCTTCAAAGGTCCGCAGCCTTCCGAGCTCGCCGATCGCGAATGGCGCGCCGACCCTGTGGACGGCATGCGGCCGCTGCGCGCGATCCGCGCCACCTGGAAACCCGCCGCATGATCTTGACGCCGGAACCCAGCGATCATCTGCGCGTCGTCGCCGTCATCCAGGCGCGGATGGGTTCGACGCGCCTGCCCGGCAAGGTGCTGAAGCCGATCGCCGGCAAGCCGCTGCTCTGGCATATCGTCCATCGTTTGAAGCGTTCGAACTTCATCGAACAAATCGCGATCGCGACGTCGACCAATCCGCGCGACGACGCCATCGTGGAATTCGGCCGCGAGAACAACGTACCCGTCATTCGCGGACCGGAGGACGACGTTCTTGCGCGATTCGCACGCGCGGCCGAGCTTCTCGACGCTGACATCATCGTGCGTGTCTCCGCCGACGCGCCGTTCGTCGATGGGGGCTTCATCGATCATCTGGTCGAGCATCTGATCGAGCAGAACGGCGACTATGTGCTGCTCGAGGAAGGCGCGATCACCGGACACGAAGGCGTCGATCCCTTCAGCCGCCGGGCTCTCGACAAGCTGATGATGGACGCGCACGGCGACCCGGTCGCGCGCGAGCACGTCACCGGCTATTTCAAGCTTCATCCCGATTTCGTGCGCGTCGCGCGCGCGCCGGCCTATCCGCCGCTCGCCCACGATGGCGGGCGCCTCACCATCGACACGCCGGACGATCTCGCCTTCGCGGAAGCGCTGCACGAGCGCATGGCGGCGAAAGCCGGCGAAGCCTCGCTGGCCGACCTGCTGCTTCTGCTCGAACGCGAGCCGTCCCTGCGTGAAAAGAACGCGCATGTGCGCCAGAAACCCATTGCGGCGGTCGGCGGTCTTGCGCTCATCCGTTGCGACGGCGGCGGGCATTTCGGTTACGGACACGTCAAGCGCATGGTGGCACTGGCGCGGAGCCTGCGCGATCGCGAAGGTCTGGGCTCCATCTTCGCCGTGCACGGCTCCGACGACGCGCTACAGCCGATTTTGCGCGCCGGGTTCGAGGCCACCACGGTCGACGGCACGAACGATCTCGATGCGTTGGGCACTATGATCTCCAATCGCGCGCCCGACATGCTCATCTGTGACCTGCGCGAAGGGCTCGGTCGTTCCGATCTTGCCCGGCTGGGAAAGCGCGTCGCCCTGACGGCCGTGATCGACGACGGTTCGCCGCGCCGCCTCGCCGCCGACTACGCCTATTATCCGCCCGTGCCGCAGGCCGAGCGGCTCGACTGGAGCGGGTCCCATTGCGAGCGCCGCATCGGCTGGCAATGGGCGATCCTTGGCCAGGGCAAGCCCGCAAGCGTGTGGCCGAACGCCCCCGGGCGGACGACGCTGCTGGTCACCATGGGCGGCAGCGATCCGCAGAATCTCACCATCAAATGCGCCCGCGCGCTCGCTCCACTCGATCCGACGTTCCGCGCGCGTTTCGTTATCGGACCCGGCGTCGCCAACAAGGCGCAGCTGGCGCGCTCGATCCTGGCACTGGCCTCGAACTTCGAGACGCTGGAGGGCGCCGACGGGCTTGCGACGGAGTTTGCCTCGTGCGACGCGGCGCTGGCGGCCTTCGGCGTGACGGCGTACGAACTCGCGGCTTACGGCGTGCCGGCGATCTATCTTTGTCTTGGAGACGATCACGCCTTGTCGGCGACGGCGTTCGAGTCCGCCGGCATCGGCCAGTCGCTGGGCCTCGCAGCGGCCGTCAGCGACGACGTTATCGCCCATGCCGTCTCAGATCTGCTGAACGACGCCACGCGCCGCAAGAATATGCGCGCGGCAGGTTTGTCGACGGTCGACGGCGAAGGCGCTGCGCGCGTGGCGGCCGATCTGGCGCAGCATCTGGCCGAGCGCCGCGCCGTGGCCGACAGGCAAGCGCGGCTTTAGCGGAAATGCCGACTAGGAGGCGTGCGCCGTCACGAGCGCAATCCTCGTCCCGTAATCCTTCTGGATCCTGATGATCGCCGCTCGCGTTTCATGCAGCACATTTCCGGTGCAAAGCGCTTTGTCGAAATGCGCGTGCAGTTCGCGATGGACGCTGAGCGTGTTGCCGATCAGGCTCCAGTGCGAGCGATAGCTGATATTGGCCGATGTCACGACGCCGTCCGCCGGCAAAGCTACCAGCTTTCTGTCCGCGGGAAATTCGAGCGTGTAATCATCCGCAAGGCTTCCACTGAAGCAGGGGAGCGTGTCGGACGTCAGGAACCTCGGATCGGCGACCGGCCCGAGCAGCGCCGAACTGTAAGCATCCACAAGGTTCATGCCTTCCGGCAGCGCGAAGCCCGCGTCGGTCTGAATCCCGCGGTTGAACTGATACCGGCTGCCGTAGACATATTGCGGCGTCAGCTCGGCAGTCGATGCAAACGTGATGGAGCCCGCAGCCGTATCCATCCGCCGCGCGCGCAAAATGGCGCCCGCGACGGCATCGAGTCCCTTGACGGCCGCCTGGTTCGCGACCGTGCGCATCAGACCCGCAAGAGCGCCAGTCGCCATCGCGCGATGCGTGCCGCTCAGCCTTCCGTCACTGTCGAGCTGCAAGTCCGTCGAGGACGAATAGGTTGAATCCGCCTCCTGAAGGATCGGTGTGTGCTGCAGGGCCGTGCCGCCGCCGACGCGGATAACGGGCTTGCCGTATTCGAGTTGCGGCAGCGTGCCGAACGGCGCCGAGTCAGCCGTCGTGTCCGCATAGAGACCAAACTCCGGCAGCCAGACGATCATGTGATTGAACGTCAGAAGCTGGGGGACCTGCGGCAGAAAATAACCGTTGGCCCCGTTGATGATCACCGGCTGGCTGGGAATCCCCTTCGCTTTCAGCAGCGCGGAATAGAGTACGGCGTGGTCTTTGCAGTCGCCATAGCCGTTCGTGAGGACCGTATCGGCGGCATGTGGTTCCACGCCGCCGTCTCCGAACAGCAGCGCAACGTAGCGGACATGGCCCGCGACCCACTCGTAAAGCTTTCGCGCCTGCTCGCGGCGGTTGCTGATCCCGGCCGTTATCTCGTTGGCCTTGGCGAGGACGCGCGGCGTAACTTCGAGCTTGGACGAGAGCATGGGTGCGTAGGAGGCCACCATCGCATCGTACGATCCGGCGGACGACGCAAAGACGCGCTGACCGTGATCGAATTCAGAAAGGAACTGGGGCAATTCCAGGACCGGCGTCCGGTTCGCGTAGTGAACCGTATAGGTCAGCTGATCGCCGTCCGTGCCTTTCTGAACGGCGAGACCATAGGTGTCGAAGGTCAGCGGCAGCGATTTGGGAGTCGTGAACGTGATCGTCTCGCTGTCGATTTCGATCACGCGCGGAATGAAGGTGCCGAAATAGAATTGCCCCGGGATGGTGGGCGGAGACGTCAGAACCGTATCATAGACGAGTGTGTCGCCCGGCTCGACATTCGGGAACAGAATCACCTTTTCCTTGAGGTCCGTGAAAAGCGGAGACGGTACGGCTTTTTGCCGGACGAGAATCGCATCCGGCGAGACGGGGAGTCTGGTCCCGTCCCCTTTCAGGGTATAGGCGTCCTTGATCTGCAAGGTCTGCAGCGAATCCGAAAAGGTGAGTGCCGGCTGCGCAAGCGCGGTTACGGCCTGCGGCGACAGAAGCTGCATTTCGATATGGGAGGTTATCGTCGCTCCGCCGTCCGGCTGCACCGCGAAGCGGTTGTTGATGCTGACGAAACGGGCGGGAGCGCCTGCGGCGGGACTAAAAGCCGCCGTCGGGGATTGGGCGAGATCGAGCGCCTGGGCGGAAAGGCCCGGCAATGCATCTTCCATCGTCGGAGCGGGCTGCGCCATCGCCACGTCGAACAGTTCCGTGATGGCGTCCGGGGTGTCGTCGTCCGAATAGCCCGACGGATCGTCGGAGGATTGCGCGCCTGCGAAATTCCGCGTTGCAACAAGGACAAACAAACCTGCGAGCATGACGTTCATCGCCCGCCGCAACACTGTGCTCATGCAAGGATCCCCCACCTGCCTGACGACAGTATAGGGAAGAGTTAACGCAAACGCGACCGCTTATCGTGTCTTGCCGGCTCTGGCCGAAACAATCAACACCGATCTTGTCTGTCGCTAGTGGTTCTGGGATTTGATCCAGCGCGCCGTCTTGGCGAAGGCGCTCGCCCAGTCGCCGCGTTTCTCCGGTATCATCAACACGCAGGACGGCGCGAACGGTTCGTGTGCCTGGCCGAAGCTCGTCCAGCTGGTGTCGTAGAGGATCTTCGCCGTCGGAATCCCGGCACCGGCCGCGAGCCAGGATACCGCCGTCGGCGCGCTCGCCACCGCATCGAGCGCGGAGAGCATGGCGCAGGTGCGGTCGAGCTCGTTTTTCTGGTCGAGGCCCGCGGGCACGAAAATCTTGCGGCCGCTCATGGTTTCGAGCAGCGAGAGTTCTTCCTTGCGCGCGTCATATTGTGCGCAGACGAGCGTGCCTGGCAGCGTGCGCAGGAATTCGGCCCAGGCGGCCAGCGGCGCGTATTGCAGGTCGCGCGCGCCGCCGGAAAGGCCGCTCCGCCAGCAGAAGCCCGTCCACGGACCGTGTCCCGCCTGGCGGAAAGCCTTGCCCCAATGCTCGGCTTCGCTTGCATGCGACACAAGATAGCGATGGGCCGAGGGAAAGCGCGCGATGTCGCCGCGCAGAATTTCCGGCAGCGAACCGAGTTCGATGGCAACGGTTTTGCCGTCGTCGTCGTCGAGCCAGTCGTAACGCGCGGTCGGAATTCCCTCGCGCGTCTCAATGCGGCTTGACCTGACTTCGACGGTAGGGAAGGAGCGCGCGAACAATGCGCCCAGCCGCGTCTCGCATTCGAGAACGAGCGCACCGCCTTCGCGGGCCGCGCGTGCTGCGAGTTCCGGAATGAGGCTTGCGAACATCAGCTGATCGCCGATGCCCTGTTCGGCGCGGACGAGAAGGCGGGTGTTCTTCAGGCTCGCACCGTCCCAGCGCGACAGCGCACGATCGGGCCGCGGCGCCTTGAGCGCCGGCGCGAGACGTGCCTCGTAATCGCGCCAGCCGTTTTTCAGATCGCCTTTGAGGAGATGGAGCACCGCGCGATTGAGTTTCGCCTGCGCGTTATCGGGTTCCTGCGCCAGCACGCGTGCGTAGAGCGCGAGCGCGTCGTCGATCCTGCCTTCATCGGCCATCACGTCGGCGAGATTGCCGAGCGCCGGCGGATAGTCAGGCTTGAGCGTGAGCGCCTGGCGATAGTGTTCTTCCGCGCGGACGGCGTCGCCCATTTCGCCATAGACCGAACCGAGCGTGAGCCAGAGCTCGGGCGTGCCTGGGAAGCGCGCCAGCGCGGGCTTGAGGAGCTGCTCCGCCGCCTGGAACTGGCTCTCGGCGCGCAGCAGATTGGCCAGGTTGACGAGGGCCTCGAGGCGCTCGGGCTCCTGCGCAAGTACTTGACGAAAAAAGGATTCTGCCGGTTTCGGCATGCCCAGGGCCGAGGCCGTGTTGCCCAGCGCAAAGAGCACGCGGATGTCGCCCGGCTGCTCGCTCAGCGCGGCTTCATAGCGGCCGATCGCTTCGGCGTGCCGGTTGGCCGCCGACAACGCGAGGCCTTCGGCGTAGAGATCGCGCTTCGTGCTCATGCCCCAAATTGTGCAGCGTCCGGTAAAGGTCGCGTTAAGCAACGATCGGCAGGTAAAAGCTGGATGCGGTTAGCCGACACTTAACCCTCACCCGGGCAAAATCGCTTCACGTTGTTCGTCAAGGGGTTGGTGTGTCGACCTTCACGCCCATCACGCTCGATTCGTCGTCGCTGCTGAACTATTACTCGGCGCAACTGCAGTCGATTGCCGCGAACGCAACGCAGAGCGCGTCCTCCAATTCGCAGTCTTCATCTTCTTCGTCGTCGGGTTCGGGCACGAGCACCAGCTCGAGCAATTCGTCCTTCGGTTCGTCATCGAGCGCATCGAGCGAGACGCCGCCGTGGGACGTAGCGCAGACGCTGTCAACGCAGGCGCA
Organism: Rhizomicrobium sp.; assembly: GCA_035504555.1. Taxonomy (GTDB): domain Bacteria; phylum Pseudomonadota; class Alphaproteobacteria; order Micropepsales; family Micropepsaceae; genus Rhizomicrobium. The sequence continues at coordinate 28,053 of DATJRP010000025.1, read as the reverse complement.
GAACGCACAGGTTCTCTCGACCACGAATTTCATCCAGCAGAGCACGACGCCGCTGGTCGGCTCGAGCAGCACGAGCAAGGCGACGCAGGAAGACAACCAAAACCTCTTCACGCTCTATCAGGCGGTCAGCAAGCTCTCGACGCTCGCAAACATTGCTTCGCAGGCGGGCGTCACGTCGGGCGAGCTGGCGGGTTACAATGCACAGTTCCAGACGGGCCTGCAGCAGGTCGAATCCTTCATCAGCGACACGACGTTCAACAATCTCACCCTGCAGGCGCAGACGCCGAGCGCATCGGTGACGAGCACGGTCGGCGTGCCGCTGGAGTCCTTCCAGGACAACGGCGGCACGATCGTCTCGGACGCGCAATACAGCGACCCGCTCTCCGGCGTCAGCATCAGCGACAGCTTCAACATCGCAGTGACGAAGGGCGGAACGACGACCAACGTTCCGATCGATCTTTCGCAGGTGCAGGGCCCTCTGACGATCAGCAACATCGTCAATTACGCCAACCAGCAGCTGAAAGCCGACGGTTTCTCGTCGACCTTGTCCGTCAACATGACGAGCGGCTCGATCAACGATGTGGAGAAGGCGACGTACGGCATTTCCATCACGCCGGCGCCGGGCGAAACGCTCAGCCTTTCGGCAGCCGACGCCATGCCCGATCTCATCGTCGCCGGCACGGGCGGTTCGACGACGGGCTCCGCTTCGACTGCATCCGGCCAGGCCGCGACATCCGCCGATAATCAGGGCACGATCACGGCGCTGACCAATCTTTCATCGTCTTCGCCTACGACGCTGTTCAACGCGACGGAAGCCCCCACCACGGGCACCACGACAGCCGTGCAGACCGTCGTCGACAGCCAGGGCAATGTCTACGAAGTCGGCAATGCGACCGGCAATATGGGCAATCAGCTCAACCAGGGCTCGCAGGACGTCTATCTCACGAAATACGATTCCGCCGGCAATCTGCAATGGTCGGAGCTGCTCGGAAGCGCGGGCTCGGCGTCGGCCTTTTCGCTGGCGCTCAATCCATCCACCGGCGGCGTGGTCGTCTCGGGATCGACAACGGCCGATCTCACCTCGACCGCCGTCACCAACGGCAACACGGACAGCTTTGTCGCGTCCTATGACCAGAACGGCAATCAGCTCTGGACGCAGCAGATCCCGACGCTCAGCGCCAACCAGGCCAATGCCGTAACCGTCGACAGCAGCGGCAATGTCTATATCGGCGGTTCGGTCGGCGACAGCGGCACGATCGGCTCGGGTCAGACGAGCACCGGCGGCACCAACGCCTACATCGCCGAACTCGACAGCTCCGGCAACATCGTCTCCGAAAATCAGTTCGGCGCTTCCGGCGATGATCAGGTCTCGGCGATGGCGACGACATCCGACGGCGATGTCGTGGTCGCATCGGTGCAAAACGGCCAGGCCGTGCTTTCCAAATATGCGAGCGGCGAGATCACGGGTTCGCCCGTGTGGACGATGAATCTGGGCAACCTGAACGGCGGCTCGATCAGCGGTCTGACCGTCTCGGGCGACAACGTCTATGTCTCGGGCACGACGAGCAACGGCGCGCTCACGGCGGGCGGTCAGGCGACGGTTGCAAACGCCAGCAACGGCAGCACCGACGCATTCGTGTTCGCCGCGACCGACAACGGCACGACGGCCACCGCCAATACGGTGAGCTATGTCTCGGCGCCGGGCGGCTCGACCACCGGCGGCAATGTTACGGTCGGCCCGGATGGCACGATCTACCTTGCCGGCACGACCACGGGCACGTTCGCCGGTCAGACGCGCACGCTCGCCAACACCAACAATACGTTCGTCGCGGCACTTTCGAGCAGCGGCGCGATCGACTGGACGCAGCAGTTCGGCGGCACGGACGGACAGTCCACGGGTGCCAGCGTCGCCGTCGACCCCACCGGCTCGAGCGTCCTGACCGCGCTTGGGCTTCCGAGCGGCGCGGTCAACGTCAATCAGTCCGTCGATCTCACATCGGATACGACGCTTCGCGCGGGTGATTCCTTCCAGCTGCAGACCGAAGGCACGGGCGGACGCACGTCGACGATCTCCATCACGCAAGGCGAAACGCTGCAGGATCTGGCCGACAGCATCAATGCCGAGCTGTTGACCGCAGGCAAGGCGACGGTCACCTATTCCTCAACCGGCAGCCAGGGACTCGAGGTCACGGCGAGCGCGGGTCAGACCATCAACGTGATCGCGGGGCCGGCCGACACCAATGCCCTCGGGCGGCTCGGAATCACGCCGGGCGTCATCACGGCGTCCGCAAAGAAAGGCGCGTCGTCGAGCACGGCGACCGGCACGTCCTTCGGCGTCAATCTGGCCAGTTCGTCGTCCTCGTCGGGCTCGTCGAGCATGGCCAAGCCCGTGGTCGGCCTGGGTCTCGACACGCAAATCGATCTGCTGAGCAGCGGCGATGCGAACGTGGCGAAAGTCTCGCTGCAGAACGTCATGACCGCGATCACCAACGCCTATCAGAAGATCAACACGCCCGCTTCGTCGTCGTCGACAACGCCGACAGCGCCAGCGTCGAAGCAGACGCCGGCGCCGTCCATTCTCGCCCAGCAGCAGGCAGGCTATTCGCTCGCGCTTGCGACGCTGGCATCCATGAATTCGCTGTCGACGACATCCTCGTCGACGACGAATTCGATCGGCATTTCTTCGTCGGCGCTGTTGTCGGCGTTGACGGTCTAGCCGCCCACTTCTTTATCTTGGCTGACGTGCGGAATGTCTGTGCGGCGCAGAAGTCTTTGCCGCCGAGAACTCACACCACGTTGTTATAGACGATCGCGCCGGGCGTGCGCGGTTTGGTGTTGACCGGCGGCGAATAGGGCTGCCGCGCCGCGCGCTTCTTGGCGACATCGTCGGCGATGGCGCGGATCATGCCTTCGGTACAGCTCTTCACGCGCGTCAGGACGCGGTTGTGAACAGCGAGCGTCTCGCGGAACTTGCCCGTGGCTTCACGCAGGCGTTCCTGCGCGTCCCGCGGCAGACCTTTGGCGGCTGTCAGGCTCAGGCTCTGCACCTCGCGGCCGTAGAGCGCCAGGAGCTGCTGCACTTCGGGCCTGTGCGACCGCATCTCGCGCGGCCGGCCGCGCTCCAGCGCTGCGATGTCGGCGTTCAGCGCTTCCGTCAGACGCGCCGTCAGCATCAGAAGCTTTTCGATTTTGCGCGGGTCCGTCGTCATGTGTGCTGCTCCTGCAATTTCAGCAGGTGCGCGGCCACGGGTGCGGCGAGGCCGAAGCCCCCCTGCTTTTCGATCTGCTGCCCGTACTGATCGAGCATGAGCGAGCGGAACATCTGCTCGCCGTCGCCGCCGCCGAACGGGCCGTCGGTCGGGATATCGGCGAACATCTGGCCGAGAAATTCCGTGATAAAGACGGATTCGAATTGCTGCGCGGCTTTCTTCGCCGCGGCGGCGTTCCCGGTCGCCTGTGGCGCCTGCACAGGCTGCGCCTTGGCCAGCGTCATGGCGGAGGTAATGTCGAGACCTGCGGTCATCCGATAACCTCGATGTCGGCTTGCAGCGCGCCTTCGGCCTTGATCGCCTGCAGGATCGAGATGATGTCGCGCGGACCCACGCCCAGCGCGTTCAGGCCGTCGACCAGCTTCTGCAGACTCACGCCCTCGTTCAGCACGGCCATCTTGTTGCCCTTGCCCTCATCGACCTGGATCTCCGTGCGCGGCAGGACCTGCGTCGTGCCGTTGCTGAAGGGTCCGGGCTGGCTGGCCTGCGGCGTCTCGGTGACTTTGATCGTGAGGTTGCCTTGCGCGATCGCGATGGTGGAGATGCGCACATCCGCGCCCATGACGATCACGCCGGAATTTTCGTCGATGACGACGCGCGCCGGTTCGTCGGGATCGACCTTCAGCTGCTGCACATCGGTCAGAAGACCCACGACGCCGCCGTGATAGGTCACCGGCACCTGGATATGGACGGTTGCGGGGTCGTCGACCGCCGCCACCGCATTGCCGAGATAGGCGTTGATGGCGGCGGCGATGCGCGTTGCCGTCGTCAGATCCGGATTGTGAAGCGAAAGACGAAGCTGCGTCTGTGCGGCGAGCGAGAAGCCCACTTCGCGTTCAACGATGGCGCCGTTCGAAATGCGTCCCGACGTCGGCACGCCGCGGGTGACGCTGGCCGCCTGGCCCGAGGCCGTGAAGCCGCCGATCGAGACCGGGCCCTGCGCCAGCGCGTAGACGCCGCCGTCGGCGCCGGCGAGCGGCGTGACGAGCAGTGTGCCGCCCTGCAGGCTTTTCGCGTCGCCCAGCGCGCTCACCGAAACGTCGATGCGCGTGCCCTGGGCGGCGAAGGCGGGAAGGTTCGCGGTCACCATGACGGCGGCGATGTCCTTGGTCTGCATGGTCTCGCCGCGCGTGTTGACGCCCTGCCGCTCCAGCATGGTGATGAGGCTCTGCTCCGTGAACGGCGCGTTGATGAGGGAGTCGCCCGAGCCGTTCAGGCCGGCCACGAGGCCGTAGCCGACCAGCATGTTGTCGCGGATGCCCTCAACGTCGACGAGGTCCTTGATGCGGGAAAAGGCGTAAGCCTCGGCGGGAACAAGCGCGAGGAGGCCGGCGCATGCAAGCGCCAGGAGCTTTCTGAATATGGTCCGCAACGCCATGCTCTCACGAGATGAATGTGCCGCTCCCCGCCTTGCCAGTATTGTGCCGGAGATTGCCCGGAGATTTCTCTTTTATATCAATGGCTTATTGGCGCATCTGAAGGCCCGAAATGCCCCGGCGGCAAAACCTTCCGGGCAGGAAAGGCCCTTTGCTTTCAACGCCTTCGCCAAGGCCTGGCGTGGCCCGGCCATCCGGCGAAACGATCCGCGACCATCTTTGGGATTCAGCCGCGCGCCCGTTCGCTCTATCTTGCGGTGACAGGTTAAGGAATTCCGATGCCGAATCCGCCCCGCCTTCGCCAGCGTCCTGCCGTGCTCTGCATCCTCGACGGCTGGGGGTGGCGTCCGGACGCGCCGGACAACGCCATCACCCAAGCCAGGCCTGAGAACTTCAACCGCATGATCGCGGAGTGCCCGCATGCACTTCTCTCGACGTCCGGCCGGGCGGTGGGACTGCCCGCCGGACAGATGGGCAATTCCGAAGTCGGCCACATGAATATCGGCGCCGGCCGCGTGGTCGTGCAGGATCTGCCGCGCATCGACGACGCCATCCGCGACGGTATGCTCGCACAACAGCCCGCGCTCAAGGATCTGATCGCGAAGGTATCGAAGACCGGCGGCGCCGTGCATGTGATGGGTCTGATGTCGCCCGGCGGCGTGCACAGCCATCAGGATCACATCGCGGCGCTGGTGCGCGTGCTTTCAAGCGCGAAGTTGCCCGTCTTCGTGCACGCCTTCCTCGATGGACGCGACACGCCGCCCAAAAGCGCGCCGGGCTTTCTCGCGCAATTCGAAAAGGCCATCGGCGATCTCAAAGGCGTGCGCATCGCCACCGTCTCCGGCCGCTATTACGCCATGGATCGCGACAAGCGCTGGGACCGCGTCTCGAAAGCCTATGACGCAATCGTCGAGGCGCGCGGCGAGAAGGCACGCGACGCGTCGCATGCGATCAGCGCCTCCTACGAACACAACGTCACCGACGAATTCGTGCTGCCGACGATCCTGGGCGAATATGCGGGCGTGTCGGATGGCGATGCGCTGCTCTTCGCCAATTTCCGCGCCGACCGCGCGCGCGAAATTTCGCTGGCACTGCTCGATCCCAACTTCGACGGCTTCACCCGCACGCGCGTGGCGAAATTCTGCGCCGCAGCGGGGCTCACGGAATATTCCGTGCCGCTCAAGGCCTTCATGGCGTCGATCTTCCCGCCGGAAGACATCAGCGAGACCATCGGCGAATACGCATCCGAGCTCGGCCTGAAGCAGCTCCGCATCGCCGAGACCGAGAAATACGCGCATGTCACGTTCTTCCTGAACGGCGGACGCGAAGAGCCGTTCGCGGGCGAAGACCGCATCCTGGTACCGAGTCCGAAAGTCGCGACCTACGATTTGAAACCGTCCATGTCGGCCGTCGAAGTCACCGACAAGCTCGAAGCCGCGATCCTTTCGGGCAAATACGATCTCGTCGTCGTCAATTACGCCAATCCCGACATGGTGGGACACACAGGAATCCTGCTCGCTGCGGAAGAAGCCGTGCACACGATCGACGCGTGTCTCGGACGCTTGCGCGTGGCGGTGGAGAAGACGGGCGGGGTTCTCCTCATCACAGCCGATCACGGCAATTGCGAAATGATGCGCGATCCGGAAACGGGTGAACCGCACACGGCGCACACGACGTTCGATGTTCCGATCATCGTCGTGAACGACAAGGAAAAGATTTCATTGTCGCGGGGGCGCCTGGCCGACGTGGCGCCGACGCTGCTCGACTTGATGGGGCTGAAAAAGCCGGAAGCCATGTCCGGTCATTCGCTGGTCGAACGGGTCAAGGCGGAGAGCGCAGTCTGACGGACATCCTATCGCGCGCGTGTGCGGCGCTTTTCGGCGCGGGCGCGATTCTGCTCGCCGCTGCGGCACCGTCGCATCATCGCGCGACAACGCCGGCGCATGTGCGCGTCATCCCCTTGCAGCCGCCTAAAACCGATCCGCTTCCGGATATGACGGGCGCGGTGCCGCTGCGCGACGCCAAAAAGCTACCGAGCACCGCCGACCAATACAACGCGCTGCGCCAGGAGATCGACAAGAACAGGCCCGCTGCCGAGAGCGCGAAACAAAAAAGCGATCTTCTGAACGGCGAAGCGGCCGATCTGCGCAAGCGGCTCGCCGACACCACGGCGCATGTGCAGGGGCTGGAAGACGAGAAAGGCCGCATCGACGCGGAGCTCGCGCGTCTCGGCCCCGAAGAACAGGCGATGGCCGCGACCTTTGTTCGCGATCGCGCCGAAGTTGCAGGTCTGCTGGCCGTGCTCGAGCGTCTGCAGTCGGATATGCCGCCGGTCATTGCGCTCAAGGCGGACGACGCGCTCTCCGCCGCGCGCGGCGCGATGGTTTTGGGCGCAACGTTGCCGCGGATTTACCAAGCGGCGATCGAACTCTCGCAACGGCTGAAGGCTTTGCGGGCCAAACAGGTCGAGCTGACGCAACGCAGGCTCGAAAGCGCGCGTGTCGGTGCCCAGCTCGCCGGCGCGCGTATCGAGCTCGATCAACTTCTCGCGATAAAGTCCCAGGAAGCCCAGGAAGCGTCTGCCCGATACGGCGATCTCGAAGCGCGCCTCGATGCCGCCGCGGAGCAGGCCGACAATCTCAAATCCCTCCTCGCCAAAGTGGCGGCGCTGAGACAGAGGCCCGTGGGGCAGGGGATTGTTGTGGTTTCCGCGCTAAACGCTGCCGGGGGAGGGCCTTTGCGCCGCGGCGCGATCGTTCGGCCGGTTGCCGGCTCAGCGGTTGCGGGAGGCGTGGAGGGTGTGGGCGGCCCGCGCGCGCCGGGCCTCACCTTCTTAACGGCGCCGGGTGCTGCCGTCGTCGCACCCGGAGATGGTGAAGTGCTCTTTGCCGGCTCTTACCATAAAACGGGCAAAGTCTTGATATTAGAAATGGGCGGCGGCTACGATTTGGTTCTTGCCGGGCTAGAACGGATCGATGTCCGGCCCGGCGACGAATTGCTTGCAGGCGAACCGGTTGGTGCGATGCCGCGCATGAGCGCCGGGAATAAGCTCTATTTCGAATTGCGGCAGAACGGCAGGGGCGTCAACCCGGCGCCCTGGATGGAAGTTGATCTGAGGAAGGCAAAAAGATCATGAATCGCTATGGACTGGTGGGCGTAGGTGCGGCTGCGGGCTTTGCCGCGGCATTGATGCTCTTTCCTGCCGCGCGCGGCGCCGACTCGGTCTATCGACAACTCGATCTCTTCCACGACGCGTTCGAAACGGTCCGCAAGGATTACGTCCATCCCGTCGACGACAATGAGCTCGTCAACTCCGCCATCGAGGGCATGGTCTCTTCGCTCGATCCGCATTCGAGCTTCATGGACGAGAAAGCCTTCAAGGACATGCAGATCCAGACGCGCGGCGAGTTCGGTGGTCTCGGTCTCGAAGTCACGATGGAAGACGGCCTGGTCAAGGTGATCACGCCGATCGACGACACGCCGGCGGCCAAAGCCGGCATCAAGACGGGCGACTTCGTCGCCGCCATCGACTCCACGCCGATCCAGGGCATGGCGCTCGACGACGCCATCAACAAGATGCGCGGCGCGCCCGGCACAAAAGTGACGCTGACGATCCTGCGCACCGGCGCCAAGAAGCCGTTCGACGTGGCGCTCACGCGTGCCGTCATCCAGGTCGACACGGACAAGTTCCGCCGCGAAGGCGACGTCGGCTACATCCGCCTGCCGGGCTTCAACGAGCAGACGACGTCGGGCCTCGAACATGCGGTGCAGCAACTCAAGAAGCAGATCGGCCCCGGCATCAAAGGCTATGTCATCGATCTCAGGAACAATCCGGGCGGCCTGCTCGATCAGGCCGTATCGGTGTCGCAGGACTTGATCGGGACGGGCGAAGTCGTGTCGACGCGCGGCCGTCATCCGGAAGACAACACGCCTTATTATGCGAAAGGCCACGACATCACCGACGGCAAGCCCGTTATCGTGCTCATCAACGGCGGCACGGCGTCGGCGTCGGAAATCGTCGCGGGGGCGCTGCAGGATCACAAGCGCGCGACGATCGTCGGCATGACGTCGTTCGGCAAAGGCTCCGTGCAGACGATCATTCCGCTGGGCGACAGCGGCACCGCGCTGCGCTTGACGACGGCGCGCTACTACACGCCGTCCGGCCACTCGATCCAGGCAACCGGCATCACGCCAGACGTGCGGGTGGCGGAGGGCGACGAAGACACGACGCCCAAGATCGAGCGTCCGAGCGAAGCGGAGCTGCCGGGCCATCTCGCCGTCGAGAATCCCAACAAGAAGGCGAGCACGCCGATCATCCACCCACCGGCAGGCAAGAAGATCGCCGACTTCCAGCTCGCCTATGCGCTGGACATGCTGCGCGGCAAGACGAATGTCAGCCAGCTCGTAAAAGGCACGCAATCCAACTGATAATCGCGACCATCAGGCGATCCGGGTGATGTGGAAGGTATTTCGATGACGCGTTTTGTGTTTACCGGGGCAGGCGTTGCGATCGGTTTCATCGCCGGTCTGGCCGTGCTTGCCCGCGCCGACACCGCGCCCGATTCGGAATCGGCCTATCACGCGCTTGATCGCTTCGGTCAGGCGTTCTCCGTGGTGCGCGCCGATTATGTCGATCCGCCCGACGACAAGCTCCTGGTCGAGAACGCGCTCTCGGGCATGATCTCCAGCCTCGATCCGCATTCGAGCTATTTCGATCCCAAGACCTATGCCGACATGCAGGTCCGGACCGAAGGCCAATATGGCGGCGTCGGCATCGTCATCGCGGTCGAGGCAGGCGCGGTGAAAGTGGTTTCACCCATCGACGACACGCCCGCCGCGGCGGCCGGCGTCAAATCGGGCGACATCATCCTTGCCGTCGATGGCAAGGGCCTGCAGGGCATGAGCCTGGATCAGGTGCAGCTCCTGCTGCGCGGCAAGGCCGGCTCGAAGGTGACGCTGACGCTGATGCGCGACGGCGCCGGCAAGTCCTTCGAAGTGAAGCTCACCCGCGCCTTCATCGAAGTCGAAGCGGTGAAATTCCATCGCGAAGGCGACGTGGGCTACATCCGCATCCCGGCCTTCAACGAGCACACCGATTCCGGATTGCAGACGGCCGTGCGCACGCTCAAGAAGCAGATCGGTCCCAAGCTCCGCGGCTACATCATCGACCTGCGCGACGATGGTGGCGGCGTGCTCGACCAGGCGATCGCTGTGTCCGACGATTTCCTCGAAGGCGGCGAGATCGTGTCCACGCGGGGCCGCGATCCGTCCGACACGCAACGCTACGACGCCAAGCCCGGCGACATCACCGACGGCAAGCCCATCGTCGTGCTCATCAACCGCGGCACGGCGTCGGCGTCGGAAATCGTCGCGGGCGCGCTGCAGGATCACAGGCGTGCGCGCATCGTCGGCATGACGTCGTTCGGCAAGGGCTCGGTGCAGACCATCATTCCGCTCAACGGCGGCGATGACGGCGCGCTGCATCTGACGACCGCGCGCTACTACACGCCGTCCGGCCGTTCCATCCAGGCGACGGGCATCGTGCCCGACATCGCGGTGGCCGAGGGCGACGAGGCCGCGTCGACACCGGCCGAGAACTACACGGAAGCCGACTTGCCGCATCATCTCCTCGGCGAGACGACGGTGAAGCCCAGCAACGTCGAACCGATCCGTCCGCCGGCGGACTCCAAGGTCGCGGACTTCCAGCTCTCCTACGCGGTCGATCTGTTGGACGGGAAGGTGGGTCCGAAAACCGTCGCCGAGCGGAAGGAATAGGCGGGGCTTTTCCTCCCTCGAACAAAGTTCGAGAGAGCCGCACAAAGCGTGACAGGACGGAGGGCGTTTCGCGAGTGTCGCCGCCCTCCACCGCTTCGCGGTCCCCCTCCCCCGAACCTCGTTCAGGGGAGGAAAGACAACGGCGGTTAACGCGACCGTAACCAAGCCTTGCGTTATTTAGGGACATGGCCGCGAACAGCTTTGCAGCAGGGCAGGGGATGCGGGCGCAGACGCTCGCGCTTGCCTATTTCGGCGTGTTTGCAGCGCTCCTTCTGCTTTTGGGTGCCATCGCCTGGTTCGGGCGGCCTTCGGATGGCGATCCCGTCGCCCGCATCGCTCTTCCGGCCCATGCGGTGAAGCGCACGGCCGCCAATCTCCGCCCCGCCGTTCCGGCGCCTGCGCCACACGTAGCCGCTCCGGTCGCCTCGGCCCCACCCGCGACGGCCCTGCCGCCGCAGGTCGTGCCGGCGAACGTCGACAAGCCAGTCGTGTTGGGAAAGAACCTCGTCGCCGATCCGGCGCTCATCGAACAGACACCGCAGGGACCGCTGCCGCGCATCGCTGCCGACGGGCGTACGCCGATGGCCGCCTATGCGCCGCCGGTCCCACCTTTCAGAGGTCCACGCATCGCCATCGTCGTCAGCGACCTCGGCATCAGCGCCAAAGGCACTGCGGCAGCGATCCAGGGTTTGCCCGCAGCCATCACGCTCGCATTCGCGCCTTACGAAGACGACGTCGCGCGCTGGGTCGGCGAAGCGCGCCGCACCGGCCATGAAGTGCTCCTCGAAGTGCCGATGGAGCCTTATGACTTTCCCGACAGCGATCCCGGCCCGCACACGCTGCGCGCGGCCGTCGGCGAAGAGTCGAACACCGAGCGTCTCGACTGGTCGCTGACGCGGTTCACCGGTTACGCGGGCATCACGAATTTTCTGGGCGCGCGGTTTCTTTCCGATCCGGATTCACTCGAGCCCGTGATGACCTATGTGGCGCGGCGCGGTCTGTTGTTCTTCGATTCGAGTCCGTCGGGAAAATCGGTCGCACCCGATGTCGCCAAACGGATCAACGCACCCTATGTGCAAAGTGCGGTTGTGCTCGACACGATCCAGACGGGCATGGAGATCGACGCGCGGCTGTCCCAACTGGAGCAGTTGGCGCGCGCCAAAGGCAGTGCCGCGGGAACCGCGTCCGTTTCGCCGGTCACCATCGAACGCATTGCCAATTGGGCGAAGGGATTGCAGGGACGGGGGTTTGTTCTCGTGCCGGCTTCGGCCATAGTAGCGCCGTCGAAATAATCGAGCATCGATGTCCCGTCTCCGTCACGAAGACCTTCCGTACCGGCCCTGTGTCGGCGTCATGCTGTTCAACCGCGACGGCCTCGTGTTCGTGGGCCGCCGGATCGATCAGACGGTCGAAGGCTGGCAGATGCCGCAGGGCGGCATCGACGAGGGCGAGACGCCGCAACAGGCGGGTTTGCGCGAATTGAAGGAAGAAATCGGAACCGACAAGGCCGTCATCCTGCGCGAACATCCCGACTGGCTAGCCTACGATCTGCCGCCGCATCTTCTGGGTGTGGCGCTGCACGGGCGCTATCGTGGGCAAAAGCAGAAATGGCTCGCCATGCGGTTCACCGGCGAAGACAGCGACATCAACGTCGCCACGCCCGAGCCCGAATTCGCGCACTGGAAATGGCTCGCCGTCGAGGCGCTGCCGCGCCTCATCGTGCCGTTCAAGCGCGACACCTATGCCAAAGTCATCGCGGAGTTCCGCGATCTCGCTTTCTCTCCGGGATAAGGGGTTCCTCCGCCGATGGCCGCGTCGCGTTCTCCAGTCGTGATGATTCACGGCGCCTTTTGCGGTGGCTGGGTTTTCGAAAGCTGGCGCGCCGTGTTCGCGGCCAAAGGGTATGACGCGCACGCGCCCGATCTTCGTTTTCACGACGGCGACGGCGAGCCGCCGCAGGCGCTTGGCCAGACGAGCATGCTCGACTATGTCGCCGACCTCGAAACCTTTCTCGACGGAATGGACGGCGAGCCGATCCTGATCGGCCATTCCATGGGCGGGCTGCTGGCGCAGATGCTGGCCGCACGCAGGACCGTGCGCGCGCTTGTCTTGCTGGCACCGTCGGCGCCGTGGGGAGTCCTGCCGGCGACGCCGTTCGAATATGCGTCCGCACAGGCGCTCTATCTTGCCGGGGATTTCTGGAACACGCGGCTGTGGCCGACACGCTGGATCGCCGCAGCCAATGCGCTCGACAATGTGCCGGAACACGAACATCAGGCGATCCTCGACCGCTTCGTGCCCGAATCGGGTCTCGCCACGTTCGAGATCATGCACTGGGCGTTCGATTTCAAACGCGCCACACACATCGATCCGCGCGATGTGACCTGTCCGATCCTCTGCATCACCGGCACGAACGACCGCGTCAACTCGCCGGGCACGGTGAAAAGCGTGGCGGGACGTTATCGCGGCCGCGCGCGCTACGAAGAGCTCGACGGTCACAGCCACTGGCTGATCGGCGAACCTGGCTGGGAAAGGATCGCGAAGCTCGCGCTCGACTGGCTGGAGGATCTGTCTGCCGACAAAGCCGCGGCCGATACGCCGACGCAGCGCTGATCCAGTCGCGCGTTCATTCCCCTAGCCAGCATCCCGATGGCGATTGTTCTGCTGGTGGCCATCGTGACGGTGCATTTGCCGAACGGTTTCAGCCCGATCAAACTGCAGACGGTCACCGCGCAGGGCACGGCCCATTTCGGGCAGCCCGGCTACGAGACCGATCTTCTGTATCTCGCAGCCCTCGCCGCTCTGGTGCTCGGCGGGCCCGGACCTTGGACGCTTACGCCTTCGCGCAAGCGCAGCAGCGACAATGCGAAACCTAATTCGCCTTCGCCGTCTCGAAGCGCTTCTTGAAGTCCTGTATGAAGCCTTCGAGCGTGTCGATGGACGCGATCTTGCCGGCCATGTCGCGGAAGGCGACGCCCTGCAGGTCGATGTTCTGGGTGACGACGGCAAAGGCGCTAGCGTCCGGGCTTGATTTCATCTTGGGGCCGAAGCGCGTGCGCAGACGGTCGAGGCTCGCCTCATCGTCCGCCAGCGAATAGGCGATCGCGGCGCGCATCAGGTTCTGCCGCTCGTCCGCATCGAGCGGAACGGCGTCGTTCCAGCGGTCGCCGAGCAGCTGTTCGGCCATCTGCGCCGCCACCGCCCAATTGCCGCTTTCCCAATAGATGTCGGCACGCAGCTTGCGCGTGTCGGGCGCCTCGTCGACGGCGATGAGATCGAGCGCCTGATCCCATTGCTTGAGGGCGGCGAGCGCGCGCGCTTCGAGCAGCACGCGGCCGTGATTGATGTTGTCGGGAAGGCCCGCGATCTCCGTCGCCCTGAGCGAGGCGAGCGCGTCCTTCGGCTTGTGGTCCATCAGATCGATCATGGCCAGACGCGTCGCCACCTGCGCGCGCGCGATGCCGTCGAGTCGTTTGGTCACCTGGTAATTCAGAAGTTTTTCCGCGGGGTCGAGAAGATCGACCGCCACCAGCCGGTCCGTCATGCGCCGGATCATCTCGTCGCCTTCGGGGCCGATGGGCGTCAGATCGATGAAGTCGTAGAACAGGCTGAGCGCCTGGATGGGCGCGATGGCGTCGGCCTTGCCTTTCAGGAACAGGTTCACGAAGGTCGCGCGCATGTCGTCCTGTGCCTGGCGGGCGAGCTCTTCGTCGGGGAAATTCTGGCTCGCGATGCGCAGAACGTAGAGGCCTTCGCGCCAGTCCTTCTTTTCGAAATAGAGTGCGCCCAGCCTGCGCAGCGTGCGAAGTTCGAGTGAATCGCCGCGCCAGCGGAAGCGCAGAGCTTCGAGCGCGGCGATGGCCTGGTCGCGCGTGATAGCGCCGTCCGCGAGGCCGGCCTGTGTGCCGTCGAAGACGGCCTTGGCCTCGATTCTCTCGTCGCCGCAATGCTCGAGCGCCGTGAACAGTTCCTGCGCGTCGTAATAACGGCCCTCCGTGGCATAGAGCCGGGCGCGTTCGAGCTGCGCTTGAAGCGCCAGGTCGCGCGGCAGATCGTGCGGCAGGTGATTGAGCTGCGAGTCGGCCACCTCGACGGCATTGGCGACGATCGCCGCTTCCGCCTCAGCCAGGCGCGCGCGCGCCTGCCATTCCGGCGCATAGCGGCGCAGGACGGGTTCGGCCATGGCGAGCGCCTTGCGCGCGTCGTTCCAGTTTTCGAGCTTGGCCTCGATCAGCCCGCGCCAGAACGCCGCGTGGCGATCGTTGTCGAGGGCGCCGCTGCCGATGTCGTTATGCGCGTCGCGGTAGCGTTGCATCATGTAATCGGCCGCCGCCCGCATCGTCTGAAGACGCATGTCGCCCTGCAGCGACGGATCGCTCGCCTGCACGATGTTGATGAGGCCGAGGGCTTCCGGCGCAAACTGGTTGCCGAGATAGAACCGCGCCAGCGCGAGGCGCGCGTGATTGGCGTCTTCCGAGCGTTCCGCCGCGATATGCGCGCGCAGCCGCTGTTGCGCCTTGTAGAAGCTGGTGCCCTGCGAATTCGCCCAGTTCGCCAGATCGAGGAACGACGGGCTGTCGTCGCCGCGCAGAAGTCCCTGCGGCGATTGCGCCACGGAGATCGGACCTCTGGTCATCGCCAGTCCGCCGGGCCTGGTGATCGTCACATGCCCCGTCGAAACGAGAACGTCGAGGTCGTCCGCAAGGGGCCTGACCACAAGACCCGATGCGGTCGGCAGGATCGCGAATTCCGCATAGCGCCGCGCATCGAGCACGCCGCGGCCGAGCACGCCCGGCACGATGACGAGGGTGTCGCCGGCGGACGGGTCGGTCTGGAGGAGCGTATGCGTCGACTCGGGAATGAGCGTCGTCAGCGTTGTGTGCCGGGGATCGCTGTCGTCGCGCACGAAGCCGATGGAAGCCGGCTCTTCGGTCAGCTGCGGCGCGATGTCGACACGCAAATTGGAACCGTCGGCGCGGGCGGCGATTTCCTCCGGCGCTTTCAGTCCGATGCGGATGATGGTGGTGTTGTTGCTGGTGGATTCGTCGAGCGACGTCGGAAAATCGCCCAGCGCGGCTTTGAACTGCACGGGATCCATCTTCTGCGCGCGGTCGATCACGATCCAGGCCGTCATGCCGCGCACGAAGATGGCCGACGGCGTCGATCCCGCGCCGGGAAAACTCAAGGCCACGCCCTGGCGCGTACGCATGGCCTGCGCCATGTCGGCGTCGGCCAGCGGATTGGGCGGCGGTGTCTGCGCCGGCGTCGCGGGCTTTGCAGCAGCGGCCTGCGCGTCCGGTTTCGCACCGCTCAGCTGCGCCGCTGCGGCGGCGATCACTTTGGCCTGCGCCGCCGCGTCGTTCGGGGTCTGATCCGCTTTCTGATCCTTGTTCGCCGTGGCGGGTGCAGTGGCCGCCTGCGCATCGGTTTTCGGCGCGAGAATGTCGAGCAGCACGTGCGAGCCGTCGCGGCTGTCCTTGTAGCCGGACTGCGGGTCGACGGTGAATTCGATGACGGTGCCCTTGTTCTCGACGCGCCAGCCCGCCTCCTTCACCCAGGGCGGCGAGACGTTTTCGAACGCCGTGAAGTCCGGCCGCGCCATCGCTTCGAAACGGATGGTGATGTGGCCGGCGCCGGGGAAGACGGCATAGGGGACGTTCTTCGGCCAGTCGAAAATCAGGCGTGAGAAATTGGCGTAGGCACCGGCGCGGATCTTGAGCACGTCGAGCTTGGACACTTCGACGGCGGTCGCTTCCTTGGGCGGCGGCGGCGGCAGATCGGCGGGAACGCCCGGATAATTGTTGGGCACGAGATCGATCGCGACGCGGTCGGCGGAACTGCTCTCATGCAGGCGCGCGTTCTGGGTAAGCGCGAAGCGGAATGTCTTGCCGTCCGGATCCGCGCGACCGCCCGCGATGTAACCGGGCAGGCCTTGCACGATGGCGTTCGCATTGATCGCCACCTTGCGGTCGAAGCTGAGCGTGAGCACGCCGCCGGCCAGCGCCGGCTTCACATGCGCGATAGGATCGAGATTGAAGATGATGCGGCCGAAGCCGTCATTGCCTTCGGTCGTGACCGCATCGGCGTGCGCGGCGCTGGGCAATGCGGCGAACGCCAGCGCGGCCATCAGAGCCTTCGCGGTACGCATCGTGGTCGTCGCTCGCCCCATCGCCCGGCCAGATCACTTGGCGGCAGGAGGAGCCGCCGCCGCAGCGGCGGGTGCGGCCTGCGGTGCGGGCGTTGCGGCCGGCGCGGGAGACGGCGGCGCCGCAGGCGGCGGCGTGGCCTGCGCAAGCTGGGCGGCCGCCTGCTGCTGCTCGGGCACTTTCAGACGGTTGGCGAGCCGTACCGTCAGCTTCTGTGCGGCTTCCGCCTGCATGGTACCGATGATGGGCGCGAGCACGTCGGGCTTCATCTGCGCGGCCACGGACAACAGCACGGCGTCGTCCAGGCTGTTGAAGATGCGCGCGGCATCCTTGGGCTTCATCGACGAATAGGTCTTCACCAGCGCATCGAGCTGCTTCTGCTCGGCCGCATCACGCTGCACGAGGAGCGCCTGGATCGAGGACTGCAGCTGTTTGAGGCTGTCGATCTTGCCGTCGACGCGTTTCTCCGCGGCGGTGATGAGGTTTTCGCGCATGTCGAGATCGCGTTCGCGGCCGTCCAGTTCGGCGCGGCGTTTGGCGAGGCTCGTCAGCACGTCGACCTGTGCGCTTGACGTCTCCGGGTCGTCGGGATCGGCTCCGGTCGCCGCCGCCGCCGCCTGTTCCGCCACGCTGGGGGAGGGTGGCGAAGACGCGGCAGGCGTCGCCGGCGCGCCTTGCTGTTCCTGCGCTTTCGCGTCGATCACAAGGCCCGCACCTTTGACGGCGAGAAGCACCGTGCCGACGGCGAGGACGGCCGGCAGCAGACGGATGTGACGCCTGAGATGGTGGAGCGGGTTTCTCACCGGACATTCCCCATCGCAGGCCGGAGCGCGTCGAGACGGTTCGCCAGCACCGGCGGCGTGGCGGTGCGTGCGCCCTGCTGGGGTGCGGCACCGCGTTCGATGCGCTGCGCGATGCGTTCGCCGGAATTGGTGAGTAGCGCCAACTCGTCGCTCAGGTTGCGCGCGCGCGTGAGCCGTTCGTCGAGCGCTTCGGCGGCGCCGGAGGCGGCTCCTTTCAGCATGCGCATGGACGCGCCCGCAGCCGCGATCGCCTGGTTGAGCTCCGTGATGGTCTCCTTGAAGCCGTCCTGGTTCTTGCGCAGCGCCGAAAGGCGGCGCTCCAGGATGGCGCAGTAGACGAGCGTCGCCGCAAGAAGGAGCGTCAGCGCGATTTCGACGATCAGCGAGAAAGTCATGGATCTGTTCTCCTCAGAGCGAGCGCGACGCGTCGGTGCGCTGGACGGCTTCGTCGACGCGCACGGCGACCTGGTTGCCGACGCGGCCCATGCGGCCGCGCAGCAGCGGCACGCCGCCGCAACGCAGCTGGATCTTCGAATCCGGACTCGCATTGAGCATGATGGTTTCGCCCACCTGCAAATTCATCATCTTGCTGAGCGGCAGGGTCTGTTCGTCCAGGATGGCGTCGATGTCGACGCGCGTGGACCAGAGTTCCGTCGCCAGATGGCCCTCCCAGATGGAGTCGCGGCCGAATTTTTCGCCCATGAATTGCTGCAGCAGCAATTTGCGGATCGGTTCGAGCGTCGCGTAGGGCAGGAGCAGTTCCGTGCGGCCGCCGCGATCTTCCATGTCGATCCTGAGCTTCACGAGAATGGCGGCGTTGGCCGGCCGCGCGATGGCCGCGAAGCGCGGATTGGTTTCCAGACGGTCGAGCGAGAAGGTGACGGGCGCCAGAGGTTCGAACGCTACGCACATGTCCTGCAGGATGACTTCCGTCATGCGTTGGACGAGCGTGCGCTCGATCGTCGTGTAGGGGCGGCCTTCGATGCGCATCGCTGCGGTGCCGCGGCGTCCGCCCAGAAGCACGTCCACGATCGAATAGATGAGGTTCGAATCGACCGTGAAGAGCCCGTAATTGTCGAGCTGCTCGGCGCGGAACACCGCCAGGATCGCCGGCAGCGGGATCGAGTTCAGATAGTCTCCGAAACGGATCGACGTGATGTTGTCGAGGCTGACTTCTACGTTGTCCGACGTGAAGTTGCGCAACGACGTCGTCATCAGCCGCACCAGGCGGTCGAAGACGATTTCCAGCATCGGCAGGCGCTCATAGGAGACGAGCGCGGAATTGATGATGGCGCGGACGCCGCTCTTATCCTGGATCTGATCATCGTTGACGTCGAAACCCAGAAGGCTGTCGATTTCCTCCTGATTGAGGATGCGATCGGCGGTCGTGCCGTCTTCCTGTGCCGGTGCAGTGGCCTCGGCGGCCGAGGCTTCGGTTTCTTCGGTTGGAGTTTCGTCAGCCATCGATCCGCCTACTGAACAATCATTTCTTTGAGGAGCACGTCGCGCACGGGATAGGGCGCGGCCGCCACGTTGACGCGGCGCAGAAGTTCTTCCTTCACGCGCAGCACGCCGGCCGACCCGTGCAGGTCGTCGATGCGCAATTCGCGCAGATAGCTCTGGAACTGGTCGACGATGCGCGGCATGAGCGCCTGGATGCCGGGTTTTTCTTCCGGCGCCGCGAGCTCGAGCGCCACGGACAGCTTCAGATACGCGGGCGTGGAATCCGCCGACTGAATGTTCACGACGAGATCGGGCATGTCGTAGAACACGACCGACGGCGGCACGACGGGCAGCACGACGTTGCCCACCATCTTCGGCTTGTTGGCGTCGTCGGAGCCTGCGAAGAACAGGAAATAGACGCCGGCGCCGAGCAGAAGCAGCACGATGGCCGCGCCGCCGCCCGCGATCATGAGAAATTTCTTGCTGAAGCGGCCCTTCGAGCCGGCTTCGCCTTCGGCGTCGTCGTTTTCCTCGTCGAGCTCGGGCTCGGGCGTCTTGGCCATCGGCGTGGCTCCCCTTCAGGCCGTGCCAACGGCCGTGTTCGGGGCAAGAATTAGTCCGGTGTGGTTAAGGACTGGTTGTCTCCCGGCAATTCTCGCCGGGCAGTTCTTGCCGAAGGCGCTGTTGCCGGAAGGTGCCCAGGAATCTGCGTCTGTTGCCGAACCTTTCCCTTGCGCGAGAACATACCATGAACAATATCGGGGGCCATGACCGCCGCCCGCTCCACCCGCTTGCCCGGCTTCCGGCAATCCTCACTCGGCACTCCTTGCCGGGGGAACGCCGTTCGTCCGCAAAAAGCCGGGAATTCCCTGGGCTTCGTGCTGGCACGCCGGCTGCAGTCGTCTCCCCCGAACGCAAAGGACCAGAAAGGATCCCACGCGGCCATGGATACGACACAACTCGTCTGCCTGTCGCAGGAATTGGCGGCATACCAGTCGATGGATGCGATCGCGAACAATCTCGCGAACGTCTCGACGCCGGGCTTCAAGGGCGAAACGCCGAAGTTCCAGGAATATCTGGATCAGGAGCAGCCCTCCGAAGGCCAAACGGGGACGCAATCGGTGAGCTTCGTGCAGCAGACGGGAATGATCCGCGATATGAGCGAAGGCCATATCGACATCACCAACGCGCCATACGATGTCGCCATCAACGGGCCGGGCTATTTCGTCGTGCAGACGGCGAACGGTCCGCGCTACACGCGTGACGGCCATTTCTCGCTCGACTCGCAGAACCGCATCGTGGACGAGGCCGGCGATCCGGTGCAGGGCTCGGGCGGCGACATCACGATCCAGCTGACCGACGGCGACATCCACATCGCGGCCGACGGAACGGTCAGCGGCGTCAACGGCCAGATCGGCCAGCTCAACATCGTCGATTTCGCCAACGACCGCGCCCTCGTCAAGGAAGGCGGCAATCTCTATTCGACCACGCAGACCGCGAACACGGCCGCGAGCGCCACCGTGCAGCAGGGCGCGATCGAAAACTCGAACATCCAGCCTGTCGTCGAGATTTCCAAGATGATCGAAGTCATGCGGTCCTATCAGGCCGTCATCAATTTGAGCACGTCGCAGGCGAACTCCGAGCAGCAGACGCTCGACAAGCTTGCGACCGTCCAGAGTTAAGGGGAAGCCAAATGCGCGCTCTCAGCATCGCAGCGACCGGCATGGCCGCACAGCAGACCAACGTCGAAGTGATCGCCAACAATCTCGCGAACATGAACACGACCGGCTACAAGACCCAGGTCGCGGAATTCCAGGATCTGCTCTACCAGAACGTCCAGCAGCCCGGCGCCCAGTCGTCGGATTCCAACACGCTGCTGCCAAGCGGCATCCAGTTGGGTTCCGGCGTGCAGACCGCGGCGGTCGCACGTGTCATGACGCAGGGCGCTCTGGGGCAGACCTCCAATCCCTACGACGTGGCAGTCCAAGGCGAGGGTTATTTCCGCATCACGCTGCCGGACGGCACCTTCGCATTCACCCGCGCGGGCAATTTCGCGCTCTCGCCCACCGGACAGATCGTGACGCAGCAGGGCTATCCCGTGGCGCCGGGCATCACCGTGCCGCCGACCGCGACCAGCGTGCAGATCAACGCGCAGGGACAGGTGCTGGCGACGATTCCCGGCCAGACCGCGCCGCAGCTGCAGGGTCAGCTCGAGCTCGACCGCTTCCCCAACGAAGGCGGATTGAGCGCGCAAGGCGGCAATCTCTTCATCGAAACGGCATCGTCGGGCGCACCACAGGCGGGCGTTCCCGGGTCGACCGGCTATGGCACCATCCAGCAGGGCTATCTCGAATCCTCCAACGTCGATCCGGTGTCGGCGATCACCTCGCTCATCACCGCGCAGCGCGCCTACGAAATGAATTCGAAAGTCATCACCGCCGCGAACGACATGCTGCAGGAAACCGACAATATGGGACAAGGCTGATGAAGATGCTGGCCCTCGCGCTCGCGCTTTCGCTTGCGGCGTTTGCGCCCGCGTCCGCGGCCGAGGCCGTCGACGGACCGCGTATCGTCGTCCCGGCGCACGACATCGAACGCGGCGAAACCATCACCGACACCGATCTGGTCATGCAGACGATCGCGCCCGACCGCATGCGTCCGGGCGTCATCACGGCGATGGCGAACCTCGTCGGCCACGAAGCGCGGCGGACATTGCGCGAGGGCGAGCCGGTGCGCGCGGAAGACGTCCGCATGCCCATCCTCGTCGTCAAAGGCACGATCGTGACCATGACCTTCATGGAACCGGGCATCGTGCTGACGGCGACCGGCCGCGCCATGGCCGACGCCGGTCTCGGCGAAAGCGTCGTGGTGCAGAATCCCGTCTCGTTCCGTCAGGTCTCCTGCATCGTCACGGGCGCCGGCGCCGTGCGCGCGACCGAGCCGCAGGGTTCGACGATCGCGGCAAATCCATGAACACCGTTGGAGAAGGACTGCGTATGCGTAAGACCCGTTGGAAGGAATGCGCGGGCGTCGTGGCGCTGGTGGCGGCGCTCGGCGGCTGCAACACGCTCGACCGGCTCCAGAACGTCGGTGCCGAGCCCAAGCTCTCGCCCATCACCAATCCGGCGCAGCAGAAAGTCTCGCTGCCCATGCCACAGGAACCCACGACGCCGCGTCAGGCGAGCTCGCTGTGGCAGACGGGTTCGCACAGCTTTTTCCCCGATCCGCGCGCCAGCCATGTCGGCGACATCATCACGGTCGACATCACCATCGCGGACTCCGGCCAGATCTCCAACACGACGCAGCGCTCGCGCAACAACAGCGACGCGGCGAACCTGACGAATTTCTTCGGCCTGGAGAACAGCGGGCTGCTCGCCGCCGACAAAGGATCGCTCGTGAACATGGGCTCGACGACGTCCAATGTGGGCGCGGGTTCCGTCAACCGTTCGGAAGCGATCAACCTCACGCTCGCCGCGCTCGTCACGCAGATCCTGCCCAACGGCAACATGGTGATCAGCGGCCACCAGCAGGTAAAGGTCAACGCCGAAATGCGCGACCTGGAGATCTCCGGCGTCGTGCGCCAGGAAGACATCACGCAGACGAATACGGTCAATCTCGCCCAGGTGGCCGAAGCGCGACTCTCTTACGGCGGCCAGGGCCAGATCACCGATGTGCAGCAGCCGCGCTACGGTTCGCAGCTGTTCGACATCCTGATGCCGTTCTAATCCTTAGAACATGTCATGGCGGCCAGCGCCCTGGCCGAAGCGTAAACTACGCGCGAGCCGCTACCCCTGCGGCCAAGATGGCCGCGCTCCGACGTCATCCACGCCGCTAGCGAGTTTCTTCGACGACGAGCGCGTCCGGTATCGCATGCCGCGCGTCCGCCTGCCGTTCCAAATGCTCGCGGCCCCAACAGCGTAAGGCTTCGAGCATCGGCAGAACGGACTGTCCGTAAGCCGTCAGCGAATAGACGACCGGCGCCGGCACTTCGCCCGTGCGCTCGCGCTCGACAAGACCTTCCGCCATCAGCTCGCGCAATTGCTGGGCGAGCACTTTCTGCGAGACCTCGCCCATGAGGCGGCGCAGGCCCGCGAAATGGCGCGGCTCCTCGGCCAGGTAATAGACGATGATGAGCTTCCATTTCCCGCCGATCGCGGTCAGCGCCGCGGTCAGAGGACAGCCGGTGACGGGATTGGGCTTTGGCATGGTTACCTGAAAGTGCCTTCTGGCGTGCCGAGGCAAATCTAGGCACCGATGTCCTCTCTGTCAGGAGGAGAGGGCGGTGGAGATCTTCATTTTCGCGCGAGCACATGCGCTTCCCGGCCGCGAAGCCGAGGTCGAACGCGCCATTCGCCAGGTGCTGCCGGAAACGCGCAAGGAACCCGGCTGCCTCGGCGCGCACGCCTACCGCTCAGTAAAGGACGCATCGCTCTTCTACGTCCATTCGCGCTGGCGCGACGAGGTCGCGTTCGATCTTCACACGCGGCTGTCGCACACGGTCCGCTTCGTCGAAACGCTGGAACCGCTGCTCGATCACGAATTCGTCGCCGCCCGCACAACCGAGATGGCGTAAGGAGATGAGAAACATGAAAACGGGACTGCGCATCGCCTCCGCAATCGTGGCGGGAGCTGCGATGCTTTTTTGGGCCGAGGCCGGCTTCGCCGCCGAACAGAGGCGCGACGGCAGCCACGATTTCGATTTCGAGATCGGCACCTGGAAGACGCATCTGAAAGTGCTGCAGCATCCTTTGACCGGCTCGACGAAATGGATCGAGCTGACCGGCACCAGTGTCGTGCGCAAGGTCTGGAACGGGCGCGCCAATCTCGTCGAGCTGGAGGTCGACGGCCCGAACGGCCATGTCGAAGGCTTGAGCCTGCGCCTCTACGATCCCGTCGCGCATCAGTGGAGTCTCAATTTCGCCAATGCGAAAGTGGGAAGCCTGAGCGGTCCCCCCACCGTCGGCGAGTTCAAGGAGGGCCGCGGCGAATTCTACGACCGCGAGCCGATCAACGGCCGCATGGTCCTCGTGCGCAACATCTGGTCGGACATCAAGCCCAATTCCTGCCATTTCGAGCAGGCGTTCTCCGACGACGGCGGCAAAACCTGGGAAACCAACTGGATCACGGACGATGTGCGGATTCCTTAGAAACTGTCATGGCGGCCAGCGTCAGCGCGAGCCGCCACCCAGGAGTCGCTGAGCGCGTCGTCGAAGATTATTTCGAAATTGCATTCTGCGTTCCCCTGGGTGGCCCGGTCTTGCCGGGCCATGACACCAAGGGGGTGAGCGCGAGAAGTTCGACGCGATATGCTCAATCGTCCCGATACACCCGCTCGCGGCGTTCGTGGCGTTCCTGTGCTTCGATCGACAGGGTCGCGATCGGGCGCGCATCGAGACGCTTCAGCGAAATGGGTTCGCCCGTCTCTTCGCAGAAGCCGTACGAGCCGTCTTCGAGACGCCTGAGCGCCGCGTCGATCTTCGCAATCAATTTTCTCTGACGGTCGCGGGTTCGAAGTTCGAGCTGGCGCTCGGCTTCGGTGGCGGCGCGATCGACAAGATCCGCGTTCAGCGTCGTCTCGGCCTGCAGGTTCTGGATGGTTTCGCGGCTCTCGCGCAGAATGTCGTCTTTCCACCGCAGCAATTTGCGGCGGAAATACTCGCGCTGCCGCTCATTCATGAAGGCCTCACTGTCCGACGGCCTGTAGCCGGGCGGAAGCTCGATACCCATGGACACTCCCTCGATGTACGCCCTCACCAAGCGGCCGGGGTTATACAGGCGCTGGCTTGGCCCTTCAAATGGAATCGAGCACAATCCTTTGACACAAAACCTTGTTTTTTAGAAATAGGCTTAAGCGGCGGCCTGGGCGTCGGCCTGCTCGAGCTTGGCGAGCTCCACGCGGGCCCTGAGGTCGATCTCGTCGAGCACGTTCTGGAGCTTCGGATCGACAAAGCCTTCCTGCTTGCGGCTGACGGCCGTGGCGAGTCGGCTGAGCGTGGCGCGCGGGATGGCGCCGGCCAGAAGCCCGTCGCGGACCTGGTCGAGCATGTCGAGCAGGTTCTGCCCATGGGTGAAGCCCTTGGAGCGGCCGTCGCCGCTGTCGTCGAAGCCCTGCAGCGTGAGAATCGTTTCAACGGCTGCGATAGGTCCGGGGCCGCTCACCATCTGGGCGCGAGGCTGATCCTCGGCTTCCGGCGTAATGGGCTTGAAGACGCTGTCGGTCGTGGACGAGGTTCCGCGCGCGACGCGGCGGACGTTGGAACTCCCAACCGGTCCCGTTCCCTTGATCTCCATGGGCCTATCCCCATTGCAGCAGGCTAACTTTGCGCGTGCTTGGTTAAGATAGGGCTAACGGCAGGAGCCGACGCTAAAACGGCCCCAACGAAGGTTTGCGCCGCGTTTGCCATGGCTAATGGCCGCGGTGATAGGGGTGGCCGCCCAAGATCGTCAGTGCACGGTAGATCTGCTCGGCCAGCATTGCGCGCACCATGAGATGCGGCCAGGTCTGCGGCCCGAAGGCGAGGCTGCGCGAGGACTTGACGGCCGGGCCCGGATCGAGCCCGTCCGGCCCGCCGATGAGGAAGACGAGGTCCCGGGCGCCCGCGTCGCGCATGGCCGCCAGCATCTCGGCGAAATCCTCGCTGGTCATGCCCTTGCCGCGCGCGTCGAGGAAAATCGCATGCCCTCCCGCCGGCACCCTGGCGGCGAGCTTTTCGCCCTCGGCGGCGATGCGCGATTTCGCTTCGCGCAGTTTCGAGACGGCGATTTCTTCCACTGTCACGGAACTGAAACCGAGACGCTTGCCGAAGGCGTGGGCGCGGCCCACGAAATCGTCCGTCAGCACGCCTTCCGACGTGCCACGCGCATGGCCCACTGCGAGGATGAGTAGCCGCATGGCGTTTCAGCGGGCCGCCGCGCGCCCGGAACCTTTGGCCTGTTCCTTGACCGGCTCGTCCACCGACCACATGCCTTCGAGATCGTAATAGTCGCGCACTTCCGGGCGGAAGACGTGCACGATGATGTCGCCCGCGTCCACCAGCGCCCAATCGCCGGTTGCAGCGCCCGACATGGGCCGCGTGCCATAGCCCGCATCCTTCAGCCGCCGCGCCAGATGCTCCGCGATCGAGGCCACATGACGGCCCGAACGGCCGCTCGCAATGACGATGGCGTCGGCGAGCGCCGACCGGCCGTCGAGGTCGATCGTCACGATGTTTTCCGCCTTGTCGTCGTCGAGGGAAGAAAGGATGCGGGAGAGGAGCGTCAACTCCTGGGGCGCGGCATGCTTCGATGCGCCCTTCTTGGCAGTCTTGCGGGTCAGGTCAGGATCCTCCTTTGCGGACGCGCGGGGAACACCGTCATCTGAACCGGAATGGCCGCCTCGTCCTTTGCGTGACATGTCATGCTATCACAACGCGCGTGTCCCGACCAAGGCGCCCTCGCGCAAGGCCGTCGAGCTCAGTGCATTGCGGCGGCCGCCCACGACCACGAAAGCCGGCGGCGAAACCCCGACAAAGCCGCGCATATGCTTGCGGCGTACATCCCAGAAACGCTGCATGGCTTTCGCCTGCAGGGGCGCCAGCATCGAACCGGGACGCATGATAACGGCAACCGGCATGAGTTCCACGATGCGCGGCCAATCCTTCCAGAGATGGAAGCTCGCGAGATTGTCGCTGCCCATCAGCCAGACGAAGCGGACTTGCGGAAAGCGGCGTACGAGGGCCTCGAGCGTGTCGACGGTGTAGTAGGTGCCGAGCGTGCGCTCGACATCCGTCACGATCACACGGCGCTCGTCCACGAGCTTGGTCGCGAGCGCGATGCGTTTGTCCAGCGGCGCTGCGCGCGCCGATTTGAGCGGGTTCTGCGGCGCGACCAGCCACCAGACGTAATCGAGGCCCAGCCGCTTCAGCGCCATGTCGCTGATGTGGAGATGGCCTTCATGCGGCGGATTGAACGAACCGCCGAGCAGGCCGATGGAAAGGCCCGGCGCCACGGGCCCCGGCGGTTTCAGCCAGTGGCTCGGTTCGCGCGTCATGGCCGGATCTGTCCCATGCCGCGCACGACATAGCGGAACGTCGTCAACTGTTCGACACCCACCGGCCCGCGCGCGTGCAACTTGCCTGTCCCGATGCCGATTTCGGCGCCCATGCCGAATTCGCCGCCATCGGCGAACTGCGTGGAGGCGTTCCACAGCACGATCGCGGAATCGAGCGTGGCCAGGAAGTGCTCCGCCGCTTGTGCGTCTTCCGTCACGATGGCGTCGGTATGCTGCGAGCCGTAAGTCTCGATGTGGCGGATGGCGTCGTCCACGCCGTCGACCGCGCGCACCGACACGATGGCGTCGAGATATTCCGTGCGCCAGTCTTCCTCCGTCGCAGCGCGCGCGGATGGAAAGATAGCGCGCACAGCGTCATCGCCGCGGATTTCACAGCCGGCTTTGGCGAGGTCGTCGAGAATCGGCACGCCGTGGCTCTTCAGGATCGCGCGGTCGATGAGGATCGTCTCCGCCGCGCCGCAGACGCCCGTGCGCCGCATCTTGGCGTTGACGGCGATGGCGCGCGCCTTGGCGAGATCGGCCTTGGCGTGAATGTAGACGTGGCAGATGCCTTCGAGGTGCGCCAGCACGGGCACGCGCGCCTCTTCCTGCACACGCGCGACAAGGCTTTTGCCGCCGCGCGGAATGATGAGATCGATGGCGCCGTCGAGACCCTTGAGCATCTCTCCTGCGACCGCGCGATCCGGCGTGCGAATCAGCTGGATGGCGGCTTTGGGCAGTCCGGCGTCCTCCAAGCCCTCTTCCAGTGCCGCGTGGATCGCCATCGACGAACGCAACGACTCCGATCCGCCGCGCAGGATGACGGTGTTGCCGGACTTGAGGCACAACGCGCCCGCATCCGCCGTCACGTTGGGGCGGCTCTCGTAGATGATTCCGATGACGCCGATGGGCGTCGAGACGCGCGTGATGTCGAGACCATTCGGTCGCTGCCAGCGCGCAAGTTCGCGACCCACGGGATCGGGCAGGGCGGCGATGGCTTCAAGACCTTTCGCCATACCTTCGATGCGATCTGCATCGAGCAGGAGGCGGTCACGCAGAGCCGGCGTAAGATCGTGCGCGGCTTTCAGGTCTTCTGCGTTCGCATTGAGAATATTGCTGGCACTCCCGCGTATCGCTTTCGCCGCAGCAAGAAGAGCCTTGTCCTTCGTCGCGCGATCGGTTTGCCGCAAGACCTTCGATGCAGCGCGCGCA
>DATJRP010000024.1:0-65880 GCA_035504555.1 Rhizomicrobium sp. | reverse complement strand
ATACGCCGACATCCTGGAAGTGGAACGGCAGAACGAGCTCTTTCACAACGGAGCGCGCGCGACGACGCTCGTCTCCATCGATGTCGACGCGAAAGTGCGCAAGGTCATGGGCGGCTCGCCCCATCTCGTGAAATCGCTCGTGCAGATGGACAATCCCGAGCACGGCGGCTATCGCCGGCTGACGCAGCCCTATTTCCTGGCGCAGAACCTGAAGAAGCTCGAGGCCCGCACGCGCGAGATCGCCAAGGCCGCGGTCGACCGCATGGCGCGCCTGGGCGGCAAGTGCGATTTCGCGCGCGACGTGGCTTTCCTTTATCCGTTGCACGTGATCATGGAAGTCCTGGGCGTGCCCGAAGTCGACGAACCGCGCATGCTGAAGCTGACGCAGGAGCTCTTCGGCAGCAACGATCCCGATCTCAACCGCAAGAGCGGCGAGTTGCAGGATCCGGAGACGGCGCTGGCGACGCTGCAATCCGTCATCGCCGACTTCGTCACCTATTTCAACACCATCACGGAGAACCGCCGCAAGGAGCCGAAGGACGACGTGGCGACCGTCATCGCCAACGGCAAGATCAACGGCGAGCCGCTGGGCGTGTTCGAGGCCATGAGCTATTACATCATCGTGGCGACGGCGGGACACGACACGACGTCGTCGACGACCGCGCACGCGCTCTGGGCGATGGCGGAGAATCCGGACCAGTTCCGCAAGGTGAAGGAAAATCCGGCGCTCATTCCGGGGCTGGTCGAGGAATCCATCCGCTGGGCCACGCCCGTGAAGCATTTCATGCGCACGGCGATGGCGGACACCGAGCTGCACGGCAAGAAGATCGCCAAGAACGACTGGCTGTTTCTCTCCTATCCGTCGGGCAACCGCGACGAGGACGTGTTCGCCGATCCCTTCCGCTTCGACGTCGAGCGTTCGCCCAACAAGCAGCTCGCCTTCGGCTACGGCGCGCATGTGTGCCTCGGCCAGCATCTGGCGCGGCTCGAGATGCGTCTGTTCTGGGAGGAACTGCTGCCGAGGCTCGAAAGCGTGGAGCTCGACGGGCGGCCCAGGCTTTCCGAAGCGAACTTCGTCTCCGGCCCGAAGAGCGTCCCGATCCGCTACAAGATGCATTAAAAGCCCGTCCGGAGCCTCGAAGACTCGTCCATGCGCCGAAGACCGTCCGCGCGCCTCATCGTCCTCGATCGAGACGGGCGCGTCCTGCTGTTCCGTTTCGTCCATAAAACCGGCGCGCTCGCAGGCCTGAATCATTGGGCGACACCCGGAGGCGCGGTCGAAGACGGAGAAACGTTCGAGCAGGCGGCCATGCGCGAGCTTCACGAAGAGACCGGCATCCGCGTCGATACCGTCGGCCACGAGATCGCACGTCGCACGTTCGTCCTCCAGTTGGCGGATGGCGAACACGTGGAAGCCGACGAACGGTTCTTCCTCGTCCGCGTGCTGGACAAGGCATTGTCGCGTGAAGGCTGGACGCCTGACGAGATTGAAATCATGACCGACCATCGATGGTGGACGCGCGAAGCGCTGTCGGCGTCGTCGGAAACGATCTTTCCCGAAAATCTTCTCGCCATCCTGGAAGGTATCGGCGGTGGCGACCGAGGTTGACGATCGCAGACGAAGGCACTTTTAACAAAAGACATCGCCACGGAGACGCGGGGGCATCTCCGTGGCGATTGTATTGGCGCGAGATTTAGCGCGACGCGACGGTTTCGGTCTTGCCGTTCATGCGCCCCGAGAGATCGAACGGCAGCGTCTTGAAGGCGCGCGCCTCAGCGGCCTCGCTGCACGCCTTGAACGCCTGCATGGCGGAGATGTTGCTGTTCACCGGCTGATAGCCGCAGACTTCCGCCGCAGCGATCTGCACGCGCGCGTACAGGGCCTGCGCGCCGTCCGGCGTCGCGACGTTGAGATCGTCGTAATAGACGACGACTTCCTTTTCCATGATGCTGTGCGCCTGCGCGGACGCCGTACCGAGGACAAGCACCGCTACTGCAGATGTGATGATGGTTCTCACCGTACTGGTCTCCCCAAGAATTGACCGCCCCAAATGGCGAAGTGCGGGGAAGATGACGGTTCGCAGTTTACAACCGGATAATACGCGCGGCGCGGCGTTAGAAATGTCCGCGTGTCCGCGGGGCGTAGTTATTGCGCGGTAAAACGGTCGCGCGTGTTCGCGTGCAAACATGCGAACTTAGGCACATCGGCGACATTGCCCGAAGCGGACTGTCTCATCCGCTGCACTTTGTGGCCGGCGATCGCGTCGAGAAAAAATTGCCCGAAATCGCGCGCGGGAATTTCAGCGCAGAGGCCGCGATGGTTGCGCAGTGGACGTGGCGGTTCGTGCCCTTACCGGCGGCATGGGCATGGTGCTGCCGCGTCCATTGCGCAACCACTGGGTCCACTGCGCTAAGAATCTTGGTCGTGGTGCCTGGCAATGGCGTCGATGAAGATCTGCCCGAAATCGCGCAGCTTCGAAGAGCCGACGCCGCTGATCATCGCGAATTCGCTTAAATTTCGCGGCGCCGCGCGGGCCATTTCGGCCAGCGTCTTGTCGGAGAAGATGAGATAGGCCGGCAGATGCCGTTCGGCCGCGAGGCCGAGGCGGAGCTTCTTGAGCGTCGCCAGCAGGGCGCCCTGCGCATCGCTGAGCGGCGCGGATGAGGCCGCAGCACGCTCGCGGCGCGTTTCGCGCGGCCGTTCGGCGCGATACTGGAACTGGCCCTGCCCCCGCAGCAGCGCACGGCCTTGGTCCGACAGGCTCAAGCCCCCGAAGCCCGCGACGTCGTGATGAAGGAATCCGCCCGCCACGAGCTGGCGGATCAGCGAGCGCCATTCCGTCTTCTTGAGTACGACGCCTGAGCCGAAGATGCGCAGGCGGCTATGGCCCGTCGTGGTTGTCTTTTCCGTTTCCACGCCGCACAGCACGTCGACGATGTGGCCGGCGCCATAGCGCTCGCCCGTCCGCTGCACGACATCGAGGACGCGGCGCGCATGCTCGGTGCCGTCGGAAAGGTCGGGCGGGTTCAGGCACAGATCGCAATGGCCGCAGGGTTCCGCGCTCTCGCCGAAATAGCCGAGCAGGATGCGGCGCCGGCACGTGGCGGCCTCGCAATAGTTGACGAGCGCGCCAAGCCTCTGATGTTCGCGCCGCTTGCGCTCGTCGTTCGAATCTTCCCGGTCGATGAATTGCCGGCGCACGCGGATGTCTTCAAGGCCGTAGAGCATATGCGCTTCCGCGGGCTCGCCGTCGCGGCCCGCACGACCGATCTCCTGATAATAGCTCTCGACGCTCGCCGGCAGATCGGCATGAAACACGAAGCGCACATCGCCTTTGTCGATGCCCATGCCGAAGGCGATGGTTGCGACCATCACCATATAGGGCTCGGTCATGAAGGCGTTCTGGTTCGCCTCGCGTATCTCTTTCGTCATGCCGGCGTGATAGGCGAGCGCCTTGATGCCTTCATCGGCGAGCAGGCTTGCGGCTTCCTCCGTGCGCTTGCGCGACAGGCAATAGACGATACCGCTCTTGCCCGGCCGCGCTTTCACGAACGACAGAAGCTGCTGCTTCCAGCCCTGCTTCGGCGCGACGGTGAGCTTGATGTTGGGGCGGTCGAAACCCAGCACGATCGGCTCGACCCGGCCCGCAAACAATTGCGCGGCGATGTCGGCGCGCGTGCTTTCGTCGGCCGTGGCCGTCAGCGCCATGATGGGCACGCGCGGGAAGGCTTCGCGCAGACGCGACAAAGCTTCGTAGTCGGGCCGGAATGCCGGTCCCCATTGCGAGATGCAATGGGCTTCGTCGACCGCGATCAGCCGCACCGGCAGTTTGGCCAACGCCGCCAGCATGGGCGCCGTCATCAGCCGTTCGGGCGAAAGATAGAGAAGCCGTGTCTGGCCGCTTGCGGCGCGCCGCCAGGCGGCCACGTTGTCGTCACGGTCGCGCGAAGAATTGATGGTGTCGGCGGCAACACCTGCCAGTTTCAGTGCGGCCACCTGATCCTGCATGAGCGCGACCAGCGGCGAGACGACGATCGTCAGACCGCCCAGCATCAGCGCCGGCACCTGGAAGCAGAGCGATTTGCCCGAACCCGTCGGCATGACCGAGAGGACATTGCGTCCCGCCAGCACCGCATCCATCGCCTGCTCCTGCCCCGGGCGGAACGCGCCGAAGCCGAACACATCGCGCAGGATGTCGAGCTTCGAAGGCAGGACTTGGGCGGCAGAAGACATGCGAAAAGCGACCGAATCGGATGGAGCGGCCATTTAAAGCGAGTTCGCGCCGGAAAGCATCTCGGATGGAGGGTGCGGGAAAATTTTATGCTGCGACAGCTAGGCCGCCAATGCAGGTACGACCAGCGCTTTGAGATTGCTCTCCTCCCGAGCTGAAATCTCGTGCAGTTGGGCGATCGCTGGTCGCTTTAGTATATCTCGCAGCTCCGTTGCCGTAGAGCGGAATCGCGCCCGCAACCACTTCACGCTTTCTTTCCGCGTCTGGCCTAAACCGCATGTCACGTCATCCGCTCGACCCATTGCGCGCGGGAAGGTCCCGGCTCGAACGGATCGCCGAAATACTGGGTCTCGCGGGCCACCTTCCCATCGCAGAACTCCATGATGCTCACGGTGTAAGACGGCCGCCCGTCATAGGTCAGGATAAATTCACTGACCCAGAGATCACCCGCGCCGATGATCCGCTGCACGGTGAAACGTTTCCGGTTCGGCTGCGCGGCGCGCGACGATTGAATATTCCGCCGCCCGCGAATGCGCTCGCCCGATTGCGGATATTCGAGCACCGCGTCGTCGCGGTAAATCTGGTGCTCGGTCTCGAAGTCGTTGGCGTCGGAGGCTGCCCAGTGGCGATCCAGAGCCGTTCTGATACCGTCGTCCGCCATGTCGATCTCCTTGACAATCGTCGCCGCTGATGGCGGTCGTATCATGCGCCGGCCGCCGATTTAAATCATCCGCCGGCTGACGCTCGCAACGACAAGATCGGCGGTAGCGTTATGATGAACGATGTCAACGATGCGGTCATTCTCGCGGCGCGTCTTTTTCTCGCGGCACTGTTTCTGATCTTCGGCTGGAGAAAGCTGAGAGACTATTCCGGCACGGTAAGCCAGATGGTGCAGGACGGCCTCCCGATGCCGATGCTGGCCGCCGCCGTGGCGATCTTCATGGAGCTCCCGGTTGCGTTCGCGATCGCTATTGGTGCGTTCACGCGTCCTTCGGCCGCGCTTCTGGTTTTCTATACGCTGGGAACTTCGCTCGTTGAGCATCGCTATTGGACGGTGAAAGGCGCGGGCCGGCTCGACAGCCTGGAAGCCTTTTACAAAAATCTCAGCATCATGGGAGGCTTCTTGCTGCTGTGCGTCACCGGTGCCGGAAAATATTCGATCGATGTATTGTGCGGCATCGGGCCATGAGGCATTTGCTGTTCACTGGTGTCGGATGGACCGACCTCGCGATGACCCTGAACCGGATCGCGATCGGGGCATTCTTCATGCTGTCGGGCTATCACAAGCTGTTCAACGCAGAGCGCCACCGTCTATTTGTCGATGAGCTCAAGGGCCTCGGCGTTCACATACTGGGCTTCAATCAATGGTTCGTACCGTCGGTCGAGTTCGCCGCCGGCGGTGCGGTCCTCGTCGGACTCCTGGCGCCGCTCGCAGCACTTGGCCTGCTTTTCATCATCCTTGTTGCCATTGCCACGTCCGGGCGGGCGCGCATCAGGCTCTACAAGCCGATCGATGAAGCGGATCGCATCGACGATTGGCTCTATTTGCCGGAGACGCTCTACGCTTTCATGTTGATCATCGTCGTCTCGGCCGGCGCCGGACCCTACAGTCTTGATGCGCTGATCCTGCGCGCGTTGAACACGTGATCATCGTCCTTGCGGAATGAAACCCGGGCTGCCGGTCTTCACCACGTCATTGAGCCTCCGTCTGGTCTGAATGCGATTGATTGCGTCGAACGCGTCATCCGGAAGGGCGGAGACGTCGAAATTCTCCCGCGCGCGCGCCGCCGTCCTTGGCGTGGTGAGCAAAGCCGTGCCGCGCTGCACCGCCCAGGCCAGCAGCACCTGCGCCGGCGTCTTTCCAACGCGTTCGGCAATGCCCAGAATGACCGGATCTTCGAGCGGCCCCGGCCTTATTCCGTGACCCAAAGGCGCAAAGGCCAGGAACACGACGCCGTTCGCCTGGCAGAACGCCAGAACCTCCGTTTCCGGCAGATACGGATGTGCCTCGACCTGGACGACCGCCGGCTTGATGCGCGCAGCTTCGCAGATGGGCGACAGTCCATCCAAGCCGATGTCGGACAGCCCGATGGCCCGGCATCTGCCGTGGTCCACGAGACTCTCCATCGCTTTCCACGTATCGAGCAACGTCACGCCGCGGTCGTAGAGAACAGTGCCGTTCTGATCCCGCGGGTCCTGGTCGTCTCCCGGTTGAAACGCGAATGGCGTGTGAATGAGATAGAGATCCAGATAGTCGAGCCCTAATCTGTCCAAACTCGCCTCGAACGCCGGTTCGACGCGTTCGGGCCGGTGGTTCGTATTCCACAACTTCGTCGTAACGAAGATGTCTTCGCGCGCAATTCCCCCTGCGGCAAGTCCCGCCTGCAGCGCTTGGCCCACCTCCCGCTCGTTCCGGTATCGCTCC
This sequence comes from Rhizomicrobium sp., assembly GCA_035504555.1. GTDB lineage: Bacteria > Pseudomonadota > Alphaproteobacteria > Micropepsales > Micropepsaceae > Rhizomicrobium. The sequence continues at coordinate 59,223 of DATJRP010000024.1, read as the reverse complement.
GCACAATCGAAATGCCGGAATCCGGCTTTCAGCGCGTCTCCGGTCGCACGGATCGTCGCGGCGGCGTCGGGAATGAGGGTGCCGAACCCGAGTGCGGGCATATGGCCCGCTCCGTGGCTGAGCGGCAATCGCGCACTCCGAAAATCGGGAGATTCAATCATGATGACACCTCGGCAGTGTCCGCGCAGAAAGGATCAGGCAGGAACGGCAGCGCTCATCTTCAGGTTAGCATTCCTCCTCAAAACACGTCCTGTGCGGACTTGACGCAAGAGCGCGGCTGCCGCTCGGTAAACGCTGTGAACCGCATTGCGACGTTCGCGGTCGAAAACACCAGTACCAGCGGCGAATTCCTTCGCTCAAAGCGTCAGGGCGATGTTGATATCGATCTCCGACAAGATCAGATGTCTGCGGTGTCCGTCGCTGCCCCGCGCAGGCCCCACGGAGTTCTCGCATGACAAACACCTATGACGCTCTCATCATCGGCGCCGGCCAGGCAGGACCACCCTTGGCCGGGCGACTCACCGCGGCCGGCATGTCGGTCGGCTTTGTCGAGCGCAAGCTCTTCGGCGGCACCTGCGTCAACACCGGTTGCGTTCCCACCAAGACGCTCATTGCCAGCGCCTATGCGGCACAGCTGGCGCGCCGCGCCAAGGACTATGGCTTCAGCACCGGCGGCGAGGTCACGGTCGACATGAAGGCGGTGAAGGCACGCAAGGACGCGATCTCGACGCGAGACCGGAAAGGCGTCGAGTCCTGGCTCGAGGGCATGGAGCGTTGCACGGTCTACCGCGGTCACGCGCGCTTTCTTTCACCGACCGAGCTGGAAGTGGGCGCCGACCGGCTCACCGCGAAGCAGATCTTCATCAATGTGGGCGGCCGCGCGCGCGTTCCCGACATGCCCGGCATCGATCGCGTTGCCACGCTGACCAACAGTTCGATTCTCGAGCTGGACGTGCTGCCCCGGCATCTGGTCGTGATCGGCGGCAGCTATGTCGGCCTCGAGTTCGCGCAGATGTATCGCCGCTTCGGCGCTCAGGTGACCGTTGTGGAGATGGCGCCGCGGCTGATTGCGCGCGAGGACGAGGACGTATCGGCTGCGGTCAAAGACATTCTCGAAGCCGAGGGTGTCGTCGTGCGCCTCAATGCGAAATGCATCCGATTCGAGCCGCGCGGCGTCGAAATCGAAGTCGGGCTCGCGTGCACGTCCGGTCCGCCGGTGGTCGTGGGCTCCCATGTGCTGCTCGCGGTCGGGCGGCGGCCGAACACCGACGATCTGGGACTCGACAAGGCCGGCGTGAAGACCGATGCGCACGGCTACATCGTCGTCGATGACGGACTGCGCACCAGCACGCCCGGCATCTGGGCGCTCGGCGACTGCAACGGTCGCGGCGCTTTCACCCACACGGCTTACAACGACTTCGAGATTGTCGCTGCGAACCTCCTGGACGGCGAACAGCGGCGCGTCAGCGATCGCATCCTGGGCTATGCACTCTACATCGATCCGCCGCTCGGCCGGGTCGGCCTGACCGAGGCGCAGGCGCGCGCCACCAAACGTCCGCTCCTTGTCGGTCGCCGTCCCATGACCCGCGTCGGCCGCGCGATCGAAAAAGGCGAGACGCAGGGATTCATGATGGCGATTGCCGATGCCGAGACGCGCCAGATCCTGGGCGCCGCCATTCTCGGACCCGGCGGTGACGAGGCGATCCACGGAATCCTCGATGCGATGAACGCCCGGATGCCATACACGGCGCTGCGCCGCGCGATGCCCATTCACCCGACCGTATCGGAACTCATTCCGACACTTCTCGGCGAAATGAACCCGGTCCCATCGCCCAATGCGTAGCTGTCACCCGCGCTTACAGGATCTTCCGATACTGCACGAAGCCCGACTTGTCCGCGATCTTGTCGTAGAGTTGCATCGCCACCGTGTTCGTTTCGTGCGTCAGCCAGTAGACGCGGGTGGCGCCTTCTTCGCGGGCCTTCGCATAGACGGCTTCGATCAGCGCGCGCCCGACGCCTAATCCCCGCGCCTCTTCGACGGTGAAGAGATCCTGCAGATAGCAGTAAGGCCCGTCCGTCCAGGTGGAACGGTGGAAGATGTAATGCACGATGCCAATGATCCGGCCGCCGTTTTCGGCGACGAACGCGTGCACGGGCTCCGCCGGATCGAGGAAGCGCGCGAAGGTCTTGTCGGTGACGGCGGCGGGAATGTCCGCCTTGTAGAAGACCTGATAGCCTTTCCACAAAGGCTCCCAGCCGGCGCGGTCGCGCGCTTCGATCGGGCGCACGCGCAGGGAAGAAGGCCGCGCGCTAATCGCGGCCTCCCGTGATCTCAGTGATGAACGGCTTCAATGCGCTTCACGACCTTCTTGAGCGTCACGCCTTCGGAGAGGGTCTTGCAGGAATCCTGGTCGCAATAATGCGTTTCGCCGCTGAACCTGTCGACCACGAAGACGGCATGCGCGGAGGCGTCGAGATTGACCACATAGCGGCCGGTGACGAAATAGGCGCCGGCGACGACCGAAATGCCCGCGATCAGCGTGATCCAGACGCTCGTCTTGATCGACTCGATGACGGCGCCCGCGCCCAGCAGCACGCCCAGCATGATCACCCAGGGCAGAAGCTGCCCGTAGATGCCCGTCACCATCAGGTGCATCTGCGAGGCGATGGCCGCGCCGATGATGAGTGCGATGCCGATCAGGGCCATGCCCAGCCGGATCATCCAGGTGGGCGATTGATCGCGTTCGACTTTTACCGCTTCATCTTCGTGAGATCCGGCCATGTTCATCCCCTGAATTCCCGCTGTCGGTTGCAGAATTGCGCAAGTGCCCGGCCGCCGTCAAAGACAAGCGAAAAGGCACCGTCCTGCAACTTGCCGGGAGTTAAGCAGTTCCCGGCGACGGGGCCGTGACAGCCGGGAATCCCTGGAAATTGATGCTTGCCGGCCGTCATTTTCGGCTTATGTGAAGCTGCCCTTCACCGATCTTGTGTTATAAGAACGTAGAGAGAACATTCGGCCGTCCATGAGCGACATCGCCCGTCAGATATGGGACATGAAATACCGGCTGAAGTCGGCCGACGGCACGCCCGTGGACCGCGACGTGGCCGACAGCTGGGCGCGTGTGGCGCTGGCGGCGGCCGAAGCCGAAGCCCCCGAGAAGCGCCGCGAATGGGCGCTGGCGTTCGCGGAAGCCCTCGCCGGCTACCGCTTCCTCCCGGCGGGCCGCATCCTGGCCGGCGCCGGCACGGACCGCAGCGTCACCCTCTTCAACTGCTTCGTCATGGGCACCATCCCGGACGACATGGGCGGCATCTTCGCCCACTTACGCGAAGCCGCGCTCACCATGCAGCAGGGCGGCGGCATCGGTTACGACTTCTCGACGCTCAGGCCCAAAGGCGCGCCGGTCAAAGGCGTGGGCGCGGACGCCTCCGGGCCCGTCTCCTTCATGGACGTGTGGGACGCGATGTGTCGCACCATCATGTCCGCGGGTTCGCGGCGCGGCGCGATGATGGCGACGCTCGCCTGCGATCATCCCGACATCGAGGAGTTCGTGGACGCCAAGCGCACGCCCGGGCGCCTCGCCATGTTCAATCTTTCCGTGCTCGCGACCGACGCGTTCATGACTGCCGTGCGCAACGACGCGCCGTGGGATCTGAAATTCGAGGGCCGCATCTTCAAGACGGTGCAGGCGCGCGAATTGTGGGATCGCATCATGCGCGCGACCTACGACTACGCCGAACCCGGCATCATCTTCATCGATCGCATCAACGAGGAGAACAACCTCGCCTACGCGGAGACCATCCGCGCGACCAATCCGTGCGGCGAGCAACCGTTGCCTCCCTACGGTGCCTGTTTGCTCGGCTCCATCAATCTCGCCAAGCTTGTGGACGCTCCGTTTACGGACGACTGGCATTTCGACGAGACGGAGCTGGCGCGGCTGGTGCGCGTGGCCGTGCGCTTCCTCGACAACGTGATCGACATCTCGCGCTTTCCGCTGTCCGACCAGCGCGCCGAAGCCTTCGCCAAGCGGCGTATCGGGCTCGGCGTGACGGGCCTGGCCGACGCGCTCATTTTCTGCCGCGCGCGCTACGGATCGCAGGAAAGCCTGGAGCTGATCGACCGCTGGCTCGGCATCGTTTCGGAAGCAGCCTACGAAGCTTCGGCCGATCTCGCAGAGGAAAAAGGCGCCTTCCCGCTCTTCGATTGCGACGCGTTTCTGGCGCGGCCCAACATCGCGAAATTGCCGGAAGCATTGCGCGAAAAAATCGCCGCACACGGCATCCGTAACGCGCTCGTCACCTCCATTGCGCCGACCGGCACCATCTCGCTGTTCGCGGACAATGTGTCGAGCGGCGTCGAGCCTGTCTTCGCCTATTCGTATGGGCGCAAGGTGCTCAAGGCCGACGGTTCACGGGAGGAACAGCTCGTCACGGACTACGCCTACCGCAAGTTCCGCGAGATTTTCGGCGAGGAAGCGGAGCTGCCCGACTATTTCGTCAATGCACAGACGCTGTCGCCGCACGACCATATCGCGGTGCAGGCGGCCTGCCAGCGCCATATCGACAGCTCGATCTCGAAGACGATCAACGTGCCGGCGGATATTTCCTTCGCCGATTTCGAAGGCGTCTATCGCCAGGCCTACGAAGCCGGCTGCAAGGGCTGCACGACGTATCGTCCCAATGCGGTGACGGGTTCGGTGCTCGAAGCGATCGCCGATCCGGTCGTGAAACCGGAAGCCGACAGCGAAGAGCCGGTGCTGCCTTTCGCGCGCGATGGCGGCGTCGTTTATATGACCCAGCCGCTCGACCGTCCGGAATCGCTTCTGGGCCACACTTACAAAGTGAAATGGCCGGATTCCGACCACGCCTTCTACATCACCATCAACGACATCGAGAAAGACGGACGCAGGCGCCCCTTCGAGATCTTCATCAACTCGAAGAACATGGAAGCCTATGCCTGGACGCTGGCGCTGACGCGCATGATCTCGGCCGTGTTCCGCCGCGGCGGCGATGTCTCGTTCGTGGTCGACGAGCTCAAGGCCGTGTTCGATCCGCGCGGCGGGCAATGGATGGCGGGCCATTACGTGCCCTCGCTCCTGGCCGCCATCGGCGACGTGATCGAGCGGCATCTGATCGCCATCGCCTTCATGAGTCCGCGCGAGACGCTGCCGCTGCCTGAAAAGCTCCGCGCCGTCGCGGGCCAGACGGCCGTCGGCCGCACCTGCCCCCGCTGCTCGAGCCCCAGCCTCGTCCCGCTCGAAGGCTGCGATACCTGCCTCTCCTGCGGCTTTTCGCGCTGCGGGTAGGCACACCCGGGCCACCCAGATGAAATGTGCACGCCCGCGAATGTTGGGCTAGGAATCGGCGACGAATTCTGTTCAGTCCTCGAAAACGTCATCTGGGCGGCCTTCATTCGCGGGCCACGACCGTTGAAAGTGGTAAACGAACTTATGTCCTTCTCGCACCGCTTCTTTCTCTACGGCCCGTTTTCCCTGTTCGTGGCGTTGGCTGCGGCGGTGATGATCTATTGGTGGCATGCCGCCGACGCGCTGTCGCAGCGTCTCGATGCCGAAAACGGCCGCGAGATCGCATCCGGCGTTCACATGCAGTTCGCCTCGAAGCGCATCGCGGGCTTTCCGTTCCGGCTCGACGCGGTGTTCAGCGACTTCACGATCACCGTCGACAGCACCAGGGGCCCGATCGTCTGGCACGCGAACGCTTTCGCCTCGCACCGCCTGACTTACGACTCCGACAAGGTCGTGATGGAAGCGGCGGGGCCGCAGGAAATCTCGTGGACCGACGAAGACGGCAAGGCGCGCAATTTCCGCTTCACGCCCGGTGCGCTTCGCGCCAGCGCCATCATCGACGACGGCAAGCTCGCGCGCTTCGATCTCGACATCATCTCGCTCTCGGCCGACAAATTCGCGGCAGGCCGCGCGCAGTTCCACATCCGCCGCGATCCTGCCTTCGACGCGCTCGATCTCGTGGCCGACCTGCAGGCGGTCCGTTTCGCGGGCGATGCGGCGGCGGGATTTCCCGATGGCCTGTCGCGCGCGCGCATCGAGGGACGCCTCGCGCCCGCCGGTCCTTTCGCGAAAGTGCTCGCAGGCCAGGCCGACTGGCGCCAGGCGCTCGACGGCTGGCGCGCGGGCGGCGGCGGTTTCAGGGTCGACGAAGCGGCCGTCTTCTGGGGCAAATGCGAGGCGACGAGTTCGGGCGCGCTCACGCTCGACGACGCCCACCGTTTCGCGGGTTCGCTCTCGTTTTCGCTCGCCGATTGCGACGCGCTGGAGAAAGAAGCCGCAAGCGTGAGCGAACATCCCCGCGCGCACCGCGCCGTGCTGACCGTCCTGGCCGATCTCGCCCGTCGCGAACCCGCGGACAAGAATGGCACCTTGCCATTGACCGTCGTGTTCAAGGACGGGCTTCTGTTCGTGGGCCCGGGAAAAGCCGCCGGCGAAAATGTGGGTTTCGAACCGGTCGGCTTCCTGCACGCCCTTTATTAGTCCGATCAGGGCTTCTTCTTGGCGCGGCCGAAATTGGGTTCGGCGCTGTCCTGGCCCGCGTCGATGATCGAGCGGCGGATGGCGCGGGTGCGCGTGAAGAGGTTGAACAGCATGTCGCCGTCGCCCCAGCGGATGGCGCGTTGCAAGAGATTCAAATCCTCGTTGAAGCGCGTCAGCATCTCGAGCACGGCTTCGCGATTGTTCAGGAAGACGTCGCGCCACATGGTGGGATCGGACGCCGCGATGCGCGTGAAGTCGCGGAAGCCGCCGGCCGAATATTTGATCACTTCGCTTTCGGTGACGGTCTCGAGATCGGCCGCGGTGCCGACGATGTTGTAGGCGATCAGATGCGGCACGTGGCTGGTGATGGCGAGCACGAGATCGTGGTGCTTGGGGTCCATGATCTCGACCTGGCTGCCCATGCGCTGCCAGAACGTCTTGAGGGTGTCGAGCGCATGCGCGTCGACGCCCGGCGGCGGCGTCAGAATGCACCAGCGGCCGTCGAACAGTTCCGCGAAGCCCGCTTCGGGACCGGATTGCTCCGTGCCGGCGATGGGATGTGCGGGGATCAGATGCACATGATCGGGCACGAAGGGGCCGACGTCGCGCACGACCGCCGTCTTCACCGAACCCACATCGCTCAGGATCGCACCGCGCTTCAAGTCTGGTGCCATCTCTTTCGCGAGCGCCCCGAAAGCACCGACCGGCGTCGCCAGCACGACGAGATCGGCGTCGCGCACGGCCAGCTGAAGCGTGTCGTGGAGGGAGTCCGCAAATCCGATAGCGCGCGCTTTCTCGAGCGTTCCGGGATCGTTCGCGTAGCCCGCCACATGCGCCGCCAGCCCGCCGCGCTTGATCGCGTGCGCCATGGACGAACCGATCAGACCGATGCCGATCAGAGCCACCTTGCTGAAGACAGGCCTGGAATCGATCGTCATCGATGCCCTGCCATGAAGTCCTGCAGCGCCTGCACCACGCGGCGGTTGGCGTCTTCGCTCCCGATCGTCATCCTGAGACAATGCGGCAGATTGTAGTTGCCGAGTGCTCGGAGCGCGATTCCTCGTGAATGGAGGAACGTATCGGCCGCTTTCGCATCATGCGGCCCCGTCTCTGGAAAATGAATGAGGATGAAATTGGCGACGCTGTCATCGACACGCAGTCCCGTCTTACGGATGTGCTCGGTAAGCCAGGCTTTCCACTTCTCGTTATGGTCGACGACGACTTCGACGTGCCGTTTGTCGCGCAATGCCGCAACGGCGGCCGCTTGCGCCGGCAACGACACGTTGAACGGCCCGCGGATGCGATCGAGCACGTCGACAACGTGCGCGGGGCAAAACGCCCAACCCACGCGCAGGCCGGCAAGGCCGTAAGCTTTCGCAAACGTCCGCGTCATCACGACGTTGTCGAATTGCGACACCATCTCGATGCCCGCATCGTAATCGTTGCGCCGGACAAACTCCGCATATGCCGCGTCGATCACGAATAACGTCGAAGGCGGCAGTCCTGCATGAAAACGGCGCACCTCTTCGCTTGTAAGGTAGCTGCCCGTCGGATTGTTGGGATTTGCGAGATAGACGATGCGCGTGCGCGGACCGACGGCCTTCAACATCGCGCCGACATCGACGCGCAAATTCTTCTCGGGGACGACGACCGGCACGGCGCTGTTGGCGAGTGTCGCGATGCGATAGAGAAGGAAGGCGTGCGCGCTGAACAGCACCTCGTCGCCCGGACGCAAATAAGCATCGGCCAGGAGCGTCAGAATCTCGCCTGAACCGTTGCCGCAAACGATCCGATCGGGATTGAGGCCGTGGACGTCGCCGAGAGCCTCGCGCAGGAGCGTCGCGCCGCCGTCGGGATAAAGATGAAGCGAGGAGCGTGTGCGCTCGAAGGCCGCAATCGCTTCGGGGCTGGGGCCGAGCGCAGACTCGTTCGACGACAGCTTGTGGGAGTCGTCCTCGCCGCCCGCGGGCGCGCGTCCGCCCACATAGGCGGCAATATCAAGGACGCCGGGTTTGGGCGTCGGGATCATGAGCGGTCTATCCGGCTGGCTTCCGGAAAACGGCGTATCGGGTCGTTGCCGTGGAGTCAAAATAGAAGGACGATTTGACGGGCAATTTGACATGGGGGGCGCCGGGTTTTAGCAAGCCCGCCCGGCGTTCTCTGAACGCCCGTCGGAGGGAGCATTGGCAGAAACGGCGAATCCCCGCTTTTTGCGTCCGATCACCGAGCCCGGCATCGATCCCGGCCAGGCGATGACGTTTGCCCAGCCGCTGCGCCTCGATTCCGGCCGCACGCTGGAGCCGTTTACCGTAGCCTACATGACCTACGGCACGCTGAACGCGCAGAAGTCGAACGTCATCCTCGTCTGCCACGCGCTGTCAGGCGACCAGTTCGCCGCCAGCCGCCATCCGCTGACGGGCAAGCCCGGCTGGTGGGACGTGCTGATCGGTCCCGGCAAGGCCATCGACACCAACCGCTTCTTCGTCATCTGTCCGAACGTCATCGGCGGCTGCATGGGCTCGACGGGACCGGCCGAAATCAATCCCGCCACGGGCGAGCCCTTCGGTCTCGATTTCCCGCTCGTCACCGTCGACGACATGGTGCGCGCGCAGGCGATGCTGCTCGATGCGCTGGGCATTCCGGAGATCCTTTGCGTCGTCGGCGGCTCGATGGGCGGCATGCAGGTGCTCGAGTGGACATCGAGCTATCCCGAGCGCGTCGTCTCCGCCATTCCCATCGCGACCGCGGCGCGGCATTCTGCGCAGAACATCGCGTTCCACGAAGTCGGCCGGCAGGCCATCATGGCGGACCCCGACTGGCAGGGCGGCGCCTATCAGCTCGCGGGCACGCGTCCGGCAAAAGGCCTCGCCGTCGCGCGCATGGCGGCGCACATCACCTATCTCTCGGAAGCGGCGCTCCAGCGGAAATTCGGCCGCGCCTTGCAGAACCGCGAAGCGATCTCGTTCGGCTTCGGCCCGGACTTCCAGATCGAGAGCTACCTGCATCACCAGGGCATGACCTTCGTCGATCGCTTCGACGCCAATTCCTATCTCTACATCACGCGCGCAATGGACTATTTCGACCTCGCCGCCGATCACGGCGGCTCGCTGGCGGAAGCCTTCCGTGGCACCAAGACGCGCTTCTGCATCATCTCCTTTACGAGCGACTGGCTCTTCCCGACGGCCGAGAACAAGCGCATCGCGCATGCGCTCAACGCGGTGGCCGCGAATGTGAGCTTCGTAGAAATCGAGACCGATCGCGGCCACGATGCTTTCCTGCTCGACGAGCCGGAAATGTTCGCGACCGTGCGCGGCTTCCTCAACTCGGCGGCGGCGAGCCGCGGCGTCGCGTGAAGCCGTCGGTGCGGGCGCTGCGTCCCGATCTCGCGGCCATCGCCGAAATGATTCCGCAGGGCGCCAGTGTGCTCGACGTCGGCTGCGGCGACGGCTCGCTGCTCGAATATCTGACGCAGGCCAAGAACGTCGACGGCCGCGGCATCGAATTGTCGCAGCAGAACGTGAACGCCTGCGTCGCGCGCGGTCTTTCCGTCATTCAGGGCGACGCCGACACCGACCTTGCGGAATATCCGTCGCAGGTCTTCGACATCGTCATCCTGAGCCAGACCATCCAGGCGACGCGTGCGCCGAGCACGGTGCTGCGCAATCTCCTGCGCATCGGTCGGCGGGCGATCGTGTCGTTCCCGAATTTCGGCCACTGGCGCATCAGGCTGTCGCTTCTGGCGCTCGGGCGGATGCCGCGCACGCGCGCGCTCGACTACGCCTGGTACGACACGCCGAATATTCACCTTTGTACGATTGCGGACTTCGCGGGACTGGCGCGCGAAGCGGGCGCCGTCACGGAAAGGGCGCTCGCGCTCAGCGAAGAGGGCCGCACGCATCCGATGCAGGCGGATGCATGGGGCCCCAATCTCTTCGCCGAAAGCGCAATATTTTTGTTACACGCCGATCAGGGCAAGACGGCTTAGTGGGTCGCCGCCGCGTCGGCATTCTGCGCGACCCCCAGCAGCTGCAGGGCGCGGTCGTAATGCGAAATGCCCGTCGCATAGAACCCGTTGTTGCAATATTCGAGACCGAAGGTCCGCTCTTTCTTTGCGGCGTCGTAATTCGCGGACTGCGTATTGGAATTGAGCGCAGTCTTAACCTGTGAGGCAACACTGAGGCAGGACTGCACGTCGGCGACCTGCTGCGCGTTTGCTGACACGATCGTCATGCCAAGACCGAGACTCAATGCAGCGACACATGCTGCGAATTTCACCGAGCGCATAGGCTCCTCCTGTTTGCGGCTCGACGCGTTGTGCGCCGGCACGCAGCAGATAGGTCGCGTTTTTTACAGTTGAAAGTGCGCGCGCATTACCAAGCGTTCAGGTTGCACGCACGTTTCGAAACCATGTACGGGAAAGCCGCGCGTGACGGGCTTTTCTCGTGCCGCCCGCCCCGCGCCATGCCGCCATGCGCGCATTGGCATAACGGCCATGCCGAACTTATGTGCAAAAAAACTAGCGGCGATGCTCTAAAGGTTGCAGCGTCATCAATGGCGCGCCGGCGCAAGTATGCGCCGTCCCGCGCGGAACTTTGCCGGCGGCACCAGCGCGTATAACGATTTTGTCGCATCGACAATGTGAACGCCGGCAAGTCGCGGCCACAGCCTGCGGCCCGCGCGTTCCCACCCGAAACCGCTGCGAATCAACCGTCGCACGCGCGCAGGTGGAAAATAGAGCGCCGTGTCCCATTGCTCCGGCACGAACATGGACTCGCGCAGGAGACGATCGAGCTGTCTCTTGTTGAACGGACGGCCGTGCGCAAATGGCGAGCGTTCGACCTGCGCCCAGAGGCTGGCGCGATTGGGTGCGACAACGAGGAGGCGTCCGTGCGGCGCCAGCACGCGCCAGACCTGGCGCATCACCGGCCGTATGGCTTCCGCCGTCTCGAGCCCGTGCACCATGACGATCCGGTCGAAAAACGCGTCGGGAAACGGCAGGGCGTCTTCTTCGCCCAGCGCCACGATCGATTGTGCGGGCGGCCAGCCCATGATGTCCTGCTCGGCGGGCACAAAAGCCACCACCCGCTCCGCTTCGCCGAGATAAGGCCGCACATACGGCAGGGCATAGCCGTAGCCCAGCACCCGCAAGCCCCTCAAATCCGGCCACGCAAGCCGCAAGCGCCGGGCGATCAGGCGGCGGGCGATCTGGCCGATCGGCTCATCGTAAAAATCGGAAAGGACTGGCGCATCCACCGGCATGGCACCCTGCCTAATCCTGCCCCGGCCCCGGTTCAACTGCAGCTTTGATAGAGTCCGCCCAACCCGGCATTGTTGTGGCGGATAAATCGCCTCGAGGACCCGTCATGCTCGCCATCGAGCCCGTCGCCTGCCTGACCGACAACTACGCCTATCTCGTTCACGACTCCGCTTCGGGCCTTTGCGCCGTTGTCGATCCCTCGGAGCCTTTGCCCGTCAAGCGCGCACTGGCCGCGCGCGGCCTGAAGCTCACGCACATCCTGAACACGCATCACCATCTGGACCACACGGGCGGCAATGTTCCGCTCAAGGAGGAATTCGGCGCGGAAGTGGTGGGCCCTGCGAAAGACCGCGCGCGCATCCCCGCCATCGACAGGGGCGTCGACGAAAGCACCGGCTGGCAGTTCGGGTCCCATCGCGTGCGCGTGCTCGAAATCCCCGCGCATACGCGCGCCCACATCGCCTTCGCATTCGAGGACGAGAGCGCCGTCTTCACCGGCGACACGCTCTTCTCGATGGGCTGCGGCCGGCTTTTCGAAGGCACACCCGACATGATGTGGGCGAGCCTCTCCAAGCTCATGACGCTGGACGAACGGACGCGCGTTTACTGCGGCCACGAGTACACGCTCAACAACGGCCGCTTCGCGCTCACGCTCGAGCCCGGCAATCCCGATCTGAAAGCGCGGATGAAAGACGTGGAAGCCTTGCGCGCGAAGAACGCGCCGACGATCCCCTCCACCATCGGCCTCGAGAAGAAGACCAATCCGTTCCTGAGGCCGGATTCTGCTGAAATTCGCAAGACGCTCGGCATGGCGTCCGCCGGCGATGTTGAAGTCTTCGCCGAGATGCGCTGCCGCAAAGACGCTTTTTAGACTTGGAAAGCGTGGTCGCGGCTCGTAAACACGGGCCATGACGCCGAAGGAAAATTAGATCCCGGCCAGCATCCGACTCGCTTCGGCCCAATCGCACACGAGCTTGTCCGCACCGGCGGCCAGAAGGCGTCTTCCCGCCGCATCGTTCATGTGGCCGCCGCCCATGAAGCCCCAGACCGGCATGCCGGCGGCACGGGCCGCGCGCACGCCGTTGCCGGAGTCCTCGAATACCAGGCACCGCTCCGGCGCGATCTGCAGCGCCTCCGCCGCGTGAAGGAACAGATCGGGCGCGGGCTTGGCATGCGTCACATGATCGGCGGAATAGATATGTGGCGTGAACGGCTCCCAGAGATCGGTGAGCTTGAGTTTGCGGTTGAGCGCCTCGTCGCTGCTTGAGCTGGCGACTGCTTTCAAATGCGAGACTTTCGCGACCGCCTCCCGTGCACCGGGGACTTCGCCCAGTCTGTGCCACGACGCGCGATAGCGCGCGCTGCAGAGATCGCGGAACCCATCCGGCAAATTGCTGCCCAGGCGAGCGAGGTGATCGGCGTCGAGCGCGTCGTAGAAGGCCGTCGTGCTCATGCCCATGAAGCGGGCCTTGAACTCCTCTTCGTCGTAGTCGAGCCCGATCTCTGCCAGCGACATCAGCTCGACCTCAACAGCCAGCACCTCGCTGTCAACGAGCACGCCGTCGCAATCGAAGATGACGGCCTCGATCATTGGGAAAAGAGTCCGATCAGCGAGAGAATTCGAGGGCGATCGCCGAGAAGTGCATCGCAGCAGCCACCAGCACGAAACCATGCCAGATCGTCTTGTGAAACGGAATGTGCTCGAGCAGGTAAAAAGCGATGCCTGCCGTGTAGACAAGACCGCCGGCCGTGAGCAGCCAGAAATCGACCGTCGCCAGCGAGGCTGCAAGCGGGTGGATCACCGTCACGATCATCCAGCCGGTTACAATATAGAGTGCGATGCTTGCCGTCTCGAACCGGTGCGGGAACAGGACCTTGAGAATGATCCCGCCTGTGGCCGACAGCCAGACGGCCGAAAGAATGAGCGGACCGGCAAGCCCGCCCAGCCTGTTGGCGGCAAAGGGCGTGTAGGTTGCGGCGATCATGAAGAAGATCGCCGAGTGGTCGATGCGGCGGAGGATCGGCTTGGCGGGGCCGTTCGGCCAGAGATTGTAGGCGGCCGACGCGAAGATCATGGCAAGGAGGCCGACGCAATAGATCAAGACGCTCGCAATCAGCGTGCCCGAACCCGACACGTGGGCGAGAAGCCAGGCGCTCGCATTGACGGCAAAGAGCACGCCGAGAACATGGATCACCATGTCGGTGCGATGTTCGACCCTCGAATAGATCCGTTCGGCGTTGGTCGCGAGATTCAACGAAATGCTCCGCTCACAGTTTAAACTTCGGTGCGCAAATCCCGTTCCGCCGCGTCTGGTTTTTGGTTAATACGAGGCAACCAAGCGGTCCGGATTTGAAGCGCATTCGACTTTAATACCACCGGCAGTGTTACACGGGCCTTAGCAGGCGTCGCGTGAAAATGGCGCCATGAACGGGGCACTGGGCATTGCCGTTTCCGGCATGGACGCAAGCGCGACCTGGATGGACACGATCGCGTCCAACGTCGCCAACATGAACGACACGTCGGCGCTCCCCGCCGGGAACGCGCCATATACGGGCTACCAGCCGGTGACCGTCGTCATGGCGCCATCGGCGTCAGGCGGAGTGACGGCACAAGTCGAGCCGATGATGCCGGCCTACAGCTCCGGCTACGATCCCTCGGCGCCGCTCGCCAATTCGCAGGGCCTCGTCGCCGTACCCAATGTCGATCTGGCGACGGCAGTCGTCAGCCAGACCATGGCGCTGCAGAGCTACAAGGCCAACGCAGATGTTTTTCACGCGGCCGAAGACATGGCGAAAGTCACGCTCGACATGATGGCCTGATCCGCCGATCAATTTTCCGGCGATGAATTGAGACATGCGGGCGGGACCGCGCGCATCAGGCGTGCTGCCACTGCATCCGGCGCGCAGCTGTGGCTGGAACAGTCCGGCACAGAGATGTTCACATGCATGGGGCCGCCGTTCAGCGGCGCTGCGCTGCGCAGTTGATCCAGCGTTTGATAGAGAGCGACGACGCGCACGGTCTCTCTCTCGTGGTCGCGCCACACTTCGAAGGCCAGCGCCGTTCCGGGCGCGGTGCTGTCGGGCTGCTGCGGCAGATGCCAGCGCACGCCCAAGAGCCCTTCGATGTTGGACAGGTTGGTGTCGTGGCCGAGAAGCACGACGAGACGCGCAGATGCCGGAACAGGGTTCGTTCCATGATCCGGCGCACCCAGAAAGGCCGCGATCTGTTCGGCCAAAAGACTTCCGTTGCGCGCAGCCAGAAGCGGCGTTGCGCGCGCGAGCTCGGCGTCCATCTCGTGCAGTGGCATGACAGCGGCGATCTTCGCGGGCGACGCGGCGCGGCCCCAGCCGACGTCCTTGTCCGGAAAGCCTTGCGCATATTCGAGCAGGAGATTTTCGCTGAGCGTCGCGGCCGTCGACAGCGGCCCTTCGATCTTGCCCGACGCGGTGACGCGCGTTTCGCCGGAGAGCGGACAGCTGTCGCCGGTGCAGCCCGGCATCAGTATCTGATTGAGCGTCGCAAGCGCGTGGCTGTAGCGCAGCCCCTCCGTTTTCATCATCGCTTCGAAAACGGCGGAAAGCTGCGACGCAGCGGCCAGCTTATCGATGCGGCACGCGCCATGAAAGAGGGGATCGGGCGAATCCTGCGGCGCCCAGTGCGCTGGGATCGCGCAACCCGGCGCGAGCGTCGCCGCGATCGCCTTGCCGCTTTCGCGCGTGCGCTGATTGGCATTGTCGGCCCACACGAAAACGGACGATGCCGATGCGCAGGCTTTGCCGGGCAGCACCGACCTATAGCGCGCGCGCAGCCCTGCTCCCATCGCACGCATCGCTTCTGCACCGTGCGGCGTGAGTTCGCCCGGCGCCACCGGCCATTGCGGCCAGGGCTGGCTCGCATATTTGGCAAACGCTTCGGGCGGCTTGGTCGGCGGGCGCACGCCGTGCCGCTCGAGGATCAAAACCTTTTCCAGCACCGGCGCAGCCGAAGCCCCGGATGTACACAGGACGAGCGCCAGCAAAAGCCCCGGATAACGCATGCGCCCGCGCAGCGAAGATTGCCCGGCTATCTTACGGCAAATCCGCCGACAGGTTTACGAACGCGCTGCGGCCCGGCTCCAGCCAGAACGTCGGTGTCGAGGCATTGACCGCCTGGAAGCCCGCGAAATCCACGAACTGCCGGTTATCGAGGAGGTTGCCGATCTTCACGCTGAGGGTGAGGTTGCTCATCCACGACACAGCTTCTGAGAAGCGGTAACCTGCGGCCACATCGACCGTCATCACCGTACCGAACCGGTACTGGTCTAGGGCGGAGAACTGACCATTGGAGGCGCTGATCTGATCATTGTCGAGGCCCCAGCGCGGCCCGATCGCCTTGCTGATGATAGACGCATAAGGGCCTTCCTTTTCGTCGTAGAGGACACCGATGGCGGCGGTGTAGTCCGGCGCGTCTGCGATCGAGACGTTGGTGTGATCATATTTGGCGCTGTTGATCGAGCCGTTGGCGTAGAGCGAGAAGCCGCTGCCCAGAACGAGCTGGCCTTCGCCTTCGATGCCCTTATAGACAGCGCCACCTGCGTTCTCGTACTGCGTCTCACCCAAGACCGTGTTGTCGTATTGCGCGAAGTAATTGTAGAAATCGATGTAATAGGCATCGAGCGTGATCGTGTACCAGTCGCTGCGCTTGGTCGATCCGATCTGATAGTTCCACGTCGTTTCCGGCTTGAGACCGTCAGGCGCCAGCGTATCCTGGAAGACGGCCGTCGGCGGCGTCTGGAAGCCTTTCGCGGCCTGGATATATCCCGTCCAGTTTTCGTCGAACGTGTAGAGCGCGGATATTGCCGGCTGCAGGGAATGATAATTATCCGTCTCCGAATAGGCGATGTTCGTGCCTTTTTCCTGCGGACCATAGGAGTCACGGTCGAAGAACGTGTATTTCACACCCGGTGTGAGCGTGAGATTGGGGAAGACGTTCCAGTCGAACTCGAAGAAGGGCTGATAGGTCCGCGCATTTGTATGATAGTTGTAGCTGTAAGGCGTTCCATATTTGCCCGGCACCAGCGCGTTGTCGTCACTTAGATCGATGGTCGCGGAAAACCGGTTGTCGACCTGCTCGTCGATCCAGACGCCGGCCTGGATCTCGCCCAGACCGGAATCGTAATAGAGCCGCGTGATGTCGCCATAGGCGCGATAGGACGCGTCCGCGAATTTTCCGGGGATATCGGTGGTCTTCGCTCCGTTCTTCGGCGCGTTTCCGAGCGGGTAGCTGCCGGCTTTGTAATATTGCAGCGAGTTGTCCGCGACATTGTCGTCGGTCGCGTCTTTGCCTTCGATGTAGTTGTGCGTGAAGGAATCTGAATAGACCTTCTCGTCGAAATGCCAACCGCCGCCGTAGTCGTGCGTGATGTCGAAATATTCGAAGTCAGAGTAATAGTTGCTGCCGTTGTACTTGTAGTAGCCCTGCGTATCGGGATTGTCGGTCAGCGCGAAATTGCGGCCATAGAGATAGACGTTCTGCGCCGTGGCGCCCTGCGTCGTGTACTGGAATTCGTAATTGTAGGTCGCAAGCGCAGTGATCGTCGTGTGCGGATCGACCACCCAGACGTATTTGCCCATGAGATTGGTGCGGTTCTCGGCCGAATAGCTGAGATAGCCGTCGGTTGCCTCATGCTGGAAGTCGATGAAACCTTTGCCGGCGCCGGTATCGCCGGTGTTGAGTTCGACGCCCCCCGCGGCCGTATTGAAGCTGCCATAGGTGGCATAGGGGTTGATCGAGAAATCGTCCTGCGGTGTTTTCGTCTGGAACCCCACCGTGCCGCCGAAGGTGGCCTTGCCGATGGTGGCGCCGCCGCCCGGTCCGCGGTCGACTTCTGCCGACGAAAGATCGTGCGAGATGAAAAGCGCCGAGCTCGTGTGATGCAGATCGGTCGTGTCGCCGAACGGAATGCCGTCGAACGTCACATTGTATTGGCCGCTCGAGTCCTGGAAGCCGCGGATCGACAGCGTCTCGAACTTGCCGAGGCCGGGGCCGTTCGGGCTCTGATCCCACACGCTGGGCTCGAACTTGATGACGTCGTCATAGCTCGCGAGCGGAATGATGTTGTTCTGGATAAAGCCTTTGTCGACAACCGAGGTCGGTTGGGTGGCGTCCAAGGGCGCCGCCGACGGCGCCACGTACATCGCCTTGCCGATGACGGTGATGGTTTCGACACCGTTCGTGTCCGTCTGCGCCCGCGCACCGGTCCCGCCGAATGCCAGCACCGCCGCAATCGCCGTCGATTGCAGCGCCACGCGCCGCATGGAGAGTTTCAGGTTTGAAGGCCCCCGCCCGTTTTTCTGATACACAGAACCGCAGGGCGTACGGCGCCTCGTCCGCGCGCTCTAGGAGAGCCAAACTCCCCGGCAATGCGCGACAGCCTTTTCTCAAAGGCATGAAGCTTTTGTGAAGCGTATCGCGCATCCTTTGTCATGGAATTGTATCGATCAGCCGTCATGGGTTGTGTTTCGCCAAATAAGGAACACCCGTCATGTCATTTTCCCGACTGACCCGCCGATCTGCACTGCAGGGCTTCGGCAGCCTCGGCCTGGCCACGGCTCTTCCGTTTTCGCGTGTATGGGCCGACGGCGCCTCGCTGAGCTTTCTCGCTGTCGGTGATTGGGGGCGCGGCGGCGATTTTCATCAGCGCGACGTGGCGATCCGTATGGGAGAGACGGCGCGAGCGCTGAATTCGCGCTTCGTGATCTCGGTCGGAGACAATTTCTACGAAGACGGCGTGGCGAGTGTCGACGATCCGGCCTGGACGAATTCCTTCGAGGCCGTCTACGACGCGCCTTCCCTGCAGATCCCCTGGCATGTCGCGCTCGGCAATCACGACTATCACGGCAATTCCCAGGCGCAGCTGGATTACTCGGCGAAAAGCAGCCGCTGGCGCCTGCCGACGCGCTGGTACAATTTCGAAGAACGCGCACCCGACGGTTCTCTGACGGAATTCTTTGTCGTCGACACGTCACCGATGGTGAGCATCTACTACGAGGATGGCGCCGTGAAAGTGAAGGTCGGCGATCAGAAGCAGAATGTTCCGGTGCAGCTCGCCTGGCTTGACGCAAAGCTGGCCGCCTCCCGTGCCGATTGGAAAATCGTCGTCGGACATCATCCGATCTATTCCGGCAAGCTTCCCAAAGGCGTGCCCGCGCATGGCGAGGACGGCAACCGCACGGGCGGCTCGCCCGACCTCATCGCCCGGCTCGATCCCATTCTTCAGCGCCATGGTGTCGCGCTTTATCTCAACGGGCACGATCACGATCTGCAGCACGCTCTGCGCGGCGCGACCCATTATGTCTGCACCGGAGCCGGCTCCAAGACGGCGCCCCAGTGCGGCATGGCCGGCAGCGATTTCTGCTCGCTGCAGTCCGGATTTGTGGCCTGCGCGGTCAACCGGCAGCTGCTGCGCGTCGCCTATCGCGACTACACCGGCGCGGAACTGTACGTGGCGGACATCCCGCGCCCGGCTTGAGGGACGCGTGTGGCCGCTGCCGTCCCGTTAATTGTCGAGGAAGCTTCTGAGTTTCCGAGAGCGGCTCGGGTGCTTGAGCTTGCGCAGCGCCTTGGCCTCGATCTGGCGAATGCGTTCGCGCGTCACCGAGAACTGCTGGCCGACTTCTTCCAGCGTGTGGTCGGTGTTCATGCCGATGCCGAAGCGCATGCGCAGGACGCGTTCCTCGCGCGGCGTGAGCGTCGCCAGCACGCGCGTCGTCGTTTCGCGCAAATTCGCCTGGATCGCGGCGTCGATGGGCAGCACCGCGTTCTTGTCCTCGATGAAATCGCCCAGATGCGAATCTTCCTCGTCGCCGATGGGCGTCTCGAGGCTGATCGGCTCCTTCGCGATCTTGAGAACCTTGCGGACCTTCTCGAGCGGCATGGCGAGGCGTTCGGCCAGTTCTTCCGGCGTCGGTTCGCGGCCGATCTCGTGCAGCATCTGGCGCGAGGTGCGCACCAGCTTGTTGATCGTCTCGATCATGTGGACCGGGATGCGGATGGTGCGCGCCTGGTCGGCGATCGAACGCGTGATCGCCTGGCGGATCCACCACGTCGCATAGGTCGAGAACTTGTAGCCGCGGCGGTATTCGAACTTATCGACCGCCTTCATGAGGCCGATATTGCCTTCCTGGATGAGATCGAGGAACTGCAGGCCGCGGTTGGTATATTTCTTGGCAATGGAGATCACGAGACGCAGGTTCGCCTCGATCATTTCCTTCTTCGCCTGGCCGCTTTCGCGCTCGCCCTTCTGCACCGTGTGCACGATGCGGCGGAAATCGACGATCGACTGACGCATCTCCTGCGCCAACGTCTGGATCTCGTCGCGATATTGCTTGATGCGGTCGCGCTCTTCCTGGACGAAATCCTTCCAGCCGAGGCCCGACAGACGGCCCACGCGGCGCGCCCAGTTGGGATCGAGCTCGTTGTTGAAATGCTGCTTCAGGAAGTCGCCGCGATCGACGCCATGCGCTTCCGCAAGGCGCAGCAGACGGCCTTCGATCGACACGAGACGGCGGTTGATGCCGTACATCTGGTCGACGAGCGCCTCGATGCGGTTGTTGTTGAGCTTCAGGCTCTTCACGAGATCGATCGTGTCGGTCCTGAGCTTCTTGAAGCGGCGCTCCTGGCCGGTCGAAAGCTCGTCGGAACCGAGTGCTGCTTCGACGGATGCGTCCTGCAGCCGACCGAGCTTCTTATAAAGCGAGGCGATCTGGTCGAGCGTCTCGAGCACCTGCGGCTTCAGGGCCGCTTCCATCGCGGAGAGGGAGAGATTGCCCTCGTCGTCGAAATCCTGGTCTTCGGCGGCGGCTTCGGCCGCGGCGACGCGCTCGCCCTCGTCCATCTCTTCCCCGTCGGCCTTCGGCGCAGGTTCGGGCTTCTTGATTTCCGGACGCGGCAGGGGCTGGGCGGCCGCCGCGTCATGGCCGTTCATCGCGACCGGCGGCGGTGTGATGCCGGGAGGGGGAGCGCCTTCGCCGCCTTCCGCACCCGGCGCGGGCTGGGCGTCGGGACCGGCGCCGTACATCGCTTCAAGATCAATGATATCGCGCAGCAGCACCTTGCCTTCGTTCAGCTCGTCGCGCCAAACGGTCAGGGCTTCGAACGTCAGCGGGCTTTCGCAGAGTGCGCCGATCATCAATTCGCGGCCCGCCTCGATGCGCTTGGCGATGGCAATTTCGCCTTCGCGCGACAGAAGCTCGACCGAGCCCATCTCGCGCAGATACATGCGCACGGGATCGTCGGTGCGGTCGTATTGCTCTTCTTCTTCGCCGGTCTTGGCGACGACCTGCTTGCCTTGCGCGAGCGCGGGCACTTCGGCCTGTTCGTCCTGCTCTTCGCTTTCGATGACGTTGATGCCCATCTCGTTGAGCATCGACATCGTGTCTTCGATCTGTTCGGACGAGACCTTGTCGGACGGCAGAACCTTGTTCAGCTCGTCATAGGTGACGTAGCCGCGCTGCTTGGCGCGCGTGATCATCTTGCGCACGCCGACATCGGACATGTCGAGCAGCGGGCTATCCGCGTCGGGCTGGCCTTCGCCCGGCTCGCCCGGACCCTTGACGCCGGCTTTCGCCTGCGGCGCGACTTTTCCGTCCGGCTTCTTCGCGGGCAGGACGGGCTTCGGCGCCGCGACGTCGTTTTTGATCTGGTTTTTCAACTCGGACTGTTTCGCTTCGGGGTGCTTGAGAACTTCGGCTTTGGCTTTTGTCTCGGGCTTTTTGGCGGGCGGGGCGGTCCTGGTCGCCGGCGGCGGCGCCTTCGCAGCCTTGGCGGCCGGCTTGGGCGCAGGCTTCTTCTTCATCGCTGCGCCTTTGGCGGTCGCGGCCTTGGCGTGCGACTTCGCGGGCTTGGCCTTTGCCGGCGCGGCCCTGCCTTGCGGCTTCTTGCTCTTCTTGGGACTCGTCTTCGTCGCCATCACGCCTTCGTCGATCTATCGCCTCGTGCTTACGCCGGAGGCATCGGGGTTCAACGTTCTCAAATCATGCCTGCAGAAGGTTACTCGCTGGGGAATGTCCGAGGCGAAATGAGACGTTGGAGGTCATTCCAATTGTCCTCGGTCGCCTCTCGGCTAAAACGCTCCATCGCACGCTTCCGTTCTGGCTCAAGCTCCGCCATCTCCTGCAGCTGCTGGGCTGCACGCAGAAAACGCGCTTCGATATCATCGGCGTGCCCCCCGGCTGCCTTATCGCGGTCTTCGCCGGTCCGGCCGGCAATAACCCCTACGCGCGACGTTCTCAGTCGTTCTACGAGCCCGGCCAAGCCCAAGCGGTGCAGATGGTCTTCCAACCGTTGACTTTCAAGCCTGAAGCCGGAAGCGGCGAGGTTTAGGAGTTCGTGGCGCAGCCTGTCAAGCAAGGGCTCGGAGAACGGCAGGGCGGCCAAAAGTTCCCCATGGAGGAAGGCCAGTTCCGGAGCCTCGAGGAGCAGCTCGCCCAGCTCCTGCTCCTTGACCCGGACGGCCCCCGTCCGGCCAGTCCGCGCCAGAAGGCTGTTCCGGACAGCTGGGGAGACCGTCTCCAGGACCGGTTTGAAGCCCCCTCCGGGCCGGCGATCGGAACCCTGCTTCCGGAACTCGCCGCGGGGGGCAGGCTTGCGGCGCTTGAAAGCCTCGAAGACCTTCTCGTCGAAGTCCCTCTTGTAATAGTCGGCGATCTTGCCGTTCCCGATCTGGCCCACGATCTCGGCCAGGGCCCGCTCAAGCCCCGCCCGGCGCTCCGGCGTGGAGAAGTCCCGCCCATCGGTCTCGGCCCGCCACAGGACCTGCGAGAGCGGCTCGGCGGCCTCCAGGACCTTACCGATAGCGGCTGAACCCTGAGCGCGGAAAAGGCTGTCCGGATCCTCTCCCGCCGGCAGGAAGGCAAAGCGCAGCGAGTGGCCAGGGGCTAGATGCGGCAGCGCCAGCCTGGCCGCCCGGTGGGCAGCCTTGAGACCCGCCTCGTCGCCGTCGAACGCCAGAATGGGCTCGGGCGCAGTTCTCCAGAGAAGCGTCAGCTGATTTTCCGTGAGGGCCGTGCCTAAGGGCGCGACGGCCGCCTCGAAACCAGCCCGGACCAGCGCGATCACGTCCATATAGCCTTCGGCGACGACGATCGTGCCCGCCTTGATCGCGGCGGCCCGCGCGGTCGCGAAATTGTAGAGCATGTGCCCTTTGGAGAAGAGCGTCGTCTCGCCGGTGTTCAGATATTTGGGCTTGGCATCGGCTTCGAGCGCACGCGCACCGAAGGCGACGATGCGGCCTCTGGGATCGCCGATCGGGAACATAATGCGGTTGTGGAAGAAGTCGCGCGCGGGACGTCCCTCTTCCGCAGGACGCGCCACGCCCGCCGCCGCCATGTCGTCGAGCGGCACGCCTTTGGCCTGCAGATGCTGGATCAGCGCCGTATTCGAATCCGGCGCGTAGCCCAGCCGGAATTTCTTGATGGCCGCATCATCGAGTCCGCGCGATGTGAGATAAGCACGCGCAGCCTCGCCGCCACGCGCGCGCAGCCGTTCTTCGAAGAAAACGCAGGTCAGCTCAGCGATGTCATAAAGCGTCTTGCGCTTGGCTTCGCGCGCTTCGTCGTCCGGCGTCCATTTGGGAAGCTCGACTCCCGCTTCGCCTGCCAGCCGCTCGACTGCTTCGGGGAACGTCAGGCCTTCCGTTTCGACCAGCCATTTGAAGGCATCGCCGCCCTGGCCGCAGCCGAAGCATTTGTAGGTGCGCCGCTCGTTCTCGACCTTGAAGGACGGCGACTTCTCTTTATGGAAAGGGCAGCAGCCCCAGAAGACGCGGCCCTTCCGCGTCAGCTTCACACGGCGGCCGACCAGCTGGACGATATCCGTCCGCCGGAGAATTTCTTCGAGAAGGCCTTGCCCGTAGCGCATTTCACCAGTTTACGCTGCGCGAATGCAAAACGACTCGCGTTCGCGCGAGTTACCCACAGCGTCATGGCCCTATTTGGGCGGTGTGAGAAGCCCTTTCACCATGCCGCTCGCCTTGGCGAAGTCCATCTGGCCCGCATAGCGCTCTTTCATCGTGGCGATGACCTTGCCCATCTCTTTCATGGAGGTGGCGCCCACTTCGGCGATGGCAGCCTTGGCGGCGGCCTCCACTTCCGAATCGCTCATCTGCTTGGGCAGGAAGCCCCGGATGATGACGATCTCTTCGCGCTCGGCCGCCGCAAGCTCGGGCCGGCCGCCCTGCTCGTAGGTTGCCACCGATTCCTCGCGCTGCTTGATCATCTTGCCGAGCATGAGGCGGATCTCGTCGTCGCCGATGCCTTCGCGGCTTTCCTCCGAGCGGTTGGCGATATCGCGATCCTTGAGCGCGGCCAGGATGAGCCTGATCGTCGACAGGCGGCGCTGCTGCTTCGCCTTCATGGCTTCTTTCATCGCCGCGTTGAATTCGTCGCGCAAACCCATGGTAACTCTCCGATGCTCCAGGTGATTCGAGTGTAGCGGCGGCAATTCCCTGGTAACAGGGAAAATATCAGGGAATAAAAAAGCGCACGATCCGCAACATGTGCATTTGGATCAACAGCCACGGGCCTTTCGCGCGATCGACGGCCGGGCGTCGTGCCAAAAGCAGGGAATTAGCAGGGTAACACGCCTGCGACCATGTCCAGCGCGATGCACGCGGAGACTCCCGAGAAACGTTTCACCATATCAAAGAGCGGGTCGGACGAGTCTGCATCGGCGCACGCGTTTTGCGAAGAGCAACAGTTGGGCAACGGCAAAGAATTTCGCTATCGTATCTGCGTACGAAAGGGCGACGCATGGGCGACAAACGGCAGACGCACAAATGGCTCACCCTCGGGACTGTGGGGCTCGCCAGCGGAGTCGTCACGCTGCTCGTCTTCCGTTCGATTCCCATGGCGTCGGGTACGGCCACCATCGCAGTCGTCGCGCTCATCGCGGCGAAGCACCTGGCGCTCGCGGTTGCCGCGGGCTCGCCGCTCGCAGCCCTCTTCCAGGTCCTGAAGCCGAAAGTGCGGCCCTACTGCCCCTGGGCGCGGGACGATAAGGAATAATTTCGGGTCTTTCGGCCCGGAATTTGTTGCGACCGCGCGGCGCTTGACCGGCTCGGAGCGCGTCCCTATTTTCCGCCAAATTCGAGGCTCCCATGACCGACACGCAGACGATCCCCGCCGCTCCGCCGGCGGACGGCTTTTCGCGCAAGGCCCGAACGGGATTGCTGGTTCTGGCCGACGGCACGATTTTCGAAGGCTTTGGTTTCGGCGCGGAGACCAAGGGCGTCGGCGAAGTCTGCTTCAACACGGCGATGTCGGGCTATCAGGAGATCCTCACCGATCCCTCTTACGCCGGACAGATCGTCGCCTTCACCTTCCCGCATATCGGCATCGTCGGCACCAACAGCGAAGACGTCGAATCGCTTTCGCCGGTTGTGCGCGGGCTGGTCGTGCGCGCGGATGCGGAGAACCCCTCGAACTATCGCGCGCTCGCCGCACTCGACCGCTGGCTCAAGAACAACGACATTCCCGCCATCGCCGGCATCGACACGCGCGCGCTCACCGCGCGCATTCGCGAGAAGGGCATGCCGCACGGCGTCGTGGCGCATGCGGCGGACGGAAAGTTCGACGTGGACGCGCTCGTCAAGGCAGCGCGCGGTTTCTCCGGTCTCGAAGGCCTTGATCTCGCGAAGGACGTGAGCTGCCGCCAGCGCTATGATTGGCGCCAGACACCCTGGGTGTGGAACAGGGGTTATGGCGAGCTCGCCGAACCCACCTGGCGCGCGGTCGTCCTCGATTACGGCGTGAAGCGCAACATCCTGCGCCAACTGGCGGGACATGGCGCCGCCATCACCGTGCTGCCCGCGAACGCAACGGCCGACGAAGTTCTCGCTCTCAAGCCGCACGGCGTGCTCTTGTCCAACGGTCCCGGCGATCCGGCAGCGACCGGCGCATATGCGATCCCCACGATCAAGGGTGTGATCGACACTGGCGTGCCGGTGTTCGGCATCTGCCTCGGCCATCAGATGCTCGCGCTCGCGCTAGGAGCGAAGACGCGCAAGATGGCGCAAGGCCATCATGGCGCGAACCATCCGGTGAAGGATCTGACCACCGGCAAGGTCGAAATTGTTTCCATGAACCACGGCTTCACGGTCGATCGCGAAACCTTACCCAAAGGCGTGCGCGAAACGCATGTGTCGCTGTTCGACGGGACCAATTGCGGCATCGGTGTCGACGGACGTCCCATCTTCTCGGTGCAATATCATCCCGAAGCTTCACCCGGCCCGATGGATTCGCATTATCTCTTCACGCGCTTCGCCGAGGCAGCGAAGACACGCCTGCAGGATGTTGGCGGCTGTTAGCGACATACTTGGCACGGCTTAAGATGGCTTCGATACAAAAGGCGCGAGAAAAACCTCACCGTCTCCCTGTGAAAAACATTTCTGAGCCTGGTATCAAGCGCCCGGTATGCCGAGCGACTGCGCCGCTTTCTGTAGCGTATCGAGATCGCCGGGCGAGTTCGCGAAAGCCGTCTTCGCGTCGTGATAGGCGGCCACCGCCTTGTCCGTTTCCCCTAGCACCATGCGCGCGCGCATGAGGCGCATCCAGCCGTCGGCGTCGTGCGGATTGGCTTTGAGCTCGCTCGCGAGCCTGTCGACCATCTGATGGATCATCGCTTCGCGATCGCCGGCCGGCATCTGACTCGCTGCCTGCATCTGATCGGGCGTCGGCCCGGGCTGAGATGCCTGCTGGTCCGCTGCGGGCGCCGGCGCGGGCGAAAGCTTGCCGGTGATGTCGACGTGGCGCTCGCGCGCCGTGCGCTCGACGAAATCGCGCACCTGCCTGGCCCATTCGGCACCCGGAGGCGCACTCTTCAGAAGCGCGATCCAGTCCGCCATCGCCTGATCGTGCTTGCCCTGCTGATCCTCGTAGAGGGCCATGTAGAACCGCGCGCGCGGATCGTTGGGATCGATCTTGAGCGCCGCATGGAACGCGGTCAGCGCGCCGGGCGTTACTTGCCCCTGCGCCGCGTTGACGAGTGCGTCGCCTTCGGCGGAGGGGTATTCCGCATTTTTCGGATCGAGCGCGGCGGCGCGGGCGTAGGCCTCCGCAGCATCGCCCGAACGGCCGACGGTGCCGTACGACCAGCCGAGCATGCGCCAGCCTTCCGGGTCGTTCGGGTTGGCGCGCAATTTCGCTTCGAGCTGCGCGATCATGGTTGCGACGTCGGCGATGGGATGCCCGGCATCGCCTGCCTGCGCGGGATTGGCGGCAATGGTCCGCGCGGCGGGAAGATCGGGACGTCCGATTACGGCGTAGAGCCCCGTCGCGGCCAACGCCACGACGCCTGCGATGGCGACTGCGACCCACGGCAGGGCGCGCTGGTCGAGTATGCGCGCAGCACCCTCGTGGACGCGGCCTTCCGCCAGAATGCGGCGCTTGATTTCGCTGCGCATGCCCTCCGCTTCGTCATGCGCAAGCGCGCCCGCGGACTCCTGCGCGTCGATCTCACCCAACTGTCGCTTGAGGATCGCGATGTTTGTTTCGCGCTCGGTTCCCAGGTCGTGGCGGCGCACCAGCGGAACGGTGAGGCCCGCGACGGCGAGCGACGTCAGCACGGTCAGGACAATCCAGAGAATCATTCGGCGGCATCCGGTTTCAGGAGATCGTCGAGCCTGGCGCGTTCGTCAGTCGACAATTGCGGCGCGGCCTCGAGGCGGCTGCGGCCCAGAAGATAGGACACAACCAGCACGCCGCCTATTCCCAGCACGAAAAACGGCCCGAGCCACAGAAGCAGCGTATTCTCCTGGAACGGCGGCTTGAGCAGCACATAGGTGCCGTAGCGCTTGACGAGATAGGCCTTGGCCTGGTCGTCGCTGTCGCCGGCCAGCAGGCGCTCGCGCAGGATCACGCGCAGATCGTGGGCCAGCGGCGCGTCGGAATCGTCGATCGTCTGGTTCTGGCAGACGACGCAGCGCAGTTCCTGGCTGATGTGACGCGCGCGCGCCTCGAGCTTCGGATCGGACAATTGTTCGCTCGGAAGGACGGCGAACGCCGGAGCCGCGAATGCGAGAAGTGCATAGACCGTGAGAACGATGCGCCTCATGATTCCGACCGCAATTTCCGCAGCAGGGGCGCGATTGTATTGTTCCACGTGTCGGCATCGATGGGACCGATCTGCTTGTAGCGCACGCGGCCCTTGGCATCGACGACGAACGTCTCCGGCGCACCCGTCACGCCCAGATCGATTCCCGTCCGGCCCGTGCGGTCGTTGCCCACCCGCGCATAGGGATTGCCGTTCTGGTTGAGCCATTTCGCGCCGTCGATCGCCTCGTCGCGCCAGTCAATGCCATCGATGACCACGCCTTCGTGGGCGAGTTCCATCAACATGGGATGTTCCTGAACACAGGAAATGCACCACGATCCGAAGACGTTCAGGAGCATAGGCTGCCCGCGGACGTCGCTCGAGCGCAGACCCGGCGTGCCGGCTTCCACGCCCGGCAGGCTGAACGCCGGGAGGGGTTTATTGATCAGCACGGAGGGAATCTTCGTGGGATCCCGCCCGAGCGCGAAATAGAACGTGACGATGAGCGCCACGAACAGGCCCACAGGGATGAGAGCCAGCGCGCGATTCATGAAAGGGCCGCGGCTCCCGCGAGGTTCTCGGCCTTGCGCGCGGCGCCCACGCGCACACGCCGATCACTGAGTGAAATCATCCCGCCGAACGCCATGAACATCGCACCCACCCAGATCCAGTCGACGAAGGGATGATCCCACATCCGCACGACGATGCTGCCGTCATTGGCGCGGTCGCCGACGGAAATGTAGGTGTTGCCGAAGAAGCCGACGCCGATGCCGGCTTTCGTCATCTGCGTCTGGCTGACGGGATAGAAGCGCCGCTCGGAGACGAGTTCGCGCGTGCCGAACGAGGACTCGACATTGAAGAAAGCGCGATCCGCCTGATAGTTCGGGCCCTGCACGGTGGCAACGGAATCGAGCGTTACGCGATCGCCCGCGAGATCGACCGCCTGCCCCGGAAGCATCTGGATCACCTTGTTGGTCTGGAAGGCCGTGACGGCGGTGATGCCGATGGTGGTGATGCCGAGGCCTGCGTGCGCAAGCGCCAGACCCCACACGGGCAGCGGCGTCGACCAGACGCGCTGCGCAAAACTCGTGCGGCTGTCCTTGCCGATGCGCCAGCGCGACGCGAGCATGGCGAGGGCGCCGAAGATCAGGAACAGGCCAAGCACGATACCGGCCACGGCGCCGGCCCGGGAAACGCCCAAAATCAGAGTCCCGATCCCCAAGAGAAACAGCGCCGCCGCGATCGCCCAGCGCAGGCGCCAGATCACTTCGCCCGCATCGCTGCGTTTCCAGTTGAGCATCGGCCCGAAGCTCACGAGCAGAAGCAGCGGAATGGCGAGCGGGATGAAAGTGAGACGATAATAGGGCGCACCGACCGAAATGCCCTGCCCACCCCGAATGAAGACCGAATAGAACGTGCCGACGAAGACCGTCGCGGTCAGGACTATGAGAAAAAGATTATTGAGCGTAATGCCGCCTTCGCGCGACACGGCCTGGAACATGGCGCCGCTGCGCATCTGGGGCACGCGCCAGGCGAACATCGCGAGCGCCGTTCCGGTCGCGACCGCGATAATCGCGAGAATGTAGACACCGCGCTGCGGATCGACGGCGAAGGCGTGCACGCTGGAGATCACGCCGGAGCGCACGAGGAACGTGCCGACGAGGCTCAGCGAGAAGGTGAGGATGGCGAGCAGGATGGTCCAGCTGACCAGCGCGCCACGCCGTTCGAGCACAAGCGAGGAGTGCAACAACGCGGTGCCCATCAGCCAGGGCATGAGCGATACGTTCTCGACCGGATCCCAGAACCACCAGCCGCCCCAGCCGAGCGTGTAATAGGCCCACCAGCTGCCGGCTGCGATGCCGATGGTGAGGAAAATCCACGAACCCAGAACCCACGGCCTGATCCAGCGCGCCCAGCCCGCATCGACGCGGCCTTCGATCAAAGCCGCGATGGCAAACGCGAACGCCATCGAGAAACCGACATAGCCCAGATAGAGAACCGGCGGATGGAAGACGAGGCCCGGATCCTGCAGCAGCGGATTGAGTTCCGCGCCGTCGATGGGCGGGGGATCGAGCCGGATGAAAGGGTTGGACGTGAACAGCGAGAAACCCAGAAACGCCGAAGCGACGAATGACTGCACGCCCAATACTCGCGCCTGGAGCGTTTCGCGCAACCGCGTGCCAAAAAACGCGAGCGCGGCGCTGTAAAGCGAGAGGATCAGCACCCAGAGCAGCATCGAGCCCTCGTGGCTTCCCCAGGTCGCTGCGAACCGGTAGATGGCGGGCTGTGTGGTGTTGCTGTGCTCGGCGACCAGCGCCACCGAGAAATCATTGTTCAGATAGCAGAACGCGAGCGCCAGGAACGCCGTGCCCACGAACGCCAATTGCAGAAACGCGGCAGCACGGCCCAGCGCCATGAGCGCTCTGTCGCGACGGCCCGCTCCTACGAGACACGCAGCCGTTTCAACAAGCGCAATCAGGAACGCAAGTATAAGCGAATATTGCCCGATTTCGGCTGCCACGCCCTTACTTCCTAAGCCGTCCCAACACCTATAAAACTATAGCCTCGTAAGGGGAAATGCGGAATAGTGACCTACCCGGACGGCAAGCGGAGTGGGGACCGCGCCGGTTGGTGGGCGGGGGCCTTCCGTGGCAGACAGCTTCAAGATCGCCGTCCTCGGTTCCGGCCCTGCGGGTTTGAGCGCCGCGGCGCATGCTGCAAAACGCGGCTTGAGCCACGTTCTCCTCGAAAAGGCCGATCATCCCTCCGACACGATTTATCGTTACCAGCGCGGCAAATACATCATGGCGACGCCGAACCAGCTGGTTCTGCGCGCCGATTTTCCCTTCGCCGCCAGCAAACGCGAAGATCTGCTTAAGACCTGGGACGACCAACTCCGCTCGCTCGGCATCAACATACGTTACAAATCCGAATCGAAATCGATTGCCGGATCGAAGGGCGATTTCACCGTCACGCTGACGAGCGGCGACACGATCCATGCCGAGCATCTCGTGCTTGCGATCGGCACGCAGAGCAACCCCAATCTTCTGCGCTGCCCCGGCGCCAATCTGCCCCACGTGCAGTACACGCTCGACGATCCGGGGGCCTACGTCGACGAACAGATTTTCGTCATCGGCGCGGGCGACGCCGGCATCGAAAACGCGCTCGGTCTCGTCGAAGACCACGCGCAGAACAACATCGTCACCATCGTCAACCGCTCGGCCGACTTCGCCCGCGCCAAGGAGGCCAACGTCAAGCTGATGTTTGCGGCGCGCGACGCGGGGCGCATCAAGCTTCTGGTCAATTCCGCGCCGACGCTGATCGAGCCGGGCTTCATCACCGTCGAGACGGGGGAAGGCAGCGAGCGGCTTCCCTGCGATCGCGTGATCGCGCGGCTGGGTTCGCTGCCGCCGCGCAAATTCGTGGAATCGGCCGGGGCCAAATTCACGAGCGACTCGCCCACCGCCTATCCGCAACTCTCGCCAACGTTCGAATCCACCGTGCCGGGGCTCTACATCATCGGCGCGCTCGCGGGCTACCCGCTGATCAAGCACTGCATGAACCAGGGCTACGACGTCGTCGAATATATCTGCGGCAACACGCAGCTGACGCCGGCGGACGAACCCATCCTGCAGAAGAAATTCGCGAACCTGCCGGGCCGCAGGAGCGTGTCCGACTGGCTCGCCTTTTTCCGTTCGAATGTGGAAATCCTGCACGGGCTTTCGCCGTTGCAGATGCGCGAGTTCATGATCGATTGCGAAGTCCATGCCTTCCGCGCCGGCGAAGCCATCTTCCAGCGCAACGCAATCGGTTCTTCGCTTTTCGGCATCGCGGAAGGTACCGTCCTTGTCGAGATCGATCCGAAGCGTCCGTCCGTGACGGTGCCCATCGAGCAGAGCTCGATCTTCGGCGAAGTGGGCCTGATCTCGGGGCGGCGGCGCGGTTCGACCGTGCGCGCGGGCACCGACTGCATTCTGATCGAAGTCGACCGTATCTCGGCGCTCAAGCTGATGGCAACGGTCCCTGAAGCGCGCAACACGGTGAACCGCATCACCATCGAGCGCCAGATCCTGCAGATCTTCGGCTCCGGCCTGTCGCCGAAAGACATCGCGGAAGTGCTGGCAAGCTCCGAGCTCAAGGAAGTGAAGGCCGGACAAACCGTCGTCCACGAGGGCGATGAAGGTTACGACATCTTCATCGTGCGCACGGGCAGCATGACGGTCGAGAAGAATATCGGCGGCAAGGACATCTTCCTCTCTTACATTCCGGCCGGCTCTTATTTCGGCGAAATGGCGCTGATCGACGGCGGAAGACGCACCGCGACGGTGAGCGCCGCCATCAAGTCCGAGGTCGTACGGCTGGACGGCAACGCCTTCCGCCGCCTGCTCGCGCAGAACGACAAGCTCCGCGTAAAGCTCGAAACCGACATGGCGTCGCGGCGCAAGATCAACGATTTCATCGAGCAGCAGAAAAAGAAGTTCGGCGGCGTGGTGGACATGTACAGCGCCGTTGCGGAGTTCCTCGTGAGCCAGGGCATCGGCGAAGCGACGGACGTGCTGCTCATCGACGAACTGCTCTGCATCGGTTGCGACAACTGCGAACGCGCTTGCGCCGACATCCATGACGGACTTTCGCGGCTCGATCGCGAAGCGGGCAAGACCTACGCACATCTGCACGTGCCGACCTCCTGCCGGCATTGCGAGCATCCCTATTGCATGACGGATTGCCCGCCCAACGCCATTCATCGCGGACAGGATGGCGAAGTCTTCATCGACGAGAAATGCATCGGCTGCGGCAACTGCATGCGTTATTGCCCCTACGGCGTGATCCGCATGGACAGCGTGCCGCCGAAGAAGCCGAGCCTTCTCATGTGGCTGCTGTTCGGTTCGGGCCCCGGCCCCGGCGAACCTGACAAGGAGTGGCGCAAGGAGCACGCGGATAAGGGCACGCCCGCGCCCAAGGTCGCCGTCAAATGCGACATGTGCTCGGGCCTGATAGGCGGCCCTGCCTGCGTGCGCGCGTGCCCCACGGGCGCTGCGTTGCGCGTGTCGCCGGAAAGCTTCCTCTCCGTCGCCCTGCTGGAACGGGGGCGCGACTAAAGACCGTGGCCAAGGAAGCG
This sequence comes from Rhizomicrobium sp., assembly GCA_035504555.1. Classification (GTDB taxonomy): domain Bacteria; phylum Pseudomonadota; class Alphaproteobacteria; order Micropepsales; family Micropepsaceae; genus Rhizomicrobium. The sequence continues at coordinate 26,272 of DATJRP010000024.1, read as the reverse complement.
ATCTACGGCGAGCGCGCCGACGTCACCCACCACGAGAGCTTCCTGCGCCACGCCCGTCTGCGCTGGCTCAAGATCGCGGCCGTCCTGAATGTCGCCGCCATCGCCGCGTTCTGGTGGGTCTTCGTCTATTCCGGCACGCGTCTCGAACATGCGGGCGGCACCTGGCTCGGCTACACGCTCGGCACGGTCGGCGCGCTCATCATGCTGTGGCTGACCATGATCGGCATCCGCAAGCGCGCCATGACTTCCGGCAACTGGTCGCTCAAGGCATGGGTCTCGGCGCATGTCTATCTGGGCTTGTCGCTGGTCATCATCGTTACGCTGCACACGGGCTTCCAGTTCGGCATCAACATCCACACGCTCGCCTATCTCCTGATGCTGCTGGTGATCGGCTCGGGCATCATGGGCGTCATCGCCTACATGTATCTTCCCGTCCGCCTCAGCGACGTCCGCGGCGACCTCACCAAGAAGCAGATGATCGAGACCATCCATGCGCTCGACCGCCTGATCCTGCAGGCCGCACAATCGCTCGACCATACACAGGCGCGCGTCGTCCAGCTCTCGCTCGACAAGACCATCATCGTGGGAAGCCTGTGGCAGCGGCTGACGAACTTCTATCCCGGCTGCGGCAATCGCAGCGCCGTCAACAGGGTGAAACGGCTCAGGCGACGCGCTTCGGGCGGATCGGCGGAGGCGCTGGACAAGGTTTCGGGCCTTCTCGACCGCAAACAGGAAATCCTGGGCACCGCCCGGCGCTATGCGCGTGTCCGCGCCATGCTCGAGGCCTGGCTCTACATCCACATTCCGATGACGTTCGCATTATTGGCGGCGCTGACGGCGCATATCGTCAGCGTCTTTTTCTTCTTCTGAGGCGGCAGCAGACGTGAGCTTCACGATCCTTCGTGTCACCCAACGCGCTCATGGCGGCGATCCCATCGAGCGCACGAAGCACGTCGAAGACGACGAGGCCTCGATCGGGCGCGGCACGGATTGCGATCTGCAGCTTCCCGATCTTCTGATCGGCCTGCGCCATGCGGTGATGCGCATCGCGGGGCCCGGCCGCGTGAGCGTCGAAGCGCTCGGCGAGCATCGCTTCGTGTTCCAGGGCGGTATCGTCCGGCGCGCCGAATTCCGCGTTGCGGACGGGATTTCGCTCGGCTTCGGAACCTACATCCTTTCGTTCTCGCCGGGGCAAACGGCGGACGATGTCGTCGTGACCGTGTCGCAGACGGTGGCGGACGCACTTGTCTCGGATACGTCGCTGGCGAAGAAAGCGTTCTCGCTGTCGTCGGTGATGTTCAGCTTGCGGACGGCGGCATGGACTCTGGGTCTGGCGATCCTTCTGGTCGCACTCGCCGCCCCCATCGCCTATGACTATCTGGTGCCGCCGCCGGAACAGCCCGTCCGCATCAATCCGGCAGAGCAATGGTCGCCGGGCCCGTTGTCGGCCGGTCACACCTTCCTGCAGAAAAACTGCAAGGCCTGCCACGTGAACGCCTTCCGCAGGATCCCGGACGAGGCTTGCCTGTCCTGTCATCGGAACGGGCTCGACGCGATCGCCATGACGCGCCTGACGGAGCGCGTGATGGGCCTGGGCTCCGCTTTTGCCCCACGGCCCGCCAACGATCATGCCGATCCCAATCTTCTGCGCCGCGCACAGGAAGCGCCCATCGTTGCGGCCAATCCCATCATCTCGGCGTTCGACGGCCTCTTTTCGCATCCGACGGATCGCTGCACGAGCTGCCATACCGATCATGTCGGCGCGAGAGGGCAGCGCACCGCCGATCTGGGCGCGCCGCGTCCCACGCCGGCGCAAGTGAGCGAATCCGATTGCGCGAATTGCCACGAGAACCTGAAGGCGCATATCCCCGATACGGCGCTGCTCGACGTGAAGGATTGGGATCACCATCCCGATTTCCGTCCGCTGATCGCGACGTTGGCCGAAAAGGGTCGCCCGAAACGCGTCAGCGACGCCGTCTCGGACGGACCGTTCGACACGGGACTCAAATTCTCCCACAAGCAGCATCTGGCGACCGGCGGTGACGTGGCGCGCCAGGCCGCGCAATACGGAGAGCCCGTGGCACCCAGCGGCAGGCTCAGCTGCAGTGCCTGCCACCATCCCGACAACGAGGGTCGCGGGTTTCTGCCGATCGAGATGGTCCGCGACTGCTCGTCCTGCCATTCGCTGCAGATTCCCGGCGTCAACGGGCAGGCGACCTCGCTGCCGCACGGCAAACCCGCGAGAGTGGTGGAAACGATGGTCGCCTATTACAAGTCCGGCGGTGCCGCCAACACGACCGGCATCACGCGGATGCGGCCCGGCGGCGCCTTCCAGGCTACGACCGACATTCTTTCCGATCAGATGATCGCGCGGAAGGTCCGCGCCGTATTCATGGACAATACGGTCGGCCCGCATCCCTGCTACGGCTGCCATACTTTCACCGCGGACGATCCCAACACGCTGGTGTTCAAGATCGTGCCCGTGCATCTGGAAAACCGCTATCTGCCGCGGGCCGGCTTCGATCACAGCGTCCCGCAGCACCTGGTGGACGCGAATGGCAAGCCGCTCTGTCTCAACTGCCATAAGGCCACGAGCTCGGACAGCCTCTCGAACGTCGTCATACCGAGTATTACGACCTGCAAGGCCTGTCACGGCGCCCGCAACCCGGTGGGCAAGCAGATCGCGGCGTCGAATTGTACCGAGTGCCACGGCTATCACACGACGGGCGAGCCGCCAGCGCGCGAAGTCTATCTTGGGCCTTGGCGATTTCCCGGCGGGATGTGATGGTTCGTCATCGGATCGGGTGAGGGGACGGGACCTAGATGCTGACCTTGGCGCAGATCACAGATCTGCACGTCACCTCGGACAAGGATCCGCTGAACAAGGAGCGCAACGAGGCGCGCCTCAGGGCCGTGCTCCGCGCGATCCATGAAAGAAAGCCCCGTCCCGTCGCCATCATCGCGTCCGGCGATCTCGTCGACCGCGGCGAGCCCGAGGAATATGCCGAGCTTCAAAAGATCCTCAAGGACGTCGAGCTCCCGATTTATCTGGGCGTCGGCAATCACGACTCCCGTGCCCCGTTTTGCGCGGCCTTTCCCGATACGCCGGTGAACGCCGACGGCTTCGTGCAATACACTATCGATTTCGAAGATATCCGCGTCCTCATGCTGGACACGCTCGACGAAGGCAAGGCCGACGGCGCCTTCTGCAAGAAACGCGCGGCCTGGACGCGGCGCGCGCTCAGCAAGGGCCGCCGCACGCCGACCATCGTCGTGCTGCATCACCCGCCGATCCCGAGCGGCATCCGCTGGATGGATCCCGATCCGAAATCGGAATGGATTTTAAGGCTCGAGAAAACGCTCAGGGGCCGCAAGCAGGTGATGACGGCGATCTCGGGTCACATCCACCGCACATATTTCGGAATGTTCGCGGGTCATTCTTTGTCGGTCGGGCCGGCGACGTCGATCCAGCTCACGCTCAACATGACCGACGTCGACATGCGCGTGCCGGACGGCCGCGAGATCCTCGTCGAGGAACCGCCCGGCTATACCCTGCTCGCCTGGGACAAGGGTGTGCTCACGACGCATTTCTGCGTCGCCGGAGATTTCCCGCCGGCCGTGATGTACACGGTGCCATTCATTCAATGACTTTCCTCCCCCGCTGCGCGGGGGAGGTGCTGAGCGCAGCGAAGCGGAGGGGGCCCCTCCGTCTGTCGCGCTATCGCGCGCCATCCACTCCCCCCGCTCTGGCGCGGGAGGAAAGCGCCGCCATGTGCTTGTGCGGCGGAGGCGTCGTGCGGTTCTGCGGGATCATGTCGTCGAGCGTGGGCTGATCCGTTACGCGATAGACTTGGCCCTTTCCGTCGAGGAAGAACTTCTCCATCTCGGGACGCGTGAAGGGGCGTGAGCCCAGGCGGCCGAAGACGGCGATCTGGTGACCCGTTTCGTCCACGGCGCGGTCGCGGTCGAGGCCTTTGGAGAGGGACAGCGCGGGCGTTGGCGTATGCGCCCAGGCGATCAGCTCCGGTTTCGGCTGAGGAGAGAAGCCGTAGAAATTGGGCTGACTCGACGGGCTCGTCAGCTGCAGCACCTTGAGACCGTTCTTGCCGTCGGCGACGTAGGCGAACATCGAGGCATTGGTCGAGCCCACGATCACGTCCTCGGCATCGTTCAGCTGCCCGTCGAATGTCACGCGCTGATATATTTTCGGTTTCTCAGGATTCTTCACGTCGACGATGACGAGACCTTCGTTCTTGGCAGCGACATAGGCATAGGTTCTCGCCACATAGACGCGCCGCGCATCGGCAAGCGGAACGCGCGCGCCCTCGACCGGCACCGGCTTGTCGAGATGCGTGACATCGAGCACTTCGAGCCCCCGCGCGTCGGTGACGAAGAGATAGCGGAACTGCAGCGCCGAAGCCCGCATGTCCGGCAGCGGCACCTGCGCGGTCACCTTCGGGTGCAGGGGATCGTCGAGGCTCACGACGACGAGGCCGCCGGGCGTGGCGATATAGGCATAATATCCGGCGAGCGTGATGTGCCGCGCGCCGTTCAGCACGCCGTTCGGATTCCAGGTCAGTGCGCGCTTGAGGAAGCGCAGCCGCGGATCGCGCTGCGCCAGCGGATCGATGTTGACGAGGATGAGGCCCTCCTCGGAATCTGTAATCACGGCGTAGTTGTAGATCGGATGGAAGGGCTGTTCCTCGTTCGCCTTGCGCATGGCTTCGGTGTTGCGCGTGGGATCGATAGGCTGATTGGTCGGGAGCGCCATGCAGGTCGCATTCTTCGACGCCACGTGCATGTCCTGGCCGAGCGGCGAGAACGGTGCGGTCAAGATCTTGTCCGAGACGTCCTTGTTGGCGACGCTGGCCACGTCATAGGCGCGAAAGCCGCCCTCGCCTTCGGCCACATACATGAACTCGCCGCGGAGTTGCAGGCACCGCGCGGCGCCGTCTGTGCTCTGGGTGATGTTGCGGATGTCTTCCCGCGGGTGGGTCTCACCGGACAGGTTGTCGTCGAATATTTCGCCACGAATCCAGTCGACGAGCTCGCGGTGGTTCCGCTCGACATGCATCTTGTAATAGTCGGGGTAGGCATAGCGCTGCAGATAGGAGCCGAACACGGCCTGCGGCTCGCTCCACTCGGTCACGCGCACGGCCTCGAAGCCGCCTTCGAGACCCACCCACGCATGCATACCGACGAAATTGACCGTGTTGGTGCCGAGCAGCAGCAGCTGCGCCATGATGGCGTTGTTGTCGTTCGCAGCCGAGACATGGCAGTCGTCGCAGGTCTTGGTTTCCGTCTTGCGGACGGTGTGCGGGAAATGCGGCGCGAACGCCTGGCTCGAGAAGCCGATGGACGAGATCGGCGGCTGCTGCACATAGATGCGGTCGCGATTGATGTTGGTCGACGATAATATGAGGGCCGACGACGAACGCACGGGCGTGATCTCGTTGCCCTTGGTCGTCATGTGGATGCCCAGCTGATACATGTCATTGCGTGCGACCTGCGGATTGTAGGTCGCGAAATTGCGGGTCGTGTCGCCTTCATATTTGTGCGTCGCCGACTTCCAGTTGGCTTCGATGGGCAAATGGCAGCCGCCGCAGGATGTCATCCACGACGAATGACAGGCGAAGCACGCCATCTGCGAATCTTTATGCGCGAGGTCTTTCGCCGCGACGCCGGGCCCCCAGGCGAAAGGCTTTGCTTCCGTGCCCAGCTTCGACATCAGCTTGGCCCGCGCCGCGCGCGGATTGAAATCGGGGCTCGCTGGATCGACCGTGTCCTTCACCAGCGAGATTTTCCATTCGCGCTTGGGGTCGATGATGGAGCGCTGGACGAGAATGCGCCGCCTGCCCCTCTCGACCCATTCGAAGCGGCGGCGGCCATCCGAATTGCGCAGGAGCGTCAGGTCGGTACCGGCGGGGCCGGCCGCCGGGCCGGACGTGTGCAGCGTGGGGTAGGCGCTGATCGTTCCGTGACAATCCTTGCAGCCGATTTCGACGGCGTTCGCCACTTCGCCGAAGATGAGGCCGTTGCCGTGCGCGTCCTGCGCGAAATGGCAGTCGGCGCACTGCATGCCCTTCTCGGCATGGATGTCCATCAGCTGCACGGCCTTGCCGGGATTGACGCCGGGCGGAACGAACTTGCCTTCGCCCTTCCTGCGCCATTTCTCGGGGTCGTCGGGCGCGATCTTGTTGCCGTTGGCGTCGAGCAGATTGCCCTCGCGGTCGCGCTTAAAGACGGCGCGGAAATTCCAGCCATGGCCGTGATAGTCGGCGAATTGCGTGTCTTTCAGCTGCGGGTTGAGGTCGTAGACGTTGCGCAGGAAATTCACGTCCGCCCATTTGCCGCGCGGCGCAGCACCTTCCGGATTGCGGTCGTTGACGGCGCGGACTTCCGCGGCTGTCGGGTATTTCTGCTGCTCCGGCCACATGGCCGGCGCGTCGGATTCGTAGTCCCACATCGTGTAGCCGAGGAAGCTGTTCACGAACATGTTCGGCTGATGCATGTGGCAGATCATGCATTGCGAGGTCGGGATAGCGCGCGTGAACGAGTGATGGATGGGGTGGCCCGATTCCGTCTTGTCGATGGTGGGATCGGTCGTCGCGCTCTGCCCGTCGCGGCCGTATTTGGCGTACGTCAGACTGTCACGCGGCTCGCGGTCGTTGGCATAGACGACATGGCATGCCGCGCATCCCGACTGACGATAGTCGCCCGGCTGGTCGTTCGTACCCATGAACCAGGTGAAGGGGTCGTTGAGGCGCGTCTTCTGAAGGTTGAGCACGGGAATGGCGACGCGCAGGCCCGTGCCCGGACCGCGGTTGGACTGGCGGATATCGGGCTTACCCGGTTCTTCCAGCGTTTGCGGATCGCCTTTGGAATCGGGATTGCCGATGTCGGAGAATTCCGAGCCGATGCTGATGCCGCCGCGCTCGAACACCCGGAAGATGTCCGCCGGCGGCGTGGTCTGCCAGCGCGGCAGGGGATAAAGCGACGGCAGCGCGCCGCGCGCGGCCTGCGCCTCGGTCACCGTGCCGGGCGGATTGCCGGGCGAAACGACCTTCGCGGGCTCGCCGTTCGCCGTATAGGCCTCGCCCAGGATGTAGTGCTTATAGGGCAGGACACCGTTGTTGTAGGACGCGCCGCCAAAGAACATCGCGCCCGTCGCCATCAGCGAGCGCTCCGCCGCCTGGATGATCTGCAGGTGACAGGCGCCGCAGGCAGCCCTCGCCACGCGCAGGTCCGACGGATTGACGAAACGGATGAACTCGGGGGACTCCTTGTTCAGGAGTGTGTAGCTCTCTTTCGGTTTCGCGGAGTCCGGATAGTTCCAGGCCTGCGGGTAGAGCGGCAGCACGTGGGCGCGATCCCTGATGGCGGCGTATTCCGCATCCGTCTTCTTGAGGCCCGGCGGCGCCATCACATGTGCATCGCCGCCGTGGCAATCCGCGCAGCCGAGCACGACGGCCGGCGTTTCGTGCATGGTCATGGCATCGGTCGTCGTATGACAGGATTTGCAGCCTGTGCTTTTGGCGTCGGCTTCGGCCTGCGTTTCGCCCTGCGCCGCCGGCGGCGCTGCGGTGTAGGTCCGCTCCACAGGCGTTTCCATGTCGTCGTCGGCGAGAGCGATCAACGGCGCCGCCAGGGCGAGGCCCAGTATCGCCAGCACGATTGCTCGAATGTGCGCGCTGCCCATGCCCCTGCCTAGTACGTCAGAATCATGTTGAAGAGCACCGAATAGAAGGTGTGGTTCGTGTCGTATAACTCTTGCAGACCCGCGCCGGGCTCGAGTACGGCGCCCGACACGCGGAAGACGACGTTCTGCGTTTCCCACGGGCGATAATCCGCCGACAGCGACAGATCCCAACCGATATCGTTGTCGATGTCCGCCTGCTGGCGGAGGATTTCGAGCGGTTCGGTGTCGGCAAACCACAGGTGATTGAGGTTGGTGGAGATCCGAAGCTCCGGCAGCACGTCGAAATCGGCGCCGGCGCCCAGAAGCACGGTCCCTGGATTGTTGAAGTTCGATTGCCCTTGTGTCTTCGACGTCCGCAGGTCGTCGAGGATGCCGTTGCGGCTGCTCAAGAAGACGACGGCGCCGCCCGCGATGAGCGGGATGGCCTGCCGTATCCAGAAGCTTGAATCCGCACCGGCGAATTGCGGATTCTCGAGGATGGCATCGAAGCCGGTCTCAGTGTTGCCGCGCGGATTGCTGTCGCCCGAGGCATAAAGGGCCGACAGCTTGAAGCGCATCCAGTCGAGGTCGTAGGACGGCTCCGCCGCAAGGAAATAGCTCGAGATGCTCGCAGGTCGGTCGGTGAAGACGTTGTTGCGGTCGCTGCCGAAGGCGTAATAGGCCGACGTGGTCAGGTTCAGGAAATCGATGTGCCCGTCGCCGTTATAGCCCAGATAAACGACGTCGTAGTTGCGTGCACGATCGTCGCCGATGAGCGCCGGCACGACTGGAAATCCGTTCTTGTCGAAGATGATCTCGTCGCCTTCGCGGTTCGCGTTGTAGACGACCGTCACCTGCGACGTGAATCCCGGGACCGGCAGGTCCTGACGATAGAGATTGGCGACGGCGACGTAATCCTTGCGCGGGCTCTGCTCGATGGAGTTGAGACCGGAATTGGTGTCCTTCTCCAGCCGGTCGAAGAAGGCCAGATTGTATTGATAGCGGTTGTCGTCGCGGTCGCCGAAGAAACGGACGCCGAGGTTGTCGTCCTGGAAAAGGAAGCCGCGGAAATCCGTCGAGAAAGGCTGGATGCCCACACGGACGGAATCGAAATCGTAACGCTCGGAGACGTTGCGGATGTGATAGTCGACGAACGCCTCCTGCACGCCGAGAAAATCGTCGAAGCGGTTGGGATAGTTGCTCGGATTGATCGACAGGACCGTCCGCTCCGGCACTTGCGCGTAGTTCAGGTTGAAGGCGAGCGTCAGGCGGATTTCGAGATCGGGCGGCCGGAAGGCCGTGTTGCCGTTGATGATCGATGCACTGGCGATGATGGTCTGGTTGACGGCCAGGCTGTCGGTGCTGCCGAAGATGCCGTATTCGCCGGGGTGCTGCGTCGTCTGGATGCCGGTCGGCAGCGGGAACGCGCGCGGCTCGACCACCGTGTCGGAAATCGCGTTCGCGTTGAAGAACCAGTCCTGCGTGCCCTCGATCGGACGGTCGGCCTTGAGCGAATTCTGATTGTAGGGATCGTACCAGTTGCCGATCGCCGTTCCGGCCAGCGTGTCGATGATACGCCAGCGATCGGGAACGGGAATCTGGTCGGTGGGAAACGCTTCCGGCGGCGGCGCCCACACCGCACCGGGATTGGTCGGGCCGGGCGGCGGCGGATAGGTCTTCTGCTGGCCGGGAATTTGGCGCCCTTCCATCTCGACCTGTTCCTGCGCGACTTTCGTGCGTTTCGCCTTTTGCGGCGTGTTCGGCTTGGCCGGTTCGGGCTTTGCAGCCTGCGCGTTCTGCGGCGGCGGCGCCTGATCGGCTTCATCCGCGCGCGCGGTTTGCGCGGCTAGGGCGAGGAGGACGGCAAGGGACGCAGCGATCTTCATCGTCTATTTGCCGGTACAGACGTCTTGCTGGCTTGAATTCACGAACGGCGTTGCGGGACAGCTGACGTAAAGCAGCCCCGAAGACTGGCCGTCGACCGTCACCGTGATCTGATCCGCGCGGATGGCGGCGGGCGCCTCGCCGATCGTGCCCGTGCTCTGGCCGGCGTTATAGATGCCGAGGAAGCCGATCATGTCGTCCTGGCTCGTGCCGTCGCCCGATACGCCGATGGCGCCCACAAGCTGGTTGCCGCGATAGATGGGCTCGCCGCCCGCGAAAATCTGGATGCCGTTCATCAGGCGATTGGGACCGGTCGGCGGTGTGTTGGGCGGCGCGTAAGGCTTGATGTAGGTACATTGCGCCGGCGTGTCCGGCGTGACGCCCAGAACGAAACCCACATGCTGGATGATGTTGCTGAGCGCCAGCGCGGACTGGAGTCCCGTCGAGAAGATGTTGAACTCGGTGATCGCGCGCGACAAGGGACCGTTCGGCGTGTTCAGTTCGCCATCCGGGAAATAGGGCCGCGAAAGATTGCCGATGGCGCGCGTGGAGAACGCCGTCTTGCCCGTCAATTGCGTCGGGTCGTTGAGGAAGGTCTGGAAGGCCGTGACGAAATTGTCGATGTCGACCGTCGTGTTTGCGGTGTCGGACGGCGAATTGACGAAGGTCTTGAGCAGGCTCGGATCGACGTTGCCCAAAAGGTCGGACGCTGCGTTCGGATTGGAGAAGAACGCTGCCGTTCGCGCCTTCTGCAGCGACACGTCGACGCCGAACAGCGGCGCATCGGGCGCGCGCACGATCCCGAGCACGACGCCATGTGTATCGACAACGGAGATCGAAACTTCGGCAAGGCTGTTGAGCGGCTGGCGGATCTGCGAGCGCGCCTGGCTCATGATGTTGAAGGCTTGCGTCAGGAGCGCATTGACCTCCGTCGCCGTCAATGGGCTTCCGACTTCGGCGCCATCCGTGCCGCCCTGGATGGGATAGCGGTCGTGGCCGGCGCCGTCCGTCAGCACGAACGCGCTCGAATTGCCGAATTCGGCGCTCGTCGCCGCGCGCACGCCGGAGGCTTCCGTGCCGTACGCTTGTCCCGCGAGGATCGTCGGCGCCGTGTAATAGCCGTTGACGCTGGTGAGCGAGCCCGCGCCGCCGAGCGACGAGAACGCCGGCGCCGACGCCGGATTGGATTTCAGTGTGCCGGAACTCGCATCGGTATATTGCAGCGACTGGCCGTTGATCGTGATCTGGTCGGCCGTGATAGTCGAAGGCGCGGCGTATCCGTTGGTTGCCGCGAACGCGATGTTCTCTTCGCTGTCGCTGCTGTCGACGACGAGCACGTTCGGTTCGAAATCGTAATTGCCGTCCGAAACGACGCCGACGCCGCCCACGACGACGCCATTCTTATAAAGCGGAAAGCCGCCGGGATCGGCGGAAAAGCCCAGCGGCGAGCGCTTGGGCCCGATCGTGCCGTTCCCCGGAAACCGCGCGGACAGATCCGAACACGGCAACTGGCTGAACTGGACGCCGAACAGCGCGCCGGCAGGCTGGCCTGCACCCGCGGGGCTCGGCGGGAACGACTGCTGCACGATCATGCTGGCCGTGCGCGTGGAAAACGCATTGCCGGACGACGAGAGATAGGCGCCGGTGATGGCTTTCGCGATCGCAGCCATCGTGGCCGGCACGGCAGGCGCACCGCTCAGCATCAGACCCTGCAGGTCGTGGTTCTTCGTGGGATCGGTCGCGCCCGCGGGGCTGGGCGACACGAGAACCGTCGACGGCGCGCCGGTCATCGTATAGACGGCCAGCACATTGCCGACGCGGTCGGTGACCGCGATAACCGCGGGCGTGCCGCGCGCCTGTGCTTCCGCAATCGCCTGCGCGAGAATCTGCTGCACGTCGCTGACGGCGAGCGATTGCTGCGAAGGCACGACGTAGCTCGTGGTCCCGTTGCTGTTGCTCGTCGCGTTGGCGCTGGAATGCGATCCACCGCCCGAGCAGGACGTCAGGATCAGCGAAGCCGAAGCGATGAGGCTGGTGAGCGCGCGCGCGAGTTTCATCAGTGCAAACCTTTTATGGCCGCCGCAACGCGCTCCAGCGACTTCCGGAATTCGGCCGGGTGATAGGAATTCGGGTCTTTCACGTCGTCATACAATTGTGCGATCTGGGGGCCGATCGCCTTGGCGTCGGCAAGCTTGACCATCTTGTCGGCCACGAGCGCGCTCCTAAGCGTGTCGATGGCCATCACCGCCTGTTCGCCGCCGGTATAATCGGTGTAGCGCGCGGACAACGTCTCGTCCGTCAGCTGATCGAGGATGGCGAAGACTTCGTCGCGCGAGAAACGATGCGACGCGAAATCGTCGGCCAGCGCACGCGCGGTTTGCGCGAGATCGCCGGCTGCGCGGACGGCGCTTTCGCGGCTTTCGGCGAGCGCCAGATGGAAGGCGCGTGTCTGGCTTTCGAACCGGTCGTCGAGATCGGGGGCGGTCGCGCGCACGGCGGCGATCAGCATGATGATGTTGGAATCATTGAACGGCGGCTGGCCCACGGGAATGGGCCGGCCGGGATTGGCCGTGGCGCGCGGCGACCAATTGGGATCGTTCGAAATCGCGCGGTGGCAGCTGTAGCAATCGAAGAAGACGAACTCCGGGAACACGCCTTGGCTCCCACGCGGGCTTTGATAGAGCGTGAGCGCGCGCTCGAGCGCCATCGCCTGCCCGACCGCCCAGATTTTTACGCCGCCAGCGATCGTCTTGCGCGCCGCATAATAGGCGTCGACGTCGTAGTGCCGCTGCAATTCGCTGAAGAGATCGAGCTCGAAGGAGATGCGCGGATGGCCCGCCGCCATCAGGCGATGCGAAACGAACTGGTTCGGATCGGCGCTCCCGAAATGGCAATTGAGGCAGACGGCCGCGCGCACTTTCGGCAGTTCGAGCGCCGTCATGCCGGCGGCGACGTTCGCCGCGTGCGTGGCATGCAACGCATAGTGACTGGAGAGCCAACTGCTCGAGCCGCCGTGGCAGGCTTCGCAGCCGACGCCGTCAGCGACCTGGAATTTCGGACCGCGCGCGATGGCGGGATCGACGTGACAGCCGAGGCAAATCGGCGCCGTCTGGGCAGAGTCGAGACCGAGCCTGTCCGCAATACTGCGCGCGCGCGCATCGTCCAAAACGGCCCACGCGCGGCTGTGTGCGCCCGCGGGCGAGGTCACGTCCTGCCACGTCGAGATTTCGTTCTGGCGTACGCCGTGCGGATTGGGGCCGAGCCGCCCGTGGCAGGTCGAACCCGAACAGGTCGCGACGCCTTCATGCTCCGCGGGCGCGGCTATGCCGGCGGAGGCGAGCGAACCCAGAGATGCTCCGATTGCCCCCAACCAGAAAAAGACCGCCAACCACCATGATCTGGTGCCCGACACGACGCCCCCGGATTTTCCCCGCCGGAACCCGGCTTTACAACCAGGCCGAGCCAAGTCTCGTGTTTAACATCAAACCCCTGTTTGCCAAAGGGGAGGAAGCGCGAAGCGTGGCGCTCATGGCCAATTTCTAATGATGATCAAGGCGTCACATTCGCCTGTGCGCCGCACAACTCCGGCGGATGTCACACTTCCGATAATTCTACTGCTTCCATTTTCGGCGACAGAAGATGGATCACGAGCAGCGCGAGCAGATAGGACGACGCTGCGAGTGCGAAAAGCGGCCCATAGGTGTGGAAGGTTCCGAGGACCCAACCCGTGAACTGCGCGATCAGCATGCCGCCGATCGCGCCCATCATGCCGCCGAAGCCGATGACCGATCCCGCCGCCCGTTGCGGAAATACATCGGACGGGAAGGTGAAAAGATTGACCGAAAAGGCCTGATGCGCCGCCACCGCAAGACCGAGGATGGCCGTGGCGATCCACAATGTCTGGGCCTGCATGGCGACGACGACGGGCGTCGCGAGTAGCGCACAGACGAGCATCGTCGACTTGCGCGCGTCGTTGGTGCTCAAGCCGCGTTTCATCAGATGGGAGGAGAACCAGCCGCCGGCGAGGTTTCCGAGATCGGAGAGAATATAGATCGCCACCAGCGGCGGGCCGAAGCTTTTCAAATCGAGTCCGTAGCGCTTCGCGAAAAAGTCGGGCAGCCAGAAGAGAAACATCCAGAAAATAGGATCGATGATGAATTTTGCGATGCCGTAGGCCCACGCCTCCTTGCGCCGCAGGATTTCCGACCAGTGGAACCGTACGGCAGACGAATGTTCTTCCGGCACGGATGCGCGCGGCGTGCGATAGGCGAAGAGCCATCCCGCAAGCCAGACGAGACTCGCAATTCCGGTCAGCACGAACGCGGAGCGCCAGCCGAAGCTGAGCACCAGCGCGGGCACGACGAGCGGCGTCGCGATGGCGCCGATATTCACGCCCGCGTTGAAGATGCCGGTCGCAAACGCGCGCTCGCTTTTCGGAAACCATTGCGCGACGGCGGTCAGCCCCGCGGGATAGGCGCCGCCTTCGCCCAGGCCCAGAAGGACGCGCGCCGCCATGAAGCCGCCCAGGCTGCGCGCGAAGCCGTGGGCGATCTGGGCCACGGACCAGATCGCAAACGCGACGGCGAAACCGGCCTTCGCGCCGAAACGATCGACAAAACGGCCGAGAAGGAAATAGCTCGCCGCATAGGCGCCCTGAAACGCCGTGACGATGTTGGCGTAGTCGGCCTCGCTCCAGCGGAATTCGTGCGAGAGCAGCGGTTTCAGCACCGCGATCATCTGGCGGTCGAGGTAGTTGAGCGTCATCGCCAGGAACAGCAACAGCACGATCGCCCATCTGGCCCGGCTCCGTGTCGCCTGCGGCGGCGCCTGATCCGCCAATGCGCGCGTGTCTTCGAGCACCGGCGGCTAGCCGATGTAAGCGAAGGCGATACGCGTGACCTGATTGCCGAAAGCCGAGAGGGGCCGGCCGTAGATGTGACGCAGATGCTCCGCAAGGCTCATGCGATCCTGAACATCCGGCGAAGAGCCCGAAAATGCATCGCGACCAAGCGCGTCGATCGAGGACACCGAAATCGCCCTGATGCGGATGGGGATGCGCAATTCGTCGAATTGCGGCGGCACGCCGCGCTCGTCGGAGCCCGGCATCCGGATGATCCGCGCCGTCACGATCTCGCCCTCGCAATAGCCGCGCCAGTTGGGATAGATCCGATCGCCCGGACGGAACACGGTTGTCAGCGTGCGCTTCAGAAGCAGGTCGCGATAACGCCAGCGGAATGCCATCTCGTCGCGGGGCAGCACGACCGCCCTTGGCGGCCGCGTATCGAGGCGAAGCGTGGTCACGATCGCAGCGCTTTGCGCATGAGTTTCAACAATGTCCGGTCGGACTTGTTCAGCCCGGTCAGAATCTTGAAAGCCGGCACGGCCTGATAGAGATTCATGTGGCGGCCCGAATGCGTGCGATGGCCGGCTTCGCGCGCCATCTTCAGCGTCAGCGGCAGATCTTCGAGCAGGATGTCGGCCACGATCGCGGTCTTCGGGAGGCGCTTGAGATTCTTGATCGATTGCGCCATGTCGCCGTCGACATCGCCCGTCATCGCGGCGAAGGCGCTGAATTTTTCGTTGGGCTGCGCGCCCTTGTTCGACGTGTTGACGACCAGGCCCGCGGCCTCGAGCTCGTCGCCCAGGACTTCTTCGCCAACCGCACGCGCCGGCGCTAACGGCGCCACGAGCTTCGCGATGGTCTCTCCTTTGGAGACGGTACGGTTCACCACCACGATTTCCGACGGTTTGCATTTGGCGATCTCGTAGGAGATCGGCAGCGCCGTGCCGCCCGCGCCGAGGATCACGACCTTCTTCTTCGCGATGCAGTTCGGATATTCCGCCTGAAGTCCGGCGACGAAGCCAACGCCATCCGTGTTGTAGCCAACAAAGCGCCCGGCCTGTTTTGCGATCACATTCACGCTACCAATGGTCTTGGCGGATTGATCGAGCGTATCGAGAAACGGCGGAATCTTGTCCTTGAAACCCGAGCCGGCGCCGCCGCCGAAATAGATCGGGCATTCCTTGAGGCCCACAAAGATCTCCGCGACGTTCTTCGGATCGCCGATCATGAAGCAGCTGCGATAGCGCAAACCATAATGCGCGAAGACGGCGTTGTGCATCGCCGCCGAACCGCCCGGATAATCGTGATCGATCAGGAACACATAGAGACGTTTCAGCCGGCGATCGTCGAGATTGAGCTGATTGTTTTTCGGCTGCGACGCCACGGCAAGGACTCCGCGCTCTATCAATGCACGCACGGCTGCGAGCGGCCCGCCGCTTTTCGCTCCTCCGAATGCTCTAAATAGGAACGACATTTCGCCCCCCGAAAGTCTCATTCCGCTCGTATTCCTTTCTATAGTAAATGGCGGATGTCCTCCAGTGTCGGGGTAGCCGATGGGCGAGCGTAGCGAGGAAATGTTGGGAATTTTCCGTCCCTGGCCGGTCCCAAAACATTTGATGCCGCGGCGGCGGGTTTGGGCCCGGCTGCACTTCTATCCGGCCGAGATTTTGCTAGGATGGAGTACGCCAGGTGGGGACAGGGCAAGCCTGAACAAGGGGATAGTAACGTTCGGCACGCCCAGGGCGAATGTGCTCGTGAACATCTGCGGTTCGGGGTTGGTTCAGGACGTCGCTCCTTGTTTCCGGCAGCACATAGGGGCTTAGCTTCATGAAGCGCTTCTTCAATATTCTCGCGATCGCAATGATCGTCCTTCTGGGCGTCGCGGTCGCCGTCGTGATCAATCACTTCCAGCCGATGGAAGGGCCGGCCAGCAAGCCGTCGCTGAATGCCGCGGGATCGCCTTCGAAAGGCGGCCTGCCGGCGGATTATTACGATCTTGTAAAGTCCGCGCGCGACGACGAAGGCCAGGCCTGCGATGCGGCTTCGAATGCGTTCGGCGCTGCCGACAACGCCGATCGCGAAGCCAAGACCGCCGAAGAGGCGGCGGACGAAGCCGGCGCCAAGAAGAGCGGCTACGGCACGAAGGACGAGACGATCACCAAATCCTGCCGCAAGAGCGACGGCTCCGTCGCGCAATGCCAGACGAACGGGCACTACGAAGGCGAGCTTGTCGACGGATTGCAGGAAGGCAGCGGCGTCGAGAATTACGACGACGGCTCCTGGTACAAGGGCCGCTGGGAAAAGGGCAAATATACGCTCGGCGTCTATAAGGCGAACTCGGGCGAAAAATATTCCGGCGAATTCGAAGACGGCCAGCGCTCCGGCAACGGCGTCGTCATCGAATCGAACGGCCGCGTGTTCGCCGGCCAGTGGTCAAAGGGAGGCCCGAGCGGCTACGGCGAACTCAAGGGCGGTCCGGACGACCCCTACGCGATGGTGCTCGGCCAGGCCAACGACAACAGCGACAGCCGTGTCGTCGTCCGCAACAAGAACGGCGAGGAATGGATCAAGGTCGAAAACCACAGCAAAGCCGAAGGGCCTTGCGTGCAGATGGACTCATCGGAACGGCCCGTGGTCGCCGGCCAATGCCTCGACGAGCAGCTCGACAAGGCAGAATGGCGCAGGGATCCCGCCAATCCGCCGGACGCCTTCGTCCGCGATCACCGCTGTTCGGGTTGAGGTAACACGCTCTTACATATCGTCATCACCCGGCGCGCGGGAGCGCGCCCGGGCCATGACGGAAGTAGGAAGATAGAAACGCTACGGCTTTGGCATCGCCTTGGCGCCGTCGCCCACCAGCGTGAAGCCCGCCCAGTAATAGGGATGTGAATAGTTCGGGTCGTTCATCAGCGAGAGCTGCGCCTGACGTAGCGCGTCGGCCTGCGACGATGCGTTGGCGTCGAACATGCGCTGCATCAGCTCGTCCGTCTGCTCCACGCGGACTTCCCATTGCGACACCACGAAGTTGCGAGCACCGGCGAAAATGAAGTCGCGCGCGAAACCGTCGAACGCATCACCCGAAGCCGAAAGGCCCGTTTCGCCCGTCTGCGTGGTCGCGCTGCCTGTGTCGCAGGCGGCCAGCACCACGAGGTCCGCGTCCATCTTGAGCTTCAGAATCTTCGCCGCGTCCAGGAATCCGTCCGAATCCTGACCACTGCCGAGCGAGGTGACGAGCGCCGGCACGTGTAGGCACGGCATCTTTTCGCCGAGCACGCCATGCGTGCCGAAGAACACGATGCGGTAGGAACTCAGATCCTTGCGGTCGAGCACCGCGTCGTCGGTGAAGTCTTCGCCCAGCACCACGTCGTCTGGGCCGGCATGATATTTTTCGGCGATGGTCTCGATCGCAGGACGGATTTCGGGAAGCGGTCGAAAGCCGATCTCGGCAACGCGCTCGCGCAGAGCCTCGCAATAGCCAAGGTTGGTTTCGTAGCGCGTGTCGGTGAGGAGCGCGAAACGGCGCGGATCCTCGCCCTTGGTCAGAGGATCGCCGAACGCGATGAAGTTGTGCTGGCCCTTCGACGGCGCGATGGCGCGCGCCTGCAGGAACACTTCCGACGAAATCGCGAGCGAAATATCGGTGTTCCGTCCGAGCCACGCCGTGTCCTGATAGAGATCGGTGCGCGGATGACCCGCCTTCGCGTAGGCCTTGGCCTGATTGAACCTGTCGACGCTCGCATCGTCGGTGACGAACACGGCCGCCGGCAG
Organism: Rhizomicrobium sp.; assembly: GCA_035504555.1. Taxonomy (GTDB): domain Bacteria; phylum Pseudomonadota; class Alphaproteobacteria; order Micropepsales; family Micropepsaceae; genus Rhizomicrobium. The sequence goes on along the minus strand of DATJRP010000024.1, from coordinate 8,099 downwards.
GCTTACCATCGCGCTGTCGGGATCGTAGATCAGATGTTTCGCCGTGCGGACGTCGTTCTGCTCGGGTCCGAAGATGCTCGCGAAGAGCGCGCGCGCCTTCACAACGTCGAAGGCCGTGCCGAGTTTGTCGAAGGGTAGCCGCAGTTCCTTGACGCGCGCTTCCGCGTCGGCCTTCGTCAGCGCGATCGCATAGGGCACGACCTTGTCACGCGTGATCGCGATGCCGAAGCCGCTGTCGGCAAGCAGGACGGTCTTGATGTAGATCTCGCCCGGCTGCAACGCCTTCTGCATGTCCGCAAGAGAAGCCGTCGCCTCCAGCACCTGCCCATATTTCGGATTGGCTTCCAGCAACTGCTCCTGGAGTGTCTCCGCATTGGCGGCGAGCGTCTTGAGCTCGGCGTCGTCGGCCGCCTTCTGGTCGGCGGTATAGGTGCCGGCATCCTGGGCGCGATGGATCGCCGATTGCTTGAGTTCGATCTGGCGGTTGGTGTCGCGCACTTCGCGCGCCAGCTGTTCGGATTTCTCGTCGCCCTTGCTGGTTGCAGCCGCAAATTCCGCGAACACTTTCGCCGTACCCTGACCCGCCAACACCTGCATGGTGTCGAAATAGGTTTCCTTGGCATCGACGTCGCCCGGGTTCGCCTGGATGCGGGTCAGAAGGAGATCGAAATAGGGCGCCACCAGATTGCGCGCCTCGCTCACGTCGCGCTTGCCGTTGCGGAAGAGATCGATGCCGCGTTTGTAATCGGCGATGGCGCGATCGCTCTGTCCGAGCTTCGCTTCGGCGCGCGCAAGATTGAGGTAGAGATCGCCCTGGAACGGCGTCGCGTTCAGATTGGGAACGCGATCGCAGATGCTGACGGCGCTATGGAATTCGCTGGCGGCCGCATCGGCGCGGCCGTCCTTGAGTTCGATGTTGCCGAGCACGAGATAGACTTCGGCGTGCAGCCACGCCGCAGAGCGTGCCGTCGCAAGCCGGCCATCCGACAGAGCGGTGTTCGCGGCTTCCAAGGCCTTACGCGCGCCCTGCTGGTCGCCCAGCCGGCTGCGCGCCGCACCGATCACATATTGCGCCTGCGCATTCTGGATCTGCAGGCGTTCCGCAGGCGTCAGCGCCTGCACGCCCAGTCCCACTGTGCGCTTGCTCGCGTTCAGGTCGGCCGCCAGGGAATCCGATACGACCAGAGAATTGTCCGCCTTATCGACGATCATGGCAGCGGCGGTCGCGCCGCGCGTCAGATTCGGATCGATATTGCGGCGGAGCGCGACGGCCTTTTCGGCGTCGGCGATGGCGTCGGTGAAGTGGCGCTGATTGAGAAGGTTGAGCGCCTGGTAGTTGAGCGCCAGCGCATCGAGCTCGGGATCGTGCAGCGCGACCGCCTTGGCGTTCGCAGCGGCGAAGAGCTTGTCGGCCTCTACGAATTTGGAGGGGCCTTCGTCGGAGACGTTGAGCGCGACGTTGTATTCGGCGAGGATGCGATCCTTCTCCGACAGCTTGGGCGAAGACTCGAGCTCGCGGAAATCGCGTTCGGCGTCGGCGAATTCCCATCCCTTGTTTTCCAATGCGGCGCGCGAATTGAGCGAGTCGCCGGCATCTTCGGCTGCGGCCACTTCCATGAGATTATCGAGCGCGCCGCCGCCGGCCTGCGTCTGCAATGCCGACGTCGGCGGAGACGCATCGCCGATGGCGATCTTGAGGCCCAGCTCGATCAGCGGCTGGATCGGCGCGAAGCCTTCGGCGGCTGCGGCTTCGGAACCGTCGACCACAGAGTAAGCGCGATATTCGACGCCGCCGCGGCGCGGCTTGCAGATCGCGGATTGCGCGCCGCTGACGCCGGCGAGATTGGCGGTGGCGAACGCCGGACAATCGGCGCGTGTTGCCAGCGCCATCTGCCACGGGCCTTTGGCGGCGACGGCATTCGCGCCATCCTCCTCATAGGCATAGATGTGGCCGAACACGGCTTCGAAGCCCAGGCAATGGATCGACCAGGCGCGCGCGCCGCGCATTTGCACGGCCGCGTCGTCGGGGTCCTGAACGGCGGTGCAGATGGCGCCGGAGTCGGTCTGGCCCAGCGGGAAATCGCCATGGGGAACGGACGCGAAAGCGGGCGCCGAGAATAGAAGTGCGGCGGCAAGAACGATCCTGCGGAGGTTCGCGTTCATTCCTCGTCTTCCCAGATTTCGTCGTTGCCCTCGCCGCTGATCGTCAGGTCGAGCTCGTCTTCGTCCTGATCGCCGCCGGGAATGATGACCAAGTCGGCCTGCTTGTTCGGATCCATCGGCTTGATCGTGAAGCTGACGATCGTGCACGAGTTGAGGTTGTGGATGATGCAGCCGTTGATCTGGTAGGCATTGTTCTTCGACGTATCCGGCCCGAAGACGATCTGCGCCGAGTCGGCGATGTCTTCTGCACCGATGACGCTCGTGCCCTGCATGAGGATCGCGTAGAGGTCCGCCACCTGCGGACGCGTGCCGCTGCCGCTTGCGCCGCCATCGATGGAGATGGCCGTCGGAAGCGGCGTCGTCTGCTGATTGATGACGATGCCGTCGGGCGCGTAGCCGGCGCCGGACGAGGGAAGCGTCCCGGTGTTTTCCGACACGATCCGCAGGGGCGCCGTCAGATTGAGCGTCTGCGCCGTCACGAACACGTAGTTGTGATAGGCCGCGGAGGCTTCGTAGAAGCTGCCGTTGGCGCCGACGTTCACCGGCAGGAGCGGATCGTTGATCTGGTTGATCGAGCCGGGCGCATGGTTGAGTGCGATCGTCGTAAAGGCCTGCTCGCCGATCAGGATGTTCTGGCCCGCGGTCAGATCGATCGTCGTGCCCGCGATCGAGCCGCCGTTGATGATGAGGTTGCCGGCGGTGGCCGCAACGGAAGCGAGAGTCGATCCGTCGATCGTGCCATCCGACTGCGTGTAGTTGCCGGCGGCCGTGATGTCGGCCGTCCCGGCGGTGATGGCGCCGCTGTCGAGCGCTACGTTTCCGCTCGACGACAACGTGATCGCGCCGCTGCCGGCCGCCAGGTTGCTCGCTAGCGTGAGCCCGCCCGTCACGTCGACCGTCAGATTGCCCGTGCCGCCATGGCCGGCCGTCACGCCTGTGAGGCCCAAGCCCGAAATGTCCGCGCCGTTGATGGCGAGCGCTTCCGCGTCGGTCAAGCTCAGGCTGCCGCCCGCCTGGAAGGCGTCGAGCACGCCGATGGTGTTGTTGCCGGTGAAGGTGGCGCTGCCTGCTGTCGAACCGGTCAGCGTCCCCGTGTTGATCACGCCGTGGCCCGCATCGATGCCGCCGCCCGTGTCGACGAGGGTTACAACCTGGCCGCTCGCGTCCAGCGTGCCCGCCATGGTTAGCGCCGCCGAGTCGGTCAGCGAGAAATTGCTGCCGTTGGTCTCGAAGCCGTTCAACGCATCGATGGCATTCGACGCATCGGTGAAAAGCGCTGCACCCGTTGTGGAGCCCGCCAGCGTCGCAGCATCGATGATGCCCTGGCTTGCGTTGATGCCGCCGCCCGTGTCGACCAGCGTCACCGTCTGGCCCGCGGCGTTGAGCGTACCCGTGATCGTCAGCGGCGCGCTGTCGGTGAGCGAGAACGCGCCGTTGGTGTTGGTGAAGTCGTTGAGCGTGCCGATGTCGTTGCCGGCGTTGGTGAAGACCGCATTGCCGGTCGTCGAACCCGTCAGCACATCGGCAATGATCGCAGCACCGCTGCCGTCGATGCCGCCGCCTGTGTCGACCAGCGTCAGAACCGTCGGATCGATCGTGCCGGTCAGCGTGAGGAAGATGCTGTCCGCCAGCGAGACCGAGCCGGCATTGTCGGTGAAGTTGGCAAAGGTGCCGATCTGGTTGGCACCGTCGGAGAAGAGCGCGTCGCCATTGGCCGAGCCCGTCAGCACGCTCGCGATAATCTGGCCGTTGCCGGCGTCGATGCCGCCGCCGGTGTCGTTCAGCGTCACGGTCTGACCCGTTACGTTCAGCGTGCCGGTGATCGTGAGTGCGGTCGAGTCGGTCAGGGAGAATTGGCCGTTCGTGTTTGTGAAGCCGGCCAGCGTGCCGATGGCGTTGCCCGCGCTCGTAAGTGCCGTCGCACCGCCGGCCGTTCCCGTCAGCGCGCCTGTGTCGATTATCGAACCGTTTGCTTGCGTGATCGCGCCGGCGGAGTCGAGCGTGACCGTCTGGCCGGTCGTCGTCAGATTGCCGTCAAGGAGGATCGCGCCGGCGTTCGTCGCGAGCGTGATATTGCCGCCCGTCGACTTCAGCGTGTCGCCCGAAGGAACGGTCAGCGCATCGCCGCCGCCCACAACAGTAATCTGCTCATTGCCGCTCGTGGTGATGTTGCCGCCGATGCTCAGCGCGCCGGTATCCACGTCAAGCGTCGTCAGCGGCGTGCTGCCGCCCACGGCAGCGCCGAACGTCGTCGCGCCGCTTGTGGCATTGACCGTCAGCGCCTGAGCGCCGTCGACCGTGGAGCCGAAGTCTACGCTGCCGCCCGTGCTCGTCAGCGTGTTGTCGTCGCCAAGCGTAACCGCACCTGTATAGGTCTGGTTGCCGGACGTGGTGACCGCGCCGCCATCGAGCGTCATCGTGCCCGAGACCGAGAGGTTCTTGAGCTCGCCGCCGACCGCACCGTCGAACACGGCGTTGCCGGTGATGTTGAGCGATGCCGGGAGCTCCGCGGTGACCGTGCTGTCGAAGGTTATCGTCGAGCCCGTCAGATCCAAAGCATTGCCGGAGAAGACGTAGAGCGCGACGGGCGCATTGTAGGTCTGCGCACCGACGGTCACGACCGTCTCGGCCGGGGTGGTCACGAATTCCGCCTTGGTCGCGTTGATCGTGAGGCTGGCCAGCGGCGCGTTGCTGCCGACAGTATCGTTGAAGGAGACCAGCCCGGAAGCACCCGTCGAGTTCAGCGTCAGCGCGTAGCCGCCGTCGACCGTCGAGTCGAAATTCAGGTCGCCGTTGGTGACGGTCAGGGTGCTGTTGGATTCGAGCTGGACGGCCCCGCCATAGTCCTGTTCGTTCGAAGCGGTGATCTTGTCGGTGTTGATGTAGGCGGTGCCGCTGACACCAAGATTGTGCAGCGCTGCGTTCTGACCGACTTCTCCGTCGAATACGGCGTTGCCTTCAACGCCAAAGTCATGCGCGCCGTCAAGCGTTGAATCGAAGGTGACGGTTGAACCCTCGACCGTAGAGTCGCTGCTGAGCGTCACGGCGCCGGAATAGAGCTGTGTCCCCGATGTATGGATCAGGTCGGTGTTGATGTCCGTCGTGCCGCTGACCTGAAGCGATGCAAGCGGCGTGGTGTTGCCCACTTCGCCGTCGAACTCGGCATTGCCGACGACGTCGAGAACCATCCCGCCGTTGAGCGTGGTGGCGAAATCGACCAACGCGCCGGTGTCGGTGAAGGTCACCGTCTGGTTGTTCGCGCTGAAGGGCCCGTTGACGGTGAGCGACACGCTGTCCGTCAGCGAGAACGGGCCGGAATTGTTCGTGAACGCGCCGAGCGTGTTGATGGCGTTGGTGCCATCGGTCAGGCTCGTGGTGCCGCCCGACGAGCCGGCGAGGATGTCCGCCGCGATCGTGCCGGCGTTCTGGGTGATGTCGCCCGCCGACGTGAGCGTCACGGTCTGCGTGTTGCCGCTCGAGGCCGTGAGATTGCCCTCGAGCGTGATGCCGTTGCCGGACCCGGTCGTCGTCAGCGTCAGGTCGCCGGTCGTGTTGCCGAAGCCGGCCGTGACCGGACCCGTGACCGTCAGCGCTTCGGCATCGGTGAGGCTGAAATTCCCGCCCGCCTGGAAGCTCGCGAGCGTGCCGATCTGATTGCCGTTGCCCGTGAACAGCGCGTCGCCCGTCGACGAGCCGGTCAGCATCGAAGCGATGACCTGGCCCGCACTGCCGTCGATGCCGCCATTGTTGTCGATCAGCGTAACAGTGTGGCCCGTGGCATCGAGCGTGGCGCCGATTCCGAGCGGCGTGTTGTCGGTGAGCGAGAAATCGCCGGAGGTATTGGTGAAGAAGCCGACATCCTCGATCTGGTTCGAGGCGTTCGTGAACACCGCGTCGCCTTGGGTCGAGCCCTGCAGCACCTGCGCCTTGACGACCGCCGCGCTCGCATCGACGCCGCCGCCATTGTCGGTGAAGGTCAGCGCCTGGCCGGTCGCGTCGAGCGTGCCGGTGACGGTGAGCGCGACGCTGTCGGTCAGCGAGAACTGGCCGGCATTGTTCGAGAACGAGCCCAGCGTGTTGATGACGTTGGACGGGCTTGTGAAGAGCGCCACGCCGTCCGTCGAGCCGGTCAGTTCGTTGGCTTCGATCACGCCCCTGCTGGCGTCGATGCCGTTGCTGGCGCCGGAGACATTCAGCGTCACCGTATGCCCGGTCGCATCGAGCGTGCCGTCGATGGTCAGATTGTGGCTGTCCGCGAGCGCGAAGTCGCCGGAGGTTGAGAAATCCTCGATCGAATTGATCGAATTTGAACTATTGGACAAATCGAAAGAGGTCGCGTTGCCGCTGAGTTCGCCGACGCTCGTGATCGCGCCCGTGCCGCTGACCGCGCCGGTCGTCTCGAAGTCGACGTCGACGCCGCCGAAGTCCTGATTGCTCGTGATCGCGATGGCGCCCGCCGTCGTGGTCGGGCTCGTCTGGCCTGGCTCCGTGATCGCGCCGATGCGCGCCGTCGCGACGTTCAACGTGGCGTTGTTGAAGTTCGTGGCCGAAGAGCCGAGCGTGACCGTGTCGCCGACCGTCGTCGGCGCCAGTTCGAAGGTCGAACCCATGACCGTCAGGCCGGCGTCGATGGTGAGCGCATCCGTCTGCAGCGAGACGAGATTGTCGCCGGTCGAGCTCAGCATGATGCCGGGATCGGTGGTGATGCTCTGACCGGCCGCCGTCTGTATGAAGATATTCCCGGGCGCCTGCACATTGCCGGCAACGGCAAGCGAGGCGTTGTCGTCGAGCGTGAAATTGCCGCTCGTCGTGACGGAGAAGGTCGACAGCTGCGCGATGGTGTTGTCGCCGGTGAAGGTCGCATCGGACACCGACGTGCCGCTCAGCGTCTGCACGTCGAGAGTGCCCTCGCTTTCGTCGATGCCGGCTGCTGAGTTGAAGGACAGGTTCTGCGTGTCGATCGTGCCCGTGACGGTGATGCCGCCGCTCGACGTCTTGAGCGTGACGCTGTCATCGGAGGCGGTCAGCGTGCCCGCGACCGTGAGGGCCTGCGCATCCGTCAACTGGATCTGCGCGAGGGCCGTCGAGTCCGTGAAGCCGTTGAGGGTGCCGATGGTGTTGGCGTCATTGAGTGTGACGTCGCCCGCGGCGCTGCCGGTCAGAATGTTGGCGTTGATGATTCCGCCCGTCTGATCGATGCCGCCGGCCGAGAAGAGAGAGAGGGTCTGCGACCCGCCCGTGCTTTCGGCCATCAGGTTGCCCGTAAGCGTGATGCCGTTGCCCGATCCCGAGGTTGTCAGCGTGAGATCGCCGGTCGTGTTGCCGTAGCCGGTCGTGACGCCTGTGAAGCCGAGCGACGACACGTCAGCACCGGCGACCGTCAATCCTTCCGCGCTCGTCAGGTTGAACTCGCCGCCCGTCCGGAAGGCTTCGAGCGTGCCGATAAGGTTGGCATCCGGGAAGGACGCATCGACCGTCGCCGAGCCCGTCAACTCGTCCGCCGTGATGATGCCGCCGCTCTGGCCCATGCCGCCGCCGGAGACGAGCGTCACGATCTGCGAATTGCCGCTCGAGGCAGTAATATTGCCGGCAAAATTCATGCTGGCGCCGCCGGTCGTCGTGAGCGTGAGATTGCCGGTCGTATTGCCGTAACCTGCGGTCACGCTGTCCGGAATGCCGAGCGAGGAGACGTCGTTGCTGTCGACGGTCAGCGACGACGCGTCGGTGAGGCTGAAATTGCTGCCCGCCTGGAAGGCTTCGAGCGTGCCCACCTGGTTGGTCGTCTGCGCCAGTGTCGTGTCGCCAACCGACGAACCGGTCAGCTCGTCCGCCGTGATCGTGCCGCCTGTCTGGTTGATCGTGCCCGAGGACACGAGCGTGAGGATCTGCGAATTGCCGCTCGACGCGTTCAGGTTGCCTGCGAGTGTGAGGTTGCT
>DATJRP010000023.1:0-5709 GCA_035504555.1 Rhizomicrobium sp. | reverse complement strand
GGAGGCAGCAGCCACACGCTTCCGAGATCGCCCACGGAACTGTAATGCGGCGAATGCTGCGTGGTGCCAGCGATGGCTTCGACGCCGATGTGGTCGGTAATGAAATATGTCGCGTCGACCTCCGGTATGAACGAGTCAGTGACGCTCAGCGAACCTGCGACCGGCTTGCCGGCGACTGTGATCGTTCCGCTTGCTTCCGGAATGACGGCCACGCCGCGCATGCGAAACTGAAAATGTCCCGCGACGTCCGTGTCGGTTGTGTCGGTCTGAGCCACTGCCGGCGTCAGACTTACAGCGCCGAGCAGAAGTCCGGCGAAAATGCGAGCGAATTGCATATCAAGACATCCCGGTTGATTTCGAGACCGGTTGTAGGTCGGTGCGACGGCCGTTCTCTGATTTCGATCAATCGCGAGACTTGCAAAAAAATTCGCGCGCGGCGTTACGAATGCGCCACATCCGTAATGTTCCGTATACACAGCATATGCGTCGTCATGCTGAGTGCGTGTTTGTCGCATGCGCATAAGCATCGCGAGCGAAGCCAACGATATGGAGCAACGCATGCCCCGCATCACATTCGTCGACCACAAAGGTGAACGGCGCACCGTCGAAGTCGCCGAAGGCTTGTCCGTCATGGAGGGCGCGCTCCGTCACAACATTCCGGGAATCGACGGAGATTGCGGCGGCGCTTGCGCGTGCGCGACGTGTCACGTCCACGTCGATCCGGCCTGGATGCCGCGTTTGCCGCCAGCGAGCGAGCTCGAGACGGCCATGCTCACGCTCGCCGACGAGGCGGACGAATTCAGCCGCCTGGCGTGTCAGATCAAGGTGACTCCGGAGCTCGACGGCCTCGTCGTTTCAACGCCAGAAAGTCAATATTAACAATAGATTAGGAGGCAACCCAGGAATTCCACGGCGATTGATCTGGATCAATTCGAAAAGCTGACGCATGTGTCACTTTTAACTGAACTTATGGGAGAAAGCGCCGTGACAGCCAGAACGATCACGAAGGGCGATTGGAAAGTCACCATGACGCCCGACGACCTCTATCGCAATCCGATGGAGATCGCCTGGACGTTCGACTACGCGCTCGGGCGCGGAAAAGTCGAAGAGCTCTACAAGCGCGCTAAGCAGAACCAGTGGGACTCGGATGAACTCCTGCCGTGGAATACGCAGGTCGATCCGTCGAAGCCGCTCATTTCGGACCGCTCCTCGCTGTTTTATCAAATGCCGTTCTTCAAGAAGCTCTCGAGATCGCAGCGGGAGACTTTCACCGCACATTCCACCGCGCAGCTTCTCTCGCAGTTTCTCCACGGCGAGCAGGGTGCGCTGATGACGGCGGCCTGCGTCACGCATTCGGTACCGGACACGACGGCAAAGCTCTATGCTGCGACGCAGACGATGGACGAAGCGCGCCACGTCGAGGTGTACGCGAAGTACTGCGACAAGATCGCGATGGTTTATCCGATGTCGCCTTGGCTCAAGGCGCTGATCGACGCCACGCTCAAGTCCGACCGTTACGAGAAAGTGATGATCGGCATGAACATGATCGTCGAAGGCCTGGCGCTCGGCGCCTTCAACAACATGTATCATTCGACGACGTGCCCGCTGCTCAAGGCCATCACCTTCAACGTGATGCGCGACGAATCGCGGCATGTCTCGTTCGGCCACGCTTATCTCGCGCCGGTGATCGCGAAGCTTCCCGAACCGGAACGCGAAGAGCTGGCGGAATTCGCCTTCAACGCGATCAACATCATCGTGCAGGCGATGAAGGTGAGCGACGGGCAAAGCCTCGCCAGCCGCCTCGATCCGGGCTTCCTGGAGGTGCTCCAGAACTCCGACATCGACGCCGACGACTTCTTCAAGGGCCTGGAAGAAGCGACCGAAGCGGGCATCACGCAGGAATTGCCTCCGGGCCAGATTCATTCGCTCAAGGATCTGATGCTGCCGGCCATTGCCCGGGTCGGTCTCATCACGCCGACAGTGCGCAAGAAATACGAAGAGGTCGGCATTCCGATCTCCGAGGACGCGCACGTTCTGAACGCCATGGAGGGCGGCAACCCGCAATCCCTGGCTGCGTAAATAGGCGCGTGTACCCATTGCCCCCAATGCGCCTATACGCGCTCCCGGCCGTTCCCCCAGTGGCCGGGAGCTTCTCTTTTGGGGCCGGAACATTGCGGCAGGGCAATGCGTCGCTCCGGAGGCCGTCTAGGGTTGCGTCATGTCGACGATCGCCGAACTTTTTGCAGCCCGCGTGCCGCGCTACACGAGTTATCCGACGGCGCCGCACTTCCATGCGGGCGTGACGGCCGACACGTATCGCACCTGGCTCGAAGCGCTCGATCCAGCGATACCGCTGTCGCTTTATCTCCACGTTCCGTTTTGCGACACGTTGTGCTGGTTCTGCGGCTGCCATACGACGGTCGTCAATCGCTATACGCCGGTCGCGGCCTATCTCGACCTGCTGCTGCGGGAAATCGATCTCGTTGCCGGCATTATTGGGCCCGGCCGCATTGTCAGCCACATCCATTGGGGCGGCGGCTCGCCGACATTGCTGCGGCCTGGAGACATGCGCTGCCTGGGCGCCGCACTGCGGTCGCGATTCCGGATCGCGCCGGACGCCGAGTTCGGGATCGAGATCGATCCGCGTGGCTTCGATACGGAGCTTGCGGAGACGCTGGCAGAGATCGGCGTGACGCGCGCCAGCATCGGCGTGCAGGATTGCGACGAAGCCGTGCAACGCGCGATCAACCGCATCCAGACGATGGAGACGACGGCCGTCGCGGCCGAGCTCCTGCGCAAGTCCGGCATCGCCAGTCTCAACATCGACCTGATCTACGGACTGCCGCATCAAACGGTTCGCGGACTCGAAAAAACGATCGACGCCGTCTTGACGCTCGAGCCGGATCGCCTCGCCATATTCGGTTACGCACATGTGCCGCACTTCAAGAAGCATCAGAACCTGATACCCCAGGCGGCACTTCCAGACATCGAAGAGCGCTTCGCCCAGGCCGAAGCTGCGCGCGTCAAACTCTGCTGCGGGGGATACATCCCGATCGGGATCGACCATTTCGCCAGGCCGGACGATTCGCTGGCGGTAGCCCAGCGGGAGGGCCGGCTGGCGCGCAATTTTCAGGGCTACACGACGGACAAGGCCGCAGCGCTCGTAGGCTTCGGGGCGTCGTCCATCGGCGCCTTGCCGCAAGGTTATGTGCAGAGCCATGCCGATGTGCCCGCGTGGCGTGCCGCCGTTTCTTCCGGGTGCCTGCCGGTCGCGCGGGGCATCGCGCTCGACGAGGATGATCGCGCGCGAAGGGCCGTCATCGAGCGTCTCATGTGTGACCTGAGCGTCGATCTCGATGCCATCGCCGCAAGCCGCGGACTGACGCGCGACGCGTTCTCCGGGGCGATCCGTTCGTTGGGTGGTTTAAGGGATCTCGGCGTGGTGGCAATCGATGGCGGCTCCGTGGTTATCTCCGAGCGCTGGCGCGCGGCAACGCGCCTCGTCTGCGCCGCCTTCGACAGCTATCTCGACAACGGCGTCGGCCGCCACGCCGTCGCCGTCTAGGCTTTGCCTGGAGCGATGACGGATGGGTCGAGAGACGCAACGATGACGTGTCCCTCCGGTGATCGCGACTCGCCGATGACCTGCGCGCCGGATAGCTCGAGCTTGCGGGTTTCGCTCGCAGGCAGGATAAGATGAACCGTTTCGTCATATCGCGCCAGCGCGCCCGCCTGGGCCAAGCCGATATGGATCCTGTCTCCGCAATCGATCGTGAACGTCCATTCGCGGAACGCGCCGCGCAGATAGCCGTCCGAATCGCCGTCATCCTCGAATGACGTGGCGACAAATGTCCCGCGGTCGCGATGCGGAAAAATTTGGAAGCCGCGCGCGTCGGCTGGCGCAGCGAAATGCTGCTCCGCGCGATTGATCGCGACCATGCTTCCGGCCCTTGCCAGCAATGCCGGCTGCGTCGGTGGTGCAGGCAAAGTCACGCTGTCGCCCCCCGCGAAAATCCGTCCCGTCCAGAAATCGTACCAGTCGGCACCGCGAGGCAGATACACAGTGCGCGTGTCGCGGCCCGGTTCGACGACGGGCGCCACGAGGAGTGCCGGTCCCAGCATCATCTCGTCGTTTTCGTCATAGCAGCGCGGATCGTCCGGGAAGTCATAGAAGGTCGGGCGCACCATGGGCGCAAAATGGCGGTGATATTTCCACGACAGATCGTAGAAATAGGGCATCAGCCGGTAGCGGAATTTGATCAGATCGCGAACCTGCGGCGTGATCTCCGGATGCATCCAGGGTTCGTTGACCGTGCCGTCGTCGTTCCACGAATGGATGCTGAAGCGCGGCATGAATATGCCCGCCTGCACCCAGCGCAGGAACAATTCCGCATCCGGCGCCCGGCCCGCGAATCCGCCGATATCGTGGCCCGTGTTCGACACGCCCGAAAGCGCAAGCCCAAGGCCCATTTTGAGATTGTATTTGAGGGTTTCCCATGACGTTGCGTTGTCGCCGGACCAGGTTTGCGCATAACGGTGCAATCCAACGGCGCCCGCGCGGGTGACAAGAAACGGTCGCTTGTCCGGTGCACGGGCGTGCTGGGCGTCACGGGAGGCGCGCATCATCAGGAGCGACTGAAGCGGTTTCGCCTCCATGCCGGCCCGCGCTTCGCCAAAGCCGTTGATGCGCGCGCGCGGCGATACGATTTCGTATTCGTTGTTGTCGTTCCACGTGCCCGCCATTCCGTGGACAAGGAGGGATGCGTCCACGCGCTCCTTCCACCAGGCAATCGCGCGCGGGTTCGTGAAATCGACATAGGCGCCGATGTCATCCCAGAATTGCACCCAGTCCGGTTCGCCGTTCCCGTCGCAGACCAAAATGCCCTGTGCCCTGGCCTCCGCGAAGAGCGGATGGTCGCGCAGCAGACAGGGCTTGACGTTCGGTACCAAACGCACGCCCCTCTCGCGAAAACGCGCGACGAAGGCCGTCGGATCTGGGAATTTCTCGCGATTCCAGTGAAAGACGTAGCGCTTGTTTCCGATCGAGGTGTAGCCGGACGACAAATGAAACGAATCGCAAAGGATGTCGTGCGTCTCGCACTTTTCGAGGAATTCGTTCATGCGCGCTTGCGCATCCGGTGCATCCGTGTAGCTCATGGTCGAGCCGGAATAGCCAAGGCTCCATCGGGGTAGGAACGCCGGCCGACCCGTGAGCCCGGTGAAGCGACGCGTCACAGCTGCCGTGTCGGCGCCGGCGATAAAGTAATAATCGAGATCGCCGCGTTCGGCGACGAAGCTTCGATAAAGGCCGTGATAGTTCGATCTTTCGCAGCCCATATCGAACGTGCAGTCCGCCAGCGTGTCGTAGAAGAGGCCGAAGGTCGCGCCGGGTCGGTGCGTGATGTAGAACGGAATGTGCTTGTAGAGCGGGTCGGATGTCCTGGCGCTGTAGCCCATCGCGTCGGTGCCGGTCATCCGGAAGCGGCGGCCCGCGCGGTCCATGTCGCCGCTGCGTTCGCCAAGACCGAAATATTTCTCGTACAGCTCGCGCGCGAGATAGTGGTAGATGCGGTCGTCCCACCAGCCGAAATTATAGGCCTGCGTTCGCCTGTCCCGCGCCGCCGTCGTCCATTCGGCGCCGTGGCGCGTTTCCCACGTACAAAGGAAACCACGCAGTTTGATGCCCAGGCGAATTTGAGCGGTCGCGAT
>DATJRP010000022.1:0-6202 GCA_035504555.1 Rhizomicrobium sp. | reverse complement strand
CAGCAGATCCGCCGCCGATCGCGCCGTCACTCCCAGGACAAAACATTCCAGAAGCCGCAACTGCTGCTTTTTGCCCAATTTGCAGCGCTTAATCCCCATTCAGCCACCGTAGATCCCTCCCTTATCTACGTCAGCCCCTTTTTTTATTCCGACGGATCGGCAGCGGCCGGCGGCTCTCAGGCCAGCGTCCGGCGGACATGGTCTAAGTCGGCACGGCAAATGGAGCTGAATGAAAGTAATGGATCAGGGTCGATCCCCTTCGACAAGGCTTCCCTTGCGAGTTGCCGCAACTCGATGCCTGGCTTCAGGAGAATATCAACGATGGTTCTCATCACCGCTTCCGCTTCATAAACGACCCCATCTGGCGCAAAGAGTCTCATGCGGTTGATGAGCCCGATCAGGTACTGCTCCTCCCGCCAGTCTGATCTCGTTTTGAACGCGCGCCGTCAGAAGCAGATGCGACGCGCTCATCAGAAAATCCGCGCAGACGGATTCGCGTTTTGCGATCTCAGTAGCCACGCGATGCAGCCGATTCTGAAAGCGCTGGGTGTAGATCGCGGCAGCGCACAAGACGTGCGCTCGCTCTCCGTTCTGCTGCTGCCGCGACGGGCTCCTGACGGAACCTGATCGTCGGCGCGAAAGATGCGGCGGAAAACTATAGCCCAATACACAGCAGCTTACGTAATATTTTGTGATGTTTTCTTAAGTCGCGAAAACAGCTGCTGGTGCCCAGAAGAGGACTCGAACCTCCACGCCTTGCGGCGCTAGTACCTGAAACTAGTGCGTCTACCAATTCCGCCATCTGGGCAGGTACGGGGCCGGGATGATTAGGGGGGCGGCCCTTTCCTGTCAACGCGCCTTTGAATTGCCTTGGTCCGTGGCAGAATGGGGCGGAATTCGACAGGGGACCACCATGCTCGTCGCCACTTCGGAACGCGTTGCCGGCTATCACGTCAAACAGACTTTGGGTCAGGCTTTCGGTGTCGTGGTCCGCTCGCGCGGCCTCGGCGGCAACATCATCGCAGGCCTCCGTTCGCTCGTGGGCGGCGAGATCCATGAGTACACGCAGCTCCTGGAGCAGACGCGCCGCCAGGCCGTCGACCGCCTCGTCAAGAACGCGACCGCGATGGGCGCCAACGGCGTCATCATGATGCGCTTCGACTCCTCAGAGATCGGACAGACCATGAGCGAGATCGTCGCCTACGGCACCGCCGTGGTGCTCGAGCCAGGCGATGCGTAGAGGCCTCATCACGATCGGCGCGCTGGTCGTGATCCTGGGCGTCATGGCGCTCGTCTCGGGAATCGTGTCGAGCAGCCTGGTCTTTCTCTTCTGGGGCGGTGCACTCATCGTTGCCATCGTGTTCGAGCGCACCCGCTACAAGCGGCTCGAAGGCAAAAGCCCCGGCCCCGGCTGGCAGCGCACGGCCGAACGTTTCGTGGACGAGGAAACGGGCGCCATGGTTACGGTGTACGTCCAGCCCGAAACGGGCGAGCGCGCCTATGTGAAGGAATAAGGCGCGGCATCGCGCGGTCTTTCCCGAAAGGCCCGGCTTCGCTAAGAAGCAGCGGTCGAAATCCTTGGATGGCGCGTCATGAAACCTTCGCTGGTCGCGGTCTTTGGCGGCTCCGGCTTTCTGGGCCGCTACACGGTCCGGGCGCTGGCGAAGGCGGGCTATCGCATCCGCGTGGGCGTGCGCCATCCCAATCTTGGCAACTACCTCGTGCCCATGGGCCAGGTGGGCCAGATCCAGGTCATCAAGGCGAACATCGCCAACGCGGAGCATGTGGCGTCCATCGTGTCGGGCGCCGATGCCGTCATCAACCTCGTGGGCATCATGCGCCAGGGCGGACGGCAGCGTTTCCAGCGCCTCCACCGCGACGCACCCGAGGCGCTCGCCAAGGCCGCGATGAACGCCGGCGCGCAGACCTTCGTCCATGTCTCGTCGCTGGGCGTATCGCAGAACTCGCCGTCGCTTTACGCACGGAGCAAGGCCGAAGGCGAGCTGCGCGTGCGCGAGGCTTTTCCGGCCGCCACCATCTTCCGTCCGTCGCTGCTGTTCGGACCCGAGGACAATTTCTTCAACCGCTTCGCCGGAATGGCGCGGATGTGGCACGCCGTGCCCCTGATCGGCGGCGGACACACGAAATTCCAGCCCGTCTATGTGGGCGACGTGGCGGCGGCGATCGAGAAATCCGTCGTCGACCCGGCTTCAGCGCGCGGCCGCACCTATGAGCTGGGTGGCCCGAACATTTATTCGTTCAAGGACTTGACGGAGTTGATGCTGCGCGAGACGTATCGGAAGGCCGCGCTGCTGCCGATCCCGTTTGGTCTGGCGTCCTTCGCCGCAAGCCTCGCCAATCTCACGCCCTGGCCGCCCATCACGCCGGACCAGGTGCGGCTTCTGAAGTCAGACAATGTGATGACCAAGGGCGCGCTCGGCCTGCACGATCTGGCGATCGAGCCGGATTCGGTCGAAGCGATCCTGCCGACCTATATCTGGCGCTTCCGCCCGCAGGGACAGTTCCAGGTCCTGACCGCCGAGCGGACGGGCAAGCTTCCCGTTATTTCGTGATTTTGGCGCTCCGTTCTCGGATGGCGCGCCAGCGCCCGGATTTCTGTCGCCACAACACAAATGTCAGTATTGCTGTCTATAACGTGAATCTGAACGCCGCGACCCCTGAACATTACCGCGTTCATGGAAGTTTTAAGACAGTGTAGCTGTCGTATAGGCGATTTTTGGCTGGAAATGGCCGATAGAATCCCATATCCGACCTAGGCGTCGAATTTTGCTTTGCGAGATAGCCCCGTGGCCGAAAGAATGTTGCGCTTTGTCGCGCTCGACCAGGAAACGCCACCCAAGCGGCCGGCGGAGCTGCGCGCGGGCGACTTCCATGAGATCTACGCGGACTACATCGCGGAGAAAGCGGCGGCGCAGGCCTCGCGCTGCTCCCAATGCGGCGTGCCCTTCTGCCAGGTCCACTGCCCGCTGCAGAACAACATCCCCGACTGGCTGAAGCTGACGGCGGAAGGCCGGCTCGAAGAGGCCTACGAGCTGTCGCAGGCCACCAACAATATGCCGGAGGTGTGCGGGCGTATCTGCCCGCAGGACAGACTCTGCGAAGGCAATTGCGTCATCGAGCAATCGGGCCACGGCACCGTCACCATCGGCGCCATCGAACGCTATCTGACCGACACGGCCTGGCGTGAAGGCTGGGTGAAGCCGCTGAAGCCGCGCTACATCCGCCGCGAGCACATCGGCATCGTGGGCGCGGGACCCGCGGGCCTCGCCGCGGCCGAGGAACTGCGCCGCAAGGGCTATCGCGTCACCGTCTACGATCGTCACGACCGCGCGGGCGGCTTGCTCGTCTACGGCATTCCGAATTTCAAGCTGGAGAAAGACGTCGTCGCGCGGCGCGTGCAGCGGCTCATCGACGGCGGCGTCGAAATCCGTCTGGGCTTCGAGCTGGGCCGCGATGCAAGCCTCGAAGAATTGCGGGTGCTGCACGACGCGGTGCTGCTCGCGACCGGCGTCTATCGTCCGCGTGAAATGGAAGCGCCGGGCATCGGTCTCGGCGGTATCGTTCCCGCGCTCGATTTCCTCATCGCCTCGAACCGCAAGGGTCTCGGCGACGACGTGCCGGATTTCGAGTCCGGCCTGTTCGATGCCAGGGGCAAGAACGTCACCGTCATCGGCGGCGGCGACACGGCGATGGACTGCGTGCGCACGGCGATGCGCCAGGGCGCCAGATCCGTCAGCTGTCTCTATCGCCGCGACCGCGACAACATGCCGGGATCGTTGCGCGAAGTCGCCAATGCCGAAGAGGAAGGCGTCATCTTCGAGTGGCTGACGCTGCCGAAGGCGTTCCTCGGCCGCGACGACATCGAAGGCGTGCGCATCGCACGCATGCGGCTCGGCCTGCCCGACGCCTCCGGACGCAAGACGCCGGAGGAGATCAAGGGCGCCGATGCGACGCTCAAGGCCGATCTCGCCATCATGGCGCTGGGCTTCGATCCCGAAGACGTGCGCGCGCTGTTCCGCGCTGCCGACCTCGGGGTCACGCGCTGGGGTACCATCAAGACCGATCCGAAGACGCTCGCGACCAATCTTCAAGGTGTCTACGCGGCGGGCGACATCGTGCGCGGCGCCTCGCTTGTCGTATGGGCGATCCGCGACGGCCGCGACGCGGCAGCGGCGATCCATGCGGATTTGAGCGCGCGCGTGCGCGCCGACGAAGCGGCGGAGTGATGGCGATGACCGATATCGTCATCCGCTCCGCGCGCGACGAAGACGGCGAAAGCCTGATTGTGCTGATCGGCGGCATCTTCTCCGAATATCCCGGCTGCGTCCTCGACGTCGACGCGGACATGCCCGAATTGCGCAAGCCCGCATCGTCGGCGAATGCCGAGAGCGGACGCTGGTGGGTTGCCGAGATCGGCGGCCAGGTCGTGGGCTCGGCCGCCGTCACGCCGTCGAACGGGAAAAGCGTCGAACTGAAGCGGCTCTACGTTTCTCCGATCGCGCGCCGGCGCGGCCTTGGCGCCCATCTGGTGGCGCTCGCCGAAAGCGAAGCGCGCGTTCGCGAGGCCCGCGCGCTCATCCTCTGGACCGACACGCGCTTCGAAGACGCGCACCGCCTCTACGACCGCTTGGGCTTTATCCGTGCGCCCGGCACCCGCGCGCTGAACGACGGCAGCAACACCATCGAGTACCACTATGCGAAGGATATCGGCGCATGAGCGAGAGAAACGCCGGCGAAATCGAAGTCGCACGCTTCATGGCCAACGCCGCGAAGCTCGAAGCCGCGCACGCCTATTCGCCGGACCAGGAGCATGATGCCTGCGGCGTCGGTCTCGTGGCCGCCATCGACGGCAGGCCGCGCCGCGAAATCGTCGTTCGCGCCATCGAGGCGCTGAAATCCGTCTGGCACAGAGGCGCGGTCGACGCCGACGGCAAGACGGGTGACGGCGCCGGCATCCACCTGCAGGTGCCGCAGGATTTCTTCCGTGCGCATATCCAGCGCTCCGGCAAGCTCCAGGGCGGCGCCATCGGCGTGGGCCAGATCTTCCTGCCGCGCACGGATTTCGTGGCACAGGAAACCTGCCGCACCATCGTCGAGTCGGAAATCCTGAGCTTCGGCTTCTATCTCTATGGCTGGCGGCAGGTGCCGGTGGACATCGCCATCATCGGCGAGAAGGCGAATGCCACCCGACCCGAGATCGAGCAGGTGATGTTCGACGTGGGCGACGAGCTCGACATCGAAGAGCTGGAGCGCCGGCTCTATCTCTGCCGGCGGCGCATCGAGAAGCGCGTGCGCGAAGCCGCGATCCAGGATTTCTATGTCTGCTCGCTGTCGTCGCGCTCGCTCATCTACAAGGGCATGTTCCTCGCCGAGCAGCTGTCGAACTTCTATCCCGATCTCAAGGACGAACGCTTCGTCTCGGCCTTCGCCATCTTCCATCAGCGTTATTCGACCAACACCTTCCCGACGTGGCGGCTGGCCCAGCCCTTCCGCATGCTCGCGCACAACGGCGAGATCAACACGCTGAAGGGCAACGTCAACTGGATGAAGAACCACGAGTTCAAGATGGCGTCGCAGCTCTTCGGCCGCCACGGCGACGACATCAAGCCGATCATCCAGCCGGGCGGATCGGATTCCGCGGCCCTTGACGCCGTGTTCGAGGTGCTGGTGCGCGCGGGCCGCACCGCGCCGCAGGCGAAGACGCTGCTCATTCCGGAAGCGTGGTCGAAGAAGGCCTCGACCATGCCGGACTCGCATCGCGCCATGTATGCCTATGCCAACGCCGTGATGGAGCCGTGGGACGGCCCCGCCGCGATCGCGGCGACGGACGGACGCTGGGTGATGGCCGGTATGGACCGCAACGGTCTGCGCCCGCAACGCTACGCCGTGACGACGGACGGCCTGCTGTTCGTCGGCTCGGAGACGGGCATGGTCGTGCTCGATGAATCGAAGGTCGTGCGCAAGGGTCGCGTCGGTCCGGGGCAGATGGTCGCCGTCGATCTCGAAGAGGCGCGCTTCTACGAGGATCGCGAGCTGAAGGACCGTCTCGCGGGCGAGTATCCTTACGAAGAGTGGACGAAGAACATCGTCGAGCTCGATCCGATCATCGGACCGGGCCCCGAGCCCCGGCTCTATGAAAAAGACGCGCTGCGCCGCCGGCAGGTCGCCGCCGGTTACACGG
>DATJRP010000021.1:0-37611 GCA_035504555.1 Rhizomicrobium sp. | reverse complement strand
ACTCGGAAACGTGATCGTTTCGACGTGACTTTCACCGAATATTGTCTGGCCGTTGACCATCGACCACGAGCCGAGTGTGAACAGGGGAAGGTTGTTGGAGTTCGCCGCAAGCGTGAACGGCGTCGAACTCGACGGCAGCGTCACAGTGCCCGTCAGGGTCGGCGAGTTCTGGCCTACGCAGACGCCGGTGCCTGTTCCCGGACTACATACCGTCATACCGGGAAATGCCTGTGCGACCACAGCCGCGGGTGCGCAGACAAGCGCGAGAAGCAGTGCGAGCTTCTTCAGCATTGGGGCCCCGCTATTGATAGAAGCAGACATCAAGCGTTGCGCTTGGCGCCACCTGAATGAATTGGATGGCCGAGAGCGAACCGCTGTAGGGCCATGCGGTCAGGCCTGCCGGAAGCGGCGTTCCAACGCTTGCCGTCGGAGCCGTTCCATCGTCGCGATAACGGACCGTCTGGCCCTCAACGGAGATGGAGGCGAGCGTTGCGCCGGCCGGAATAGAAGAAAATCCGACGGCCGAAGAAAGCGACGTGATCTGCTGGCATCCGAGCGGGGTGTATGTAATCGACACCGCAAATGATTGCGTGGGGGTAAGCAATAAAAGCGCCCCCCCGAATATCAAGAAGCGCATGGCAGTCCCCTTCGATCTTCGCGGGAGCGATGCAAAATCACTCCCCCAACATCCATCAAATCTGATTCGGGTCTTTGGAGAGAAGTCCTTTTCAAAATGAAAAGACCGCCGGACGAAGGGTCCGACGGTCTCGATCAATTCCGGTGAGATGGCTTTAGGCGGCCGCCAATCGCCTGAGCACATAAGGCAAAATCCCACCGTTCTCGAAATAGGAGACTTCGTCGGCGGTATCGATTCTGAGAATCAACGGCATATCCGCGGTCTTTCCGTCCGGAAATGACACTTTTGCAACGATCTTCATCCGCGGGCTCAGTTTTCCGGAAAGCCCCGGAATGTCGACCACCTCGCGGCCGGTGAGCGAATAGTCGTTGCGCGTCTTGCCGGCGTCGAACACGAACGGCGCGATGCCCATACCGATCAGGTTCGAACGATGGATGCGCTCGAAGCTTTCGGCGATGACGGCGCGAACGCCCTGCAGCTTCGGGCCTTTCGCCGCCCAGTCGCGCGACGAACCGGTGCCATATTCCTTGCCGGCGATGACGATCGTCGGCACGCCGTCATTTTTGTAGTGCATGGCCGCGTCGAAAATCGACATCTCCTCGCCGGACGGCGAGCCGGCCGGATAGTAGATCGTGTTGCCGCCCTCGCGCCCACCCATCATCTCGTTCTTGATGCGGATATTGGCGAAGGTGCCGCGCACCATCACTTCGTCATTGCCCCGGCGCGAGCCGTAGGAATTGAAATCGGCGTACTCGACGCCGTGCTCGATCAGATATTTGCCGGCAGGGCCGTCCTTCTTGATGGAACCGGCCGGACTGATGTGATCGGTCGTGATGGAATCGCCGAACAGCGCGAGGATGCGCGCACCCTTGATGTCGGACGGCGCCGAAGGCTGCATGCCCATGCCGTTGAAGTAGGGCGGGTTCTTCACGTAGGTCGACTGCTTGTCCCAGGAATAGGTCTGGCCCTTGGTGACCTTCACCTTCTTCCAGTTCGGACCGCCGTCGAAGACGTCGCCGTAGCGTGCGCGGAAGCTCGCGGGCTTCACGGCCTTGCGGATCGTCTCGGCGATCTCCTTCGGCGACGGCCAGATATCTTTCAAATAGACCGGGTTCTTCTTCTTGTCGTAGCCGATCGGCTCTTTCGTCAGGTCGAGATTGATCGAGCCGGCGAGCGCGTAGGCCACGACCAGCATGGGCGAAGCGAGATAATTCGCGCGCACCTGCGGATGGACGCGGCCTTCGAAATTGCGATTGCCGGAAAGCACGGCCGCGGCCACGAGATCGTTCTCGGTGACCGCCTGCGCGATGGCTTCAGGCAGCGGGCCCGAATTGCCGATGCAGGTCGTGCAGCCATAGCCCACGAGCTCGAAGCCCAGCTTGTCGAGCGATTTGTTGAGGCCGGATTTTGCGAGATAGTCGGTGACCACCTGGCTTCCCGGGGCAAGCGAGGTCTTCACCCAGGGCTTTGTCTTCAAGCCTTTTTCGACGGCCTTCTGGGCGAGCAATCCGGCTCCGATCATCACGCTCGGATTGGACGTGTTCGTGCACGATGTGATCGCCGCGATCACGATGTCGCCATGGCCGATCGTATAGTCGGCGCCGTTCACGGCGGCCCTGCAGCCCGTGTCGTCTTCCTTCTTGAACGTGTTGATGAGCGCAGACGCGAACTCGCTCGCAGCCTGGCTGAGCGGCACGCGATCTTGCGGCCGGCGCGGACCGGCAAGGCTCGGCTCCACGCTCGCAAGGTCGAGTGCGAGCGTGTCGGTGAATTCCGGATCTGGACTCTTGGGCGTGCGGAAGAGACCTTGCGTCTTCGCATATTTCTCGACGAGGGCGACGCGCGCGGGCTTGCGCGCCGTCGCTTTCAGATAGCGCAGCGTTTCCGCATCGACGGGGAAGAAACCGCAGGTCGCGCCGTATTCCGGCGCCATGTTGGCGATGGTGGCGCGGTCTTCCAGCGCCATCTCGTCGAGACCGGGTCCGTAGAATTCCACAAATTTGCCGACCACGCCCTTCTTGCGGAGCATTTCCGTGACGGTCAGCACGAGATCGGTGGCGGTGACGCCTTCGCGCAACTTGCCGGTGACGCGGAAGCCGATCACTTCGGGGATGAGCATGGAGATCGGCTGGCCCAGCATGGCCGCCTCGGCTTCGATGCCGCCCACGCCCCAACCGAGCACCGAAAGACCATTGATCATGGTCGTGTGGCTGTCGGTGCCGACGAGTGTGTCGGGGAAAGCGTATTCGACCGTCTTCTTGGTCTTGGGATCCTTGCCCTTCCGTGTCCACACGGTCTGACCGAGATATTCCAGATTGACCTGGTGGCAGATGCCGGTGCCGGGCGGCACGACGCGGAAATTCGCGAAGGCTTGCTGGCCCCAGCGCAGGAAGCTGTAGCGCTCCTTATTGCGCACATATTCGATGGCGACGTTCTTCTTGAACGAATCCTTCTGGCCGAAATTGTCGACCATCACGGAGTGGTCGATGACGAGATCGACTTCGGCCAGCGGATTGATCTTCTCGGCGTCGCCGCCCAGCACCTTCATCGCATCGCGCATGGCGGCGAGATCGACCACGGCGGGCACGCCCGTCAGATCCTGCATCAGCACGCGCGCGGGCCGGAACGCGATCTCGCGGTCGGATCGCTTTTTGGCGAGCCAGCCGGCCACCGCCTTGATGTCGTCCGCCGTGACGGTCTTGCCGTCTTCATAGCGTAGCAGATTTTCGAGCAGCACCTTCAGCGAGTAGGGAAGGCGCGAAACGCCAGCGAGTCCGTTCTTTTCGGCGGCGACGAGACTGTAATAGGCGTAGGTTTTCCCTCCCGCCGTAAGGCTGCGGCGGGATTTGAAAGAGTCGAGGCTGGTTGTCACGGGATAGCCCTCTCGCGATGCGGCGGCTTAGATAAGATGGCGCGTGTTTAGTAAGATTTGGCAGGAAAGCCAAGGAGAAACGGGCATGGAAACTGTGCGCAGCGAGCGCGACGGCTTCGTGACCACTGTCATCCTCGATCGGCCGGCGGTGCGCAACGCCGTTGACCGGCCGACGGCCGAGGCGCTCGCAAACGCATTTCTGACATTCGAACGCGACTCCGGCGCGCGCGTTGCAGTCCTTTGGGGCGCCGGCGGCACGTTTTGTGCCGGGGCCGACCTCAAAGGCGTGGCGGAAGGCCGCGGCAACCGCACGCGCCCGCCGGTGGACGATCCCCTGGCCGCCGACGGGCCTATGGGGCCGACGCGCATGCAGCTCTCCAAGCCCGTGATCGCCGCCGTCTCCGGCCATGCCGTCGCCGGCGGCCTCGAGCTCGCGCTCTGGTGCGACCTGCGCGTCGCGGAAGAAGATGCGGTATTTGGCGTCTTCTGCCGGCGCTGGGGCGTGCCGCTGATCGACGGCGGCACCATCCGGCTGCCGCGGCTGATCGGGCAGTCGCGCGCGCTCGACATGATTCTCACGGGGCGTCCGGTCGATGCGCGTGAGGCGCATCACATGGGACTCGCCAATCGCGTCGTGCCCAAGGGCAAAGCCCGGAGCGCGGCCGAAGCGCTCGCGTACGACATCGCGCGCATACCCCAGCTCTGCCTCAGGAACGACAGGACGTCTGCCTACGAACAATTCGGCCTGTCGATGCATGCGGCTCTGGCCAACGAATTCCGCCTCGGCATGGAGACTCTGTCGAGCGGCGAAGCCCGCGAAGGCGCGGCACGCTTCGCATCGGGCAAGGGCCGGGGAGGAAGTTTTGAGGATTTGTAACGCCCAAAAATGTCATTCCCTCGCAAGCGGGAACCCAGACGATCGTGGGGCTGTGCGCTTAAGAATAAAATGTTATTCCAAGTTCAAATACGAGTTGCGTTCGTGGGCTTCCGGGTCCCCGCTTTCGCGGGGATGACACTATTTTTCTGGACCGGAGTCCTTTGTTCGCCCGTTTGGGCCGGGACATGACAAGCGATAGTTCGGGGTACTTGTAGCATCCATGAGCACAGAGAAAACTGAAGACCTTATCTATCCCGTGATCATGTCGGGCGGCGCCGGTTCGCGACTTTGGCCCCTGTCGCGCCAGCTTTATCCGAAACAGCTTTTGCCGCTGGCGAGCGAACGCACCATGATCCAGGAGGCGGCGGAGCGCGTGAAAGGTGCGCAATTCGCCAGCCCGCTCGTCGTCTGCAATCAGGAGCACCGCTTCCTGATCGCCGAGCAGCTGCGCGAAAGCGGCGTCAAAGATCCGACCATTGTCCTCGAACCCGTCGGCCGCAATACGGCGCCGGTCGCGGCGGTGGCGGCATTTCTGCTCGCGGAGAAAGACCCCGCCGCGCTGGTGCTTTTGATGCCGGCCGATCATGTGGTCGAAGACAGGAAGGCGTTCATCACCGCCATCCAGATCGCCGCCGCCGCCGCGCGCGAGGGCGCGATCGCCACGTTCGGCATCCAGCCCAAAGGACCCGAAACCGGCTACGGCTATATCCAGCGCGACGAGCCGACAACGATCAAGGGCTGCTATCGCGTCAAGCGCTTCGTCGAGAAGCCGGATCGCGACGCCGCGCAATCCTATCTCGATGCCGGCGACTATTTCTGGAACGGCGGCATCTTCATGTTCCGGGCCAAGACCTATCTCGACGAACTCCAGCAATTCGAGCCGCATATCGCCGCGCAATGCCGTGAAGCCGTCGCGAAGGGCCGGGGCGATCTCGATTTCTTCCGCCTAGAGGAAGTGGCATTCGCGGAAAGCCCGTCGAAATCCATCGACTATGCCGTCATGGAGCATACGGAGCACGCGGCCGTCGTGCCCGTCGACATGGGATGGAGCGATGTGGGCTCCTGGCAATCGCTCTGGGAAATCGCCGCACGCGACGGCAGCGGCAATGCGCAGGACGGCGATGTCGTGGCCCTCAATGTGAGGAACTCCTATCTCAGAAGCGAAGGCCCGCTGCTGGCCGCGGTCGACCTGGACGATGTCGTCGTCGTGGCGACGCAGGACGCCGTGCTCGTTACCCGGCGCGACGCGACGCAGAACGTGAAAAAAGTCGTCGAAGAGATCGAACGTTCCGGCCGCCATCACCACAGGCATCACCGTCAGGTGTTCCGTCCGTGGGGTTCCTACGACTCCATCGATTTCGGCGAGCGTTTCCAGGTCAAACGGATCATCGTCAATCCCGGCGCCAAGCTTTCGCTGCAGATGCATCATCACCGCGCGGAGCATTGGGTGGTCGTCTCCGGTACGGCGAAGGTCACCTGCAATGACAAGGTTTTTCTCCTCAACGAGAACGAGTCGACGTTCATTCCGCTGGGAGCCACGCACCGCCTGGAAAACCCGGGAACCGTTCCGCTTCATTTGATTGAGGTGCAGTCCGGCTCCTATCTCGGCGAAGACGATATCGTTCGGTTCGAGGACACGTATGGGCGAGGCTAGGCGGTCGCATCGAGGCGGCAGGCCGGCGCAACAGGGGCTGTGAAATGGGTAAGACTGTCGTCGGGATCGTAATGTTCTTCATGCTTGCTGCTGCGGCGCAGGCCGCAACCGGCGCGCCCGTGCCATGCACGAGCCCCACGGCCGCCTGTACCGAATGGTTGGCGCTGGGCGATGGCCGCGCGATGGTCTACAGCACGTTTCCGCTCGACGTTCCCAATACCCGGATCCGCCGTGCACTCATCATGGTCCATGGCGCGCTGCGCAATGCCGATCACTATTTCGTCACCGCAACCGGCGCAGCCTTCATAGCCAAGGCCTTGGACGACACGCTGGTCATCGCACCCGCTTTTCACTCCGCCGACGGCCCATGCAAGGACACGCTCGCAGCGCACGAGGTGAATTGGCCCTGCGAAGGCAATTCCTGGAGGTCCGGCGGCGATGCGATCGGCAATCCGCAATTGTCGTCGTTCGACTTCGCCGATGCGATCCTGAAGAAGCTCGCCGACAAGCGGGTCTTTCCCAATCTCACGGCGATCGTCGTTGCCGGACATTCGGCGGGCGGCCAGTTCGTGGAGCGCTACCAGATGGCCAACCGGGTTCACGAGACGCTGGGCGTCCCCGTTACCTATGCCATCGCCAATCCATCGAGCTATGCGTGGCCGGATGCGAGCCGTGTTTTGCCGGTGGACGACGGTGCGCCCGCGAACGCCGTTCTTGGTTGGAAGGAAGAAACGCCGCACACCCATTTCAGCTTCGGACCGTTCGATGCCGCCAAAGCGCCGACTTACGACCGCTGGCCCTACGGTTTTGAAAACCGCAGCGGCCACTACGTCGCCGGCATGAGCGATGACCAACTGAAGAAACAGCTCGTCTCGCGGCCCGCCACCTATCTGCTCAGCCAGGTCGATACGCTTCCGCTCGGCGGCTTCGACAACTCGCCGTCCGCCATGGCGCAAGGCGCCACGCGGCGCGTGCGCGGCGAAGCGTTCGTGACCTATGTCAACGAAAAGCTCGGCGGTCACGCCCAGATCCTGATCGTGCCCGAATGCGGCCACAACGATCGCTGCGTGTTCACGACGGACACGGTTCTTCCGGTGATCTTTCCAGCGGCACACTGACCGCACGACTGTCATGCGTAGTCGATATTCCGCTTCATTTGATTGAAGTGCAGTCTGGTTCCTGTCTCGGCGTCGGCGGCGCTGTGCGCGTCGCGGATGACCACGCATGCTGAAAAAGCCCGTGGAACAACCACAAGTCGCGCGCTTCTCCGTTGCCGTTCGCGTGCATCATCCGCGCGCCAATGCAATCGCGCCGTTTCTCGGGCGCACAACATCCGCTGGTTGTTCTGTGTACTTTCGCACGATGTAGGGCCGCGCCTGCGACTACGGCGCCTTTGCAAAAAATGCCAGACGCGATGTCTACGGCCTTTCAGCATATTGGCGCGAGAATGCGGTTCGCGTATGGCGTTTGGAGGTCCGTGTCATGGGCCATGTGTTAAGAAGCGTTCCGACGAATATCGAAGTCGCGTGGGAAAAGGACGACGCCGGGCAGTGGTACACGTTCGCGCCGCACACTCTCGACGGCGTCTTCGGCAGCGGCATCTGCGTTGTGTGGTGCGAAGGCGAAGCCGCGGCGGCGCTCTTCGTCGGTCACGGCGACCTGCCGCAATGTCTTCACGAGTTTTACGAGAACCGCGCCGTCGCCATGTACAGAAAGCTCGGTACGCTTCGCTTCACCTGGGCGGAGATGCCGCAAAATTTGCAGCGCGGCGCCGCGCGCTATCTGACCGAGCAATTGCGGCCGGTGTTCGAGGACACCTCCGCGCTCGTGCCCAGCATCGCGGTCAACCTGCCTGAATAGCGGGAACGGCAACTATTCCTCTGCGTTAGCCACAAGGACGCCTTAGGGCGCGCGGCGCGGGGGTGCATCGTGGCAAATTGTGACGTTTTGGTCGTCGGCGCAGGGCCGACGGGCCTCGTTTTGGCGCTATGGCTGACGAAGCTCGGCGTGCGCGCCCGCATCATCGACAGGACGGCGCAGCCCGGGACCACCTCGCGCGCCCTGGCCGTTCAGGCCCGGACGCTCGAACTCTACCGACAGCTCGACCTGGCGGACGCCATTGTCGCGCGCGGCCACCAAGTGCCGGCGATCAATCTTTGGGCCAAGGGCGAGCGGATGGCCAGGATACCGTTCGAGGCCGTGGGCGCAGGGCTCACCGCCTATTCGTTCCTGGAGATATTTCCGCAGGACGAGCACGAGAAGCTCCTGATCGCGCGTCTGAAGGACATGGGCGTCACGGTCGAGCGGCAGACCGAGCTCGTGCACTTCAGCGACGATCGCGGGGGCGTCGTAGCAAGGCTGCGCACGCCGGACGGCGACGAGCGCTGCGAAGCGCATTTCATCGCCGGTTGCGACGGCGCCCGCTCGCTGGTGCGCGAGACGCTGAAGACCGGATTTCCCGGCGGCACCTACCGGCAGGTCTTCTATGTGGCGGACGTGCGCGGCTCGTGTCCGGCGTTCAACGGCGAACTTCACGTCGATCTCGATGAATCCGATTTCCTGGCCGTCTTCCCGCTGGCGGGCGAAGGCCGCGCGCGGCTCATCGGCACGGTGCGTGACGAACGCGCGGATCGCGCCGATACAATGGCGTTCGACGACGTCAGCGCACGCGCCATGGAAAATCTGAAAGTCGAAGTCGACGCCGTGAACTGGTTCTCGACCTATCACGTGCATCACCGCGTGACCGATCATTTCCGCAAAGGCCACGCGTTTCTTCTGGGCGACGCCGCGCACATCCACAGTCCCGTGGGCGGGCAGGGCATGAACACCGGCATCGGCGATGCCATCAATCTCGCCTGGAAACTGGCCGCCGTTCTTGGCGGTCGCGCGCCGGACAAGTTGCTCGACAGCTACGAATCCGAACGGATCGGATTTGCACGACGCCTTGTGGCCACGACGGACCGCGTCTTTTCGCTGGCGACCGCCGAAGGCGGTTTCGCCGACGTGCTGCGCACGCGCATCGTGCCCTTCCTTTTGCCGAAGATCGTCGATTTCTCCTTTGCGCGCGAATATCTCTTCCGCACCGTGTCGCAGATCACGATCAACTATCGCGACAGTTCCCTCAGTGAAGGCAGCGCCGGCGGGGTGCATGGCGGCGATCGCCTGCCGTGGGTTTCAATCGACGGCAAAGACAATTTCGAGCCGCTCTCCGCGGGGAACTGGCAGATGCATGTCTATGGAGCGGCGGATGCGGGGCTTTCCGCCTGGTGCTGGAAGCGCAAAGTCGCACTTCATCAATTCGAGTGGCACGCCGCACACGATGAAGCGGGTCTCGCGCGCAACGCTGCCTATCTTCTCAGGCCCGATACCTATGTGGCTGCGGCCGGAGGCACGCCCGATACGTTCGAAGGCTATTTTGCCGGCCGCGGAATTCGTCCCTGAATCTGGCGCCGTTATCGCGAGGCTATGTATGGCCGACCTTGATGTTCTCGAGCGTCCCCAACAGACCGAATATCTGCAGCAGATAGATCACCACCGCGATGACGACGACGGCGTTCAGGATTCCCTGAATCTTGGGATCCATCGGAATATAGTTGTTGACGAGCCATAGCAGCACGCCGACGACGATCAACAAACCCACAATATAGAGCAGGGGCATAAATCACCTTTGTGCAATTCGGCACGTGCAGCCAACGCGCGGACGCGGGGAATGGTTGCCACTGCGAGCGGCACGCACCGCCCGGGGCCGGGGTCTGCCGCTTCACAAAAAATCGATTGTGCGCCCCGCCCCTGGCATAGTTTTATCGCGCGAAAGACGGGGGGTGTGATGTGGGGTCGTAGACACAGGAAAATCGCGGTCGCGGTGGTTTGCGCCGACTGGCGCCTGCATCACAAGAATCGGAATTCAACCGGCAGATCGCGAAGACGCTTCGCGTCGGCGGCGTCGATTTTGTCGCCGTACCCGGCCCGGACGGACTAGTGCTCCCCGAGCGCGCGGGGGATTGGAAGACGGCGCTCGATCAAGTAAAGCTTCTCATCGGCGCACATATGCCGGTCGTGCTCGCGGTGGTCGCCCATCAAAGATGCGCGGGCCATCCCGTCTCCGATGAGGCGCACGTCGGCGACGTCGCGAAAACGGCGGACGCGCTGAAGAAGGAAACGGGCTCTCCGGTCCCGTCGCCGCGATGGCGGCGGAACACCAATCCAACTTCAGATGGAGCGTCAAGGTCGTGAAGCGGATTTGACGGCGTCTCGTACCGCCGGCGCGTTCTCCCAACCTCCGCCCAATGCCAGAAACAGCGCGACCTGATCGCTTGCGATCTCGCTTTGGCTGGCGGCCACCGCGAATTCCGCACTGGCCAGCGTACGCTCGGCATCGAGCGTCTGCAGGCTGTCTGTGCGGCCCGCGCTTTCAAGGCGCACGGAGTCTGCAAACGCCTGCTGCGCGCGAGCGCGGGCCTCGCGCAGCTTGTCATCACGATCGAGCGCATGCGCATAATTGCTGAGCGCCGTTTCCGTCTCGCGCAATGCGTCCAGCACGACGCCGTCGAAACGCGCCAGTGCCGCGCGCGTCTGGGCTTCCGCCGCATCGATGCGCGCGCGCGCCGCATTCTGATTCAGTTCCCAGGTGATGCCGGGTCCGACACCATAACGGTTGGTCAGCGGCTTGAGGATGTCGGTCATCACGCCCGTCGATCCCACGGTCGCGCCCAATGTCACGTCCGGGTAGAGGTCGGCCGTGGCGACGCCGATGCGCGCGGTCGCCGCGGCGAGCTCGCGTTCGGCTTCGCGCACGTCCGGACGGCGGCGCAGCAGGCTCGCGCCGTCGCCGACGGGAATGGGCACGGCGAGGACCGCGGCGCCGTTGCAGTCCGAAATGGCGATGCCCGACTTCTCGGGTGGGCGCGCCGTCAGCGTCGCGATGCGGAAGAGGGCGTTGCGCTGGCGCGCCTGGAAGACGGGAATGTCGGACTCGGTCTGCGCCACGAGGCCGCGAATTTCCGTGACTTCCAGCGTCGTTCCACGCCCGGCGGTCAGCAGGTTCCGGACATAAACGAAGCGCCGGCGGGTGAGCGCGAGCGTACGTCTGGCGGCGGCGAGCTCTTCGCCGGCGCTGCAGTAGTCCGTGTAGGCGCCGGTCGTGGCGGCCGCGACCGCGACGCGTGCGAGATCGCGCGCCGCGAGCGCCGCTTCATCGTCGGCGTGCGCCGCTTCGATGCCGCGCTTGAGGCGCCCGAAAAGATCGACCTCGTAGCTCGCGCTGAGACCCAGATCGTAGAACACTGAAGTCGGAATGAGCCGCGGTTGGATATATTGCTCCGCAGAAAGCTGCCCATAGTTCGTCTCGAAGTCGAATCCGACGGTCGGCTGGCGCGCAACTCTGGCTGCTTGAAGCAGCGCATGCGCGCGCTCGAGGTTGGCGTCGGCGACGCGCAGATCGGTGTTTGCCGCGAGCGCCTGTGTGATAAAACCGTCCAGCACGGCCGAGTGGTAGAGGCGCCACCATTGGGCAGCGGGTTTGGCGGTTGTGATCGCGGCATTGCGGGCGCCGGCGAACGCGCCCTGGGCGACGGGCGCGTTGACGACCGCCCCACGGGGCAGCTGGTAATCGGGGCCGACTTCGCAGGCTGCAAGGCCGAAGCAAAGCGCGATCGCCGGGATGCTGCGTCTCAGAACGGCCAAAAGCTCAGTCCTTCCGCTTTCCGCGACGGGTGAACGATCACCGTGGCGGTGAGACCCGCGATGAGGCGCGTATCGGCCGGCACGCGATCGATGTGGATGCGCACGGGCACGCGCTGCGCCAGCCGCACCCAGTTGAATGTCGGATTCACGTTCGCAAGAAGCGTTTCGCTCGCCTGACGTTCGCGATCGACGATGCCGCCTGCGATGCTCTCGACATGCGCCTGGATCGCGCGGTTTTGGCCCATCAGATAGACGGTGACAGAATCGCCGACGTGGATGCGCGGGATCTTCGTTTCTTCGAAATAGCCATCAATATGAAGGGAGTCGGAATCGATGAGGGCCATTACGCCGTGACCCGGCGACGCGTAATCGCCCGGCCGCAGCTGAACGTTCGTCGCCCAGCCGTTGACCAGCGCCCGCACGGTGGTTCGGTCGAGATTGACTCTCGCCACGTTGCGATTGGCGATCGCCTGCAGGAGCGCCGCCTCGTCCTGCTGCACGTGCGTCGTCGTCTGCTGGGCCGTTTCGACGGAGACGAGCCGCCCGAGAACGCGATTGCGGGCGGCTTCGCGCCTGGCTTCGGCGAGCGCCGCCTCGTCGGTCTCAATGGCAGCTTCGGCCTGCTCGAGCGCGAGTCCGTAACGCACGGGATCGACAACGAACAGGATCTCGCCTCTGCGCACGGGGCTGTTGTCGTGCACGCGCACGCTCACGACGAGGCCCGAAATGTCGGGCGCGACTTCCACGGTGTCGGCGCGTACGCGTCCGTCGCGCGTCCACGGCTCGAGCTCGTAATGGATCCAAATCCAGCGCACGAAAAAAAGCGCCACGATCACGGCCACGGCCGTCACGGCGAAGCGGATGGCGCGCGGGATCTCGTTCATGGCCAGCGGCTCGCGATTGCCGCCATCGCGCCCCAGACGATGATGAAGAGGCAGATGTCGAAAAGACCTTTATGCCAGACGAAGCGGTAGAAGCCCGTTTTGAAGAGGATCCAGCGTACGGGGATGCCGGCCAACAGGGCTACGATCAGCCAGAGCAGGAGGCCGGGAACGAGCACGCTGCCGCCGATGTCGATCTCCTCGGTCATGCGGCGAAGCCTTTCTCATGCGGGTAAAGCGCGCGGCGCAGTCCTGCGAGCGCCGCGGGAACGCGAACGTCGAATTCATCGGCCGGCACACGGCCGAGTGCGATGATCGTGTCGTCGAGCGCTTGCAGCAACTGCGGGCCGAATACATCCTTTTGCTTTGCACTCCGTCTTTCATATGCTGCGGAAATGAGCGCGAACACGCGCCGCAGTTCCGGCAAGCGATGCACACTGCCCGCATCGCGCAGCGTGATGATGTTGTTACCCGTGCGGAGATCGGTGAGCGCGTCGACCGCAAAGAATTCGTCGGGGCGCTGGATGAGCGCCATGCGGGGCGCGATCAATCCCACCCGGTCGAGCATGAGGTTTGTCCACTCGTAGCTATCGTCGCTGCGTCTTCCGGCTGCCAGATCCGCCAGATCGCGCCAACCCCGCTTGTATATGCGCCACGCGCTCCAGGAAGCGCCGCTCGCGCGGATGAGGCGGGTAGTCGAGAGCGTCATGACAATGCCCACGAGGATGGCGAGAGCCGTGTTGATGAACTGCGTGAAGTCCGGCGAATAGGTCTCCTGCAGGGTCAGCAACAACGTGGTGACGATGATGATTGGCATGGCGCGCAGATACAGAACCGGGTCCGCCTGCATGTATCCGATGGTAAGGTAGAGAGGCGCGAATGCCAGCATGAGCATCAAATATCCATCGATCGCGGGCAGCACGGCGAATTGGTAGAACGTCGCGATGGGCACCGCGATAATCGCCAATTGCAGGAAGCCCAGGATCGCCGGCGCGGGATCTTCCTGTGCGGCGAAGAAAGACGAGACGACGGCCGCAAGCACCGCCGCGATGGCGCCGGAGGGCCAGGCTGTCACGATCCAGAACGCGCAGACGAGAAGCACCGTGATCATCAGACTCGCCGCCGATTGCAGGGCGAGGCCGGGGTCTGTGTGGAGAGGACGGCGGGCGCGCGCCCGCACGAGCGGATCGATATCAGGCGGCGGCAGGAGTGGATCGTGTACATACGCGGCGAGCGCCAGGCTGTCGCGCCAGTCTTCGATCAGATCCGACAGCCGCACCGCGGCACTGATGGCGAGCGCCGAGGACCAGATGGCGGCCGGCTGCGAGAAATCGATGCGCGGCGCGGCGGCGATGCAACGCGCGCTGAGCGCGTCGGCTTCCGCGCGCGAGACCGTCGGCCGCGCGATGAACGTGCCCACATCCCGCCGGAGCGCATCGAGCCATTGCGGCAATCCGCCCAATTCGGTGAGCGCGTCGATGCGGTCCTCGACAGCCGTGATCAGCGGCAGTTGCATCGCGAGCCGGTCCTGTAGTGCGTGGACGGCGCGCGTGCGCGGTCTGAGGTTCGACGTGTCGAATGGCAGATGCGTGGCAAGGATCTGCAGCGCCGTCACGTCCGCTGCGAGGCCGCGCCGTTCCTGCGCCTCGCGTGCGCCATACACGCCTGTGAGTGAGCCCGATATCCATTTGCGGGCGTCGCGCAGGAACAGCTCGACACGCTGATCGAGAGCGATGGTCACCTCGCGGGGGAAGATGGTCGAATGCACCAATGTCGCTGCGAGAATGCCGATGGTGATTTCTTCGACGCGCGCCACCGCCGTGTCGAAAATGCTGTCCGGCGAATTCACGCTCAGGAACCCGATGATCGCGGTGGTGAAGCCGCCGAGCAGGAATATGTAGGAGCGCGGCGTGCGGTCGAGGAGCGAGAGAAAGAGGCAGAACCCGATCCATGCCGCCATGAGGAGGGAA
Source organism: Rhizomicrobium sp. (assembly GCA_035504555.1). Taxonomy (GTDB): domain Bacteria; phylum Pseudomonadota; class Alphaproteobacteria; order Micropepsales; family Micropepsaceae; genus Rhizomicrobium. The sequence continues at coordinate 23,038 of DATJRP010000021.1, read as the reverse complement.
AGAAGCGCCGGCTTGTTCACGAAGTTCGGAACCAGAGCGACGGCCGCCACGCCTCCCAGGATCGTTCCCAGCACACGGTAGACTGCCCGCGAGCGCAGTGCGCCCGAGAGAGGCTGGACCGTGATGTAGATGGTCAGGATCGCCCAATAGGGGCGGGGCAAATCGGCGGCGAAGCCGACAAACAGGGCAATCGCGGTCGCCAGATAGGTCTTCAGCGCATACAGCGCGCTCGAGGTCTTGAGCCGGATGTCGATCCGGTCCCATAGCGGCAATCGCAACGTGGACAGTCCGCTCGCCACGCAAAAGTCCTCGGCCGTCCCCCATCACGGCCGATCAATTCCCGTTTCCCCTGTCGACAAGTCTGCGCCGAAGCCGATTCGGAGTATGCCTGAGTCGCGGGAACGCGAAAACGCCTTCAGGGCGGCGGCGCGTCGACGGCTTCGTTGATCCGCGGCGCGAGGCGCCGGCCGGTTGCATCCGATACGCGATGGGCCCAGGCGATGCTCGGCACTTCCACAAACCGATAGAGCAGCGCCGCCGCGCCGATCGACAGGATCGGTATGGCAATGAGAAGACGCAGCAAAGTCACTTCGGGACGGAACGCATAAAGCACGGTGAACAGCACGACGAAATGGATGAGATAGAGGCTGTAGGAAATCTTGCCCAACCAGCGCAGCGGCGCGATGTCGAGCAGGCGCTGGAACCAGCCCATGAAGGCGGCCGACGCGACGAGTGCGATCGCGCCCACCTGTTCGACAAACCGCCATGTCTCGTCCGCGCCGAACTGCCAGATGCAGTTGAGCGCGACCAGGGCGGCTGCCAGGAACAGCAGCTGCAGCACGACCGGAACGCGCGCCACGGCTTTCGTCAACATCTGCCGGTGCCGCGCCATCAACGCGCCCACGACGAAAAGCCAGAGAAAGCGGGCCGTCGTCGCGAAGGAGGTGAGGAACGGGTGGATGTGATTGCCCGGATCCTGCATCGCCGCCCAGTCACCGAAAAGCGCGAGCACAACGCATGCCGCGAACGTCAGGGCCTCGGACCGCACGATCGCAAGGATCAGCAGCGGGAAGACGAGAGAGGCGTGCATCTCCACCACCAGCGACCACACCGGCGTGTCGATGTAATTGTTTCCGGCGCTCGCCATGAGGAAGACGTGATCGCCGATCGTCTTCCAGTCGAGCGGATGGCCCCAGAACTGCGTCGTCCAACTGCTCAAACCCGTAAGCGGTCCGTGCGAAAGTAGCGTCATCAGGATCATGCCGATCGTCACCGCCGCGAGATAGGGCGGATAGATGCGCAAGATCCGGCGGATCACGAATTGCCTGTAGCCGAGCGGACGGTCGCCCCAGAACGGCAGCGACAGCACGAAACCACTCAGCGTGAAGAAAACGAGCACGAATTCGGGCCCGTCCCAGAAAAGATGCAGCGGGGTGTTGCCGAGAAGGCGATAGAGCCCCGGCTTCACGGGATGCTGATAGACCTCCCAAAAAGGCGGGAAGGTGACGAGGCAGTGGTGGAAAACGACAACGAGCGCCGCAAGTCCGCGCAGGGAATCCAGGGGTGCGATGCGGCCCGTCTTCATGAAAACAGCGCTCCATCTGGGCCGTGCGGCGGAATCCGCTCGCTTTTAGGGGGCAGGGAACTTCGACTCAAGCGGGCCGCGCCCGACTTTTCCGGCTGCGGGCAGAGGACGGTCATATCGTCCCGGCATTAACCAACGCCGCGGCGCGCCAGAACGCGCCTTGTTCCCCTGAGGGATTTGGGGAATCTTCGGGGCGCTGTTCGAGGCTGGAGCGTATGTCCGTTACACCGTTTCCCAACGCGCCGCGCGGGACCGCTCCTACGCCGGGCGTATCGCCCATCCTTTCGGTCATCGTTCCGACCTTCAACGAAGCCCAGAACATCGCAGAACTCGTTTCGCGGCTCGAGCGCGCACTCGACGGCATCCCGTGGGAAGCGATCATCGTCGACGACAACTCGCCGGACGGGACTTCGGCCGTCGCGAAAGCCGTCGCGGCCAAAAATCCGCGCGTGCGCTGCCTTCGCCGCCTCGGCCGCCGCGGACTCGCGGGCGCCTGTCTCGAGGGGATCCTGTCCTCGAGCGCGCCCTATGTGGCGGTGATCGACGGCGATCTGCAGCATGACGAAGCGCTCTTGCCGCAGATGCTCAAGCGCCTGACCGACGGCGAAGCCGATCTCGTGGTAGGCAGCCGCTATATCGAAGGCACCAGAAGCGAGGGGTTGGGCGGCGCGCGCAGCACCTACAGCCACGCCGCCACGGGCCTCGCGCAAAAGCTGCTCGGCACCAGGCTGAGCGATCCCATGAGCGGTTTCTTCATGGCGCGCCGCGAATGCGTGGAGCAGGTCGCAGGCCGCCTGTCGCCGATCGGCTTCAAGATCCTGCTCGATCTCGTGCTGACGTCGCAGGGGCATCTGCGCGTGGTCGAAGAACCATATACGTTCCGGGAGCGCCACGCCGGCGAAAGCAAGTTCGACCTGCGCATCGGCCTCGAATTCTTGGGCTTGCTGCTCGCGAAGTTGACGGGCGGCGTGGTCGACACGCGCTTTCTGCTCTTCGGGCTCGTGGGTGCGATCGGTCTGATCGTCAATCTTGTGGCACTCAAGATCGGTCTCAACTACCACCTGTCCTTTCCCGTGGCTCAGAGCGTGGGGACGTTTGTCGCGCTGTTCAGCAATTTCGTACTCAACAACGCCACGACCTATCGTGATCGTCGTCTGCGTGGCCTCCAGTTCGTCACGGGCTTTATCGGGTTTTGCGTGATCTGTCTGGCAGGCATTGTCAGCAACGTCGGAATCGCGACATGGCTGTACTCTGAACGCCCCGTCTGGTGGGTCGCAGGTGCCGCGGGTTCCGTCATGGGCGCCCTGTGGAACTACCTGATGTCGAGCCAGTTCGTCTGGCGCACGCGCTGAATTTCCGGTTTCACTTGCGGTTGCCGAACGCGGCTGGGTAAGTCGCGGGGGCAGACGCGTCGGGGGCGCGAGGGGACCGGTTTATGGGGATTGGGCGCATTTGGCCCGCAATGGTGGTGGCGGTTGCGGCGGTCGTTCTGATCACGCCGATCTGGGCCGTCGATCTGCCCGCCATGCCCGATCTGCCGGCGCATGTGGCGTGTTTCTTCCTGCTTGCGGGCGGGATCGCCGATCCGCATCTCGCCCATTTCTATCGCCTCGACTGGCAGTTCGTGCCCAATCTCGCCTCCGAGATTTCCGTGCCGCTGCTCTCCCATGTGATAGGGCTCGTGCCGGCGACGAAGCTGTTCCTCAGTGCGGCCGTGGCGTTGTGGGTGCTGGGTGCTGCGGCTATCCAGCGCGCACTTTTCGGCCGCATCGGCATCGCGCCCCTGCTGGCGGCGTTCTTCGCCTACAACGCGAACTTCTTCTGGGGCTTTCTGAATTACGACTTCACAGCGGGCCTCGATCTTCTCGTCTTCGCGGGCTGGATCGCCACGGCGAAGTGGGCGCGCGTTCGGCGCCTGGCGCTGTTCACTGCGATCATCACGGTCGTCTATTTCTGCCATCTCTTCGCGGAAGCGGTGCTGCTTCTGATGATAGGCTGTTTCGAGTTCGATGCGCTCATCCGCGATAGGGCAATTATCTCGCGGCGCATGCTCACCCGCGCCGTGGACATGGCTGTGCTGGTTCTTCCCTCCGCGTTCGCCTTCCTGGTGCTGAAGCCCAAAGCAGCCGACGGCAGTCATCTCGAATTCAATTTGCTGTCGACCTGGGACGACCGCCTCGGCGCCGCCTTCCAGATGCATTACGACGAGCCGGGCTACATCATCCTCGGGATTCTCGGATTGCTCTGGGGCGTCGGCATCTGGCGCGGCTGGATCAGGCTCCATCCTTCGATGCGCGCCGTCGTTCTCGTGCTGCTCGGCTGCGTCGTCTTCATGCCGGAATGGGCGCTGGGCGGATGGGGCGTCGATCTGCGTATGCCGGCCGTTCTGGGCGCGGTCGCATTCTCGTCTGTCGAGTTTCGGCTGCCGGTGCGCTGGCAAGGCGCGCTCGCGGCGGCCGCAATGGCAACGCTGGCGTTCTGTGCGGCCGGAGCCGGCGGCAACTGGGCTTACTATGATCGCCAATACGCGGAATTCCGCAGCGCATTGCAGGCAAGCCCCGAGGGCACCAAGATCATGACCGTGCTCGACGGCGACGCGATGGGACTGGCTTCCGATCAGCCTTACTGGCACATCGCGGAATTCGCGATCCTCGACCGCGGCGGTTTCTCGCCGCTTCTGTTCACGACGGCGGGCCAGCATGTCGTGCGCGTGCAGCCGGCGTTCCAGTCCATCGCGGCGGCGACGGCGCAGCAGGGTTCGCCGCCGGATGTGGGCGAACTCGGCGATCTGGCCGCCAACCAGATCGACGGCGACAAGGACATCCCGGAAGAGTTTCCCTATCTCATGCTTTTCCAGTGCCATTTCGACGAGATCGTCGCGATCCGTTCCGGCGGCAAGGCGAGCCCTGTGCCGCCCGAGCTGAAACTCCGCCACAGCGGCAGCTTCTTCGATCTTTACGACGTCGAGCGCGACGACGCCTGCGCGCCGTCATGACCGGCGCTCCGCCGCAATCCGCAGGAAGGATCGCCGGCGCGATTCCGAACGCCGTCCTGGCGCTCTTCGCGTTCGTTTGCGCCGTGGGGCTGTGGCGCGTGCTTGCGGTCATCGGCCTGCACGTTCCGCTCGACCCGAACGAAGGCTGGAACGCCTATCTCGCCGCCGCCGCGATGGCGGGCCATGCCTATCGGGACGCACATGGCTATGTCGTCAACAATTATCCACCGCTGTCGTTCTATCTCGTAGGCGCCGCCGGCCGGATCATCGGCGACAACATCATCGCGGGCCGGATCGTGTCGTTGCTTGCGTTCGCCTGCGTGGTGGCCGGCGTTTTCCGGGCAGCCTGCGCGATGAAAAGCTGCACCGGCGGCGCGCTCATCGGCACGCTGCTGTTTGCCGCCTGGCTAATCGTCGGCTCCGAGTATGTCGGCATGGACGACCCGCAGCTCCTCAGCCATGCGCTTCAGATCGCAGCCTTGCTGCTCGTGCTGAAAAAATCTCCGAACGACATCGCGGCTGCCGTTCTTTTCGCGCTCGCGCTGTTCGTGAAGCACAATCTCGTGGCGATGCCGCTCGCCGTCGGGTTGTGGCTGCTGACGGAGGATCGCGCCCGCGCGCGCCGCTTTATCGGCGCAGGCGTCGCCTTCTTTCTGCTCGAGATTGTGCTTTTTCGCCTTGTCTACGGAAGCAATCTCCTCGGCCATCTCGCGTCGGCGCGCGCCTATTCCTTCGCGCTGCTGGCGGGCAATGTCGGGAATTGGCTCGTCTGGGGCACCGTTCCGCTTTTGATTGCGCTCGGACTTGTCGCCTTCCGTCCGAAGGACAGGTTCGTTTTCCTCGCTGCGCTTTATGCGGCCATCGCCGTGGCTGTCGGCGTTGCATTCTCGGGTGGCGCCGGCGTCGACGCCAACGCGTTCTTCGACGCGGACATCGCGCTGTCTCTGTGTGCGGCTCTTGCGTTCAATCGCATCGGCACGCGCGGCGATCAATGGCAGGCGGCGGTCGCGGCATCGCTGCTTCTGCCGCTTGGGCTCGGTCTCTATCAGGCATCGGCCGGCGAAGACTGGCGCGATCCGGATTTCTGGCTTCATCCGATGGCCGATGAGACGGCGGCCGCACGGCGAGACATCGCCTTCATCCGCGCCCGGCCCGGCCCGGCACTCTGCGAGATGCTGTCGTTCTGCTATTGGGCCGGCAAGCCTGCGGAAGTGGACGTGTTCAACACCGGTCAGCAATTCGCCGCGGGCCATCGTTCGGATGCCGATCTAATCCGCCGGATCGACACGCACGACTTCTCCGTGATGGAATTCGATACGCTCGAACCGTTCGCGCTGGGCGTCGGCGTCAAGGCGGCGGTCCTTAAGGCCTACCGCATCGATCACACGGACGACGACGGCGTCTTCCTCGTGCCGCGCTAAACCTGCCCGGTCCTGACCATGCCGGTGCGTTCGAGTTTGCCCCAGCCGACGAACGGTCCCTTGATCGCCGTCCAGATCGAGCGCACCACGACGTAATACATGAGCTGGCGATAGCCGAAGCGCTGCAGCATCAGCCACCACAGAAGGCTCCAGTCCTCGCGCCGTTCCATGAGGAAACCGATGAGCGCCGCCGTCAGATCGACGACGATGAAGACGGCATAGTAGACGCCTACGATCTCGAGGTTGTCGTTCGAGAATTCTGCGCCGTGCTGCAGATAGGCGATGCCCTGTCCGATCAGCTGCCAGACGAGCAGAAGATCGGCGAGCGGCGCGAGCGACGTCAGGATGATCTGGAACAGCCACACCTGCGGCAGCGCGATAAGCCCAAGCGCGCCGTAACGCGGGTTGAAGGTGAGGCTCCTGTATTTCCAGAGGCACTGCAGCGTGCCGTAGGCCCACCGGAATCGCTGGCGCGCCAGTCCGGCGAAGGAATTGGGCGCTTCCGTCCACGCAAGGGCGGTCGAATCGAAGCGCACGCTGTAGCCGCGGCCTTGCAGATGGATCGTCAGATCCTGGTCTTCGGCCAGCGTGTCGGTCGGATAGCCGCCCACTTCCTGGAGCGCGGATTTGCGCCAGGCGCCGACCGCACCCGGAACGACCGTCAAGGTCCCAAGCGCCGCGAGCGCGCGGCGTTCGAGGTTCTGCGCCACGATATATTCGAGCGCCTGCCACCGCGTGATGGTGTTGACGCGGTTGCCGACTTTGGCATTGCCGGCGACGGCGCCCACTTTCGGATCGGCGAACCAGCGCACGAGGCGCGAAATGGTTGTGCGCTCGAACTGCGTGTCGGCGTCGAGCGCCACGACGACGTCGCCCTTGGCGTGCGCAACGCCGACATTGAGCGCGTTCGCCTTGCCGCCGTTGGCGATGCGCAGCAGCTGCACGCGCGCGTCGTGGCCGAATTCGGCGCGCACCACGCCCGAGGTGTCGTCCAGCGAGCCGTCATCGATGACGATGATCTCGAGCTTTTCGTGATCGCTGGCGAGGATCGTGCGCACGGTCGAGCCGATCACGCGGGCTTCGTTATAGGCGGGCACGATGACGGAGACGAAAATCGGCTCGCTGTCGCCAGGCGGCCGCAACTCGCGCGCCCCGTTCCTCCACCGGTTGACGACGCTCAAGCCCGCCAGTGCGAGAAGGCGCAGGATGCCGAGCCAGATCGCAATCAGAAAACAGAAGTAAAGGCCGTTGCCGAACGCGTTCAGCGTCAGGAACACGATGCGGTCCATGAGCATCGACAGCGTCGAAGTCCGGCGCGGCATCGCCTGATCGCGCGTCATGCCGTTGATGAGGTCGGAAACGAGCACGAACCGATGGCCTTCGGCACGGAGCTTGTCGATGATGATCGGCAGGGCTTCGACGGTTTGCGAGCGGTCGCCGCCCGCATCGTGCAGAAGGATGATGTCGGTCGGCACGTCCTTGGTGGCCGCCGTCCGATGATTGACCTGATCGTCGACCCTCTGGACGATGGAGTGCGCGCCGGGAAGGGCCCAGTCGCCGGGATCCACATGCTCGCCGATCGGCAGATAGCCCATGTTCTGGGCGACCAGGACCGGCGCGATCTGGTCGTCGTCGGTCGGTTCCGCGTCGCCGAGATAAGGCGGACGGAACAAACGCAACGAACGGCCGGTGAGCGCTTCGATGAGCCTTTGTGTCGCGTTCAGCTCGAGCGCGACCGCTTGTGGCGGGGTGATGGACAGATCGGGATGCGTGTAGGTGTGATTGCCGATCTCATGACCTTCCGCGAGGATCCGCTGTACAAGGCCGGGATTGGCTTCCGCGTTCTCGCCGATCAGGAAGAACGTGGCTTTGACGTGCTTCTCTTTCAGGATGTCGAGGATCTGCGGTGTCCACTCGGCATCGGGTCCGTCGTCGAAGGTCAGCGCGATCTTGTGCGGATCCGCGCCGTATTGGCGTATCAGATAGTGCGCGGTCGGCAGCTGCGTGTAGGCTTCGTCGTCGATGTCGCCGGTCTGCGCGTTGATGTCGAGGCGGCGCGTGCCGGAATTGGGATTGGTCTCGACGGTAAAGATTTCGCCCTGGCCATCGAAATCGATGTCCTGGTTGGCGATATCGCGAAGGCCTTGCGGCGCCGAAGCGCCGTAGGGCCGGCCGAACACGCTCCAGATCGTGGGATCTTCGGTTCCGATCCGCCACAGCGCGTAGCCCGCCGGCTGGTAAACGTCGGCGGCGTGAATCTGGTTGAACGCCGTCACGCCGTCGAGAAACCAGACATCGTGGCGCGTATGATCGTCCTCGTCGATATACGAGAGATGCGGGTTGTTGGTTGCATCGTCGAAATCGATCTTGGCGCTGGCGTCCTGCGCCGCGATCATGACCTCTTCGAACGTAGGCGAATCCGCCGGACCACCGTTCCAATCGTAAGCGTAGCTGCCGATGCCGATAATCGTGCGATCGGGCGCCAGCACCTTCATGCGCTCATCAAGCGTCGTCTCGAACCAGGACTGGCCCGCGAGGCTCCCCGGCTCGTCCGAGGCATCGTGCTGGTCGTAAGCCATGAGGATCGTGTAGTCGACGAGCTTCGCATAAGCGGCATAGGGCCATTTCTCGTCGTCGAATGGCGCCGCCATCGCCACGATCCATTTGTGCTGCGCGAAGCGTGCCGACAACGCGTGCAGGAACAGCTCGACGTCGCCATGCGCGTTATCGGGCACTTCCTCGAAATCGACGACGGCGCCCTGGAACTTGTGGGCGCCGACGTAGTTCGTGACCTGGTTCACCAGCTGCGCGCGGTGTGCGGGATCGGCCAGAAGTTTCGCCAGACCCGGCCCGTCGAATTGTCCGCCGCTGGCGTTCTGCACCGTGGGCAGGATCGCGACGTTGGGTTTCGTGGCGCGCACATAGCCCACGATGTTGGCGTCAAACGTCGTCTTGAGCGCGAGATCGGAGCCGCCGAAGCTGAGCCATGTCGGCATCATCCAGTCGAGCTTCGGCAGCACGCTTTTGAGATCGTCGAAATTGTTCCCGGCGTTGCCCCAGTTGGGATAGAAGGCGATCGTCCAAGGCCGGCCCTTCGGCCGCGCCGAAAACGCTGCTTGCGGAAAGAGGTGCGCGCTGCGTTCCCGCCAGATGCGCGCCTGCTCTTCGCGTCGGGCAAGCGCCTTGGCACCCAGCTTGGCGGCCGAACGCAGGCGGACAGGATCCTTGGCCTTGAACTCCAGGTCTGTGAGATTGATCGCCGTCCGCTGACCCGGGAGGCGCAGCTGCGCCATCTGCGGCGCGGCGAAGAGCGTCGCGATGAAGATGCCGCCGAGAATCGTGCTGACGACGGCCAGCACCCAGCCTGCAAAAGACACCCGGGCCGCCCGCCGCCCTGTCGCGTCGAAGAAAATCGGCTTATTCGCCATGAAAGTTTATCGCCCGAACCGCGCTCGAAAGAGGGAAGTAGGACGGAGTATTACCAGAACTCCGGCTTTCGTACCGAAAAGAAAGCCACGCGCGCGTCAAAATTGCGGCGCTCTCGAAGCGTTTACCAACCCCTACTGGCGTCAGGGGAACTCCCAATCACAGCTTTTCGTTGAGAGAGCGTCACCCCACCTGAGGCCATCATGCTCCGCCTGGCGCTCCTGTTTCTCATTCTCGGTCTGGCCGCGGGCATTCTGGGCTTTGGCGGCATCGCCGGCGCGTCGTTCGCCATCGCCAAAATCCTGTTCTTCATTTTCCTCGTGATCTTTCTGGTCTTCGTCTTCCTGGGCCTTTCGGTGGCGAGACGCCTGGGAGGTTGAGCGCGTGCCATGGCGGGTTATCGCATTGCCCTGCGCGAAGCCCTCGTTGGACGCCCGAGCATCGACGACGTTCGCTGGGGGCTGCAGGCGCTCGACCGGCGCGTGCGCTACGGCGCGTTTCAGGCATCCGACGGCGCCCATGTTCCCTATCGGTTGTGGCTGCCGAAACGGCCGCGCGCGGCGCTCCTTCTGCTGCACGGCGCTTGCGACTATTCCGGCGCGTTCGATTCGGTAGGCGCCAGGCTCGCACGCGCGGGTTTTGCCATGATGGCGTACGACCAGCGCGGCTTCGGCGCCACGCAATCGCGCGGCACGTGGGCCGGCGACGAACGCCTTGTGCGCGATGTGGGCGAAGCGGCCGAATTTTTCCGCACGCGTCTGAAGCCCGGCCTGCCGCTTTTCGTGCTGGGCGAGAGCATGGGCGGCGCGGTTGCGATCCACGCGGCGGCAGCCCAACTCGACATCGCCGGCCTTGTGCTGATGGCGCCGGGCGCGCTGGCTTCGCCGTTCCGGCGTTCGCTCTACAGCTGGCTTCTCTATGCCTTCCGCATGATCGTGGGCAAAAGGGAACTGGTGGTCGAGCGCCTCGACAGCTCCGACCTGTCGGCGGCCGATGCGATCCGCCTGCTCGGCGATCCGATGGTGATGCGCAGCATCAATGCTGAGTTGCTCGACGGCGTCATCGCGCTCGCCTGTTCGGCGGTCGACGCCGCGAGCCGCGTGACCGTGCCGACCCTCACTATGGTCGGCGCCAAGGATGATCTCCTTCGCCGCGATTGCATCCTGCAGTTGCACCAGAACCTCGCCGGCCCGAAATCCTGGGCCGACATCGAGGATGGGCCGCACCTGCTGCTGCACTGGACGCGCGGCAAAGAAGTGCTGCGCACCGTGCGCCGCTGGATCGAGCGGCACATTTAAACAGTGTCATGGCCCGCCAGTGTCAGCGTGAGCGGGCCACCCAAACCTTAGTGCCTCGCTTTGGATTTTCCGATCTCTTCGGCCCGGCGGAGCTCGTCGCCTTCCGGACCTTCGATCGCCTTTTCCGCGTCCTTCGCCATGCGGGGAATTTCCGACTTCCTGTCGTGCACGAATTTCCCGACCTTCTTGTCGTAGCGGCGCGTAGCTTTGTAGCTGCCTTCGCCTTCCACGTTGCTCTTCGTCATGGGAACGCTCCTCGAAGTGGGCCAACGGGGTCGATCTGAAAACGCCGTACGAAAACGGAGGTTGCGCCCCGGACGATTTCACCCGCGCTTTGTGATAGCTTCGTCCCGTAAAAAGGGGGCGGGATGGAACGCGTCCGGTCGCGCATTCAATCGATCGACGTTGTCCGCGGGCTGATCATCATCCTGATGGCGCTCGACCACGTGCACGATTTCTTCGGCGATTTCGCCGTGAACGCCGTCGATCTCGCCACGACGACGCCCGCGCTCTTCTTCACGCGCTGGATCACGCATATCTGTGCACCGACGTTCTTTCTGCTGACGGGCACCGGCGCCTATCTGACACTGCAGCGCATGTCGAAGCGCGAGCTTTCGCGCTTTCTATTGACGCGCGGTCTCTGGCTCCTTTTCCTCGAGCTCGTGGTGATGCGCTTCGCGCTGCAGTTCAATGTGGACTATCAGGTGACGATCATCACGGTGCTCTGGGGTCTCGGCTGGGCGATGATCGTGCTCGCGGGCCTCATATGGCTGCCGCTCTGGGCGATTGCGTTCTTCGGCATCGTCTTGGTTGCGGGCCACAACACACTCGACGGCGTCGATCCCGGGATATTCGGCCGCGCGGCGCCGCTGTGGACCGTGCTGCACCAGCCGGGATTCCTTATCCGCACGAGCGGGCACGTCGTACGCGTCTCCTATGTGCTGATCCCCTGGGTCGGCGTCACGGCGCTGGGCTACGTGCTGGGCGCGGCCTATCGCTGGGATACACCGGCGCGGCAAAGGCTGCTGTTCCGGCTCGGCATCGGTTGCGTGATCGCCTTTATTGCGCTGCGCTACTCCAATCTTTACGGCGATCCCCTCAGGTGGAGGGTGCATGACACGCCGCTCTTCACGGTGATGTCTTTTATCGACACCACCAAATATCCGCCGTCGCTCCTGTTCCTGCTGATGACGCTGGGGCCGACCTTGCTGCTGCTGCGCGCTTTCGACGCCGGCGTGCCGGACCTCTTTCATCCGGCGCTCATCATCGGCAAGGTGCCGCTGTTCTTCTATGTGCTGCACTTCTATCTCATCCATCTCCTCGCGGTCGCCGTGAGCTATGCCCGCTACGGCATGGTGAGCGAGACGTTCCAGTCGCCGGACCTCGCGCATTTCCCGTTCAGCGCGCCGCCGGGTTGGGACGTCGGCCTGCCCGCCATCTATGCGATCTGGATCGGCGTCGTGATAGCCATGTATCCACTCTGCCGCTGGTACGCGGGCGTGCGCCGGCGCTCGCGCGCGTGGTGGCTCAGCTATCTCTAAATCATCACTTCGATGAGCCGCGGCCCGTGCACTTTCATGGCGCTCGCGAACTGATCGGCGAATTCTTCCGCGGTCTCGGCGCGCGAGGCTTCCACGCCCATGCCAGCGGCGAGGCTCACCCAACTCAATTCCGGATTGCGCAGATCGAACAGCGACAGGGCTTTCGGTCCGGGATTTTCCGCGCCCACCCGCATCAGCTCGACATTGAGGATGGCATAGGCGCGGTTGGCGAAGATCACCGTCGTCACATCGAGTTTCTCGCGTGCCTGCGTCCACAGAGCCTGCAGCGTGTACATCCCGCCGCCATCGCCCTGCAGGCAGACGGTCTTGCGGTCCGGACACGCAACGGCCGCGCCGGTGCCGACGGGAATGCCCTGGCCGATGGCGCCGCCGGTGAGGGACAGCCAATCGTGCGGCGCGGCCGTAGCCGTGTAGGTCTGCGGCCCGATGCCCGCGGTCGCGGCTTCGTCGGAGACGATGGCGTTTTCCGGCAGATAGAACCCAATCGCCTGGCCGGCGGAGTAGGCGTTGAGCTTGCCGCTCGGTCGTTCAGGCCTTGCGAGCTTCACCGTCTCCGCAGCACGCGGCGCGCCGATGGTTTCGGCCAAAGCTTCGAGCGCGCCGAGCCCGTCTTCGTGCGGCTGCGCCAGATAGAGGATCCGGCAGCCTTCCGGCACGCACCAGCTGGGCTTGCCCGGATAAGCGAAGAACGACACGGGCGGCTTGGCGCCGACCAAAATCAGTTGCTCCACGTCTTTCAGGAACTCGACGATCTGTTCCGCGAAATAGGGAATGCGCTCGACGGCCACGCGGCCCGCGCCGCGCGCCAGCCTCGGCGAAAACGTGTCGCACATCAGCCGCGCGCCGGATTTGGCCTTGATGCGCCCCGCCGCTTCAAGTCCGGCCGCTTTCAACGCCGTGCCACGCATCAGGATCGCGGTGCGTTTGCCGTTGCGCAGGCATTGCGCGGCTTCGTCGATGGCCGCGTCGGAGACGGCGGCCGCTTCGATGTTCGGCAAAGGCTGCGCCGCGCGGTCGGCTTCGAGCCACGCCGTATCCGCCGGCAGGATCAACGTCGCGATCTGCCCGGGCGCCATGCGCGCCGCCTGCACCGCACGTGCGCCGTCGGACGCGATCGTCTTGGGCGACATGCTGGTATGGACCCATGCAGACACCGGCCGCGCGAAACCCGTGATGTCGGAGGCCAGCGGCGCATCATATTGCGCATGATAGGTCGCATGATCGCCGACGATGTTGACGATGGGCGTCGCGGCGCGGCGCGCATTGTGGAGATTGGCGAGACCGTTCGCGAGGCCGGGCCCCAGATGCAGAAGCGTCGCCGCCGGTTTCTCTTTCATGCGGCCATAGCCGTCGGCCATGCCCGTCACGGCGCCTTCGAAGAGGCCGAGGATGGCGCGCATGCCGTCGACCTTGTCGAGCGCCGCCACAAAATGCATTTCCGAAGTGCCGGGATTGGTGAAACAGACTTCGACCCCGCAGGCGACGAGCGTCGAAACCAGACTTTCTGCGCCGTTCATGACAGTTCCTTTGATGACTATGCGAGGCCGACATTCCCGCGCGCCATGAAAAAGGTCAATTTGCGGACCGCGACCAGAATCCTCCAGGCGACTCCTGAGTTTTTGCTGTGATCGCCGATACCCCCATGTGGTATAGGAGCCGGCGCGTCGAGCTATTATCTTCCGCCGCATAGGTTCGCCCGTATTAGGTTCGAAGGAGACCATTCCGCCATGTCGAAGCCGATTTTCGGTGCGCTGTCCCGCGCCGGCGCACTTTTTATCGTGCTCGTGGGCCTTGCCGGTTGCGGCATCAACGATGCCCCGCGCGAGGATCAGAACGTCAAAGCCAAATGGTCGGAGGTGCTGAACCAGTATCAGCGCCGGTCCGACCTCATCCCCAACCTGGTCGAGACCGTGAAGGGCTACGCCCATCAGGAGTCCTCGGTGCTGGAGGCGGTGACCAATGCGCGCGCGAAGGCGACGCAGACCACGGTCAACCTGCCGCCGGACGTGCTCTCCAATCCGCAGGCCTTCCACAATTTCGAACAGGCGCAGGCCTCGCTCGGCAATCAGATCGGACGTCTGCTCGTCGCGAGCGAGCGCTATCCCGACCTCAAGTCGAACGAGAACTTCCTCGCGCTGCAGGCGCAGCTCGAAGGCACGGAGAACCGCATTGCGGTCGCGCGCCGCGACTACATCGAGGCGGTCCAGGAATACAACACGACCTTGACGACCATCCCGTCGGCCTGGATCGCGCACATGTTCTATCCCAATCTCAAGGAGCGGCAGACTTTCACCATCAGCGAAAAGGCGCAGGAAGCGCCGCAGGTGAAGTTCTGAACATATCTCCCATGCGCATCGCCATACGATTTGTCTTTCTCGCCGCGGCCTGGCTGTTCGTCATCGCACTTCCGGCCGCGGCGGCGCCTACCTTTCCGCCGCTGACGGGCCGTGTCGTCGACGATGCCGGCATCCTGTCGGACCAGACGAAGGCGCAGCTCACCTCCATGCTGGCGCAGCAGGAGAAGCAGACGGGCGACCAGGTCGTCGTCGCCACGCTCAAATCGCTGCAGGGCTACGAAATCGAGGACTACGGCTACCAGCTCGGCCGCGCCTGGGGCATCGGACAGAAGGGCAAGGACAACGGCGCGCTGCTGATCATCGCGCCCAACGAGCACAAGATGCGCATCGAAGTGGGTTACGGCCTCGAGGGCCAGCTGACCGACGCGCAATCGAAGCTCATCATCGCCGAGATCATCACGCCCTATTTCAAGCGCGGTGATTACGACGCCGGCGTGGTGGCGGGCACGAGCGCGATCCTGAAGGCGATCGGCGGCGCGACCATCAATCCCGACGAATATGCGCCGCCCGGTGAAATGTCGGCGCGGCATCAAAACCCCATCGGCGCGGGCATCATCCCGATCCTGCTGCTGATCGTCCTTTTCTGGATCGGCGGCGCGCGTTTCCTGTGGGGCTTGCTGCTGTTCAGCGCGGTCAGCGGCCGCGGAGGCTGGGGCGGCAGAGGCTTGGGCGGCGGCGGCTTTGGAGGCGGCGGATTCGGCGGCGGCGGATTCGGTGGCGGCGGTTTCGGCGGCGGCGGCTTTAGCGGTGGCGGCGGCAGCTTCGGCGGCGGAGGCGCGTCGGGCGGATGGTGAGCGCGCTCAAGAACCTGACGCAGACCGAACAGGACGGCATCGCAGCCGCCGTGACGGCGGCCGAGGCGCGCACCCAAGCACGCTTCGCGCTCGTCATCGTGCCGGCGAGCGATCGCTATCAGCTCTATCCGATCCTGTGGGGCGCGGCGCTTGCGCTCGTTGTTCTATGCGGGCTGGCGCTCGGGCTGCCGCGCCTCGATCTGCGCGCGGCCGCGATCATCGTGCTGGCTGTGTTCCTTGCCGCAAGCCTGGCGCTCGAATGGCGGCCGCTGCGCATGGCGGCGGTGCCGAAGCGGGTGAAGCACGCGCATGCGCGCATGCTGGCCCATCGCGAATTCGCTGTGCGGATACTGTCGCATCCCGAGCATGACGGCGGCGTGCTCTTCTTCGTCTCGCTGGCGGAACGTTATGCCGAGATCATCGCCGATCATCGCCTGCACCAGGCGGCAGGGCAGGCGGCGTGGGACGGCATCGTCGCCGACTTCACGCGCCAAGCCGCGCGCGGGGCTTTCGCCGACGGCATCGTCGGCGCCGCAAACGCCTGCGGGACGCTGCTCAAAGAACATCATCCCAAGGCGTAGGCGGCGGCGTTTGCCGAAATTTCCCCGGCGCGCCGCGTCCCTGCTATCAGGGGCACGAACAGGGCGGCGAAAAACGCGGCCGCAAGCCCGCATGCGTCCAAGCCTTGTGCGGCAGGCCTTTCTCGGCTTCGGCGCCGACGCTCATGGACATTATCAGGGGCGACCAGGGAGAATTTTCGTCCGTATACGGTCTTTCTGCGGCGGCGTGCGCGCCTGTGCGGCAGATTTGCCTGCGCCGAAGCGGGGCGCCGCCGCCGAAGGCGCATCGCCGGCGGTCGGCAACGCGCCCGCGCGTCCGCGCGGCGTCGCCGGCGCGGCTTCATGCGCCGCGCCCGCTTTCGAATTTCACGATGTCAAAGAACGAGCGCCGGAGTCTGCGCCGCGTCCTTGTGCATGTGAAGAGCAACATTCGGCGGACAGCGCGATTTTCGCATTTCGTTGCCGTTTTCGAATCCAAGCTGTTGTCGAGGCTCGAAAATGCCCGCCGCCCGGTTGCCATTGCCGGCCTCGGACGAATGAGCGAATGCCGAGTTTGTCACGCCGATTCTCAGCGCAGAGGACACAGCGGATGCGCGGCGGACGCCGTGCGCGCGCATGCACGCAAAAGGGAATTTCGCAATGAGGCGGTGAGAGGAGAGAAATTCAGTCCCTCATTGCCTCACCGCCTCCCTGGAGATTTTTCTTGCGCACTACGCGCGCGGCGTTCCCGGCAGAAGCGTGCTCTTCCGCGTCCTCTGCGCATCCACTGCGTACGCTGCGCTAGAATTTTCTCAGTTTGATCCGACCCTGGAGCGCCGCCCCAGCCTTGGCGATATTATACTTCACGTTCCCAAGAGCTAGGGGTAGGTTCTCATGAGTAGCGGCATGGCTTGCTGACATAATGCTGCGGCCCGATGGATATCTGGTCGTGGTCGATCTTGAGTGCGCCTTCGATGAAAGCGGCACGCACGAGGGCTCTCCTACCGTGTGCGTGGCTGGCTACATCATGGAGAGGACTGCCGCTCGCGAGCTAGAGCGGGAATGGAACGAGGTCCTCAACTGGGACCAGCTTCCTCATCCTCTGCGTCACTTTCATATGGCGGACTGCGCCCCTGATCCCGGCAACGGAGAATTTGCGGGATTGACCAAGCCGCAAAGAATCCAGGTCGAGGCCAGAATGATCGCCGCCATCAAGCGGCACACTAAGATTGGCGTGGCGGTAACAGTAGACGTGGCTCAATACGAAGCGTTTTTAAAGGGGCACCCGTTCTACCCCGATCCTTACGTAGTGGCTGCGCATGTAGCCCTTTCAGGGGTCTTTAAATTCATCGAGGTCAATAAGGATATCATTGGACGCGTCGCCTACTTCTTCGAGTCTGGACATCGCAATGAAATCGACGTCAATGGCCTCATGGCAGTGATGTTTCGCATTGCCGACTGCCCCCTTAACGACCTTGGCCGACCGATCTTCGTCATTGACGCCAAGCTTCGCGCGGTTGCTGGCGCGGAAGTCGAACTCCGCAAGGTAGCGGTGCAAATGGTTCTCGCCGCAATGCTGGTAGGTTCCGACCATGCCGCGCTTGAACACCGAAAAGAAGCCTTCAACGGTGTTGGTATGCACATCGCCGCGAACGTATTCGCCGCGCGAATGATCGACGGATTCGTGTCCGCCTTCCAATTCCATCGCGTTGTTCTTGTAGCCCATCAGACCATCGGTGTAGTGGCGGCTTTCCTTGCGAACGTTCGATTTCACGACAAGCTTCAAGGTCCGATGGTCAACGCGATCAATGTGGAACGACCGAACTTCGCCGCCGCGCTCGACAAGGCTCATGATCTTCGGGTTGTTCTGCCGGGTTGCGCCCTCGCGCTTGCGGGTGTGCTTGGACGGATGAATTTCGGTTTCGTCCATTTCGATAATCTTGCCGGGACCGCCCATGGTGGGTTCCGGCGGCGCGTCGTGCATCGGGTCCATTGCAGCGCGGATGCGATGCGACAGGAACCAAGCTGACTTGAGGGTGATCCCCAAAGTCCTGTGAAGCTGGTTCGCAGAAATGCCCTTCTTGCTAGAGCAAATCAGGTGGATCGCGGCCAGCCAGTCCCGCATCGCGATATGGCTCGCCTCAAAGATGGTCCCGACCTTGACGGAGAAGGGCTTGCGGCAGGCGTAGCACTTGTAGAGCCCGATCCGGTTGGTCTTGCCCTTGAGCGCCCCGGACTGATCCACGACCCCGCAATGGGGGCAGACGCGGCCGTTCGGCCATACCCGAGCCTCAACATAGGCGTAGGCGGCGGCTTCATCGTTGAAGTGGGCGGCGCTGAAAATCGACTTGGACATGACCTAACTCCTTATGAGTCAAATCTAATCCTAGCTTCTGGGAACGTCAAGTATAATATCGCCCCAGCCTTGACTTTCGGGAAGCAATGTACTTTATATTTCAAAGTACATTGTCGACATGGAGTTCCCCGCATGGTGGACCGCGGCGTTGAGGCCGATATCGCGTTTATCCGCAACACGCTGGAGGAGGGCCGGGCCTATGCCCGCCGGCGCAGCCCGGACATGGCCGTCTGGGGGCTGTTCGTGGCTGCCGGCTATCTCGCCACCTACGCCTATGTGCGGCACTGGTCGCCAGTCGAGCCCGGTATGGTCTGGCTCGCGGCTATCGCCATTCCCTGGATCTATTCGCTGCGCCGCTGGTGGCTCGGGCTCTTCGGCATGCCGGTCCCGGCGCAGGCCGCGAGCCCCATGGCGCGCGCTTTCGCCATGCTGTGGCTGGGCTGCGGCATTTCCCTGATGACGCTGGCGGTCGCGGCCAATTGGGGCGGCGTGCCCGGTTATCATTGGTACGACGCCGCAGCGGCATGCATTCTCGCCATCGCGTTTTTCGCAGGCTCGTTCCTTACCAATGTCGTCTGGCTGCGCCTCGTCGCCGTCGCGTGGTGGATCAGCGCGTTCGTGCTTTACGGCCTGCGCAACGGCGAAGCCGTGCTCCTCCTCGGCGCCGCGATGATGCTCGCGTTTCTCGCGACGCCCGGACTTCTGCTCTTCCTGAGCGGCCGCAACGCGAAATGACCGACTACGACCACAACGCCATCGACGAGCTGCTCCACAGCCGCGCGCGGCTGGCGATCGTGGCGTTCCTCGCAGGGGCGTCGGAAGCGGACTTCGTGGCGATCAGGGACGCAACCAAGATGACCGACGGCAATGCCAGCGTGCACCTGCGCAAGCTCGAAGACGGCGGCTACGTCACGGTGAAGAAGCATTTCGTCGCGCGCAAACCGCAATCGCTTTATGCGCTGACGGACGACGGCCGCAAGGCGCTGCTCGCCTACGTCGCCCATCTGGAATCCCTCGTACCCTCTGACAAGAAAGGCGTATCGTCATGATGACCGCACTCAGGACTTTTCTCTCCGATCTTTTGTCGACGATCGTGTTCCTGATCGTCTTCGCAAGCACGAACGACGCGCCGCTCGCCATCGGCGTCTCCATCGGTGCGGGCGTGATGCAGGTCGTCGTCGAGAAGATCCGCCGCCGACCGATCGCAACCATGCAATGGGCGAGCATGGCGCTGGTGCTGGTCTTCGGCGGCGCGTCGCTGTTCACCAACGACAATCGCTTCATGATGATCAAGCCCACGATCATCGCCTTCGCGATCGCTGCCGTGATGCTGCAAAAAGGCTGGCTGGACCGTTATCTGCCGCAGCAGGCGCATGACCGTCTGCCGCGCAGTCTCATCATCGCCAGCGGCTATGCCTGGTCGGCCCTCATTTTCATGCTGGGCATCGCCAATTTCGTTGTCGCCATGACCTGCTCGTTCAAGGTCTGGGCGTGGTACACGGGCGTGGTGCCGATGTGCGTCGAGATCGCGGCCTTCGGCCTGCAATATGCAGTCTTCCGGATCGTCGGCGGGCGGCGCGCGCGCCGTTCGGCTGTGGCCTGACGCACGGAAGTCCGGGGGCGGCGATGCGCAGGACGGCAGTGGCGTTCGGGTTCGGGATGGCTTTCGTCATCGCCGTCCTTTGCGTCTTCTTCCGGCCGGACAATGCGATCCGCGTGGCGACGGGCGATGCGGCGCACACGATCTGCAGCGAGACTTTCGTTTCGGGCTTCGATCCCAAAGAGGTCTTCGCGCAAGCGATCGCGCCCTATCCCGGCCTCGATCTGCTGGCCCACGGCATGCATGTCGACGTCGATCGCGCCAAGCGCACGGTCGAGGTCGACTGGCGCGGCATGCTTGAGAGCCGCGCGATCTATCGCGACAAGATCGGATGTTTGCTCGTCGTCGGTTCGGGGCCGATCGATCATGGCGTTGCCGCAGGATCAACCGCTGCGGCGCTTCTTCCCGACATTGCCGGTCCGCAGCTCGTCGCGCCTTCCGATCCGCGACTGCGCGCGGCACTCGATCGCATGTTCGCGGAGCCGGCTCGGCCGCCGCACCGCTGGGTGAAAGCCGTCGTCGTGGTGAAAGACGGACGCGTCATCGCCGAGCGTTACGCGCCGGGTGTAGGCGTCGCGGCGCCGCTTTTGGGCTATTCCGCCAGCAAGTCGTTCATGAATGCGCTGGTCGGCATTCTCGTGCGCGAGGGCAAGCTGAATGTTCATGCGCCCGCCCCTGTTGCGGCCTGGCGCGGCGACAAGCGCGCCGCCATCACGCTCGACAATCTCCTGCGCATGACGAGCGGACTCGCCATCGCGCAAACGGGTTCCGGCTTCGATCCCGCCTCGCGCATGCTCTATACCGCGCGCGACATGGCCGGCTTCGCGGAAGGCCGTCCGTTGCAGGAGAAGCCCGGCACCGCGATGCGCTATTCCGATGCGAGCACGCTGATCGTCTCGCGCATCGTGCGCGATGCGGCCGGCGGCACCGGCGCAGCCGTCCAGACCTTCGCGCGCCGCGAATTGTTCGGCCCGCTGGGCATGAAAAGCGTCGTCATGGAGATGGACGCGACCGGTACACCCGTCGGCTCGACGCATATTCTTGCGAGTGCGCGCGACTGGGCGCGTCTGGGTTTGCTTTATCTGAACGACGGCGTTGTCGCCGGACGCCGCATCCTGCCGGAAGGCTGGGTGCGCTATTCCGCGACGTCGACGCTCGGCACCAGTTACGGCGCGGGCTTCTGGACCAATGACGGCAAGGACGACGACGCGCACGGGCGCATCGCAGCCGGCATGCCCTGCGACGCGTTCTTCGCCTCCGGCAATCTCGGGCAGCGCGTGTACGTCATGCCGTCGCGGAAACTTGTGATCGTGCGTCTCGGTGTCACGCCGCCGCCCGACTACGACATCGCGGGCGATCTCAGGTTCATACGCGACGTGCTGGCGGCGCTGGGACCGGCACCGGCGCCTGTCTGCCGACGCTGACTATTCGGCACGCTTCTCGAGCGTCGCGCCGGCCGGGCACAGCTTGAGGGTCGCCTCCAGAAGCCTGTCGATTCGGCAGGGTTTCGTCAGAAACACGCTGTCCGGTGCCTGACGCGAAGGGTCGCAGGCATTGCCCGAGCAATAGATGACGGCGATTTTCGCGTCCGCGGCGCGGAAAGCGTCGGCGACATCCCATCCCGAGGCCGGTCCCGGCAGACGGACGTCGGTAACGACGAGATCGATCCTCGGATTGTGATCGAGCATGGCAAGGGCTGCTTCGCCGGTGCTCGCTTCGAGGATGGTCCAGCCATGCGCATCGAGCGCTTCCGTGATCTCCATGCGCACAAGCCACTCGTCCTCAACGACCAAAGCGACAGCCAACTCACAACTCCCTTCGCCGCGGCGAAGAGCGTTCCCAAAGCCTCGCCTTTACGCCCCAAGTGAATGCAATTTGGGAACTCAACGCCGCGGATTGCCGTTTTGTTCCGGGATGAGGGGCGTTCATCGGCGCAGAGCCCTCGAATCGCTCCGGACCGGTTGCGGGGCTAAAGTCCGCGCAATGTTTGGGACAGGAGTGGCTTATGACGGCGAGCGCCGAGGTTGAAATGCCCTGGAGGGAGCGCGACGAACCCGCCGGGACCGTGCTGCCCATGAATGGCCTCCTCCACAACGGCGTCCTGTTCCAGACCGACCATTTCCGTCAAATCGTCGAGCAACTGCCCACCGCACTGTACATGACGGACGTGGCCGGCCGCATCACCTACTTCAATAAAGCCGCCGCTCAACTGTGGGGCCGCGAGCCCAAGCTCGGAGAGGAATGGTGGTGCGGTTCGTGGCGGCTCTTCTGGCCCGACGGCCGGCCGATGGCGCATGAGGAATGCCCGATGGCGCTGACGCTGAAGACCGGCCGCCCGGTCCTGGGCGCGCAGGCCATCGCCGAGCGTCCCGACGGCACGCGGTTTCCATTCATTCCGTTTCCTTCGCCGCTGTTCGACGCCAACGGCAATATGACCGGCGCCGTCAACATGCTCTTCGACATCAGCGCCTGGGCCGAGTCCGAACGGGCGACGCGGCGTCTCGCGGCCATCGTCGAGTCCTCCGAGGACGCCATCATCAGCAAGGATCTCGACGGCACGATCCGAAGCTGGAATGCCGCCGCCGAAAGGCTCTTCGGCTATACGGAGTCCGAAATCATCGGCAAATCCATCCTGACGATCATCCCGTCCGACCGTCTCGGTGAAGAGACCGAGATCATCACGCGCATCCGCAAAGGCGAACGCATCGAGCACTATGAGACCGTGCGCCGGCGCAAGGACGGAAGCCTCGTGGATATTTCCCTCACGGTCTCCCCCGTGCAGGACCGCGAAGGCAACGTCATTGGCGCCTCCAAGATCGCGCGCGACATCAGCGATCGCCGTCAGCTGGAGCGCGTGCAGGAGCATCTCATCAACGAGATCAAGCACCGCGTGAAGAACACGCTGGGCACCGTGCAGGCGATGGCGGCGCAGACGTTCCGAAAGGCGCCGGCGGAGGAACGCAGTCTCTTCGTCGGACGGCTGCATGCGCTGGCCGACGCGCACGACGTCCTCACCCAGCGCAATTGGGGCAACGTCTCGCTGAGCGAATTGGCGGCGCGCGCGCTTCATCCCTTCGTCGACGCAAAGCAGAAGCGCATGACGAT
>DATJRP010000020.1:0-12498 GCA_035504555.1 Rhizomicrobium sp. | reverse complement strand
AGAGCCGCGCGCCGGTGCCGCTCGCCGTGCTCGCCGTATATGGCGTGAGACTGGTGCCGCCCGTGTTCTTCGTCGTGCCGGTGTTCGGTCCGGCATAAGCCTGATAGGTCTCGTCGCCGCCGGCGCCGCCAAAATCTGCAATGAAGCTGTAGCTGAAATCTTTGTCCAGGATACCTTGGAAGCCGATGCGCGCACGACGGAAGTTCTCGCCCGATGCTTTCAGATTGTCCGTGCCGGCTTGCGAAAGCGGCTGTCCCTTGCTGTAGCTCGCGAAATCGCCCTGCACCAGCACGAAGGGCTGGAAGGTGTAGCGGCCGTCGGCCGAAGCGATGGTCGGTACCGTCTTCGAATGCTGATAGGGCGTGTAGTGCCGGAACGTGACCGTCGCCCCGTCTTTTTTCTCTTCCGTCTTCTCCGTCACCACCTGGTCGACCTTGTCCTGCAGCGCCGCGAATTGCTGCGGCGTAACCTGCTGCGCTGCCGGCGCGGATGCCGTCTGCTGTCCGAGTTGCGCTTTCAGCTGCTCGATCTCCGCGGACTGCTGCTTGAGCGCCTGCGCCTGCTGCTGGACCTGCTGCTCGAGAAGATCGAAACGGTCGGCCGGATGATGATGATGTTTTTTGGGCGGCGCGTCCGTTTGAGACTGCGCCAGGCTTGCGCCGGTAAGTGCGAGCATTGCGCTGCTGGCCAGCAATACGGTCCGCAAGGTCTTCATCGTGTTCATTCCCCTCAATTCTCATCGTTCGGAGCAGGACAAGCCGTATTGTGCGCATCTCTCGCACAACCCTAGTTCAACTATAAAATCACTAAACTAGACTTAGTCAATATAGTATTATCTGATTGGCGATTTGTGTGCCCGCAATGCCACACGTGTCGGCTGCTGCGTACGCGCCGCCTACCTGTCAGGGAATTGCTTGTTGCTGCGCTCGGCCGATTTTAATCGGCGCACGGCTCCTCCGAACGCCATAACGGCGCACGCGAACCGCCGGTTCCCGCGCGGCGCGCAAAAAGCTGCGGATCCCGTTTTGAGGCAGAGCGTGCTGCGCATAGATTTTTGAAAAGGCGAGGGAGAAACCATGACCGATCCAGCCAGACGTGCCGCGCAGCCCTTTCCACAGTTGATGGGAGTGGAAATCCTCTCCGCCGAGCCCAGGCGCGTGACGGCCCGGATGGTCGTGCGCCCCGATCTCTGCACCAGCGGGAACATCCTGCACGGCGGCGCCATTATGGCCCTGGCAGATGGCCTGGGGGGCACGGCCGCGTTCCTCAATCTGCCGGAGGGCGCGGGCACGACGACGGTCGAAAGCAAGACGAATTTCTTTGCTGCCGCTAGGGAAGGTGAGACCGTCACCGCCGAAACGACGCCCCTGCACATAGGCCGTCGCACCTCCGTCTGGCAGACGCGGATCAGCCGCGCCGACGGCAAGCTGGTCGCGCTCGTCACGCAGACCCAGCTCGTGCTCTAGGTCCTGGAGTCTCTGGCACTCTTCCCTTCGCGACGGCGCCGTTTTAAGACCGAAGGACAGAGCTACAACAGGGAAGGGACTGCACCATGGAACTGAACTCCTCGGTCGCCGCCGTCATCACGGGCGGAGCCTCCGGCCTCGGCGAAGCGACGGCGCGCGCGCTGGCCAAGCACGGCGTCAAGGTCGCGATCTTCGATCTGCAGAAAGACAAGGGCGAGAAAGTCGCCAAGGAGATCGACGGCGTATTCTGCGAAGTCAACGTCACGAACGACGAGAGCGTGGCGGAAGGCTTCAAGAAGGCGCGCGCCGCGAACGGTCAGGAGCGCATTCTGGTGAATTGCGCCGGCACCGGCAACGCCGCCAAAACCGCATCGCGCGACAAGAAGACGGGCGAGATCAAGTTCTTCCAGGCGAAGGATTTCGACCGCATCATCCAGATCAATCTCGTGGGCACGTATCGTTGCATCGCGATGTCGGCGGCCGGCATGCTGACGCTCGATCCGCTGGACGGCGGCGAACGCGGCGCCATCGTCAACACGGCGTCTGTCGCGGCGCAGGACGGTCAGGTGGGACAGGCGGCCTATACGGCGTCGAAAGCGGGCATCAACGGCGTGACGCTCGTGGTCGCGCGCGATCTCGCCCAGGAAGGCATCCGCTGCAACACGATCATGCCGGGCCTTTTCAACACGCCGCTGCTGCAAGGCGCGCCCGAACAGGTCAAGCAGGCGCTCGCCGCCCAAGTGCCGTTCCCGCCGCGTCTGGGCAATCCGAACGAATATGCCTCGCTCGCGCTGCAGATGATCACCAACGGCTATTTCAACGGCGAAACCGTCCGCCTCGACGGCGCGATCAGAATGGCGCCGCGGTAACTTTCCGCCGCGGCTGTCGCGGGGGGAGGAAAGCTTTATCGTCCTACGAGTTCGTGGATCTGGCTGTTCGCCAGCGTGAGCTTGGCGATCGAGAGATCGCCGGTGCGTTCGAGCTCGGCGAGGAAGCTCTTGGTGCGCCCCAGCGCATCGGCGCGTGCGTCCGCCCAGGCTTTGACGAGCTCCGCGCCCTGCGCGCGCGTCGTCGCGTCCGGTCCTGCATCCTTCAGCGCATCGCCGACGAGCCCGCGCTGTCCCGCATAAAGATCGTCGACGATGCGGCGCACGGCCAGACGGTCCCAGTGCTCGCCGCCGGAAATGTGAGCGGCCAGGCCGCGCAGGCGATCGAGCCCGATCGTGGCGCCCAGCGCAAAATAGGCGCCGGCCACGAGATCGATGGGAAGATTGCGCGCGGCTGCCAGCATGACGATCTCCGGCGCACTGGCGAGCAACGGCAGCACAGACACGTCTTCGGCGATATCGAGCGGCACGCCGGCGTCGCGCAGATGCGCGATGCGCGCCTCCGTGTCGTGTGCTTCGTAAGGTGAGACGAGCGTCGCGAAGGTGCCGCGCAGTTTTTCCACGCCCTCGCGATACTGCGCGATCGTTTCGCCCAGATCGGCGTTCGCCGGCACGTTGACGAGGAACCACAGGCCCAGCCGGCGCAGCAACTCCGCGATGTCGGCATACATGCCGGTCTGCGTCTGCGCGCCCACATGACCGTCGAGCGTATCGATCCGGCTCTCGAGCGCGCCGAGGCTGAACGCGCCTTCCGCTTCGACATAGGCGCGCGCCACGCGCGCGCCCGGTGCACTCGACACTTCCTTCATGCGGTGCACGAAAACCGGTCCCGCCATGTTGACGATGCGGTTGGCGAGCGAGGTCGCGATGATCTCGCGCCGCAGGCGATGGTTGGCGAGCTCCTGCGGGAAACGCGACGCGGCCGCGCGCGGAAAATAGGCAACGAGCTCGCCCGAAAAATAGGGGTTGTCGGGCAGGTCGCTCGCCACGATCTCGGCGTCCAGGTCGAGCTTGGCATAGGCCAGCAGCACGGCGAGCTCGGGGCGCGTCAGCCCGCGGCCCGCCTGCGCACGCTTGCGCAGCGCCTCGTCGTCAGGAAGGAATTCCACGACACGGTCGAGCCGTCCCCGACGCTCGAGGTCATGGATGAAGCGGCTATGCGCGTCGAGGTCGGCGACGCCGCGCAATTGCGCCACCGACAGCGCCAGCGTCTGCTCGTAATTGTCGCGCAGCACCAGCGCCGCCACGTCGTCGACCATTTCGTTCAAGAGCGCATCGCGCGCTTCGCCCGTGATCTCGCCGCGGCGCAGCGGGCCGCTGAAAAGAATCTTGAGATTCACTTCATGGTCGGAGGTGTCGACGCCGGCGGAATTGTCGATCGCATCGGTGTTGATGCGTCCGCCTTTCAGCGCATATTCCACGCGGCCGAGCTGCGTGGCGCCGAGATTGGCGCCTTCGCCCACCACCTTGGCGCGCACGTCGCTGCCGTTGACGCGCACGGCGTCGTTGGCGCGGTCGCCCACGTCGAGATTGGTCTGGCTCGCGGCCTTGATGAACGTGCCGATGCCGCCGAACCAGAGAAGATCGACATCCGCCTTCAAGAGCGCCTTGATGATCTCGTCCGGCGAAAGCTTCGTCGCCTTGGAGCCGATCAGCGCCTGCATGGCGGCGGAGAGCGGAATCTCCTTCAGCGTGCGCGCGAAGACGCCGCCGCCCGTCGAGATCAGCGATTTGTCGTAGTCGGCCCAGCTCGAACGCGGCAGGTCGAACATGCGCTTGCGTTCCGCGAAGCTCTTTTCCATGTTCGGCGTCGGATCGATGAAGATGTGGCGGTGGTCGAAGGCGGCCACGAGCTTCGTTTCCTTCGACAGAAGCATGCCGTTGCCGAACACGTCGCCCGACATGTCGCCCACACCCACGACGGTGAACGGCTCCTTCTGGATGTCGACGGCCTCTTCGCGGAAATGCCGCTTCACGGCTTCCCAGGCGCCGCGCGCGGTGATGCCCATCTTCTTGTGGTCGTAGCCGTGGCTGCCGCCGGAGGCGAAGGCGTCGCCCAGCCAGAAGCCGCGCGATTCCGCGATCGCGTTCGCAATGTCGGAGAAGGTCGCCGTGCCCTTGTCGGCGGCGACGACGAGATAGGGGTCGTCGTCGTCGTGACGCACGACGCGCTCGGGCGGCATCACCGTGCCGTCGGGCAGGATGTTGTCGGTCAGATCGAGCAGCGCGTGGATGAACTTCTGATAGGCGGCGATGGCCGCGTCCTGCACGGCTTCGCGCGTGGCGTTGACGGGAAGCTGCTTGGGATAGAAACCGCCCTTCGCGCCCACGGGAATGATGACCGCGTTCTTCACCTGTTGCGCCTTGACGAGGCCCAGGACTTCGGTGCGGAAATCTTCGCGCCGGTCCGACCAGCGGATGCCGCCGCGCGCCACCTTGCCGAAGCGCAGGTGCACGCCTTCGACCTGCGGCGCGTAGATGAAGATCTCCACATGCGGGCGCGGCGCCGGCAATTCGTCGACCTTCTGGCTGTCGAGCTTGATCGCGATGTAAGGCGACGGCGCGCCTTTCGCGTCGGCCTGGTGATAGTTGGTGCGCAGCATCGCTTCGACGACGTTGCGGAAGCGGCGGATGATGCGGTCGTCGTCGAGGCTCGGCACGTCGTTCAGCGCCGCGTCGATGCGCTCGCCCAAAGCCTTCACGCGCGCGTCGCGGTCTTCGATCTCCGGTGCGCTGCGGGCCAGGAAAAGCTCGACCATCAGCTTGGCGATGTCGGGATTGCGGGCGAGCGCCTGCTCCATGTAGTCCTGGCTGAAGGCGATGCCGGCCTGACGCAGGAATTTCGCGATGGTGCGCAGCACGCTCACTTCGCGCCAGCCGAGATCGGCGCCGACGACAAGGCGATTGAATCCGTCGCTTTCGGCTTCGCCTGAAACCACCGCGTGGAACGCCTCTTCCAGCGGCGCCTTGATCTCGGCGAGCGACACGGGGCTTTGGTCCGCGCGTTCCATGAGGAAATCGAGCACGGCCGCGGCGGCGGGCGGGCCCTCTTCCGAGGGCAGCACGATGGCGTAGCTGTCTTCGGCGATCACGCGGAAGCCGAGATTCTCGAACACCGGCAGCGACGCCGACAGCGGCAGCACCGCGCCGACAACATAGAGCTTCAGCCGCAGGAAGCCGCGTTCATCGCCGTCCGAGCGATAGGCGCGCGCCTTGATCGGTCTCGCCTTCTGTTGCGAGAGCCGCATCAGCTCGTCGAGATCGCGCACCGCCTCGTCGGGCGAAAAGACGTCGCGATAACGGGGCGGAAAGGCGCCGGCATAGCGGCGGAAGAGACGCGCGCCTTCTTCGTCGCCTTTGGCGTTCATCAGGGCTTCCGAAAGGCCGTCGTCCCAGGTGCGGATGGCTTCGCGGATCTCGGCTTCGAGACCGGCGATGTCGACTTCGGGGCGCGGCCCGTCGCTGCGGCCGACGATGTAGTGGATGCGCGCAAGCAGGCTGTCGTCGATGGTGGGATTGGATGCCGACGGCCGGCCGTGGAACGCCTTGGCCAGGATGGCGTGGACTTTTTCGCGGACTTCCGTCGTGTAGCGGTCGCGCGGCATGAACACGAAAGCGGAGACGAAGCGGTCGAAGCGGTCGTAGCGCAGGAAGACGCGGACTTTCGGGCGCTCGCCGAGCCTGAGGATTCCCAGCGCCGTCGCGAAGAGTTCGTCTTCGCTGACCTGGAACATCTCGTCGCGCGGATAGGCGTCGAGGATATGGGCGAGCGCCTTGCCGTCGTGGCTGTCGGAGGGAAGGCCCGCGCGCTGCAGCACGTGCTGGAATTTGAGTCGCAGCATCGGGATGTCGCCCGGACGGCGGCTGTAGGCCCCCGACGTGAAAAGCCCCACGAAGCGGCGCTCGCCGGTGAGCTTGCCCTTGGCGTCGAACATGCGCACGCCGATGTAATCCATGTGCACACGGCGATGGACGACGCTGCGCTCGTTCGACTTGGTGATGATGAGCGGTTCGGCCGCCAGCAGGAAGTCGCGCGCTTCCCGCGAAAGCTTGGTCTCGCCTTCGTTGCGGCGGACGACGCGCGCACCCGTATCGGAAAGAACGCCCAGGCCCGATTCATCGATGGGATCGAGCTGCGCGTCTTCGCCGCCGCGGAACGCATAGTCGCGGCTTCCCAGGAAGGTGAAATGATTGGCGCCCAGCCATTCGAGGAAGGCGATGCTTTCCTGCACCTTCTCGCGATTGCCGGGCGGCGGCGTGCGTTTCAGGCCCGCAACCGTCTCATGCAGACGCTCGCGCATCTTGTGCCAGTCGCGCACGGCGAGACGCACCTGGCGGTAGACGTGGCGCACGCCGTCGGTCATCTCCGCGCGCAATTCCGGTTCGACGATCTGGTCGAGCGCCAGCACGATCACGCTCTCGCGGCCGGCAGCACCCTTGTCGCCGCGCGCGCCGTTCGCATCGCGCGTCACCGTCATGATGGGGTGGAAGAGCGCATGGATGCGATGCCCGCGCGCGCTCATCTCGCCGATCAGCGAGTCGAGCAGGAACGGCATGTCGTCGTTGACCGCGAGGAGCACGCTTTCGTTGCGCGGCTCGACGGGGGACTCCGTCAGGATGACGAGAGGCTCACCTGTCTTGCGCGTGGCGGTCTGCGCATAGATCCATTCCGCCAGCGCCACGAGCGCTTCCGGCGCGAAATGGCAGACGTCTTCCGGCGATGCGCCCTGGAAGAAGGCGCTGAAGAACTGCTTCAGACCTTGCGGCGCTTGTTTCAGGAGGGCGGTCGCCGCGGCAATGCGTTCAGCGGCTTCGGTATCGAACGGATCGGCGACGGCGGGCGTGTTCGCCGTCTCCGCGCGTACATCGGGAATCATGGTCACCTATTGGCGGCGGACGCCGCATGGCGCGGGACAATACTGCTTTCGACAGCGCCGCGGAAAGCGAAAGGTGAAGGCGAAAGGTTCAGCTGAGTTCGGTGCGTGACGCCGCTGTCATCAGACGTTCAAGAAGTGTCGCAGCCGCGGCGACGAGGAGGCCGCCGGCCAGAATTCCCAGCGCGTCGGTCAGGTTTGCGTCGCGCATCAGCGTGCAGAAGGCGCCCACGGCCGTGGCCGGCACGAGGAAACTGAACGCCATGTCCCGGGCCCTGAGAATACCGGCCACAAAGGCCGAAAT
Organism: Rhizomicrobium sp.; assembly: GCA_035504555.1. Taxonomy (GTDB): domain Bacteria; phylum Pseudomonadota; class Alphaproteobacteria; order Micropepsales; family Micropepsaceae; genus Rhizomicrobium. The sequence continues at coordinate 4,967 of DATJRP010000020.1, read as the reverse complement.
GGTCGCCGTGAAGGCGATGCCGCCGGCAAGGCCTACGCTCTCGGGCAAGGCCAGAAAGAGGCCCGCACCCCAGGCCGCCCCGGCATAAAGAAGGATCGCCGAGAGGTTGCGCGCGAAGGTCTTGAGCGCCGTCCGGTCGAAGGGGGCCTCGATGGTCCGCCCATAGCTGCGGCCGACGGCGGCGACCGCCACGGTCACCAAGATCAACCATGTGCCGAGGGAGATGGACGAGACGGATCTGGCGCAGAAGAAAGCCGTCGCGAGCGCGCCCAACCCCAGCAGGCCGGCCACCCAGGGGGCGCGGCCGAGCAGGTTGGCGAGATGCGCCGTCTCGGCGGCTTCGTCATGGAGCGCGGCCAGCCGGGCGAGATAGGCGTGAGCAGGCGTCGCGGGCGTGTCGGGGGTCTGGGAGGGGGCTGCGGGCTGCGGATCGGGCGCTTCGGGGGCCGGGGTCATACGGAGCCGGGCAGCCATGGAATCCCTCCAGAGGAAATTTGAGCCTAAGCTCAGCCTTCGACGTTAAGAATGTCTTAAATCGCAGGAATAAACTGATTCGACACGGTGCCGGTTCCCTATCCACACATTCTTCAACCATGCGTTGTGCGGTCGTATTCGATCTCGAGTTCACCGCGTGGCCCGGCTCGATGGAGCATCGCTGGCTGAGGCCCGGCGAATTCCGCGAAGTCGTGCAGATCGGCGCCGTGAAGATCGATGCGGAGACGTTCGCCGAAACGGCCGCCTTCGACGTCCTCATCAAGCCGCGGCTCAATCCCGTGCTGTCGTCCTATCTCGAAAACCTGACCGGCGTGACGAATGCGGCGGTTGCCGAGCGCGGCGTCGATTTCGCGGTGGCCTATCGCGCCTTCATCCGCTTCGCCGACGGCGCGCCGCTTCTGGCTTTCGGCCGCGACGATCTCGTGCTGACGGACAATCTCGAACTCTACGGGTTGAAGGACGAGCCGCGCCTGCCGCCTTACGTCAACGCCGTGCCGTGGCTGATCGAAGCCGGCATCGATCCGAGCGGGCTTCATGCCTGCGACATCGCCGAGGCGGCCGGCGCGACATTCGCAGGCCGCCGCCATGATGCGCTGGATGATGCGCGCTCCGTCGCGCTCGGTATCAAGACGCTGGTTGCGCGCGGCGCGCCCAACCTGCTGCTGATGGAGCCGCCGCTCACTTGGCGCGAGGCCGCACGCGGCGTATCGACGATCGCATGAGCGACGAAGCCGACATGCTGATCCGGCGCCTCAAGCTGAAGCCGCATCCCGAAGGCGGACATTATCGCGAGACATTCGCGACTATGCGGAAGACGCGTCGGGCCGCGCCCACGGCACCGCGATCTATTTCCTTCTGAAGGCGGGCGAAGAGTCGCGCTGGCATCGCATCGATGCGGCCGAGATCTGGCACTGGTATGCGGGTGCGCCGCTCGCGTTGCGTGTCGCGGAAGACGGTGTCGTCAGGGATCACATCCTTGGAAGCGATTTCGACAAGGGACAGAGGCCGCAGATCGTTGTGCCGTCGCGTGCGTGGCAAAGTGCAAAATCGCTCGGTGCTTACACGCTCGTCGGCTGCACGGTCGCGCCGGGATTCCTGTTCGAACATTTCGAACTGGCGCCCGACGGTTTTGAACCTTGAGCGTGGCCCCGAGAATTTCAGCGCAGAGGACGCAGAGGATGCGCGGTGGACGCAGGGTGACTTCGCGCGCGTTGGCGCGCAAAAAAAGAAATTTCACAGGAGACGGTGAGACAGTGAGACAGTGAGACAGTGAGAAACGCGGTCTCTCATGGCCTCACCGCCTCCCGTCAATATTTTCTTGCGCGCATTCGCGCGCTAATTTTCCGCGCCCATTGCGCATCCTCTGCGTCCTCTGCGCTAAATTCTTGCTGCCCGCTTGCACGAATCACGACGCGCCGGCGGCGCCCCAGCGGCCGGAGGTGGCGGCGAGGATGAGCCACGGTTCCAGGATCAGATTGATCGCAACATGCGACGCGGCGCAGGGCAAAAGGCTGCGTCCGCCCAGGATGTAGACGCCCGCAAGCAGACCGCCCAGCACGGCGGTCGAGATCGTGGCGCCCACCCCGGCGCGGAACCCGCCGAACAGGGCCCATACGCCGTGCACCAATCCGAAGCTCAGCGCCGAGACGCCGATCTGTTCTGCGGACCCCGCGCCATGTTGCTGGGCGAAATCCATCAGGAAACGGCGGAAGAACGCTTCCTCGAAGAGACCGGTGACGAGCGCCATGGGAACAGCGAAGAGTTTCAGGCCCGTCGCTTCGCGCCAGCGCCGCGGCACGAAGGCATAGGTGCGCACAAAGGAAAGACCGCGCATGGCGTAGGCGATGTAGAGGATCGTGACGCCCGCAGCGGCGGCCCAGCTTGCGGCGTTTCCCGGCGGAACAAAAACGTACTGCGCGATGCGGGGCCAGCTTGCCGCCCGAAACGACCAGGCCAGGGCCGCCGCCTCGATCGCCGTAACAGCCAAGACCGCGCGCCAGGCGCTTCGTCTTGCGGCGGATTCGAGCATGGACGCGCCCCTTCGGTGGACGGCTCCAGACGCGAAAGTGTGCGCACTTTTGCCGGAACCGGCGCGGATGTTGGCATGCCTTCGTCGCTAATGCGACAGGACGTTTCCGAGTGCCCGCGCGATGGCGCGCGAAGAGGCGCGGCCGGCAAAGCCGAGACCGGGATTGAACGAAACCATGAGCGTGCGGCCGCTCAGTCCGAGCGTCGGATGCGAACCCTGCACGATCATCACCGTCGACACGCGCTTCGCAAAGGCTTCGCGCTGCGCATTGCCGCCGCTGAAGCGCTCGATGCCGCGCGCCGCGTTTTCCATCGTGTCGAACGCGAAGGCGCGCGCCAGCGAATTCTCGCTCAAGGCGTTCCAGTCCGTCGTGAACTGCACATTGATACGGCGGACATAGGCAAGGCGCTCCGCCTCGTCGCTGGCGGCCGCCTGCATGTCCTGCGTGGAAACGGCCGGCGGCTGCGGCGGCAGGGCGTCGCCCGTGCGCACGGCCGGCAGGCCCTGCGGCGCCTGATCGGTATAGAGCGTCACGCCGCCCCAGCCCGCGATGTTCATCGCGGTCTCGCCGGAATCGAATTTCAGGATACGGCCGCCCAGCGAGCCGTGATCGGCATAAAGCACGAACACTTCCGGCGCCCCCCGGAACCGCAACAGATAATTGTCGCCCGCGTTCACGAGCTCGAAGGCAACCCTGTCGCCCGCGAGGTAGGTTCCCGGCTGGATGTAGCCGAGACGGTCGATGGAGAGCTGATTGTCGGGCTCCGAATATTGGGCATGCGCGGCCAGCGCCAAGCCGAGCCCAAGCGCGATCCCAGCCGCGATAAGCCAATTCCGCTTCAACATGCCCCGTACCGGGTTAAGTGCCGTGCGGCCCAATCCCCTCGCGCGCACGTGCTGTCGCCAAGCTCTTAGGATTCGAATGGGGCAAGATTGTGGAGCCCCGGGAAAGCCCGGTCATGCGTTCACGACATCTGCATACGGATGAAAACAGGTTCCGGAATCAAAGGCCGAAATGCGCGAAGGCCTGCGAGGCGGCCAGCAGCGTGACCGCAGTGATGGCAAGCGAACCGGCCGCACCCGCGCCCGAGATGCAGAGAAGGACGAGATTGCCCTCGAACGACGCCAGCGCCAGGCCCGCGATCACCAGCGCCGGCAACACGTTGCTGAGGGGCACGGGCACGAGCAGCGTCGCCCCCAGAAGCAGCAGCAGAAGGCCCACGACGGGCCGCGCAAATCTCCAGATTTCGCCCTGCGGCACACGTTCGGCCGTCTCCCAGGATTTGAGGAGCGGAATGGCGCGGCCGAGGATGAAGCTCGCCTGCCGCGTCGAAATCGAACGCGCGGCCACCACGTCCGGCAGCGGCATGCCCGACGAAAACATCATGCCGAAGGCGGGCACGATCATCAGCAGCCCGATCATCACCGACGCGCCCGGCAGCACGCCGATCAGCGCCATGATGAATGCGAGCATCTCGAAGGAATGTTCGCGCAGTTCCTCGTGCAGCCAGCCGACGGACACGCGATCCTGCGGCATCGCTGCGAGCAGGCGCTCGAGCACGATCGACGCGGGCGGATAATCCTTGGCTTCTGCTTCGCAGGCCGGCGACATGAGCGATCCCTCGGCGCGTTTCGCGCGGGATCAGGTTTACGCTCTGCGTGTAAGCGAAGCGTTGATCGATACCGGAGTGCGCGCGGGGATTTCCGCCGTGGTAGGCGAATGGCTTGCGCAACGGATAAGGATGGGATTTTTCCGTTTACGTTTCGGCAAGCATGCAAAACGAACCGCAGCCTGCGGAATTGAACTTAAATTCAATGGCGAGAACACATTCCGTTTTTTAGAGTGCGCTGCACAACGGGAGCGCCCAGGATTACGGCCGCTTCCGAGTGAAACGAGCGGCTTTGGTCCGGGAACACGGGGACCGCGTGCGAGGGTCCGTGCCGCGGCGTTGCGTGTTTTGCCGACGTTCGTTCCCATTTGTCCGGCGAAGAATTTTCAGTGTCCCCCAAATGTCGCTCTTCACACGCGGAGATTCCGCGCGCAGACTCGCGTGGCTTGCTCTTTGACAGCGTGAATAATTTTCGCAGGCCGAGGCGTCATCGCCGTCGGCCGTCGGCGCGCTTTGCCATAAAAAAGATTCACCACAGAGGCACAGAGACACAGAGATGACGGCGCAGGCCGCAAAAGGCTCTGGTCGCCGCCGACAAAGCTTGTTGCGCGCTTTGCGCGCAGAATTCATTTGCACGATGAGCGCTGCCGTTGGAGACGTACTCGCTATCTCTGTGCCTCTGTGGTGAATCCTTTTGGGGCTGACGTAGATAAGGGAGGGATCTACGGTGGCTGAATGGGGATTAAGCGCTGCAAATTGGGCAAAAAGCAGCAGTTGCGGCTTCTGGAATGTTTTGTCCTGGGAGTGACGGCGCGATCGGCGGCGGATCTGCT
>DATJRP010000019.1:0-14786 GCA_035504555.1 Rhizomicrobium sp. | reverse complement strand
CACGCGCTTGGCCGTGCCCAGCATGTTCAGCTTCACATTCTCGAGCTTGATGCCGAGATCTTCGCTGATCACCTGGCCGCCGGTGACAATGGCAATGTCCTCCAGCATGGCCTTGCGGCGATCGCCGAAGCCCGGTGCCTTCACGGCCGCAACCTTGAGGCCGCCCCGCAGCTTGTTGACGACGAGGGTGGCCAGCGCTTCGCCTTCGACCTCTTCAGCAATGATGAGCAGTGGACGTCCGGCCTGCACCACAGATTCCAGGATTGGAAGCATCGGCTGCAACGAGGAGAGCTTCTTCTCGTGGATGAGGATGTAGGGCTCGTCGAGCTCCGCCATCATCTTGTCCGCGTTGGTGACGAAATAGGGCGAGATATAGCCGCGGTCGAACTGCATGCCTTCGACGACGTCGAGCTCGGTGTCGAGGCTCTTCGCCTCTTCCACCGTGATCACGCCTTCATTGCCGACTTTCGCCATCGCTTCGGCGATCATCTTGCCGACGGTGGTGTCGCCGTTCGCCGAAATCGTGCCGACCTGGCCGATCTCTTCGTTCGACTTGACCTTCTTGGAGCGCTTCTTGAGGTCGGCGACGACGGTTTCCACCGCCTTCTCGACGCCGCGCTTCAAATCCATCGGGTTCATGCCGGCGGCCACGTATTTCGAGCCCTCGCGCACGATCGCCTGGGCCAGCACCGTCGCCGTCGTCGTGCCGTCGCCGGCCGCGTCGTTGGTCTTGGAGGCCACTTCGCGCACCATCTGCGCGCCCATGTTCTCGAACTTGTCGGCGAGTTCGATCTCCTTCGCCACCGTCACGCCGTCCTTGGTCGTGCGCGGGGCGCCGAAGCTCTTCTCGATCACGACGTTGCGGCCCTTGGGACCGAGCGTCACCTTCACTGCATCGGCGAGGATGTCGACGCCGCGGAGCATGCGCTCGCGGGCATCGGCGCCGAATTTGACGTCTTTCGCTGCCATTGGTGTTGTCTCCTGAATGCTGAATGATTCAACGCGAGTGGCGAGTGGCGAGTAGCGAATGGGGGAACCCTATTCGCCATTCGCTATTCGCTGTTCGCGTCAAGCGGCTTTCTTCTTGCTCGAGGTGCGGCCTTCGAGAATGCCCATGATGTCGGACTCCTTCATGATCAGGAGTTCTTCGCCATCGACCTTCACTTCGGTGCCCGACCATTTGCCGAACAGCACGAAGTCGCCGGCCTTCACTTCGGGGACGACACGCTTGCCGTGTTCGTCGAGGGCGCCGGGACCGACGGCGATGACTTCGCCTTCTTGCGGCTTCTCCTGGACGGTGTCGGGGATGATGATGCCGCCGGGGGTTTTCTGGTCTTCTTTGACGCGGCGGACGACCACGCGGTCGCCAAGCGGACGGAATTTCATGGAGGGGTCTCCCTAGAAGTTCAATATTTACAAGCGCTTGATCTGATATCCCCAAGAGTGGGGACAGAATGGCAGCACTCGCATTGCGCGAGTGCCAAGCCACCGACCGGGTATCTAGGCTTGGGGCCGGACGCGGTCAAGGGAAGACATAAAATTTCTTTGCGGTTTCGTTGCGCCCGGTCAATGCGAAGTAGTGCCCTTGGCTCGCATCCGAGGCATCCTTCCTGCGACTCGCTATTCAGGACAGCCAATGACCACCGACGTCCCCGACGGCTTCGCGCCGTTCAAATTCGCCACGGGCTTCATCGAAGTCATTGGCCCGCTCTACGGCAAATGGACCGGCACGCATCTGCATCTGGGCTTCCGCGTGGAGCCGCGGCACTGCAATCCGGGCAAGGTCTGCCATGGCGGCATGCTCGCCACTTTCGCCGACATGTTCCTGCCGATCGCCGCGCGCTTCCAGGCGAAGACGGACATGGGCTTCCTGCCCACGGTCAATCTCACCTGCGATTTTCTGGCGCCCGCGCCGCTGGGCGCGTGGATCGAAGCCGCGGCCGAGCCGATCAAGATCACCAAGAATCTGCTTTTTGCGCAGGGCCTCGCCATGGCCGACGGTAAGCCGGCGCTGCGCGCCAACGGCATCTTCAAAATCACGTCGACGACTTCGACCAAGGCCGGCGATTTCACGCTCCACGATTTGTTCGACTTCAAGAAGGGCGAATAGAGATGGCCGAAAGCTTCGCCGGGTTTCCGAAAGATTTCTTCGCTTTCTTCCGCGAGCTGAAGGCTAACAACAATCGCCCGTGGTTCGAGGAGAACAAAGAGCGCTTCAAGGAGTCCGTGCAGGCGCCGATGAGTCAGTTCATTGCAGCGATGGCGCCGCGCCTCAGGAAAATTTCGAAGCATTTTGTCGCTGATCCGAGGCCCAATGGCGGCTCGATGTTCCGCATTTACCGCGACGTGCGTTTCTCGAAGGACAAGCGTCCCTACAAGGAACACGCCGCCTGCCATTTCCGCCACGAGCTCGGCAAAGACGTGCATGTGCCGGGCTTCTATATGCATTTCGCGCCGGACGAGGTGATGTTCGGCGGCGGATTGTGGATGCCGCCGACCGACGCGCTGGGCAAAGTCCGCGATGCCATCGCGGGCAAATCGGCTGTGTGGAAGAAAGCCGTGACGGACAAGCGTTTCACGGCGCAGTTCGACGGTGTTCATGGCGATGCGCTGACGCGTCCGCCGCGCGGCTACGATGCGGAGCACCCTTTCATCGAAGACATCAAGCGCAAATCCTTCTTCGCGATGCATGAAGGCAGCGTGAAGGTCGCGTCGTCGCCGAGGCTGGTCGATGAAGTGACGGATGCGTTCGCCGCCGCGAGCCCGCTGCTCAAATTCCTCTGCAACGCGCTCGACGCACCGTTCTAGACCTTCAAAATCTCCCAGCTCCCGGGCAGGAGATTGTCCTCCGAGCCCCAGCGCACGCGGCCGCGACTGTCCGGTGCGATCACGATCTTGTCCGGATTGTCCGACAGCCATGCGCCCCACCAGCTGAAGGTGGAATTGCCGATGATGAAATGCCGGCACCGGCGCATCAGTGCCACATCTTCGTAAGAGCGCTCGCCGCGATTGTGATCGACGAAGTGGACGGGAAAGGGAAAATTCCAGCGTTCGCGGATCCACGGGAAATTGTCGGAGAAGCAGAAGAAGGTGGGATTGGGTACGCGCTGCACGAGGCGCGCGACGGCTTCTTCGTAATAGGAGAACGGCAGTTGTGGAATCTGCGACGGCGGCGGCTGGTCGAAGGCGTGATGCGCGCCGTGCATCTGGCGCACATGGATGCAGACGGCCTCCGTGCCCGCTATCAGATCGGCGATTTCGCGCGAGCGCGGCGACAGCGGCGAGATCACCTGCAATTCGTCTCTGATCTTGTCGGCGATGCCAGCGAAGTAGCGTTCGGACTGCCAGTAGCCTTCGAGGCGTACGGTTGACCGGAGCGGCGCGCCCGCGATGACGGCGTCGAAATCGGCTTCGCGGATGACGAAGCGCCGGCCGAGCGGCAATCGCTTCGACAGGGCGATCTGCAGATCGCGGACGTGCCGGCCGAACGGCGGCGGGTGGGAGAGACGCATGGGCGCGGCCGGCGCCTTGACGGCGAAATGGTTCAATTGCGACGTGGCGCCGTATTTCCGGTCGCGCGCGAAGCCCGAATAGACGTCGAGAAGAAGCTCCGCGCCGCGCGCCTCCGCGATCGCCCGCGCCGCGGCGTAGATAAAAAGCTGGTTTCCGAGGCCGTCATGCAGCCGCGCGATGATGCGCGTCATCGGGTGCGCCATCGGATGGCGTGCTTGACCCTCATGGATGCCTTTCCTAGGTTCCCCCCGCGTTGTTTTGCCCGTTTGTACGGCACTTTCAAGGGTATGGCGGTTCATGAATTTCGGTATTACGCGCGCGCTGGCCGGTGTCGATTCCTTTGACGAGCTGGGCCGCGTCTTCCGTAGCGGCCGCCATATGCGGGCCTGGGTCGATGCGGGCAAGCCTGTGCCAGTTCCCCATCCCGTCAAGGTGCGCAACATCCTCGCGGTCGCCGAACTCTATGGCCTCAGGACGCTGGTGGAGACCGGCACGCAGGCCGGCGCCACGCTGGCAGCCACGCTCGACTATTTTGACCGTCTCTATTCGATCGAGATCTACGAGCCGTCGGTGATCGCGGCGCGCAAACGCTTTGCGGCGCATCCGAAAGTGAAGATCATTCAGGGCGACAGCGCGACGGCCTTGCCCGCGCTCGTGAAGACCATTTCCGAGCCGGTCCTCTTCTGGCTCGACGGCCACTACAGCGGCAAAGGCACCGGCATGGGTGAAGAACATTCGCCCATCGTCGCCGAGATTCGGCACATCCTCGCGCTGCGCCCGCCGGGCCGCGACGCGATCATCATCGACGATGCGCGGCTGTTCGTGGGCCAGGACGGCTATCCGCCGATCGAGAACTTCATGACCGACATGAAGGCCGCCTTCGGCACGACACCGCGCCATGCCGACGACGCCATCTTCATCCTGCCGCGATAGGGAAAGCCGATGGTCAAACGATTGGGCAGGGTGTTCCGCGACATGGACGAACTCCCGCACTTTATCCGGAGCTACCGCAGGTTTCGGCGCCAGCAACAGCAGTCGTCCGTCGAGTTTCCGTTCGGCGAATTGTGGCCGTGCCTCGACGACCGTTCCGACAATGCGGGGTCCGCGAAGGGACATTATTTCCATCAGGACCTGCTCGTCGCGCGCCGAATATTCGCGAACGCGCCGCGCCTGCATGTCGATGTCGGAAGCCGCGTCGACGGTTTCGTCGCCCATGTGGCGGCATTTCGCGAGATCGAAGTCCTCGATGTGCGTCCGCTGACCTCGCACATTCCGAACGTCCGCTTCCGCCAGGCGGATATGATGGCGTCACTCGACCCGGCACTCGCGGGCTATTGCGATTCCGTGTCGTGCCTGCATGCTCTCGAACATTTCGGCCTCGGCCGCTACGGCGATGCCGTCGATTTCGAAGGCCATCTGAAGGGCCTTGCCAATCTCAAAGCCGTGCTGGCGCCGGGCGGCAAGCTCTACCTCTCCGTGCCGATCGGCCCGCAGCGCATCGAATTCAACGCCCATCGCGTGTTTGCGGTTGCGACGCTTCTGTCGCTCACACGGGACATGCGCGTCGATGCGTTTTCCTATGTCGACGACAAGGGCGACCTGCACGAGAACGTCGTGCTGGCGGCGGATGCGGTCGCAAACAATTTCGGCTGCCGCTACGGCTGCGGGATTTTGGAACTCACCAAACTATAAGACTTGTCATGGCCCGCATTGCGGCCCGTGACAGCGAAAGGATTTTTAAGCTCCGAGGAATCCTTCCAGCACGTTCGTCGTGTTCTCGGCCAGCGCGTCGACGTGATAGCCGCCTTCGAAGACGAAGAGCGTGGGCTTTTTGAGCTGCGCGATAGCCGCGCCCAGGCGAAGATAGTCTTCGCTGGTGATCTTGAAATGCGAAATGGGATCTTTCTCGTAGGTGTCAAGACCGAGCGACACCAGCAGGACCTCGGCGCCGAAGGCATCGATGGCGCGCACGGCCTGCGCCAGCGCATCGACATAGACCGTCCAGTCCGCGCCGCGGGTCATGGGGAGATTGAGCGTCGCGCTTTCGCCTTTGCCTTCGCCCTTCTCGTCGGCGAAACCCAGGAAATGCGGATAGTCAGTTGCGGGATCGGCATGCAGCGACGTGAAGAAGACGTCGTCGCGCGCGTAGAAGATCGATTGCGTGCCGTTGCCGTGATGATAGTCGACGTCGAGGATAGCGGGCTTGAGGCCCTTCCGGCTCAGCCACTCGGCTGCGATCGCCACATTGTTCAGATAGCAATAACCGCCGAAGACATCGCGGCTCGCATGATGACCGGGCGGGCGTGTCAGCGCGAAGGCGCTGGGCTCGCCGTTCGCGATCGCTTGTGCGCCGGTGAGTGCGACATCGGCGGCAGCGCGCGCGGCCGTCCAGGTGCCCTTGTTGATCGGCGTCGCCGTGTCGAAACAGTAGGACCCCAGTTGGGATTCGATGTCGCCGGCGCGCCGTTCGCGCAAGCCCCGCGCCGGCCAGCAGGAGGGGATCGCTTCCGTGGCGGAACCGTAACGCGCCGCCCAGGCCGCATGCGCGCCGTTCAGGAAATCGACGAAGGCGCCGTCATGCACGCGCCGGATGATCGCGTCGTCGAAGGCCTGTTGCGGCAGGATGGGGCCGAGCTTCCGGGCTTCGATGCGGGCGCGGACGGCTTCGGCGCGCGCCGGGATTTCGACGGCCGGCGCCATGCGGCCCTGCTCGAATTCCAGAGCCGGCGCGTGGCCCTGATGCTCGTGCGCATAAAATGTCTCCATGGCGGCAGGAAAGGCCAAACGACGCGCGAACTCAAGCCGAAGACGTATTGACGGCCGCAGGGCGAGGGCGGAAAGAAGGGCACAAAGGCCAAGGAGAGATCATGAGCGCGCGCGACCTGAATGCAGATCTGGTGGGAATGCCGGAAGGCCGGGGCAAGTTGCAGACGCCGGCGCTGGTCATCGATCTCGACGTTCTCGAACGCAACGTCGCGCACATGGCCGAATTCGCGCGCAAGCGCGGCATCCAGCTTCGGCCGCACGCCAAGACGCACAAGAGCGCGGAGATCGCGCGGCGGCAGATCGCGGCGGGCGCGCTGGGCGTGTGCGTGGCCAAGCTCGGCGAAGCGGAAGCGCTGGCGGATGCGGGCATCGAGAATCTTCTCATCACCTCGCCGGTCGTGACCGAGAAAGGCGTCGAACGTCTCGTCGCGCTGAATGCGCGCGTGAGCGATCTGATGGCGACGTGCGACAACGCGCAAGTTGCGGCGCGTCTCGAAGCAGCCGCGAAAGCGAGCGGAAAAAAACTCAAGATCGTCGTCGACATCGATCCCGGCATGAGCCGCACCGGTATCGCCATGGGCGATTCGGCGATCGCGCTGGTCGAGAACGTCGCCAACAGTCCGAACCTCGAATTCATGGGCCTGCAATGTTACGCGGGACAGGTGCAGCACATGGAGTCGCCCAACGAACGGCGCGACCGTTCGCTGTCCGTCATGCGCGAGTTGGGCGAACTGCGCGATACGCTGGCGAAGCGCGGGCTCAAGCCGAAGATCCTGACCGGCGGCGGCACCGGCACGTTCGACATCGATCCCGATGCGCATGTGCTCACCGAATTGCAGGTCGGCTCCTACGTCTTCATGGATCGCCAATATCGCAACGTCTGGATGAAGCCCGGCGACGCCGTACCGTTCGAAACCTCGCTCTTCGTGCAGACGACGGTGATCAGCGCCAATCGCGACGGGCTCGCCACCACCGATGCCGGCTTCAAATCCTTCGCCACCGATGCGGGCCCGCCCGAGATCGCCACCGGTGCGCCGAACGGGGCGAGCTACTTCTTCTTCGGCGATGAGCAGGGCGGCATCCTCTATTCGACCGCAGGCGGCAAACTCGTGCCGGGCAATGTGCTCACCTGTGTCGTTCCGCACTGCGATCCGACGGTCAATCTCTACGACGTCTATCACGCCGTGCGCGGCGACAGGCTCGAGGCCATCTGGCCGGTCGATTCGCGCGGCCGTTCGGCTTGATGGAACGACCCCGAGTCTAAATTCGCCGTTCATGCTGGGTTCAGGCAGACACGCCGATGATGCACCCGAAGGCCGCGAGGCGCGGCATCGAAAGAGAGGATCAGGAGCGATGAATCAGATTGCAAAAGCGGCGCTTGGCGCGCTCGCGATGGCCGGGGCGGCGACCGTGGCGATGACGGTGCCGGCGTCGGCCGGCGTCCATATCGGCATCGGAATCGGCATACCGGGCCCGGCGCCGGTGTACGAAGGGTATTATGGCCCTGGCTATTACCCGCCCGGTCCCTGCGCCGGCTACAACTATTACTACAGCGGCTATTGCGGCTATCCGGTCTACAGCGATCCGGTCTGGATCGGCGGCGTCTGGTACAGCGGCCCGCATTATTACCGTTGGTGGGGCGGTCGGCCCTATGTGTGGGCGCACGGCGGCTGGCACGGCGATTATCGCGGCGGCCACGGCGGACGCTGGCACCGCTAGCTGTCTCGCAGAATTGGAAAGCGGCCTCGGCGAGTCTTCGCCGGGGCCGTTGCCGCTTTTGTGGGCTTCGTGATTCGTTTCGCGGCTCGAGCGCAACAAACCGTCGAAATTCGCGCCTGCGACGCAACACCAGGCGCCGGACGCGTATGCATGCGTGCGAGCTTGACGGCGCGAGTTCGTTTGTTAGCTTCCCGGCCGTAGAGGGCTACCGGATGTGCGGGGGGCGCGCCGACGGTGTTTGTACGCAGATTTCTTTTGTTCGTTTTCCTGCTGGTGGTGCCGGTTCTGTTGACGGCCGCGATCTACGCGTTGAGCGTCTATCTGCTGCAGGCGACAAACCGGACCATCGAACCGCGCGTGCTTCACTATTCGGCCGCAGTGGAATATGCCGTCTTCCTGTTGCTGGCGTTTCTCGAGGCAAAGAACCGCTGGTGACGCAATCGATCGCGAGGATCTCATGCGCATTGGTGTTCCCAAGGAAATCAAGAATCACGAATACCGCGTCGGCATGACGCCGACGGCCGTGCGCGAGCTGACTGCACGCGGTCATGCGGTGTTCGTCGAAACGATGGCGGGCGAGGCGATCGGCTTGCACGACGAACTCTACAAGCGCGTGGGCGCGACGATCCTGCCGAATGCCGACGAAGTGTTCGGAACGGCCGACATGATCGTGAAGGTGAAGGAGCCGCAGCCCGTCGAGATCAAGCGCCTGCGCAAAGGCCAGACGCTGTTCACCTATCTGCATCTGGCGCCCGATCCCGAGCAGACGAAAGGCCTTCTCGAATCCGGCGCCATCGCCATCGCCTATGAAACGGTGACGGATTCGCATGGCGGACTTCCGCTTCTGGCGCCGATGAGCGAAGTGGCGGGACGCATGTCGATCCAGGCGGGTGCGCATTGCCTCGAGATCGCGCAGGGCGGACGCGGCATGCTCTTGGGGGGCGTGCCGGGCGTGCCGGCCGCGAAAGTCGTGATCCTGGGCGGCGGCGTCGTCGGCACCAATGCCGCACGCATGGCGATGGGCCTCGAAGCCTATGTCGCGATCCTCGACATTTCGCTGCACCGGCTGAACGAGCTCGACACGCAATTCGGCGCCAAGCTGAGCACGATCTATTCGACCATCGATGCGATCGAAGAAAATCTGCTCTCGGCCGACCTCGTCATCGGCGGCGTGCTGCTGCCCGGCGCCGCGGCGCCGAAGCTGATCACCGAAGCGATGGTCAAGCAGATGAAGAAGGGTTCAGTCATCGTCGACGTCGCCATCGACCAGGGCGGCTGTGCCGAGACTTCGCACGCCACGACGCACGCCAATCCCACCTATCGTGTGCACGACGTCGTGCATTACTGCGTGGCCAACATGCCGGGCGCGGTGGCGCGCACGTCGACGTTTGCGCTGAACAACGCGACGCTGCCGTTCACCATCGCGCTGGCCGAGCAGGGCCCCGAAGCGGCCATGAACAAGAACGCGCACCTGCGCGCGGGCCTCAACGTGTACAAAGGCACGCTCACCTACAAAGCTGTCGGCGAAGCGCAGCACCTCGCGTCGGAGACGGCGGAGAAGGTGCTGGGGATTTAATAAGTCGTCACCATGGCCGGGCCACGCCCGGCCATGGTGAGTTATGTCATCAAGCAATCGTAGCCCCACCGTCGATCACGAAGGACTGTCCCGTCGTGAACGCGCCGGCTTTCGAGGCGAGGAACACGGCGGCGCCCGCGATCTCGTCGGGATCGCCGATGCGGCGCAGCGGCGCGCCGGCCGTCGAACGCTTCAGGATCTCAGGGTTATCCCACAGCGCTTTCGCGAAATCGGTCTTGATCAAACCCGGCGCGATGCAGTTGGCGCGGATGTTGTGCGGGCCGTATTCGACCGCGATGTTGCGCGCGAGCTGGAAGTCGGCCGCCTTCGAAATGCAGTAGGCGCCCAGGACCGCCGAACCGCGCAGGCCGCCGATGGACGAGACGATGATGATCGATCCGTCCTTGCGCTCCACCATCTCCGGCAGCACGAGCTGGCACAGCCAATGGTTCGAGCGGACATTGGCGCCCATGATCTTGTCGAAGGCGTCGTCCGGGATGTCCATCTGTGGGCCGAAATAGGGATTGAGTGCCGCGTTGCACACGAGCACGTCGATCCGGCCGAAGGCGCGGCGCGTTTCCGCCACGAGGTTCTGCAGCTGTTCCTTGTAATTGATGTTGCAGGGGATGGGGACGGCCACCTTGCTCCCGCGCGCCTTGTTGATGTCGCCTGCAACCTTTTCGCAGGCATCGGCTTTTCTGCTGGAAACCACCACCTTGGCCCCGTGTTCGGCCAGCCTGTGCACGATGGCTTCCCCGATGCCCTTGGTCGAACCCGTGACGAGCGCCACTTTTCCGCTCAAATCGAAGAGTGACATTGTTTTCTCCCTCGTTAGCTTAGGAATGTCGGATCGGGGGATTCTTAGACCGCGGCGGGGCCCGCGACAAATGCCGCGATGCGGCACGTTGAGTGGGAGTGACTGATGCGAAAGATCGTTGTTCTGTGTGCGTCGGCGCTGGCGATGGCGGCCTGCGGTCCCACGCATTATTCCTATCCGCCGGTCGCTGAGGCGCCGATGGCGCCGCAGCCCTCGCCGCGACCCAATCCGCCATCGCTGCCGTCCTATACGGCACCCACGCCGCCGCCCAGGACGGTGAAGCCGCTCGCGCTGGGCGCGCTAACGGCGAAGAACGTCGGCGGCTATATGGACAACGAAGAGCGCGACCTGCGCGCAGACCTGCGCGGCAGCGGCGTGCTGGTGAGCCGGCCGGGCGATGCGATCACGCTGCTCATGCGGGGCGATGTTCTCTTCACAGGCCGGGACTCCACGACGTTATCGGCTCGGGGCAGCCAGATCATCGCGGCCATCGCCGCAGTCGTCGGGAAATACGACTCCACGGCTTTGACCGTGAACGGCTACACCGACACGGTCGGCCCGTCGGACAAGAACATGCAACTGAGCCAGGCGCGCGCCGATGCGGTGGGGAAAGCGCTCGCGGCGTCGGGCATCGACCCGCACCGCATCACATCCTACGGCTTCGGCGACACGCGGCTCAAGATTCCGACCGGCCCCGGCAAGAGCGAACCGCGCAACCGCCGCGTCGACATCCTGATCACGCCGAAGATGAAGGCGTAAAAAAACAAATTGTCATTCCCGCGAAAGCGGGAACCCAGCTAGTGCGCGTCTGCGCGCTGAGTGACTCTTCGCGCTCACGGACGCTCGCTACTGGGTCCCCGCTTTCGCGGGGATGACACTAAATTTTATCCTGCGAGAGCGTCCTTGATCGCCGCGGCGATGTCGGGTGCGTTGGGCTCTGTTCGCGAGCCGAAGGTGCCGGCGATCGTGCCGTCGCGGCCGAAGAGATATTTGTGGAAATTCCATTTGGGCGCGGCCGCGTCGCCGAGCTCGGTCGCAACCCATTTGTAGAGCGGGTGCGCGTCCGCGCCGATGACATGTTCTTTCGCCGTCATGGGAAAGTCGACCGCGAAGCGCGTCTCGCAGAAGGTCTTGATCTCTTTTTCCGTGCCCGGCTCCTGCGCGCCGAAATCGTCGGCCGGCACGCCCAGGATCACGAGCCCCTTGTCGCGGTTCGCCTGCCACAGCGCTTCGAGCCCGGAATATTGCGGCGTCAGCCCGCATTGGCTCGCCACATTGACGACCAGAAGCGCCTTGCCCTTGAAGTTGGTCAGCGGCAGCGGACCGCCGTCGATGGAGCGGAAAGAGAAGTCGTAAGCCGTCGTCATGTGCCGCGCCTCCCGAAAAGCTTGGGCCGAGGCTAGGCCCGGCAGCTTTTGCCGGGCAAGCCCCCTTGGTTAACGAATTGGCAACGGGATCGGGGCAAGGATAACAGAAGCTTTCTGGGGCAGCCCATGATCAACGCCTTGTTATTCGCGATCTACGCCATGGCCACGGCCGCGGCATCGCTATGGCTTGTGATCGGCCGCATCACGGATGCGAAGGGCGCAACGGTGGTAGGCGTAGTCACGGTTGCGCTCCTGGCCCAGCTTCATGGCGCCATCCTGCGCCGCCGCGAACGCAAGGCCGCAGGCGAGGAAATCGCGCAGCTGAAGCGCAACGGCAAAGATTTCTTCCTCGCCCTCGCCGACATGCAGCGCAAGATCGCGCAGGTCGAAGAGGCCGCGGACGCGCGCGCCGACGCACAGAGCCGCAAGATCGTCTCCGAACTCAAGATGCTCGAAGGCCTGATGCGCGAATTCGCCGGCCGCATTTCGCAGAAGGCGAAGGACGTGAAAGTGGCGGAGGTTGCTCCGGTAGCGGCACCGGCGCCCGCGCAGGCTGTCGTTGAAAAGCGTCGCGAAGACACGGCCGCGGCCTACATCGCCGCCTTCGGCCAGTCCGATCTGCTCGAAACCATCCGCGCCTCGCTCGAAGAAAATCGCGTCGATCTCTATCTGCAGCCGATCGTGAGCCTGCCGCAGAGGAAGCTCCGCTTCTACGAAGCGCTGTCGCGCCTCAGATCGGAAGACGGCACGGTCATCATGCCGGCGCAATACATGAAGGTCGCAGGCCCTGTCGGTCTCATGTCCGTCGTCGACAATCTGCTGTTGTTCCGCTGCGTGCAGATCGTGCGCAAGATGATCCACAAGAGTCGCGGCATCGGCGTCTTCTGCAACATCTCGGGCGAAACGCTGGCGGACGCGGAATTCTTCCCGCAGTTCCTGGAATTCATGCATCACAACCGCGATCTGGCGTCCCAGATCGTGTTCGAGTTCGATCAGCACGCGGTCCTGAATGCGGGCCAGAAGGGCGAGGAGAACCTCCTCTATCTCTCGACGCTCGGCTTCGCGCTGTCGATGGACCATGTCGAAACGCTGGCGATGGATTTCGAGAAGCTGAAGACGCTGGGCTTCCGGCACATCAAGGTGCGCGCCGGCACGCTGATCGGCGGCATGGCCGACGCGCAGGCCGCCGTCGCCGCGGAGGACCTGAAGTCGCTCCTGGCGCGCCACGGCCTCAACCTCATCGCTGAGCGCGTGGAGACCGAGAAGACGGTTGTGCAGCTCCTGGATTACAGCGTCGATTTCGCGCAAGGCTACCTCTTCGGCGAGCCGAAGCCGCTTCGCGAGGACTCGCTTCGCACGCTCGACCGCCCCGAGCCGTCGGCACCCGTCATCCCTTTCCGCAAGGCGGGATAAGTCGCCCCATTGACCGCGCGGCTCAGCCCATGCGACCGCTAGGCCATGGCCAACTCTCCGGTGATTTTGAGCGGTCTGCATCAGATCGCGCGCGACTACGACGCGCTCGTCTGCGACGTATGGGGCGTGCTCCACAACGGCAGTCGGGCGTATGCGCCGGCCGTGGATGCGCTGAAGCGCTTCCGCACCGATTTCGGCCCCGTCGTGCTGCTCTCCAATGCGCCGCGCCCGGTCGACGCCCTCGAGGAGCAGTTCAGGAAATTCGGCGTGCCGGGCGATTGCTATGACGCCATCGTGACGTCCGGCGTCGCCGCGCGCGCCGATCTCGCCCGGCGCACGGAAGGCGGACGGCTCGCCATCTATCATCTGGGGCCGGAACGCGACCGCGGCGTCTTCGAAGGCCTGCCCATCGATTGCGTCGAGCCGGAGAAGGCGCGTGTCGTGCTTTGCACGGGTCTCTTCAACGACGACACCGAAACGCCGGACGACTACCACGAACTGCTCGACGTCCTGCGCAGGCGCGGCCTCGCCATGCTCTGCGCAAATCCCGACATCGTGGTGCAGCGGGGCGGACAGCTCGTCTATTGCGCCGGCGCCATCGCGCGGGCCTACGAAAAAATCGGCGGCAGCGTCGTCTACTACGGCAAGCCCTACACACCCATCTATAAGCCGGTGCTGGACGCGGCGCGCGCGGCGGCCCGTCGCGACATTGTGCGCCCGCTGGCCGTGGGCGACGGTCTGGAAACCGACATACGCGGTGCCGATAATGCCGGCATGGATTCGCTCTTCATCGCCGACGGCATCCACGGCGAGGAGATCGGCGATGTCACGGAGAGCTCGCTCGCGCGTTTGTTTGGGCGAGCCAAACTTTCGGCCCGCGCCGCGATGCGAGCGCTGGTATGGTAGAGGTTAAATACGGAGCGAAGCGATGGCGTACACGATCGACGATCTGAAGCCCGGCATGTCGGCGAGCTTCACCAAAACCGTCACCGAGCGTGACATCCAGCTGTTCGGCGAAGTGAGCGGCGACGTCAATCCCGTCCATTTCGACGAAGCTTTCGCCAAGACGACCATCTTCAAAGGCCGTATCGCGCATGGCGTGTTGAGCGCGAGCTACATCTCGACCGTGTTCGGCATGAAGATGCCGGGACCGGGGACGATTTTCCTGAGCCTGACCACGCGCTTCAAGGCGCCGGTGCGCATCGGCGATACGGTGACCGCAACCTGCACCGTGCGCGAAGTCATCGCCGACAAGCGGCGCGTGATCTTCGATTGTGTCTGCAAGGTCGGCGACACGGTCGTCGTCGAAGGCGATGCTATGGTCATGCCGCCGAGCAAAGCCTGATCCAAAGTCTGAACGATGCGCATCTTCCGCCACTATAACGACGTTCCGGCCGAGTTTCGCGGCGCCGTGGTGGCGATCGGCAATTTCGACGGCGTACACCGGGGCCACCAGGCCCTGATCGCAACGGCTAGGCGGCACGCCGAAGCGCGCAACGCTCCGCTTGCCGTGCTCGCCTTCGAGCCGCATCCGCAGGAATTCTTCCATCCCGGCGCGGCGACGTTCCGGCTCACACCGTTCCGCGCCAAGTCGCATCTGCTCGCCGAACTCGGT
>DATJRP010000018.1:0-3234 GCA_035504555.1 Rhizomicrobium sp. | reverse complement strand
CTCCAGCGTCTGGTCCGCGAAGGGTTTGGGAATGGCGGTGCCGGCATTGTTCACGAGTATATCGAGCCGGCCGAAACGCGCGACGGTCTGATCCACCGCGGCCGACACGGCTTTCGCATCGGTCGCATCCGCGCGGATCGCAAGCGCCTTGCCGCCGGCCCGTTCGATGTCCCTCACCAGCTTTTCGGCGGCGGCGGCGCTTTTGCCGTAAGTGATCGCCATGCTGGCGCCATCGGCGGCGAGGCGCCTCGCAATCGCGGCACCGATGCCGCGCGAGGCCCCGGTAACAAGTGCAGTCTTGCCGGTCAGTTTCGTCATGATGCGTTCCTTTCGGTCGATTGCTTGCGGAGCCGGTGTCAGCGGGAGGCGCGACATACGAAATCCGGCTCGCTCTCGAAGCTGGAACGGTTCTGCGAAAGATTCGCCGCGCGACCGGAAAGACGGGCGACGAGCGCGAAAGAGCCGGCTGCCTGGCGGTTGGGGCGCCACCGACGCCGTGCGACGGTGCAAAGATCGTCCGGCGCCATCAAATTTCTTGTTCGAACCGGAGGAATCTCATGACGGCCAATCTGCTGCCGGGCAGGCAGGCTATTTCTTCCGCGCCTTGCGGGCGGCGTAGCGGGCGTCGCGGGCCGCCTTCTGTTCCGCGGCGCGTACCTTGTCGAGGCGCGCCTGCTCGATGCGCGCGGCTTCGCGTGCCGCCGCTTCGGCCTTGATCTCCGCGGCGCGGGCCTCCTCGGCCAGCCTTTTCTCTTCCGCCGCCTGCGCCAGAGCCGCGAGCCTGGCCTGCCGCCGCTCCTCCTGCCGTGCGGTCCTGGCGAGATCGGCCAGGCGGCGGGCTTCCCGCCGCGTGGCGAATTCCGGATCATTGACGGCCGATTTCGCCCGCGCCCGCTCGAGCTGCGCCTGCTTCGCTTTCGCGGATTCGCTGAGCCGCTCGCCGAAGTTTTTTTCCCGGAAGCCCTTCTGCATGTTTTCTCCTGGCGTTCGATCGTTCCGAACGGATGAAAGGACCCGGGATGTCGGGGGCGGCCCGAATTTTTCCTCTCCGCGGGAATGTGATCTGATAGCGGCAGATACCGGTTCTGTCACGGCATGAGGGAGCGCCCGCCCATGAATTGGCTTGACGACGTGTCCTATTTCTTCGGCGGCGCCTTTCTCGCCAATGCCGTTCCGCATTTCGTCAGCGGCATGATGGGCCGGCCCTTTCAGAGCCCGTTTGCGAAACCGCCGGGCAAAGGTCTTTCCTCCTCGACCGTCAACGCGCTGTGGGGATTTGCGAATTTCGTCATCGCCTATCTTCTCATCGTCCGGGTGGGAGACTTCGATCTCCGCGCCGCCCACAACGCCGCCGCCCTGGGCGCCGGTGTCCTGCTTATGGGCATCGTGGCCGCGCGCGCGTTCGGCCGCTTCCATGGCGGCAACGCGCCCGCGTGACGGAAGCATTGCAGGCGAACGACGAAAGGGAATTACAGGGGCACCGTTACGCCCGTCACCTGAGAGATTCGGCAACGGGATATGCAATGCCAGCTCTCGTGCTGTTTCGTTACTTCTGCAGGGAGGTGCGTCAGAAATACCGTCAACTTATCAGCCAAAACCAAAAGACCGTCAGTTGGAGCGCACAGCGCTGACGGTCTTTTCCATTTGAGAAAGCGCAAATTGTCATAGTTGTGCTACGGCAGCCGACAATAAAATCAAACAACCGCATCCCACCACGCGTTCACGATGCGACGACCTGCCCGGGCTCGCGGATGCAGGATCAAAGCTCTGGATGAAGGTTCGCGTCACAGCGCCAACGCCCGCTTGAGATCGTCGTGCTCAAAGGCGCTGGCCATGCGAGTGATCTCTGCGGGCCGGGCTCCAGCGTCCTTCGCGGTCTCCCGCCAAGTCGCCGTGACCACCGCGACCTGCTTGATGATGCCGCGCGCCGCCGCGAGGCCGAGGCCGAAATATTCTGACGCGGCCTCGAGAAGGTCGATCGAGCAGGTGCCTTCGTCCAGATCGATTTTCGTGGTCAGCACACGCGCCTTGAGGTCGGTCGGTACGGGGTTGAGGTCGTAGACGGGGGAGAGCGACCAGCCCGCCTTGCCGAGCCACAGGAAGCCATGGTTGCGCAGGTGATCGTCGACATTCGAGATCAGCACGTTGAAGGCGACGCGACGGTACAGTGCCTGGGCGTCGGTCTTCGCTTGAGCCCCATGCTGCGTGAGCGCATCGACGATCTCCGGATAGCTGCCGTGCTCGCCGTCCTTCGACCCTGTCATCGCCATCGCGGACAGGAACGGGATGCGAATTGCTCCATCGCGGTCGAAGCGGCGCGACAGGAGCACCGCCTTGCCGCCGACCTGCAGCAATTCGTGGGAGGGTGTGGCGATGCCGGCACGCCCGGCGAGTCGCAAGGCGATCTCCTCCCAGGTCTCCATGCTGTAGTCGTCGGTCTTCTTGGGAAACTTCGCAAAAGCAAGGCGGCCGTGTTGATCGATGACCGACGCTTTGGGGCGGGCGCCGCCAAGCGATGATCCGGGCGCGAAGATGAGCTGGAGGTCCTCGTCCGTCTCCTCGTCGCGCAGGATGCGCTCCGTTACGGCGAGGAGACGCCCGAGCTCGACAAGCGCCGGCACGCCCGCGCGGAGCGGCGTTTGAAACACGTCATCGCCCGGCCAGCGGAATCGGAGTGCGCCAAGACGGGTCTCATCGGCGACGCCGAGCAGATAGTCGCTCTCCGCGAGGGTTCGGACCGCGCGGCCTTCGCGCTCAGCAAGACGCCGCTCGGCGCGTTGCATGAGCCGGCGCCCCCAGCTGTCCGGCGCCGAATCGCCGATGGACCCGAAGATGGCTTGTCCGGCCGGCGGCGCAAAGCCGCCGCGCGTCAGCGCGAGAGCAGGCTCGATCGAGAAGCGATCCGGATCGGCGAGCCATTCCGGCGCGTACTCGAACACTGCGGTCTCATTGCCCCGCACCTTGTTGCTGCGGGCCAGGCCGACCCGATGTGTGCGTCCGTTGAGGTCGATATGGACTTCGATGTCAGCCATGATCGATCGGTCCCGGTGTGCGTTTGAGGCGGACGCGTTTCGGCAGCTCCGCGCTGGCCAGGGCCTGGCCGACGGTGTCGCGGGCGATGTCGGCGATCTCGCCCAGGCCATCGAGCAGGCCCAGCGCCTGCAAGACGGCGGCGTAGATGCCGATGCTGACATTGGCGTCGCCCGCTTCGACCCTCTGGAGGGTCGAGCGGGA